>JBFXFM010000028.1:0-53949 GCA_050179035.1 Draconibacterium sp. | reverse complement strand
GGCAACCCCGCAACCCCAAACCCTACCAACTGCAAACATCGCAAAAGCCTTGTCATTCCGATCCCGAGCATTCGGGAGAGGAATCTCATCAAAATCGACCTGACAACAATAATTTGGGATTTGGAATTGATTCTTGATTTCATTCATGCATTTTCGCATTCACGCATTCATGCATTTTCTTATGCCGACTTCAGGCTTCGGACTCCTGACTTCTTTTTAACTTTTCATTAACAACCCGCAAGTACTTTATTCTGTTATATTTGCAGCATGAAATTGGGGAAACAAATATTGCTGGTTATTACGGGGATTATTTATTTCATCTCCTCAACCGGCATTGTTGTTTATAAAACCAACTGCTCATGTTTTGGGAAAGAGCAGGTTAGTGTATATGTAACGCCCGAAACCTGCGATACTGAAATTCACCAGCACCACACGCACAACGAGGAAAATAATACTGTTTCGTGCTGTGCACATGAGTGCCATGAGTGTGCCACCACCGAAAAAGGTTGCGGCTGTCAGTCGCCCGAGGCTTATTTCTTTAAACTTATCAATCCGGTGGTGAATGAGGAAGTGCTTTTTGTTAAAGTGCACCCCGTTGAAATAAAGGCTGTTTTTACTTGTTTGATTTCTGAAATTCTTTTTGAAACAGAAAAGGAAACAAGCCAGCCAATAAATACAGAACCGCCGCCACTTACAAATACTTCATTCGATTTTCTTATTCAGATTCATCAGCTTAAAATCCCGTCGTTAGCTTAAGATTTCAGGTGTTAACCACCCGTTGGAAATTTGTTTTCAATTTTAAAATCTTAAGCAATAATGAGATATATAATCATTTTATTTCTGATTTTGCCGTTTTTCAGTCATGCACAAACATTAAAAGGAGTGGTGTATGGCAACGAAAATAACGGTGAACAACCTCTGCCGGGGGTAAATGTGTACTGGCAGGGAACAAATCAGGGAGCTGTTACTGGCAGTAACGGTGAGTTTACCCTGAAAAAAGGGAGCAACCAGCACATGTTGATGGTAAGTTTTGTGGGTTACGAAACAAAAACAATTCATGTTGACAATTCCTCAGAACCGCTTAAAATTGTGCTTGAACCCAACCTCGAATTAGAAGAGGTAACAGTAGTGCAAAAAGACCGTGGAACCTACATTTCAGCCATCGAAACCATAAAAATGGAACGCATAGGGAGTGCCGAACTGCACAAAGCAGCCTGTTGCAACCTGGCCGAAAGTTTCGAAACAAATCCTTCTGTCGATGTAAATTACAGTGATGCTGTTACAGGTGCCAAACAAATCAGGCTGCTGGGATTAGATGGTGTTTATTCGCAGTTGATGGTCGAAAATATTCCCGACTTGCGTGGGTTGGCGACCACTTTCGGCTTGAATTATATACCCGGCCCGTGGATGGAATCGATTCAGGTTTCGAAAGGGGCTTCCTCGGTTTTGAGCGGTTACGAATCGGTTGCCGGTCAAATCAATGCCGAAATTAAAAAGCCTGATTCGGGCGAAAAGCTGTTTCTGAATGCCTACGGTAACGCACACGGAAAACTCGAATTTAATGGAAACACCAATCTGAAAGTTTACAAAGATATGGTTTCCACTGCCTTGCTTGTTCATGCTTCGGGGCAAACCATGAAGAACGATGAGAACGGCGATGGATTTATGGATGAACCGCTTTCAAATCAACTACAGTTTTCGAACCGCTGGAAGTTTACCAACTACAAAGGTTTTATGACACAGGTGGGCGTAAATGTGCTGATGGAAGACAGGCTGGGAGGCCAAATGGATGTTGAAAAAGATATGACACCCGCAGTTGGTGGCCCTTACGGGATCAATATCAACACCAACCGTGTTTCGGGTTACCTGAAAACCGGGATTGTTTCGAAAGATCAGCGGACTGCACTGGCATTTCTTTCCAATTTTGCCGGACACAAAACCGACGCTTATTTTGGCACAACAAATTACGATGCTTCGGAAACCCGCTTTTACGGGAGCCTTATACTTACCCGCGATCTCGACGAAAATGCGGTACACAGTTTAAATGCGGGTGCCAGCTTTATACACGATAATTTCACTGAATCAATCTATAACCAGCAGCTTGACCGTGTTGAAAATGTTCCCGGGATATTTTCGGAATATACGCTGAAACCAACTGAGAATTTAACTTTTATGGCGGGGGCCAGAGTTGATTTTCATAACCTTTTCGGCACTTTTGTTACGCCGCGGATGCATCTAAGGTATAAAATGAACGACCACTTTACTGTGCGTGCCAATGCCGGAAAAGGCTACAGAACTGCCAATGTGGTTGCTGAAAACTACTACCTGCTTGCAGGTTATCGTCAATTGGCATTTGATAAAAATGCAATGCAGGAGGAAGCCTGGAATTACGGAGTCAGTCTGGTTCAGGATTATACAGTTTTGGGCAGGCCAATGCAAATTAATGTCGAATATTTCAGAACCGATTTTCAGTCGCAATTGGTGGTTAACCGCGAGTATTCCACTACACAAATTGCATTAATGCCACTCGACGGAAAATCGTACGCCGACAATTTGCAGTTCGATGTTCGTTTTCAACCCGTTGAACGGCTTGATGTTTTGCTCGCTTACCGCTGGAACGACACAAAACAAACGATTAACGGCGAACTAAAGGAGTACCCGCTGAACAGCCGTTACAAAGGGCTGATAAACCTGAATTACACCACCAACCTGAAAAAATGGATGTTCGATTATACCATTCAATTTAATGGGGGAGGTCGCATACCGCGACCTTACGAAGATTGGATGAACCTTGCGGATATGTCGGGTGATTATTTCGAATTTCAGCCATTTACCGTGATGAATGCGCAGGTAACCAAATATTTCAGACATTGGAATATATATGTGGGGGCCGAAAACCTGACCAATTTCACACAATCGAACCCGGTTGAAGGTGCCGACATTCCCTGGGCTACAGGTTTTGATGCCACCAACATCTGGGGACCAGTAGTTGGAAGAAAGATTTACTTAGGAGTTCGGTTTAACTTGAATTACAATTGAGAAGAAAATTAAAAATGAGAAATTAAAAATTAAAAGTTACAAATATGAAAAAGCTTGCATTTATCATCGGGTTAATCCTCATTACAATCGGGAATCTGTCGGCACAAAAATCTGAAAATAAAGTAGTTTGTTTTAAATCGGACATGGATTGCGCCAACTGCGAAAAAACCCTGACCGAGCACCTGAAATTTGAAAAAGGAGTGAAGGACCTGAAAGTTGACCATTCGTCGAATACCATTTACATCGAGTATAAAGCAGACAAAAACTCAGAAGAAGGTTTTGCAAAGGCCATTGAAAAGAAGGGTTACAAAGCCGAAAAAATTTCGAAGGCCGATTATGACAAAGTATTAAAAGAGACAGCTGAAAAAGGACACGTTCACGAAGCCGAAGTTCACAAAGTCAGGAATAATTAAATTTGATTTTGGTTAAATAATAAAAGCCCGCCGGCCTGATTTTTCAGTTGCAGGCGGGCTTTTTCTGTTATTGATTTTTACATGAGAGACAAATATTTCGTCAAAACCATTAGCTTTGAACTATTGTTTTAACAAACTAAACCAGTTTAATATGAAAAAATTTCTCTATTCATTCTTTATTCTTTTGGTATTTGTTTCCTGCCAAAATAAACCCATCGGCGAGTGGGAGGTGATATTTAACGGTACTGACCTCAAAGGCTGGAAAGTAGCCGCCGAAAACCCAACGAGCATTACAGTTGAAGATGGCACTATTAAATGTTCTGGCGAACGCAGCCACCTTTTTTACGAAGGTGATTTTAAAAATTTCGAATTTGAAACCGAAGTAAAAACACTGGAACATTCAAACTCGGGAATTTTTATTCACACAAAATACCAGGCCGAAGGATGGCCGGCTGCGGGATATGAAATCCAGGTGAATAATTCATACGAGGGGACAGGAAATTACAAAGAGCGTAAAAAAACAGGCAGTATTTACAGCATCCGTAACATTTTTTATCCGGTTGCAAAAGATAACGAATGGTTTAAAATGCGTGTGAAAGTGGTGGAAAATATGATTGAAGTTTTTGTAAATGATGTTAAGGTGAACGAATACATTCAACCCGAGAATCCCTGGCGATGGGAGGGTGGTGAAGGTCTGAAACTTGGCAGTGGCACATTTGCGTTGCAGGCTCACGATCCTAAAAGTACTGTCTATTATAAAAATATCAGGGTTAAAGAACTTCCGGCAGGATCAAAAACTGCCGTACCCGACGAAGCATGGGATACCATTGCTACAAAACTTGCTCAGCCCGGTTTTCCGCTTATCGATTATCATGTTCACCTGAAAGGCGGACTGACGATTCAAGAGGTGGTGCAAAATTCACAGACTGTTGGAATTAATTATGGAATTGCACCCAATTGCGGGTTGAAATTTCCGGTAACAAATGATTCAACTTTGTATGCTTATATCGATAGCGTGGCTGGAAGCCCCACTTTTAAAGGGATGCAGGCCGAAGGCCGTGAATGGGTTACCTTGTTTTCGCCTGAAGCTGTGGCGAAATTCGATTATGTTTTTACCGATGCCATGACATTTACCGATAAAAAGGGAAGGAGAAACAGAATCTGGATTCCCGAAGAAGTTTGGGTGGACGACAAACAGCAATTTATGGACGACCTTGTTGCAAAAATCGAAGCCATTTTCTCGCAGGAACCCGTTGATATTTATGTAAATCCAACTGTTTTACCCGCATCGTTAATGGAAGAATATGACCAATTGTGGACAAAAGGACGAATGGCAAAGGTGGTAAAGGTACTTGCCGAAAATGGCATTGCACTCGAAATTAATGCCCGTTACAAAACACCCAAAGCAGAAATGATAAAAATGGCAAAAGAAGCCGGGGTAAAATTTACTTTCGGCACCAACAATACCGGTCGCGAACTCGGAAAACTTGAATATTGCATTGAAATGATTCAGGAATGCGGGCTTGCACCCAACGACATGTTCGAAATAAAACCCGACAGTTTAAAACCCATTAAAGTAAAAGGGTTGCCGGTAAAAATTACAGGTTGATATTAATGAAATTTCTATGAGCGAAACGGCGGTTATCATTGATTTGATACCGCCGTTTCGAGTAGTTTATAAAACAAAAAACGCAAGATTCTGCTCAGCTGAAAATCGCTTTCTTTTTTGCTCCAAACTCAATCATTTCAATCATTGCCTCATTACTAAACGAATCACGGTTTAAAATCAAATCAAACATTTCCTCGTGAATTTTATCGCCAAAAATTGTTTCCCTGAAAGCAACACGTTCTTCTTCAACTTCCCGAATAAATTCAATTGCCTTTTCGCGCGTAAGCTGATTATTTTCCATAATGGTTTTAATTCTGTATTCAAGAGGTGCAATTAATCTGATGTGCAGCGCAGTTTTAATGTCTTTAGCAATGATATTTCCTGCGCGGCCAACAATAATGCAATAGCCATCGGTGGCAAAATGATGAATCACCTCGCGTGTGGTTTTGGCAATAGTTTGCTCACTTTTGTACCGTTTGTCGTTAAAAGCCTTTATTATCTCTTCGAAAGTGAATTTTTCACGCTGATTCAATGTTTTCCTGATTTGTTCAGGATTCATATTCAACTCTTTGGCACATTCAAAGAAAACCTCTTTGCTGATTACCCGCCAATGCATCGGAGGATTATTCCGATTTAAACTTTCGGCAAGCAAATTTGCCAGTTTAACGCCGTTGCAGCCTACCTCGCGAGAGATCGTAATTACTGGTTTCGAAGCTGAAACGTGCGTATTAATGTGTGTTTCATTTTCTGACAACCGTTTGTTCAGGTATTTTAAAAGTAAATTACTGCTCATGATCTTCGATTTTTTTTAGCTTACGAAAATCAGTAATATTTTGTTTTACATAACCTGTAATTTAGAATTGATAAGCGGTTACTGATACTAACCTTGTAAATAAGGCCGCTTTGAAGAAAAACATTTTTACGATTTAAAAGATAAATATCAGTTTCTGTGGTACCCGTTTAATTATATTTGCGCAAACACTAAAATTGAATTAATATGTTTTCAGCTGCAACTTATACCGGAAGAAGAAATTTATTAAAAAGCAAAGCATTAAAGGGAATTGCCATATTTCCGGGGAACAACGAATCTCCCATGAATTATCCCGATAATACTTACCATTTTCGTCAGGATAGCAATTTTCTGTATTTCTTCGGCCTCGATTTTCCGGGTTTGGCTGCAGTTATCGACTTCGATAGCGGTGAAGATTTACTTTTTGGTGATGATGCAACCATTGCTGAAATCATCTGGATGGGACCTCAGATATTGCTAAAAGACAAAGCAGAAAAGGTTGGGGTTAAGAACTGTTTGCCTTACGCTGCTTTTACTGAATCAATTGAAAAGGCAAAAAAACAGGGCAGAACCATTCATTATTTACCGCCTTACCGCGGCGAAAACAAAATTCTTATACACGAATTACTTGGTATTCCAGTGAGTCAGGTTGCAGAAAAAGCTTCTCTGCCGCTGATAAAAGCCATTGTTGCACTGCGTTCGATAAAAGATGCCGGAGAAATTTCGGAAATCGAAAAAGCTTGTGCGGTTGGTTACCAGATGCATGTTACAGCCATGAAAATGGCACATCCCGGCGAATGGGAACAGCGCATTGCCGGTACCATTGAAGGAATTGCCATGAGCGGGGGAGGAATGACTGCATTTCCGATTATTCTGTCACAAAATGGAGAGACTTTACACAATCACAATCATTCGCAATTTCTGGAAAAAGGTCGCCTTTTGATTACTGATGCCGGTGCCGAATCGGCGCTGCATTATGCCAGCGACTTTACACGTACCACGCCGGTTGGTGGAAAATTCACCACAAAACAACGCGAGATTTATGAAATAGTACTTGCTGCCAACAATACTGCCACAAGCCTTGTAAAACCTGGCGTTACCTATCTTTCAGTTCATTTGGAAGCAGCAAAAGTTATTGCAAAAGGTTTGAAAAATTTAGGTCTGATGAAAGGTGATGTTGACGAGGCCGTAAAAAACGGTGCGCACGCACTGTTCTTCCCGCACGGACTCGGTCATATGATGGGACTCGATGTTCACGACATGGAAGACCTCGGCCAGATTCATGTAGGTTTCGACGAAGAAATTCAACCAGTAAAACAATTCGGAACAGGATATTTGCGCCTTGGCAGAAAACTACAGCCAGGATTTGTAATTACCAATGAACCAGGAATTTATTTTATTCCGGCATTAATCGACAAATGGCAATCAGAAAAAATAAATACTGATTTTATCAACTTCGAAAAGGTAAATGAATACATCGGTTTTGGCGGAATCCGTATTGAAGATGATATTCTGGTTACTGAAACAGGTGGCCGCATTCTTGGTGAAAGAGTGCCGGTGACCCCGGAAGAAATTGAAAAGCTTATTGGTTGAGGCCGACAATTTCCTTTTTGATAATCCTTTCGTAAAAATAGTCAAGTTCGCTGTAAATTTCATCCCTTAATTCGGCGCACTTTTCTCTTAACTCATTCCGGTCCTTAAAATGCTTGTACGGATTTTGAAAACCGAGATGCATTTTGCGTTTGTATTTTATAGTTACCGGAATCTTCAGATTTTCGTTGGTGCCATCACCAACCGTTATTAAATAATCAAATTCAAGGTGTACAAATTTCGAATAATGCTGTGGAACGCTGGGGTTAAGTTTAATTCCGGCTTCACCAAGAACTTCAATAGCCACAGGACTTATGTGATCAACAGGATAAATCCCTGCTGAATAAATTTCCAGATTTTTATCAAAACTCCGTAAAATGGCTTCTGCCATTTGGCTCCTGCACGAATTCTGGTTGCTTAAAAAGAAAATTTTTACCCCATTATAATAAATTTAAATTGCTTGCATAGAAGTCAGTACTACACTGTATTTCTGATCTCCTGTTTAGGTTCACAATTTACTTAAACCGAATTCATCAAAATATAACAAAAGTTATGTTTTTAACTGTAAATGAAGTTATTACAGCTGTTGTTCAACACTGTTACAAAACATATCAATTGTAAAGTAATTGGTTAACAGCGATTTAATAATGGCATCAGGTTTTGTATATTACCTGTTTTTATCCCAAAAAGTAGTCTTTAATATCTGTAAACACTGATATTTTACCCCAAAAACTTTGACTATTAGGGCGTAATGTATATTTTCGTAGCGCTAAAAAAAATTAACGCACACCATTTGTAGTGGTTTTAAAATTATGCTCATGAAATCTAAAGATCTGAAAAACTCTGAAGAGTTGGAAAAAAATGCAATTGCACCCGAAGAAGGGCAGGCAGTTGAATCGGCTGAGAACGATGCGGACGCAACAGACGAAGGTCCGGAGAAGGCAAAAAAAACAACAAAAAAGAAACCAGCTATAGCTGAAACTGATGATGCCGAATCTGAAATAACGGCTGAAGAAGTTACTGGTGAAGAGCAATCTGAGCCTGAAAAGGAAGAAAAAAGCAGGATAGCTGAGTTTTTCGATTCTGTTGAGGAAAAAGTAGCAGAAGTAAAAGAAAAACTGGAAGAGAAAGCAGTTGCAATTGATGAAAAAATTGCCGAAGGTGCTGCCAGACTGGGTAATCTGGCCGATGAAGTTTCGGATAAAATAACCGAAATTACTCAGCCCGCAGTGGATAAGATTGAAGAGCTTTTAGACGAAGAAAATATTGAAAAAGGCAAAGCAAAACTCGGTGAAATTGCCGACAAAGTTTCCGATAAAATAACTGAAGTTGCACAACCTGCTGTTGATAAGATTGAAGAACTTCTGGATGAAGAAAACATAGAAAAAGCCAAAGCAAAACTGGGTGAAGTTGCCGACAAAGTTTCTGATAAAATTATCGAAGTAGCCCAACCAGCGGTTGATAAAGTTGAAGAATTGTGGAATGAGGCAAAAAACGCCCCTATATTTCAGAGAAAAACTGAAAAGGTGAATGTTGAAGAAGAAATCGAACATCAGCAACAGATTGATATTTCGGAGGAATTTGTTGATCTGACAGAAAAAGTCGATTACTCTGGATACTCCCAGATTGAGTTGGTTAATGCGCTTCGCGAAGCCGTTGAAGGTGCAGAACAAAACGAAATAAAGGGTGATGTTGAAGCAATAAAAGCTGTATTTTACAAACACCGCAACGACCAGATTGAAAAAAACAAAGCTGCTTTTATTGATGCCGGTGGAAATCCCGAAGAATTTGTGGCTGATGAAGACCCGTATGAAAATGATATTAAGGAACTTTTAAAACGTTACAACCACGTAAGAAGAGAACACAATAAACAACTCGATTCTGAAAAAGAAGATAATCTGGCCCGAAAACTCGAAATCATCGAGAAAATTAAAGGACTGATTAACAACGAAGAATCAATTAATAAAACATTTAACGAATTCAGGGATTTGCAACGCGAATGGCGCGAACTTGGCCCGGTACCACAGGCAAAAATGAAAAACCTGTGGGATACCTACCATTTCCACGTCGAAAATTTTTATGATTATATTAAAATCAATCGCGAATTGCGCGACCTCGACCTGAAAAAGAACCTCGAAAACAAAATCAAAATCTGTGAGGCAGCCGAAGAATTACTGGTTGAACCTAATATTATAAAAGCGTTTAACACACTTCAGAAATTCCACGAGCAATGGCGTGAAATTGGTCCGGTTCCTCGCGACAACAAAGATGATGTTTGGGAACGATTTAAACTGGTAACCTCAAAAATCAACAAAAAACACCAGGATTTTTTCGA
The DNA here is from genome assembly GCA_050179035.1 of Draconibacterium sp. Classification (GTDB taxonomy): domain Bacteria; phylum Bacteroidota; class Bacteroidia; order Bacteroidales; family Prolixibacteraceae; genus Draconibacterium. Next base: position 44,173 of record JBFXFM010000028.1, on the reverse strand, counting down.
CTCGAAAAAAACCGATCAAAAGAAAAACTACGATGCAAAAATCGCCCTGTGCGAAAAAGTAGAGGAAATCTGCGAATCGGAAATTATCAGCTACAAAGATTGGGATGCCAAATCACAGGAACTGGTTGAGTTACAAAAAATATGGCGCACCGTTGGTTTTGCTCCAAAAAAAGACAACAACAAAATTTACGAACGTTTCAGAAATGCGTGCGACAATTTCTTTAACAAAAAACGTGATTTCTACTCAAAAAATAAAGAATCGCAACAAAACAACCTGCAACTGAAAATCGATCTTTGTGTTCAGGCTGAAGCACTACGCGAAAATACAGACTGGAAAAAAGCCACGCAGGATTTTATTAATATTCAGAAAAAATGGAAAGAAATCGGGCCAATTCCACGCAAACATTCTGATGCCATCTGGAAACGATTCCGTGCTGCCTGCGATTTTTTCTTCGATAAAAAATCGGAACATTTTTCTGATGTTGATACCGAACAGGTTGATAATCTGCGGATGAAAGAAGAAATAATTGCCGAACTTGAAAACTTCAAAGCATCAGTCGATGCAGAGGAAAACCTGAAACAGTTGCGCGAAATTCAGCGCCGCTGGACCGAAATCGGGCATGTGCCTTTTAAAAAGAAAGATGCAATTCAGAATAAATTCAGGGAAGAAATCAGCAGGCTTTTCGACCAGTTGAGCATCAACGAAGAGAAACGAAACCTGATGAGGTTTAAATCTAAAATGTCAAACTTCTCTGAATCATCGCGCGGCCAAAGCAAAATGCGCATGGAACGCGAAAAATACATGACCAAGCTAAAACAGCTCGAAAACGACCTGGTTTTACTCGATAACAACATCGGATTTTTTGCCAAATCGAAAAATGCTGAGGTTTTAATTGAAGACGTAAAACGTAAAATTGAAGACACCCGCCAGAAAATTGAATCGCTGAAAGAAAAAATCAGGGTTATCGACGAAATGGAAGATTAATTTTTACAGAAAATACAAATGTAAAAAGGCAGCCCGCTCAACAAGGCTGCCTTTTTTATGCATTAATCTCAAAACTGTTCAGTGTTTCAAATTGCCAGATTTCAATTACCTGCGAAATATGAACTTTGTAAGGCGCATAACTGCGGTTGGTTGAAACCAGCTGTAGTTCACTTTTGTACAACTTACTGTAAATCAATTTAAAAACAATACCTTCCGACTTGGTTACCACAACATATGCTTTCCCGTCTTTAATGTTTTCCCAATTATCGACATACGAACAGGTAACCCACGAATTCTCGGGAACCGGCAACATCGAATCGCCTTTTACCTGAAAACAGCGGTAAGTTTTATTTTCAGGTAAAAATGGTAACCTGAATTTGGGAAGCGAAGCAATAAATTCAAGGTCGCCGTAACTACCGGTATAACCGGCGTGCGCTTTCACCGGTACCATTTCAATATTTTCCCTTCCCTTTTTATCAACAGTAATGGTTAACAACCGCAGTTTGCTGCCGGTAACATCAATATCAAAACCTTTCTCGATTTGTGAAAGCTGAAACTCGGAAAGCACATCGAGTTTGTATTTAATCAGCGCATCGAGCGAAACATTAAAATACTCCGAAATACGCACCAGCACCCTGAATGGCGGCTGAACATCGCGCTCATAGCCCGAAAGGGTGGTGCGGGTAATCTCCAGTTCGGCAGCCAGGTCAATCTGCGATTTCCGCCGGCGCACTCTTAAAAACTTCAGATTTTCAGCAAAATACATAGTAAATCAATTAAAAATGAAAAATTGAAAATGAAAAATTTTATCATAACAGGATTCTCAGTACTCATTACTTTGTACTCAAAATCTTTTTCGCACAGCAGCAAATATAAAATAATTTGACTACATTATCAGCAACTATATGACGATAATATTGTCAATTTTATGAACAGACATATTGTGCATCTCGATTTAGACACCTTTTTTGTATCGTGCGAAAGACTGCTCGACAGGCGTTTGAATAAAATGCCGGTACTGATTGGCGGCACAAGCGACAGGGGAGTGGTGGCCTCGTGCAGCTACGAAACCCGGCAGTTTGGCGTACACTCGGGAATGCCCATGAAAATGGCGCGGATGCTTTGCCCCGAAGCTGTTGTAATTCGTGGAAACAGTGGCGTTTATTCAAAATTCTCCGATATGGTTACCGATATTATTAAGGAGCAGTCGCCGGTTTTCGAAAAATCGTCGATCGACGAGTTTTATATTGATGCCACCGGAATGGACCGCTTTTTTGGCTGTTACCAGTGGGCGAGGGAGCTGCGCGAAAAAATAATCCGCGAAACCATGCTTCCCATTTCATTTGGCCTTTCCATCAACAAAACCGTTTCGAAAGTGGGAACCTCGGAGGCCAAACCCAACAACTACATTCTTGTTCCCGATGGTTCAGAGAAGCAATTTCTGGCACCGCTTTCGGTAAAAAAAATTCCGATGGTGGGCGACCAAACCTATCGTTTGCTGCGCAGTATGGGTATCGAGAAGGTAAAAACCGTACAGGAAATGCCGGTTGAACTGATGGAAAGTGTATTGGGCAAAAACGGAATTTCGTTGTGGAAAAAAGCGCAGGGTGTTGATAATTCGCCGGTTGAACCCTGGAGCGAACGAAAATCGATATCGACGGAACGAACTTTTGAGCAGGACTCTACCGATGTTGCAAAAATGCGGAGCATTCTGGTGGCCATGGCCGAAAACCTGTCGTATCAACTGCGCAGTGGCAACAAACTCACCGCCTGCGTAACGCTGAAAATAAGGTATTCTGATTTTCAAACTTACAGCAAACAGCGGATGGTCCCTTATACTTCGCTCGACAGGACACTCATTGACACTACACTCGACCTGTTCGATTCGCTCTACCAACGCCGAGTTTTAATCAGGCTGATTGGCGTAAAATTCAGCCACCTCATTGGCGGCAGCTACCAAATCAGGCTTTTCGAAGACACAGAAAAACTGGTAAGGTTATACAAATCAATGGATATTATCCGCAACCGGTTTGGGCAACAGGCTGTGATACGGGCAGTTACCATGGGTGTTAAAAGCATTGGCGGCACACCCAATCCGTTTAATGGCCAGCCCCCGGTAATCCCCGCTCACAGAAGACTTTGAAGGAAATGCATTGTAGCATTCTTCCATTCATGCATTCTCGCATTATAAAATTCACGCATTAAAAAATTAAGTCATGCTCATCAATTGTCACTCGTGGTTTAGTTTAAAATACGGTACCATTTCGCCCGAAAACCTTTTGCAGGAACTGGCTGCCAATGGTTATACAACCGCAGCTTTAACCGATATCAACAACACTTCGGCCCACATCGAGTTTGTGCGAATGGCCGGGCAATACAACATTCGCCCGGTTTTGGGTATCGATTTCAGAAATGGAATCGACCAAAAATACATCGGGCTGGCAAAAAACAACGAAGGGTTGAGGACATTGAACGAACACCTCACCAACTGCCAGCAGCAAAACGGGGGAAATTTTAATGTTATTGCTCCCCGAATGCCGGATACAATCATCATTTATCCATTTAAAAATCTAAAATTCAAACAGTTAAACGATAATGAATTTATAGGCATTAAATCGGCAGAACTCCCCAAAATTGCTTTTACCGAATGGCGAAAACACCTGCACAAATTGGTAATGCTGCATCCGGCCACTTTCAGACACAAACGCGATTACAATGTACACAGGCTGTTGCGGGCTATCGATAAAAACATATTGCTGAGCCGGTTGCCCATAACAGAGCAAACTTCGGCTTCAGAAACCATCATCAACATTAACGAACTGACAGCAGCTTTTAAGGAGTATCCTGAAATTATTTCAAACACCCGCAGAATACTCGATATGTGCCAGGTTGAATTTGAGTTGCATACCAATAAAAACCGGCAGTTTTTTACAAAATCGCACGATGACGACATGAAGTTGTTGCGCGCCGAATGTATGAAAGGTATAAAATACCGTTTTGGAAAACCGGAAAAGGAAGTGCTGGAACGTGTGGAAAAAGAACTTAAACTGATTGAACAGATGGGGTTTTGCTCTTATTTTCTGATTAACCGCGATATTGTGAATTACGCGCGCAGCAAGGATTATCCGTATGTGGGGCGGGGGAGTGGGGCCAACAGTATGGTGGCTTACCTGCTGCAAATCACCAATGTCGATCCCATTGAGCTTGACCTTTATTTCGAACGTTTTATCAACCCCTTTCGTTCCAATCCGCCCGATTTTGATATCGATTTTTCGTGGACCGACCGCGACGATATTACCCGATATATTTTTGACAAATATGGCTGGGAACGCACAGCATTGCTGGGTTCGTACATTACCTTCGACCATAAATCGGCGCTGCGCGAACTGGGAAAAGTTTTTGGTTTGCCTGCCGACGAAATCACACAACTGCAAAAGAATCCGGTTCCTGCCGAAAACGATCAGTACGGCCGATGGGTGGTTCAGTACAGTAAATATCTGAATGGGATGCCCAGCCATCTGAGCATTCATGCCAGTGGAATATTAATCTCTGAAAAACCAATGAGTTACTATTCGGCCACCCATATTTTACCCAAAGGTTTTCCAACCACACATTTCGATATGCATGTGGCCGAAGACATCGGGCTTTACAAATTCGATATCCTCAGCCAACGCGGTCTGGGAAAAATAAAAGATGCGCTCGAGATGATAAAAACCAACCGCAACAAACGCATCGACATCAACAACATCAACCTTTTTAAAGATGATGTGCGTGTAAAAAGCCTGCTAAAAACAGGTAAGGCAATTGCCTGTTTTTACATCGAATCGCCGGCCATGCGAATGTTACTCACCAAGTTAAAGGCCGAAGATTACAAGCGACTTGTTGCTGCCAGTTCAATCATCAGGCCCGGAGTTGCCAAAAGCGGAATGATGCGCGAGTACATTCTCCGGTTTCAGGATGAAAAACGACGCGAAAAGGCCCGCAAAGATTTACCTGAATTATACGAAATACTGGAAGAAACTTATGGCGTGATGGTTTATCAGGAAGATGTTATTAAAGTGGCACATTATTTTGCCGGACTTTCGCTGAGCGAGGCCGATATTTTACGGCGCGGCATGTCGTGGAAATTCAGGGAACGTAATGATTTTAGGGTTATTCAGGATAAATTTTTTACCAATTGCCGGCAAAAAGGATATGCTGAGAAAACAATTTCTGAAATCTGGAACCAGATTGAGAGTTTTGCCAATTACGCGTTTTCGAAAGGCCACTCGGCCAGTTATGCGGTGGAAAGTTTTCAGGCTCTGTATCTAAAAGCCTATTATCCAAAAGAATACATGGTTGCCACATTAAATAATGGGGGAGGGTTTTATTCTCCCGAACTTTATTTCCATGAAGCAAAATTGCATGGTGCCAAAGTTGAATTGCCTTGCGTTAACAGGAGCAACTGGCTGAATATCATTACCGGAGATACAATTTACATTGGTTTTTACATTTTACATGAATTGGAAAGTGCCACGGCAGATGCTGTATTTGATGAACGCAAACGTAACGGACGCTTCAGGGGACTGAGTGACTTTGTAAACCGCGTACCTGTATCGCTCGAGCAACTGATTATCCTTATCAGAACCGGGGCATTTCGTTTTACAGGAAAAAGTAAAAAGGAACTGCTATGGGATGCACATTATTTGCTGGGCCATGCAAAAAAAACGGCTCCTGAGAATACTTTATTCGAAACAAAAACCCGACAGTTCAGTTTGCCCGAATTGTGGAAGCATGAGTTGGAAGATACTTTCGACGAAATTGAGCTGCTGGGTTTTCCAACAAATTCACCTTTCCGGTTGCTTGAAAAAACGCCGGCAGTAACCGTTACAGCATCGCAACTGCCTTCGCTGGTTGGTAAAAATATTGAAATTACAGGCTACTTAATTCACCGGAAACCTACGTGGACCAGCAGCGGAAAAGTAATGTATTTTGGCACCTGGCTCGATACCAATGGCGAATGGATTGATACAGTTCATTTTCCGGATGCCGCTAACCGTAATCCGTTTAACGGTCCGGGTTGTTATCTGATTCGTGGAAAAGTTGTTGAAGAATATGGTTTTTACAGTATTGAATCACAGAGCATCGAACGGCTCAAATACCGCAACCTGGATGATCTGAACTAGTATTTCAGAAATTTTTTTAGAAAAATTTTTCTAAAAAAATGATGAGAAATAAGAATGCGATTACTGTTTTGACAAATACCCGAGAATGGTTGAAATCAGGCAAACGCATTTGTTTTCAATTGCTTGCCTGATTTTGGAATAAGACAACTTATACCTCGAATATCACAAAATATAGTTGTCTTATAATTTATATTATGTTAATTTATGTATTTTAATAAAAAGGAGAGTGTTTAACCCTCCTTTTTCTAACTATTTTGCTTTTTCAATCTGTTCAAGTACAGCGTTGTATTTGTCCATTTGTTTCAAACGGTAATAAAGGTTTTTAAGCGATTCGAGAACCATTTTATCGCCAGCCTGTAATTCGTTACATTTTTCCATAAAAGGTAAAGCCTTTACAAACCATTCGTCAGCTTTCTTCATTTCAGCTTCATAACGGGCATTTTCGTTTGCAGGAACATCTTTTGCAACTTCCATCTGCTGAACGCCTTTGTTGTAATAAAGAGCTCCTAAATTGTAATAAGCATTAAAGAATGTTGGGTCAATTTCAATGGTTTTATTATAAGTATCGATAGCTTTTTGCTCATTACCAGTTTTCTCATAAAGTGCACCCTGTGCAAAATAGTAACGCGGTTTTGTAGGATCCTGAGCAATAGCTTTTTCAAGATATTGCATTGCTTCATCCGTTTTGTTTTGATCCATGTAAATCTGAATCATTCCTTCAAGAATTGAATTGTCTTCAGGGTATTTTTCAAAACCTTCCTTCAAACTATTTAATGCGCTTAATGTATCTTTCTGTATTTGGTAAGCGGCTGCCATTAAGCTGTATGTGCGTGCACCATTGTATCCGTATTTTGCCGATTCTTTGTAATATTTTACAGCAACATCATATTTTTCAGCATTGTAAGCAGCCAGTGCCGAGTTAAAAATAATTACAGTATCTATGGAACCTGGATTATCTGCTTTAATTACAGGCATTTCGTTAATTGTCAGAATCTGTTCAAATGATGAAAGCGCTTTTTCATAGTTTTCTTCCTGAAAAGCCTGAACTGCCTGATTGGTAAGATCATTTGTCAACAAAACAAGATTCATTTTAATGCTTTTGTCGATAGCATGTTTTTCATCAAGTTCCATTGCTTTTTTGTAAGAATTGAAGGCTTCAGTTAATGGATCTTTACTCAATTTTTTGAAGTTTTCGTCTTTCGATTGCCCGATAGCCTGAAAAATTTCACCTCTCACCTGCCATGTTTTTGGCCAGTTTGCTGATTTTTCTGCTTTCGGATCAGATACATTAGCAGCTTCTTCAATAGCTTCAAGTGCTTTATCAAGTTTTCCGGCATCTTTTAATGTTTGTGCCGTGGTCACTTTTCCTTTCTGGGCGAAGGTTGCCGAAAATGCAACTACCAAGGCTAGTAAAATAATTGTTCTTTTCATTTTAAAATGGTTTTAAATTTTTCTACAAAAATATATGATTACAACTTTTTATCAAGCAAATTTTTAATAATCAGTTATTTATTCATTTTCCTGCAAATCGATATCAACATTGTCTGAATCATCATCTTCATCTGTAATTTCACTGGCTACCTCTGATGTATCAACATGAATTCGCGCCACTGAAGCTATTCTGTCATCTCCTTTCAGGTTAATCAGTCGAACACCCTGAGTAGCTCTTCCAAGCAACGAAATGGCATTTACATTTAACCTGATTGTCAATCCGTTCTGTGTAATAATCATTAAATCATTATCGTTCGAAACGCTTTTTACTGCAATCAAATCTCCAGTTTTTTCGGTGATATTGATGGTTTTAACACCTTTACCTCCCCTGTTTGTAATCCTGTAATCTTCAATTTTCGAACGTTTACCATAACCATTTTCCGAGATTACCAGAATATCTTCGCTTTCGTCCTGTACACAAACCATACCAATCACTTCATCGGTTTCGCTTCCCAGCGTTACGCCACGAACACCGGAGGCAGTTCTACCTATTGGGCGTACTTTTTCTTCATTAAAACGAATTGCTTTTCCTGACCGTACCGCGAGCATTAATTCGCTTTTTCCATTGGTCAGGTGTGCTTCAAGCAAACGGTCTCCTTCCCTGATGGTGATGGCATTAACACCATTTTGCCGTGGCCGTGAATAGGCTTCGAGTGTGGTTTTTTTAATAATACCATTTTTAGTAGCCAGAATAATATAATTGTTATTGATAAAATCCTGGTCGGCCAAAGTTTTTACGTTAATAAAGGTGAGAATCTTGTCATCGGGTTCAATGTTCAGAATATTCTGAATAGCCCTGCCTTTTGATGTTCTTGTCCCTTCCGGAATTTCATAAACTTTCAGCCAGTAACATTTTCCTTTCTCGGTAAAGAGTAACAAAGTATTATGCATCGAAGCAACAAAAAGATGTTCAAGGAAATCATCGTCACGGGTGGTGCTCGCTTTCGAGCCAACCCCTCCCCTTCCTTGTGCTTTAAAATCGGTAAGCGGAGTACGTTTGATATAACCGAAATGTGAAATGGTGATTACCATATCCTCGTCGGCATAAAAATCTTCAGGATTAAATTCCTCTGCATTTGGAACTACCTCTGAACGTCGTTTATCTCCAAATTTCTCTCTTATTTCAATCAGTTCATCCTTAATAATTTGCATGCGCAGATTAATATCAGCAAGAATATTTTTCAGGTATTCAATCTGTGCTTTTATTTCTTCGTATTCTTTATGAAGTTTGTCCTGTTCAAGTCCGGTAAGCTGACGCAAACGCATCTCAACAATGGCGCGGGACTGAATTTCGCTCAAATTAAACCTTTCCATCAATCGATCTCTCGCTTCATCGGGAGTTGATGAAGAGCGGATGATTGCAATTACTTCGTCGATATTATCGCTCGCAATAATTAATCCTTCAAGAATATGAGCGCGTTTTTCAGCCTGATCGAGTTCATATTTGGTTCTGCGAATAACCACATCGTGGCGGTGATCAACAAAATGCCGGATTAAATCTTTTAAATTCAGCATTTTAGGGCGACCATGCACAAGTGCAATGTTATTAACACTGAATGATGTTTGCAAAGCAGTGTATTTGTACAACTGGTTGAGCACCACGTTGCTCATGGCATCGCGTTTAATGTCGTAAACCACGCGCATTCCTTCACGGTCCGACTCATCGTTTACGTTCGAAATGCCTTCAATTTTCTTTTCGTTAACAAGGTCGGCTGTTTTCTGAATCATCTCAGCACGGTTTACCATGTATGGAATTTCGGTAACCACAATTTTCTCGCGGCCACCTTCATTTTCAATATGTGCCTTGCCTCTGATTACGATTCTTCCACGGCCGGTTTCGTAAGCTTCCTGAACTCCCTGGTAACCATAAATTATACCCCCGGTTGGAAAATCGGGCGCAATAATAATTTTGATGAGTTCCTGAATATCAATATCGTTATTATCGATATATGCAATTATTGCATTAATTGAATCGGTTAAATTATGCGGTGGCATATTGGTGGCCATACCTACTGCTATCCCTGACGTTCCGTTTATTAATAACTGGGGAATTCTGGCTGGCAGAACCGTAGGTTCAGATAATGATTCGTCGAAATTGGGTTGAAAATCCACCGTATTTTTATCTAGATCGGCAAGCATTAACTCAGCTAATTTGGTCATACGAGCCTCAGTATATCGCATTGCAGCCGGACTGTCGCCATCAACCGAGCCAAAGTTTCCCTGGCCATCAATCATTGTGTAACGTAACGACCATTCCTGTGCCATTCGTACCATGGCGAAATAAACTGATGAATCGCCATGCGGATGGTATTTACCAAGAACCTCACCCACAATTCTGGCAGATTTTTTATAAGGCCGGTTGGAAAACATGCCTAATTCGTTCATCCCGAAAAGAACCCGGCGATGTACTGGTTTAAATCCATCACGAACATCGGGTAACGCGCGGGACACTATTACCGACATAGAATAATCGATGTAAGCAGTTTTCATCTGCTCCTCAATATTGATTCTTATAATTCTTTCTTCTTCAGCCATTTATAACTAATTTTGGTAGATTTTTCTTATTTTCAAAAAAGACTGACAAAAATAGCAAAAACATTGGTGTTAAGGGCATCTTTTAAACCGATTTAATTTGGAGGTAATGTGAAGATATTAACATTTCAACTGTCAATTAAGCAGGCTTTTTACTTTAAATTGTTATAACTTCTGACAGCTTCTCCGAATCGGGTTAGTAAAATTGAGTAATTTAGTGCCTTAATACAGAGGGAACAGTTTTTGTAAAAAATTAACCAACAATAATTTGAAAGATTTAATATATGGATTCACAGTTTTCACCAAGAATTAAAGACATTATAGGCTACAGCAGGGAGGAAGCAATTCGGTTGGGGAACGACTATATTGGCCAGGAACATTTGTTTTTGGGAATATTGCGCGATGGCGAAGGTATTGCCACCGATATACTTGAAAACCTTGGTATTGTGCTGGCCGAAGTAAAAGAAATTATCGAGAAAAAGGTTCGAACCGAAAGGGAAATCAATCAAAAGGCAGATGTTGTAATGCTAAAATCGACGGAAAAAACCCTTAAACTGGTTTACCTTGAGGCACGTTCGTTTAAAAGCACGACTGTAAACAGCGGTCATTTGTTACTAGCTATTTTAAAAGACAACGAAAGCATTGTAACACAAATGCTTGTTGAGTTTGGTGTTAATTATTATATGGTGAGGTCGCAAATTCAGGATTATAAAGAAGACATTGAGGCTAAATCAGATTTTCCGGAAAGCGAAGATGACGATGCCGCTGATGAATTTTCGAAAGGACCATCGCGCCAGCAGCCCGGACAGAAAAAGGGTGCCCCAACAAAATCAGATACGCCAGTACTCGACAATTTTGGAATTGACATTACTAAGCTTGCCGAGGACAACAGTTTAGACCCTATTGTTGGCAGAGAAAGAGAAATTGAACGACTGGCTCAGATTTTAAGTCGCAGGAAAAAGAATAACCCAATTCTGATTGGTGAACCCGGCGTTGGCAAATCGGCAATTGCCGAAGGTTTGGCAATCAGAATCATCAATAAAACCGTATCGCGGATTTTATTTGATAAGCGAGTGGTAAGCCTTGATATTGCATCGATTGTTGCAGGTACAAAATACCGCGGACAGTTTGAAGAAAGAATGAAAGCAATTTTGAATGAGTTGGCAAAAGTGAATAATGTAATTCTCTTTATCGACGAAATTCATACAATTGTTGGAGCAGGTGGTGCTACTGGTTCGCTGGATGCAGCCAACATGTTGAAACCAGCTTTAGCGCGAGGCGATATTCAGTGCATCGGAGCTACTACACTCGACGAGTACCGTCAGCACATTGAAAAAGACGGCGCTTTGGAAAGAAGATTCCAGAAAATAATGGTTGACCCAACCTCGGTTGACGAAACCATTGAAATTCTGAATAATATCAAAGGCCGGTACGAAGACCACCATAATGTGATTTATACAAAAGAAGCTATTGAAAGCTGTGTAAAGCTAACCGCCAGGTATATTACCGACCGTTATTTACCCGACAAAGCAATTGATGCACTTGATGAAGTTGGCTCAAGAGTTCATATTTCGAACATTAATGTGCCTGAAAATATTATAAAGCTCGAAGAAAAAATTGAAAAAATAAAGGACGATAAAATCGCCGCAGTTAAAAGTCAGAATTTTGAACTGGCTGCCAATTTCAGGGACAAGGAAAAGAATTTTTTGCTTCAGCTTGAAAAAGAGAAAGAGAATTGGGAGAAAGAACTGATTAACCACCGGGAAGTTGTTGATGAACATAAAGTTGCAGAGGTTGTTGCAATGATGTCGGGTATTCCGGTTCAGCGAATTGCCACTGCTGAAGGCAAAAGGCTGATGAATATGGCCAACGATCTGAAGAACAGCGTAATCGGACAGGAAGAGGCAATTGCCAAGATTGTAAAAGCCATTCAACGGAACCGGGCCGGACTGAAAGACCCGAACCGTCCAATTGGATCGTTTATTTTTCTTGGGCCAACAGGCGTGGGAAAAACACAATTGGCCAAAGTTCTTGCAACTTATCTTTTCGATAGCATCGATTCACTTATCAGAATCGACATGAGTGAATACATGGAAAAATTCTCGGTATCGCGCATTGTTGGAGCGCCTCCAGGATATGTTGGTTACGAAGAAGGTGGACAACTGACTGAAAAAGTGCGCAGAAAACCTTATTCTGTGGTTCTGCTTGACGAAATTGAGAAAGCTCATCCCGATGTGTTTCACCTGCTTTTACAGGTATTAGACGAAGGTCGGTTAACCGACAGTCTGGGAAGAAATATTGATTTTAAAAATACCATCATCATCATGACTTCGAATATTGGTTCGCGCCAATTGAAGGAATTCGGACAAGGTGTTGGTTTTAACATTAATAAATCGCCTGAAGGTGAAAATGAAAATGCCAAATATGTCATTCAAAAGGCATTAAAAAAGGCATTTGCACCTGAATTTCTTAACAGAATTGATGATGTGGTGATGTTTAACCAGTTGGAGAAAAAACACATACACAAGATTATCGATATCGAAATTAAGGATTTATATAAACGTGTTGAATCATTAAATTATAAATTAAAGATATCTCCGGCAGCCAAGGATTTTATTGCTGAAAAAGGTTATGATCCGCAGTTTGGTGCCCGTCCATTAAAAAGAGCAATTCAGAAATATCTCGAAGACGAAATGGCCGAAATAATTATAAAAGCCTCGATTACTGAAGGTGACACCATTTCTGTTGGTCTCGACAAAAAGAACGATAAGCTGCAAATGAAAATACTTTCAATAAAAAAATAAACAAAAAAAAGCCTGATTACTCAGGCTTTTTTGTTGGCAAACAGGGGGGACTATCGTGGTCCTCCACCGCCTTGCCTTTGTGCACGTCTTTCTTCGAGGTATTTTTCGTATTTTTTAAACTGCTCTGCAGTCAGAATCTTTTTTATTTCAGCATTTTGTTCTTCGCGCATTTTTGTCATTTTTTCGCGCATATCACCACTCGGGCCACCACCCGACATCATCTCTTCGCGCATTTTAGCCATTTTTTTACCATTAGCTAAAGTAAGGTCGTAAACCTTTTTCTCCTGGTCAGCGTTTAACCCACATTTTTCTTTAATCGTTGCTGTTTCGCTTTTTGCCCTTTCTTCCGGACTTCTTTGCTGACCTCCGCCCCAATTTTGGGCCATACCTGCAAAAGAAATCATCATAATCGCCAACATTAAAATTCCTGATTTTTTCATATTGTACTTATTTAAAAAATTAAACCATTTGTTTTTTCAACACGGTTAATTCGACGTGCCGATAAACAAATGGTTTAAGCGGAATTAAAATATTTATTTGTTATTTCTTTGGCATTTGCACACCACGCTGTTTGGCCATATCTTCAAGCCTTTTCTGAAAGTTTGATTTTTGTACCGGTTTCTTTTTGTTGGCCTGCAATTGAGCATGAATTTTATCCTCGTCAACAAAAAAGCGCATCAGGTAAGTTTGGCCAATGGTAATTACGTTGGCCAGAAAATAATAATAGCTCAGCCCCGATGAATAGCTGTTCAGAATAAACAGAAACATAACTGGCATAATATACATCATGGTTTTCATCCCCGGCATCGACTGACTGTTCATCGACTGACTGTTCATTGCTGTTGAGATAATGGTAGTTACAGTCATCAGCAAACAAAACAAACTTACATGTGAACCATAAAAAGGGATTGTAAATGGCAGGTTGAGAATGGAATCGTATGTGGAAAGGTCGGTCGCCCAAAGAAAACCTTCCTGTCGCAATTCGATTGAAGTTGGAAAGAAAAAGAACATGGCAAACAAAATGGGCATTTGCAGTAACATGGGCAAACAACCTCCCATTGGATTTACCCCGGCTTTTTTATACAAAGCCATGGTTGCCTGCTGTTTTTCCATCACTTTGTCGGCCCCGAATTTCTGATTCAACTCATCGATTTCGGGTTTTAAAACTCTCATTTTTGCCTGAGAAACATATGATTTGAAGGTAAACGGAAATAAAATCAGTTTAATAATAATGGTCAGTAATAAAATGATTATCCCAAAATTATCGATGTAATTTCTGAGAAAATTAAAAACCGGGATAATCAGGTATTTATTTACAGGCCGAACAATGGCATATCCAAGGTCAACTTGCCTTTCCATATCAATGCCATACTGTTTCAGTGTTTGGTAATGATTTGGTCCGTAAAAGAACTGCATACCTAACGTTTCGGTTGGTTTACCTTCGTATGGCAACGAAATATCAGCCGAGAAAGAGGCAAGGTATTTCAAATCTTTTTCACGTTTTTCCTGTTTAATCTGGGCATTTGGGAATGATTCGTCGGCAATGATTGTTGAACTGAAAAACAACTGTTTAAATCCTATCCATTTTAAACGGGTACTCAGATTTTCTTCTTCCGATTTTGAATTCGATAAATGATCAACCTCGTCGTCTAAAAACTTGTAGGTAATATTGGTGTACCTGTCTTCGCCGAATTGAGAAATTCTTTCCTGACGGGGAACATCAATGGCCCAGTTAAAATTAAGGAAGCTCTGGTTATTTGCGATATATTGGTTCATCCCTTGCAGGTTGATGTCGAAATCGACAAGGAATGAATTGTATTCCAAGGTATAAACGTATTCAATAAAGCTTCCGGGGGCAACTTCAAGCCTGAATTTTACAGTTTCCTTTGAACCCGGATTTTGTTTATTAAACTTATCGCGGCCTTCACTACCCTTTTTTACTTCAGGGCCTGTAACCACCACATTTTGTTTATCGCCAACCAGGTTAAAAAAGAATTGTTCGGTTTGAATTGTTCTGTTCTGAGCAAAGAAATTAAGACCAAATCGGTTTTCAGTACCATCGAACAACACAAGCGGCAATGAGTCGTGTGTCTGGTAGTTTTTCAGTTCAACCGAATAAACACGTCCACCTTTATTCGAGAACGTAATTTTCATCAGGTTGTTTTCGAGGGTATAAAACTGTTCTGTACCAAAAGCTGCCACGGCAAAAGCACCAAACTGGTCGGTCTTTTCTTTTAACAGAAGGTCGGCATTTACCGAGTCGGGTGCTGTTTCAGTAATTTCCTGCGCAACTTGTTCAGCCTGTTGCTGTTGCAAAATAAGCGCTGCCTTTTCTGATTCAACCCTGGCAATAGAATCTCTTTTTATTTTGGCTGCTTCTATTTCTTCTTTCGATGGTTGATTGACAATAGAAAATACAACCAGAATTAAAAAGATAAGGACAATTCCAATTATCGATTTTTTATCCATGCTAAAATTTTATTCTAACGAGTTTTTAATAAAATCAACAAAAAGCGGGTGTGGGTTTAACACCGTGCTGCGGTATTCAGGATGAAACTGAACTCCCACAAACCAGCGGTGATTTGGTATTTCAATTATCTCCACAAGGTCGGTTTCCGGATTTATTCCTACCGGAATCATACCGGCTGCAATAAATTTTTCGCGGTACGCATCATTAAATTCATACCGGTGACGGTGTCTTTCGTGAATAGTTAGTTTATTATATGCTTTGCAAACGTTCGATTCGCTTTCTACAATACGGCATTCATACGAACCAAGCCGCATTGTCCCACCATAATCGGTAATTCCTTTCTGCTGTTCCATAAGGTCGATAACCGGATGCGGAGTTTTTGGCGACATTTCGGTAGAATCGGCATCTTCAAGATTCAATACATTTCGGGCAAATTCGATTACAGCAACCTGCATTCCGAGACAAATTCCGAAATAGGGCACATTATTTTCGCGGGCAAATTTTGCAGTTAAAATTTTACCTTTCATACCCCGGTGACCAAATCCGGGCGCAACAATAATTCCATTCAGTTTCGACAGGATTTCGGTATAATTTGAATTGTTAATATCTTCAGAATGAATCCATTTTACATTTACTTTGCAGCGATTTTCAGCTCCGGCGTGTATCAGCGCTTCGGCAATCGATTTATATGCATCGTGTAATTCAACATATTTCCCAACCAACCCAATTTCAACTTCTTTCGTTGGGTTTTTCAGGCGGGTTAAAAAGTCGTTCCACAACGAAAGGTCAATTTTATCGTTTACCGGTAAGCCTAATTTTTTGAGTACTGTGACATCCAGTTTTTCTTCGAGCATTTTTAATGGTACTTCGTAAATGGTAGGCACATTAACCGATTGCACAACTGCATCGATACTTACGTTACAAAACAGTGCAACTTTCTCACGAACTGAAGCTTCGATGTTATGCTCGGTGCGAAGTACAAGAATATCGGGTTGAACTCCTTCTTCTAACAATTGTTTTACCGAGTGCTGTGTTGGTTTTGTTTTTAATTCGCCGGTAGCAGCAAGATAAGGAACAAGTGTAAGATGGATCACAATTGCTTTCGATCCAAGTTCCCATTTTAGTTGTCGAACCGATTCTATATAAGGTAACGATTCAATATCGCCAACGGTGCCGCCAATTTCTGTAACAACAATATCGTATTTGCCTTTCGAGCCAAGAATTTTGATACGACGTTTAATTTCGTCGGTTATATGTGGAATAATCTGTACTGTTTTGCCTAAATAATCTCCTTTTCTTTCTTTGCTGATCACTGATTGATAAATGCGGCCGGTGGTAACGTTATTTGCCTGTGATGTTGCCTCGTTCAGAAATCGTTCATAATGACCAAGATCAAGATCTGTTTCTGCACCATCCTCAGTGACAAAACATTCTCCATGTTCATACGGATTCAATGTTCCCGGATCGATATTAATATATGGATCGAGTTTTTGAATTGTGACGCTGTAACCTCTGGATTGCAATAACTTGGCGAGTGACGAGGCCAGAATTCCTTTTCCGAGGGATGACGTTACCCCGCCCGTAACGAATATGTATCTTGTGTCAGACAATTTTTTCAATTTTTTGAATTTTTAAAGGCACAAAATTAATCAATTAAAGATATCAGAAAACGAATCAAATGCCGAAATGAAAAATAATAACCGAGAATTACCAAATTCAGAAATGTTTCAGGAAATCAGGTTGCCGATGATAACGAAAAAAGGGCTATTCGCACAGGAACAACCCTTTTAAAAGGAATTATTTTGCAAAAATTTATTGCATTTCAATTTTTAACTGCTCAACCCAACGTTTAACTCTTTCGCCGGTTAATTTGGCCTGGTTTTCCTGATCGAGTGGTAGCCCGACAAAATGATCGCCACGCAAAGCCCTTGAAGATTCAAACGTGTAACCACCAGCCGGAATTTTACCAACGATTGTAGCCCCACATTTTTCAAGTACTTCAACCAGAATTCCAATTGCATCACAATAATTTTCGGGATACCCCTTTTGATCGCCCAACCCAAAAACTGCAAATGTTTTGTTCGACAAATCCATGTCTTCAAGTTCAGGAATAAACTCATCCCAATAATTTGGCAATTCGCCATCGAACCAGGTGGGAGCACTTAAAATAAAATGATCGTTTTTCTCAAAAATTTCTGAAGTCAATTCTTCAGCATTTATGGCCTGAATATTCTCATTACCAAAAGCTTCAATAATCTTTTCGGCAACTTTTTTCGATTTTTGGGTATGAAAACTATAGATAATTACTTTGTTACTCATTTTACTTCTTTTAATATTCTAACAATTCTTTGGCGGCTTTGTATATTTTTTCGGCATTCGGCAAAATTGCTTTTTCCAAAATGCGGTTAAAACCTACTGGTGTAAAAGTTGAACCTACCCTCTTAATGGGAGCATCGAGTAAATTGAAAGCTTTATCACCGATAATGGCTGCAAGCTCGCCTCCAAATCCGCCAAAAACCTTGTCCTCGTGTACAATCAGCACTTTATTTGTTTTTTCAACCGATTTAAGAATAGTTTCTACATCTAGCGGAACCAAGCTTCGTAAATCAATTACTTCCAGGCTGAATCCTTCCTGTTCAAGTTTATTGGCAGCATCTATACACAAATGAGTTGTATTTCCGTAAGTTAAAACAGTAATATCTTTTCCTTCCTTCCTGACCCGGGCTTTACCAAAAGGTACTTCAAAGTCGTCGGGAATAACCGTTGCAGCTTTCGGATCCTGGTAAAGCGCTTTTGGCTCCATAAACATCGTTAAGCCGCGCGAACGCATTGCGGTTCTCAACAATCCGGCTGCATCATCGGCAAACGAAGGGTAAACAATACGAACTCCCGGAATACTTGCGAGCGATCCTTCTATATTTTGTGAGTGATACATGCCACCGCCAATATAGCCACCCGATGCAAGGCGAATAACGATATTCGGCGAAAATTTTCCATTCGATCGCCAGTAATCGTGACTTGTATCGACATATTGTTCCATGGCTGGCCAGAAATAGTCGGCAAATTCTGCACCTTCAACCACTACCCTGATTTTATCGTTGTAACGCGACATTCCGTTCGCCGTTCCCATTATAAAATCCTCGGCAATGGGTGCATTGAAAACACGCTTTTCTCCAAACTCCTTCTGTAATCCTTTTGATACATTAAAAATTCCGCCTTTATCTTTGTTCGCCATATCCTGACCCCAAATGAAAGTATCAGGATTGTGTCTGAATTCGGCTTTTAACGTTTCATTTAAACCGGTAATCAGTTTTTTCTTTTCGCCTTGTTCATTGTGCAATCCATCGGGATATTTTTCCGAAACATAAGGTTCAGGTAAAACAAAATCATAAATCGAGTCAGGCGACGGGTCGGGTGCACTCATTGCAGCTTTGTGGGCGAGTTTAAGTTCAGCACGTGCTTCCTGCTCAATTTCTTCAATTTCCGCTTCTGAAAAGCGATTATACCGAACCAATAATCTTCTGAATTTCCCCAGCGGATCGTAATCCT
This sequence comes from Draconibacterium sp., assembly GCA_050179035.1. Lineage (GTDB taxonomy): Bacteria > Bacteroidota > Bacteroidia > Bacteroidales > Prolixibacteraceae > Draconibacterium. The sequence goes on along the minus strand of JBFXFM010000028.1, from coordinate 25,177 downwards.
GAACATAGTTCCGCTCCATCTCATTTCTATAGAGAAGATGGTCATCGGAATTAGAATGAGAGTGTATTCGCACGCAGTTGGCCTGCAAAATTACCGGTTTTGATTCTTCAATAGCAATTCGTTTTGCTTCGGCCATCGCATTCATCGAATCGAATACATCTTTACCATTGCAATGAATGATTCTGGTATGTTTCAATCCTACAAAATTGTTAGCCACTTTTCGGTTGGCAGTCTGGTCTTTTTTGGGAACTGAGATTCCATATCCGTTATCCTGAATCACAAATATTACAGGAAGCTGTTCTTTATCGGCTCCGTTAAAAGCTTCATAAACGTATCCCTCGCTAACCGACGACTCTCCCTGTCCACTAATTGCCACAGCCTTTTCGCCATAATATTTTATAGCACGGGCCACACCAACTGCATGTAAAGTATGATTACCTGTTGATGAAGAAACACTATGAATATTCCATTCTGGTTTGGCAAAATGATTACTCATGTGCCTGCCGGCGCTCGATGGATCGGTTGCCTTGGATATTCCGTTCAAAATAATTTCTTCGGCTGTTATGCCGCAGGCCATTGCAGTAAGCATTTCACGATAATAGAGAAAAATATGATCTTTATTTTTCTCGAAATGATATCCCACTGCAAGTTGAATTCCATCGTGTCCGGCGTATGGTGCGTGATACGACCACCCTATCGCCTGTTTCAGGTAATTGGGTGCTTTATCGTCAATTGCGCGACCAATGATCATAAGGTATAACCATTTGCGTAAGGTTTCCTTATCAGTGGTTTTAATTGAGTAAATTCTGGGTATTTCCAATTCGTTCATTGTAAAAGTGTATTAACTGTATAACATTAAATTGAACGGTTCATTTCAAACTGTTCGAGCAGGTCGGCAATTCTGCGTAAAAATGCACCACCCAAAGCCCCGTCAATAATCCGATGGTCGTATGAAAGCGACAGGAACATTTTGTGCCTGATTACAATTGCATCTCCTGTAGGCAATTCAATCACTGCAGGTTTCTTTTCGATACTTCCGGTTGCCAGAATCGCAACTTGTGGCTGATTTATTATAGGTGTTCCAATCAGGTTTTTGAACGATCCAAAATTGGTAATTGTGAATGTGCCACCCTGAATATCGTCCATCGACAATTTATTATTCCGGGCAGCGTTTGCCAACCTGTTTAAATCTTTGGTTAAACCAACAAGGTTTTTTTGTTCAGCATTTCTGATTACCGGAACAATAAGGTTTCCGTCTGGTTTTGCAACGGCAATACCAACATTAATATCTCTTTTCATGATAATTCTGTCGCCGTCAACCGATGAATTTACGAGTGGAAATTCGGAAAGTGCTTTAGCCACAGCTTCAGTAAACACTGGCATGTAGGTAATTTTCTCTCCATATTTTTTTTCGAATGCCTCTTTATTGTTGTTTCGCCAGATAACAAGTTCTGTCACATCCGCTTCAACAACTGAAGTAACATGTGGCGCAACCTGTTTTGACATTACCATGTGTTCAGCAATCAGTTTTCTTACCCGGTCCATTTCAATTATCTGGTCTCCGGCACCAATAGAAACAGGCGCAGGAGCAACTGTTTTACGAGCCGGAGGAACAGTTTCAGTTTTAGTTACCGTTTGCGGTTTATTTTCGCCACGATTTTCAAGATAAGTCAAAATATCTTTTTTCTGAACACGTCCTCCTGCGCCAGAACCAGGAATAGCTTCAAGTTCTTCAATTTGAATATTTTCTTCACGCGCAATTGTTTTAACCAGCGGAGAATAAAATCGTGTAGCCTGATTTTTAACACTTTCAGTAACATCTGATTTCGTTTGCGCTGTTTCTATTAATACTTCAGTTGTTTTTGCAACTACTGCTTCAGTGGTACTTTCTTCGGGTATGGCAGCATTAGCATCTGTATTAACAATGGCGAGCACTTCGCCAACCGGAACCAGACTATTTTCTGGAAAGAAAATTTTAGTGATTCTTCCATCCACAGGCGAAGGAATTTCTGAGTCAACTTTATCGGTTGCAACTTCGAAGAGCATGTCGTCTTCTTCAACAGTATCTCCCTCTTTTACAAACCATTTCGTAATTGTTCCTTCCTGGATACTTTCGCCAAGTTTTGGCATTATGATTTTAAATTCTGACATTTTTTTGTTTTGAATTTTGATTTATTTGCAATATTCATTTTATACAACAAGAAAAAAATTGAAATGTTCACATTACAGTTTTGAACTTTTAATTTTTTTTTCATTCATACAGCAATACTAAATTAAAATCAAGATCCGCAAAATTATCAGACAGCTATAAATCTAATATTCAATTATTTAAATTTGAAGTGCTCCAACAATTTCACTCACTGAATTTAATTTATGCCGCTCCAGGTAATTCTCTATTCCATCAACAATTTTAACGGGAATGAAAGGATCTTTAAAAATAGCGGTACCAACCTGAACTGCGGATGCACCAGCCAACATAAATTCAATGGCATCGGTAGCATTCATGATTCCTCCCATGCCAATTACCGGTATTTTTACTGCGTTGTAAACCTGCCAAACCATTCTTAATGCAATGGGTTTAATTGCAGGACCTGATAATCCTCCGGTTACAGTAGATAATAAAGGGATGCGCTTTTCAGCATCAATAGCCATTCCGAGAAATGTGTTTACCAATGAAACGCTGTCAGCTCCCTGACCTTCAACAGCTTTTGCAATTTCAGCAATATCAGTAACATTAGGCGAGAGTTTTACAATTAAAGTTTTAGAACAAACTTTCCTGACCTCCCTGGTAACAGCGATGGCGCTTGGACAACTAATTCCAAAAGCCATTCCACCTTCTTTTACATTTGGACACGATATGTTTAATTCGATAGCAGAGATGTTAGGCAATTCATTAATTTTCTCAGTAACTTCAATATAATCTTCTACTGTTGAACCATTTACATTTGCAATCAATTTTGTATCATAATCCTTTATTCGAGGATAAATGTGTTCAATAAAGTAATCAACACCTTTATTTTGTAAACCAACAGCATTTAACATCCCCGATGCAGTTTCTGCCATTCGGGGATATAAATTACCATCACGATTGTGAAGTGTGATTCCTTTTAATAAAACTGCCCCCAAAAGCGAAACATCGTAAAAATCATTCAGCTCTTCAGCAAAACCAGATGTTCCTGATGCCGTCATTACAGGATTTTTAAGCTCGATATCTTTTATTTTTGTAATCAGGTTTACCATTTCAAATCATTTACATTAAACACCGGCCCTTCAGTACATACACACAGGTTGCCTTTTTTTGTTGGCTCTATACAGCATAAACACACGCCAAAACCACAAGCCATAAGGTTTTCGAGTGATACTTCGCAAAAAATATTTTGTAATTTTGCCTCAGCTGCTACGGCTTTCATCATTCCTAATGGTCCGCAAGCGTAAATTCTATTATAGTCAGATAATGAATGTTTGAATAATGAATGCTGTGTTACATATCCCTTTTCGCCAAAGGTTCCATCCTCTGTTGTATAAAAGAAGTGTCCGAATGCTGAATATTCGTTTAAGACAACGTGATCTGAATGTGATTTAGCACCGATTAGCAAATGAACTTGCTCTTTTAATAAACCAGATTTTTTTGCAAGGAATAACATTGGTGCCATGCCACTGCCTCCTCCAACCAATAAAACTTTATCTGATTTTTCGGGTAAAGTAAATCCTTTTCCCAATGGTAAAACCAAATTAAGTATATAACCAGTACCTATTTCAGTAAGTTTTTTTGATCCTTTTCCCAGTATTTTAACTATCAATGAAATTGTATTCTCGATATTATCTACTTCGAATATTGAAAACGGGCGACGCAAAAACACTTCATTTTGCTCAGGAATATCAATGTTTACGAATTGTCCAGGGAATAATTCAGGTAAATTCTCATCAGATTTTAGTTTTATGAGAAAATTTGAATGGTTCAACGGTCGGTTTTCTGTAACCAGAAAGTTTCTAACTTCCTTTTTGCTCATAGCATTATTTTTATTTTGCAAAGATAAATGAATATTTGTTGAGCGATTAAATCGAAAGAATACAAATAGAAAATAAAAAAGACCGCCACTCTTGACGGTCTTCTCATTCTGTACTTTTCTTAAACTAACTTTACTCGGGTTTGTAAATCATAATTACATCTTAAAATATTTCATAGAATTTAAATATCAAAATTGTATCACAAATGTAACTTTATATTTTACATTACAAACATTTCGAAGTAATTTTTTACAATTATTAATTCACAAATGACACAATAACCTTAATAATTAATTATTACACTATATATCAACTATTTAATTGAAAAACTAAATTGAACCATTCGTAATTTAAATAATTACTTATACAAGTTATACTTCATAACAATGAAGGTGCATAATAAAGGAAAAGGCCGTTAATCCTAACGACCTAAGTAACTCTGTATATGTACCACGAAAACTTAATTGGGTTTGTAAATTCTTCTTTGCTACATCTTCTTTATAGTTTCAATCTAATTGAGTAACGATACAAATGTAACTTTAATTTACATCTATGCAAATTTATTTGTAAATTAATTCACATGTTTTAAAACATGTTAATTGTTACATTTGTAATCATCGTTGCTTTGAGTCATAATTTATATATCACTCAATATTTCAGCGTTTTAAGTGTCATATAGTTCCATGGACTGATTGGAAATTCATTGATGTCCTCCTGCTTGTAATCAGCAAAGGGTATTTATAAAAAAAGGCTGCTAAAATATATTCAGCAGCCCTGGTTTCATCACCCCTCCATCGCCGGATTGGGATTTATAAGTCATCAATCATCTATTTCTTGTAATCAATAAAGGTACCATCGTTAAACAATAGTACAATTTTATCCAATCGCTTTTCATTTGGAGTACTTATGATGGGTTTTACAATTTTCTCATTAGTTGTAATTGAATTCTCATTTTTTATACCATCGTCAACTGCAGGTTGGTCTCCCGGTGCATTTTCGTGAATCATATTACCTTTTCCTGTTATAAGCCATCTGGCATCCAAATCAGTATACTTTAATAACAATTTTTCAATTAAAGCTGCTCCAGGCATATTTCTGCCATTAAGAATATGAGAGATATTAGATCGTTGTACATCAAGAGCAAGTGATAGTTCACCAGCTGTAATACCCTTATAATCCATATAACTCTTTATCCTATCTTTCATCACACAATTTGCTTTTTCTAATTATCAATATCAGATAACAAATCTAACTTTTTTCGATGTACGAATGTAATATTTTATTTCACAATATACAAGAGCATATACAATTAATTATTCATTAATAAGATTAATTTCATTAAAAATATATTGATTAAAACTCAATATAAACACAATAAATTACTGAATATAAATATTTTAAAATTTACACTTTGTTAAAAATAAATTCATTTTTACCTCCATTCTTAAATTGTATTAAGTATTAATTTAGTTAATAATTATAATCAATTGATATAGTGATATTAATGTACATTAATATAGTTTTTTTTAATGCATTTTGTGTCGTCACATAATAGCATATTTTGGTTGTGTATTTTGTAATGATATTATGCATTCCCAGTATTAATGTTTTTAATAAAAATATGAAAAGTAATATTTTGATTGTTTTACAGAATATTATTGTAACATTGATTTTAATATTTACATCTACAAAATTAAATTAAGGTGACATTATGTAACTGATTAAATTTCTTTTTTCAAATATTGGGCACACATATATAACTACATATTAACACGAAGTGTACTATTGTATTAGAATATATATAATTATGTATTTAACTATAAACAAATGTAATATTACTTTTCGAATCAACTTAGAGTACGATATTCCCTAACAGAATATCATTTTTAACTTTCCAAAGCATTCTCAGCAGCTTAAAACTACCTGATAATTCATGTAAATCATTGATTTATAGGAAACCATTTCTGTTTTTATAATTGCTATTTTTGTAGTCGTATAGTTAAATGAGCATAAAATTTCAACATGAGAGTTTTTCAGGTACTTTATTTAATTCTTTTTATCGGATTATATTTGTTTATTACCTACACAGCATATAAAAGTACAACACGCATTGTACGGGTTTCTGCATATAGAAATATAATCCGAATTTTTATTGCAGCAATGACAATCCTGATGTTATCAGCTTTTATTGTTTTATATATCTGGCCTTTAAACCCGAGGAATGCAACCGGATATAATTATCACCTAATTTTCAATGCGCTACTCTCAATTGATTTTGTGGCTAAACTTCCACCCGCTCTTGCATATATAGCCGGACTTTTTTTAACTGCGAGGAAAAAACATGTTGCTTATTTTATGGGATTAATTCTTTCCATCTCAATATCAATTAGCATACTTTATGGAACGTTGGCTGGCAGTAAAGAATTACATATAAATTATATCGATATTAAAATTAAAGACCTTCCTTCTGAATTTGATAACTATCGAATTGCGCAAATCTCGGACCTTCATCTCGGAAGTTTTATCAATTCAAAAACACTGGTCGAGGAAGTTCGCAAGGAAATTACAACCATTGATGCTGATATAATTCTTTTTACCGGCGATTTGGTGAATAATTTCTCTGATGAAACAGAATCCTGTAAATCTGCATTTCAAACAATGACAAGGAATCATGACTGTTATTCGATTCTTGGAAATCATGATTACGGTAATTATACCGATTGGAATGATGCCCGAAAAAAAACTGAAAACTTTCTGCAAATTGTTGATGCACATCAAAAATTTGGCTTTAAAATTCTGAATAATGAGAATGCAAAAATCGTCAGGGGAAATGACTCTATTTATATTGCAGGGGTTGAAAACTGGGGACACCCACCTTTCCCACAATATGCCAATCTTGAAAAAGCTTTAGCAGGCATTCCTTCCGGTTCATTTACCATACTTTTATCGCACGATCCTGCGCATTGGGATGACGTTATTAAGAAAAGAAATGATATCAGGCTGACTCTTTCGGGGCATACGCATGGGTTGCAGTGGGGCATTTCGCGAGCCGGATTCAGATTCAGTCTGAGTTATTTATCCCGTAACCAATGGAGCGGATTGTATCAGTTTGGAGACAATTATCTGAATGTGAATGTGGGACTTGGCATGGTTGCAATTCCCTGGCGCATAAACATGCCTGCTGAAATTTCAGTGATCACTTTAAAGCGAATTGAAATCGATTGAAATCAGAAAATCGAAATATGTGCTTTTTTCTTTTGGCAAATACGAACTTCTGAATCCTATTTCAACCGGCGCATAAAACCGCAAAAAATTTACATCGCCAGTTAACTCCAAACCTACCGATGAAATGTTGCTGTTAAAAGTTCCGGATACAACACCATTCGAATACAAATTTGCATTCAAACGAGCAAAATCGGCGAATACAGCGGCTTTAACACGTTGGATATAAACCAAACCGCCCAAACTCCATTCGGGATAAAACAGCGGCAATTTATAATCGCCGGCAAAACTGACCATTTGATTTGTATTTATTTTACCCCAGCCACGCGGATATCTGATTGCATCGGCAAATCCAACTGAGCCGGAACTCACCTTCTCCTGACCGCCAATGTACAAACGAATTCCATGATTGGGCAAAATACCGGGAAGGTACATCCATGCCTGAGTAAGCGTTAAATTTCCAAGGTCGGTATTGCCGGTAGGTGAATGCCGGTACACAAAATCGCCAATAAAACCAAAATCGGGATAAACATCCTGCAAACTCTTTCGCAACAATTGCTGATAATACAGACGATAGCTAAGCGATTGATACATGCCCTCGAAAATCTGGTCAGGAGTTGTAGAATCGTGTTTATATTTTGTGAGATCGAATTGTATTTCAGGTTGAATAAACCTTGTAAACCTGCCTCTTGAAAAATCCAACGGAATTCTTACATCTGTACTAAAATTTGTTTCATTCCAGGTAAATCTTTTTAAAATGGTATCCTGATTCACAACCTTTCCCGATGCGTTTATTTGCTGTTCAATTACGGCATATTCCGAAGCGTTTTTTCCCGTATTGATTTCGAAATCGAAAACCGGATACCATCCGCTGTATGTATATTTTCCATAGAAATTGCCTGTTTTTCCTGCAACATCCCATTCGTAACCAATATTAAGCAGCGCGGTGCCAAGCTTATTTTGCGACATCAGACTTAGGCCGGGTTTAATTTCATAATTATCCGCATCAACAGCCACTGGCGCCCAACTGTGAAAATTAATCAAATGCCTTGTCTTACTGTATTTCTTTGAAGGAAAAGCGACTGTATCGTTTCCAGATAATGCCAGAATTCCATTTTCCTGTTTTGCAAGATTTTCGGCCAGCGGATATGCACTGTCGGTCAGAAGACCGGTAATTTTCTTCTCAGTAATGTTTTTTGCATTCAACCTAACCAACCTGAAACCATCTGAAGTATAATCACTTAAAAGAATCTGACCACCATCTCGCGAGATTGCCGGAGACTCAACACCAAATCGACCCTCGAATAGCTGCGCTACTTCACCCGATTTTAAATTAAGTTGGTACAAACTATTTTTACCAAAATATGTTGCGATAAAGAACAAAGAATCATTATTTACTCTCAGACCTTTTATTTCTCCTAAATCAGTCGTGCATAACACATTTAACGAATCGCTTTCAAAATTGATTTTTACCAATCGTTTTCCTTCAGGATATAAAGCCACAGCTGCCACTTCAGTGTTACTTAACCACACTGGTGAAAAGAAGTAGTTGTTATTTTTTGTGGAAAACCGGTGCATCCTTTTTCCATCTTTAACTTGATACACAGTCAGAAAATATTCGCTTGAAAAGTTGCTTTCAACCACAACTATTTTTGATTTATCGGGCGAAAGTGCTGGTGCGAAAGCAGTAAATTCGGTTTTCAAACTTACTTTTTCTTTGTTTTCAATATTCAGCATCCGAATCAGTGATTTCCCACTGTGCTGCCAGCGAGCATCAGGAATTCTTTCTGACCAAACAATCCATTCGCCGAAGAAACTTACCGATTCATCAAAAATAGCCCCGGGAGTGTACACATTTTTAACTTTACCTTCGGAATTGATTTTTACAAACGATGGAACACGGTTTAACGCGGTTCGGTACGAAAAAAAAACTGAATCGTTTAACCAGTGATTGTACCGAAAACTGGTGAATGTTTTGCTTTGCGGAGAAATAACCTCAAACTCAGTTTGAGTAAAATTTCTGTTCTCTTTAAGCCATTCATTTTGCAATTCAGAAAAAATAGTATCGTACAATTGAACTTTCTTAAACCCTGTCACCTTTTTTAAAGCACTGTTAAAGGGTGTTATTGAAAACGGTTTTTTACCCACATTCAATAACACATCGCTCCACAATTGTTGTCCATATTTCTGACGGGCAGCTCCAACAAGGTAATAGCCCATCTGGTAATGATCAGGGACATAATTTTTAAAAGAACCGTTGTAAGCCTTATCGTATTTGTAATTTCCCTTTTCAACTGCCAGCGCTTTGTGCTCCATTAAAAACGAAGGAAACCGGCCACGGCCTGAATTACTATAAGCTGTTTCTGTTACAACTGCATCACCTTCGATAAACCACCAGGGGAGATAAGCGCCAAAAACAAGTGCAGTTCCCTGCTCACCAAGCAGCCAGCGGATGATTTTGGGCAATTCGCTGTTAATTTTATCAATCTGAACCACATGTCTGAACTCATGAATGGCCAGCTGATGAAGCCAATCCTGCGCATAAATATCCTGATGTGGAATGGTGTAAAATTCGGCCCGTTTGGGTGCATACGCAACCAATCCATTCGATTTAACCGTTTGTGTATGAAGTATTACCGAAATCTTTTTGGGAGAATGATTTAATGTTTCCCCACCTTTCAGGTAAACCTGCTCAAGCACCTGCGCAAGTTTTTGTGCCTGAACTTCATAATAGTCAGGAAATATAAGCTGAAAATTTTCTGTATTAATCTGGCGCCAGCGAATGGACGCAGGATCCTGCCCGGTTTGAAAATACTGGGCATTGGCTGCATTCAGAAAAAAAACAAAAAGAAGAAGCAGAAAATAATGTTTCATTCACAAAAGAATAAGGTTTGCAAAATACACAAAGAAGATTTCCTACAAACAAAAAGCCCGGAATTTTTTCCGGGCTTAAATTTGCTTTCAAATATTCTATCTTACCTCGTTCACTCCCAAAATTGGTATTGGATTTTCATCATCGGTTTGGTTTAAAACCGACTGGTACATTGTTGCAAATGCTGCATGAATCCAAATAATTGCAATAAAAACACCAACGAAACAAGCAACTATTCCTAATATGAACAGGAAAATTGAAATAATTGCCATGAAGAAGATTGTCCAGCCATGACCTTTGGTCATTTGCCAGCTTTTCTCAACGGCTTTCATCGGGTCAAGATTTTTATCCATCACTAAATAGGAAACAAACGCGAGTCTGCAGGCAATAATAATTCCAGGAATTATAAGCATAACAAAACCCATGATTACCAGCGCAGTTACAATTAAATTAGCCAATACTATGTTCAGATATTTTGAACGGAAACCTTCGAAAAGCAGTTTAATTTCGGCTTCTTCATCCCGCATGGCAGTCAGAAATAAAAATTGAAGTCCGTAATCGATAACCGGCACAAATAAAATGGCATAGGCCAATCCAAAAATTATAGCCGGAAAAATAAGAAGCATTGGCCACCCAAAATTACCATCATCCATATTCCACTTCATGGATGCTGCAGGTCCATCGAGCAAACCTGCGATGATTACCGTAACCAATAAAATAAGAAATGCTTTGCCAAATATTTTACTCCAGGCGTAGCTGAAACTTCCCCCGAGCGACGGAGTTAATGTTCTGTAATTCTGATTTTCCATTTTCTGTGAATTTTAAATTGTTGTTTTCAATACTTTATGACTCAAAATTATGTATTACAAAAAAATTTATCGTCATACTTTGGTATGATTCTCAATAATCACTACTTTGGTAGTTATCTGAATTACAACAGGTTTTGTAAAATTGCAGTCAATACTTTAGTTGAATATGCTGATTGAATATCTTACGTTTATCGTCACTTTTATAGTCACTGCTGGTTTGTCGGTTATCGGCATTCTAACTGCTTACCAGTTATATCACAATGGAAAGAAACCAGCTTTTCTGATTTTATTATACCAGCAAATTTTTCTGATTTCGTTTTTTATTTATGGTATTTGGGGTAATCTGGTTTTACGTGAAATTATTTCAGATATCGAAATCAGCCCTGCCCTGACGGTGAAGTTAGCCATTTTCATCCCTGTTCTCGGACTCCCTTTTTTAACAGCAAGCTGGTTTATGTTGCTGAAATTTGGTTTTATGATTAATAAAAAACGACTCCCCAATTTCATTCTGCTGTCTGTTCTGCTGTTTATTGTGTCGATTGCAATCTTGCTGGTTACTTTAGTTCAAAAGGGTGTGATAAAAATTGAAGGAAATCCGGATTTGTTTATTGTACGAATATTACTGATTTCCAACCTCTTGATTCATATTTTTCTATTGTTAGCTTTTGTTTTACGCAAACAGAAAATGGAAGAAATTGACGAAACAGGTTTTGGATTTAAACAATTTCTGATTTATCTGGCTGGTGTTGGACTTTATACTGCTCTGCTAAGTATTTTCAATGTTTTTGGATTTATTTCAAGCTGTTTCTCAATATTGATTTTGTTTGCAATCAGTATTTTAATTCCGGTAATCATCAAATTCAACTTAAAAAATGAAATTGCAGAATCAATAGAATCGGGTGAAATAATTGGTTTTGAAGATTTTTGCCGTTTTTATGAAATTTCGAAACGCGAGGCAGAAATTATCAGGGAAATATGTTCAGGAAAAAGCAATAAAGCTATTTCTGAAAAGCTGTTTATCACCTTGCAAACGGTGAAAGACCACACACATCATATTTACACCAAAACCGAAGTCAGCAGCCGTATTCAATTAGCAAACCTTGTACGCGAAAAAACAGGTGAACTGCTTTGAAATTTGGTTCAACCGAATTATTCATCAAAAAACAAATCCTCCTTCAGTTTTTTCATCCGGGTAAGCGCATAATCAATGTTTTTTCCATCCTCGCCCGCTTCTTTTAAATACAAATTGTAATAATTGAGTGCCAGCGTTTTATTCGAATTGTACTCTTCGTATGTTGTGGCTATTTCAAAAAGCGCTTCAATATTTGTAGGGTCCAGTTCATTTGCTTTTTGCAACGCAGCAATTGACTCTGGAAATTTACGCTGCAACCCCAGTATTTGTCCAAGATAATGGTACAAATCAGGCAAATACGAAGGTGTTGCAGCTTCAATTGCAGCTTTCATATAACCTTCCGAAAGTTCAAAACTCTTTAATTTTTTGTGACATAATCCGAGGTAAAACAAAGGATATGGATCATTTGGCTGCTGAATAACACAATTTTCAAGTATTGTAACCGCTTGTTCTTCGGCACTCGTAAAATACAGGCTGATTCCGTAATTCAGCATCACCTGATAAATTGAATCGCCATTTAACGAAAAATAAATTTCATAATTCAGTCTGGAAGGTTCATACTTTCTCGATTCAAAATAATATTTGGCAAATTCTCCCTGCAATTCTGAATCATTGGGAAACTGCTCAATTCCTTTCTGAAATGTTTGAATAATCAGCGAATCTTCCTTTCCTTTTTCAAACAGTTTTACAAGATTGAGGTAGGTGGAATAATCACGCGGATTCACTTCCAAAACCTTGCTGTACAGTTCAACTGCCTGTTTCCGTTTGCCCACACGGAATGCTGAAAAGGCCAATTGTTTATTCCAGTAAATATTAGTCGAATCCTTCGCATAAACAGCTGAAAAACAATTGTATGCTTTTTTAAAATCCTTCAGACTGATGTAATTTCTGCCGTTTTTTGCCAGCAAGGAAAGATTTTCAGGCTGAATTGCGGCCGTTTTTTCAAACCAAAATGCAGCATCGTGATAATTGCCCAGAATGGCATAATTTTCAGCAAGTTCGGCCATGATTACAGGATTAACCGAATCGGTTTGAATTGCATTTTGAAAAGCAAGAATTGCTTCTCCATAATTTTGCAGACTGTTCAATACCACTCCTTTTTTATAGTATAATTCTGCCGACGGATTTGTGCTGATTTCCTTTTCAATCACATTCAATGCTCCCTGATAATCGCGGTTGATAATCAGCATTTCAATCTCTTGCTGAGCAAAAGCAGGCATATTTACAAGTATAATCGATGCGATTATTACCAGAAGTAGCTTTTTCATAATTTTTCGTAATTAGTCTTGTAATACAAGAGCGAAGAAGAAGTATTTTACTAAACAAATCTTACTTCTTCGCTCTTTAAATTCCATTATAAGCTATTGCAATTTAAAATTGATCGGCACTGTATAACTTACATTCACTGCTTGTCCGCGTTGTTTTCCGGGTTTCCATTTTGGCAGACTGTTTACCACACGCAAGGCTTCTTTATCGAGTGATGCATCGACGCCTCGTGCTATTGTTGCATTTGCTACGCTGCCATCTTTCGTAACTACAAAAGTTACATAAACTTTCCCCTGAATTCCCTTTTCCTGGGCAATCTCCGGATAATCGATAGAATTGCCAATAAACTGGCGTAAAGCCTGTTCTCCTCCCGGAAACTCAGGCATATCTTCCACGATAAAAAATACTTCTTCTCCATTGATTTGCTGATTTTTTACCGGCGCTTTTTTCAACATTACTGCATTCCCCAGGCTGTCCATCTGAATATCAATTCCGGTGTCACTGGTAAGCGATTTTAGTTTTTCAATGGTTTCTTTTGAACCTGTAATCTGAATTTTTCCCTCGTCAGAAATAGATAGCGTTGCGGTTGTTTCAACCGGCTTTTCTATGATTACTGATTCTTTTTGTTCGCACGCAAAAGCAATAATAAGCGCAGCCGCCACCAAAACTCCGATAACGGTTTTGGTTGTGGCTAATTTTGAAGATTTTATTTTCGAAATCATTTTAATTCGATTTTTGATTAATGAATAATTGAAATTATTGGCGATAACCAATTGTCCGCCAATAAATTGATTTAAAAGTAGTTGTTTGTATTCACCCCGGCTTGCGCCTGAGTTCAGTACGGCCTGGTCGGCCAGGAATTCGTGGTTTTCGCGGATGGCCCGCCGCAACAACCACATAAACGGATTAAACCACTGAAAAGCGGTGAGGATTTCAAGCACGATTACATCAAACGAATGCCCTTGGCGAACATGCTCGAGTTCATGCGCCAGCATCCGGCTGTAACCAGCTTCATTCAACAGATTGCGACTAACAAAAACATAATTCAGAAACGAAAACGGGGTTGTTTCTTTATCCAGCAAAACAAGTTTGAATCCTTGTCCCTGCTCTACCCTGTTATTGTTGATTTTCAGCAGAATCTGCATGAGTCGGAAGATAAAAAGTCCCAATAAAACTGTAACTCCGGCAAGGTAAATATAAATCACCGTTTGCGCTGATAATACGGTTTCTTCAATATGCCCGGCAAAACCGTGTCCGTACACGGTAATCGATTCCAGCATGTTCCGGTATTGTGTTACAGTAATTTCTGAAAGCATCACCGGTTTTGGCGCAAAAACCCTGAGATGCAACAATGGCAAAACAACAGAGAATAGCACTGAACCTAATAAAAACAACCGGTTGGTTCTGAAAAATGTTTCTTTCTGAAGAAATAAAATGTAAATCAATGCTAATAACGAGAGACTTACACCCGATTCGATAATAAAATTGACCACGCTAATCATTGCTGCCAGGTTTTTCAGTTTCCAAATCGCGCTTTACATCATCCATCAGTTCATCCAAATCGGCAACCGACATCTTATCTTCTTTCGCAAAAAACGAAACCATTTCCTGGAACGATCCGCTGAAGTAATTGTGAATGAACGATTTCATATAGGTTCGCGTGTAATCTTTCCGAGCAATCAAAGGAAAATATTCATGCGTTTTTCCGTAAGCATTGTGTCCGATAAAACCCTTTTTTTCAAGAATGCGAATAATGGTGGAAACCGTGTTGTACGCAGGTTTCGGGTCGGGCATCTGTTCAACAATATCTTTTACAAACGCTTTTTCCTGCTCCCAAAGCAACTGCATAATTTGTTCCTCTGCTTTTGTTAGTTCTTTCATTTTACAGATTATAAAGATTTTTAGACACAAGCATTACCTCAATTATTATACCTAAGTATTTAGTTTTGGAACTAATTTATTAGGTCAGGAATAATTTCTTTTTCCTTTTTACTTTAATTAAGGGCAAAATTTACCGGAAGCGTATAGGAAACTTTTACAGGTTTGCCCTTTTCTTTGCCGGGTGTCCAGGCTTTGTTCAGCGACGAAACAACCCGAAGCGCTTCTTTGTCGAGCAATGGATCAACTCCTCTTACAACTTTTGCATCATCGATTTTCCCTTTTTCATCAACCACAAAAGTGATGTACACTTTCCCCTGAATTCCTTTTTTGCTAGCTTCCGCAGGATAGTTGATGCTGCGCACCAAATCAGCACGCAAAGAATCTGCACCACCCGGATATTCAGGCATTTCCTCACAAACTAAATAAACACCATCTTTAACTTTTTCATTCTGGGCATAAATCTGTGTTCTCCCCACTCCGATTATTACAACCAGCAGAAAAAACATTTTAATTGTTTTCATAACTTCAGTTTTTAATTGATAATTTAAAATTCTTCAACTCTCACTTGGATATCCGAATCAAAGCTATAACTAAATTATTAGTTTTCAAACTAAATTATTAGTTATTTGATAATTTATTTTTCAAAACACTGAATTAGTGTACTTTATATAACTAATCATTTAGTTTATAAATGAAATACCCCTGCCCCGGATTTGCAATCCGGGGTAAACTGTTGGGCATTTGTAATGCCTTGAAATGTTCATCCGAATAAATGGGACGGAGCAAAATGGAGCTATTTGCGGAGGCCGGTGTTTCAAACAACCGACAGATTTTTCCTTTTCGCCAAACCCCCGGCATAAATGCCAGGGCTATTCAAAGAATGCTTCGATCAGGCTGAAAAAAAAAATATCAAATCTCCAACCCAACTTACGAATTGAACATGCTTTTTCAACCCGGTACGGGTTAGATTTTAGTAGCAATGGTTGAATATTAAATTCAGCAACCCGGTACGGGTTGGATTTACCAGACATTCGGTTGCGTGAGGCTTGTGTTTCTCCCGATTGTTATCGGGACCACAAGCAGCATATTTTCGGGTTCCTTTTTCTATTATATTGCCGCTCCACCGGAGCTGAAGAAAAAGAACGCCCGTAAAGCAGTATTTTCAGGCACCACTTAATTGCCTCTTCGTCGTTTCCCAAGGCAATGAAAAGCCAACCCTCACTCAGTCATACTCTGACTCACATTCATTTGACGACTGACCCCTGCTCAGTGCCGACCTGCCTCCCACTCACTTCACCTTTGACTCTTGTTCAGTGACGGACTGCCTGCCACTCACTTCGACAATGACTTATACTCAGTGACCGA
Source organism: Draconibacterium sp. (assembly GCA_050179035.1). Classification (GTDB taxonomy): domain Bacteria; phylum Bacteroidota; class Bacteroidia; order Bacteroidales; family Prolixibacteraceae; genus Draconibacterium. Next base: position 8,622 of record JBFXFM010000028.1, on the reverse strand, counting down.
CTGACTCCCACTCACGCTGCAACTGACCCCTACTCAGAATTGCAGTGCCTCACAGGCAAAGCACGACTGTCTTACAGTCACTTCTCCTCTGACTCCCACTCAGTTGCCAACTGACCCTGATTCAAATGCCAACTGACTCGAAATTTACATTTTCAACTGAAAATCAATTGTTTATCACAAAATCGAAATCGATCTTTCAGTGTCTTTTGCGTTATAATCATGCGTTGAATACCCCGATAATTGCAGCACTCCGGCGATTAACTGTAACTGCGTATTCTTTATTTTATTGACAAAAGTAGTTTACTTGTTAATAAATATCAAAAATAAATCTACTAAAATATTTGCAAAACAGGTTTACCAAATCTATATTTGCAATAAATAGTAAACTCATGAAGATTCGAAGTCTCAATAAAATTAAAATCAATCGATCAATTAAATTCAACTTAAAGGTCATGTTATGAAAAATTTATTTACAAAAGATGTCTTCAGCAAGCGGCTCAAAAGTGCACGTTTGCTTGCCAGGCTCACGCAGGAGGAACTGGCAATTCAGGTTGGCATCACAAAAAACGCCGTTTCGAAATACGAAAAAGGCGAAATGTTACCCGAACCCGGAATGCTCAAAAATCTGGCTGAAACCTTAGGGGTTGGCTATGACTACCTCACCCGTTCGTTTGAAGTGGAATTTATGAAAGTGGAATTCCGCAAAAGAACACGCCTCCCCAAAACCGAAGAGTACGCCATTGGCGAACAAATCCGGATGAAAGTGGAGAATTACATTCAAACTGAAGAAATTCTGAGCATCAACTACTCCTTCGACCATCCATTCCCCAACACTGCGGTAAATACAAAACAAGAGATGGAGGAATACGCCATCCAATTAATCAAAAAATGGAACCTGGGGCTGAATGGCATCCCATCGGTTTACCGGGTGTTGGAAGACAATGAAATAAAAGTGCTCGAACTTACCGCCAACACCGATTTTGATGGCTGGTCGGCCATGGCCAACGAAAAATACCCCGTCATCGTGATTAACGAAAATATGACCACCGAACGAAAACGGTTTACCGCTATTCACGAACTGGCGCATCTGCTGTTCGATTTTGATGATTCACTCACCGATTTGGAGGTTGAAAAACTGTGCCACTATTTTGCCAACGCCGTGTTGCTGCCAAAACCCCTCATGATCCGTTTGTTTGGAACCAACCGCAACATCATCACCGCCAGCGAACGCATGGCCATGAACCGCACTTATGGCATTTCGCACCAGGCTTTTATGTACAGGGCGCTTGAACTCGGCATTATCAAGCCCTATACCTATCAGCAGTTTCAATACCTCATCAGAAACGACAGAAAAGAAAAGGAGTTGAGCAAATTCAAAGGAGAAGAAAAGGCCGAAAGGTTTTTGACACTGGTTTACCGCGCCCTCTCCGAAGAAATGGTTACCCTGGGCAAAGCCGCTGAACTCTCAGGGGTGCCCGAGGAAGAACTTGCCGAAATGTTTAATTAATACCATAAAACAATGAAGAGAAACAATGTTAAAGAAACAGCCGCACAAGCGATGAATCCAAAAGTAAAAAGGGTACAGCGAAAACGAAAAAACGACAATTATTCATCGGTGCTGATTGCCGACGCAGCTTTTCTGCTTGCGCTTTTTAAGGTACATGAAATACCATTGCCGCCCGACAATGCACCACAGTTGTTAATTACCGACTGCATGGCGCAACAATGTTCTCCAAAACTACAGGCACTTTTGCATCCGTGGCTGCGTTCAGGGGGTATCGCGCAAATCGAAACCGGCGGGGAAATATTTGCCGAAACTTTGGAAGCACCAATCCATCCGGGCATTCATATCACTGAGCAACTGGCCATCCGGATGGCACAAAAAAGACAATTGCCCATTGCTGCGGGCAGCGGGTTAATTGTGCGCGAAGCCGGCAGGCGCAACGTTGCAACGGTTTCCACAGCAGCAATGCTGGACCTTTTGGCCGCAAACCCACCGGAAAGCAAGACGGCAACATTACACAGGGTAAGAAAAAACAAGATACATCTTACTGAGGCACCGGCCCTTATCGCCGGGAACAATAGTATTACCTTTTAATATGAGTACTATTACTTTTACAGCACTGAGCCGGGAGCAGCTGACCCAGTGCGAAACAAAAATGGGAGAACTGCGGACCATCTTTCCGCAGACCGACGCCCTGACCGGGAACGACAGGGTGAGTATGAGAAAACTCGACATCAAAGCACAAAGCTTTGTACGCGATGCCATTAACTGGAGCAAGGATGTACCCGAAATGACCAGTCCGTTTGTGGATATCCGCGGCATGGAAAACACGCTGGAGTTTCACGAACAGATGGTGCGGCTCGGCGCTTCGCTTGAATCGCTTACGCGGTATGTAAACGACCTGGCGCTGGTAAGCGGCAGCTCAGTCGAAAACATGTCGCGCGCCTGTTACCAGGGATTTAAAATTGCGGCACAACATCGGGTTCCGGGTGCCAGCAATGCCTATGCCATGCTCAAAACAAGGTATAAGGGCTACGGAAAAAAAGGGTCGACAGGTTTAACCGAAACGGATACTGCCAACCCTTCTGATTGATTCGTTATCCACTGCGTAGCCGCGCAGTTACGGATTCCGGAATCAGGTATTCAAATTCAGCCCGCGCAAGCGGGCTGTTTTGTATTGTAAAAGTAGAAAGAAAAAAATTAGTATCTAATCTAATTTTAATAGAGTCTCACGGCAAAATATTCTTAAAAATTGTATATTTAAAGGTTTTTAAAAATCTAATAATCAACCTTAACAAAAAAGCTTATCGTAAAAGAAAGTTAATTATATGCTACCCCAGATTAAATATCCCGATACTTTAGAATACAGTTCAGATGGAAGTAATCTCCCGATTGAATTCTTTATGCTCACAATACCTGAATGTAAAAGAATCGATTTGAAATTGGGGTATTTTAGTTCAAATGCTATCCGAACCTTGGCGTATGGATTTGCACAATTTATTCACAATGGCGGCACACTCCGGATAATCACTAATCACTTTCTTTCGGTTAAAGACAAGTTATTGATTTCAGAGGAGGATATGAATCATTTTGCTTCAGATGAAGAAATAAAATATTTGGTTGATAATGATTTGGAGGCTTTGGCAAAAATTCTGGAAAATGGCGACCAACACTTCTTTGACTGTTTAAAATATTTATTGAAACTTAACCGGTTGCAAATCATACCGGTAAAACTAAAACCTAACCGGTTAGCTCATTTTAAACAAGGAATCTTTGATGACGGAATAAACCAGGTATATTTTAACGGAAGCTGCAATTTCACCTATCGCGGGTTGGTGGATAATGGTGAAAGTTTATCGGTTGCCCGTTCGTGGGGTGAAAATTCTGAGAGATTAAAAGTCAAAGAAAATATTGAATTAATTGAACGAATTTGCAACAGACAGGATGAAGGATTTGAGTACCTGAAACCGGACCAAATTGTAGAGGTAATTCAGAAAACCGGGAAGGACAAACAATTGGATGAGTTAATCGAAGATGAGATAAATATTTATGAAAGAGTTTCAGGATTTCCAAAACTGCAACAATCCTTTGAAAAATATACATCTTCCTTTAAAAGGAAAGTTGAAGAAGAAAATAATAAACCAAGATTTCCTTATCCACAAGGAGCAAGAGAATATCAACACCAAGCATTTGAAAATTGGAAAAAAAATAATCAGCAAGGATTGTTTGCTATGGCAACCGGAACAGGAAAAACAATCACCTCATTAAATTGTCTGCTTGAAATTTATAAGAAGACAGGATATTACAAAGCATTAATCTTAGTGCCAACAATTACATTGGTAAATCAATGGGAGCTAGAATGTAAGAAGTTTAATTTCACCTCAATTGTAAAAATTAGTTCAAAAAGTAACTGGAAAGATGACTTTGCAGCATTGTTGACTAGAGAGCATCTTTTCCCTACAGAACAAATTTCGTACGTCGTAATATCCACCTATGCATCTTTTGCAAAAAAATACATTTTTGAGGATTTGAATCAACTGCCGGCTAAAACCTTACTTATTGCTGATGAATGTCACAATATGGGTTCCGATTCATTGTTGAAACTTCTACCAAAAGTGAATTACAAAAGAAGAATTGGACTTTCAGCAACGCCTGAACGACAATTTGACGATGAAGGGAACGCAAAACTTTTTGCTTTTTTCAAAAGTGAGAATGGTTACACTTACGAATACTCAATGAAAGAAGCAATAGAAAATAAAGTTTTGTGTCGTTATTATTATTATCCGCATTTAGTTTCTTTGACAGATTCTGAGATAACTGATTATCTAAAGTTATCACTCAAAATAGCCAAGTATTTCAATCCAACTAAAGATCGTTTTGATAAAAATGATCCAATTTTAACTGCATTGTTACTAGCCCGCAAACGTATTATTCACAAAGCATTTAACAAGGTAACAGCTTTCAGTGAAATTATAAGTGAAAATTACTCCATAAAAGGAAACCTAAAATATACTCTTGTATATGTTCCGGAAGGAAATGACCCAAATGATTATTTTGAGACAGACATTTATTCCCAAACTGATGAAGAAGAGAATGATAATGACGCCGTTCATTTAATTGATGTTTTTACAAAAACAGTTAAAGAAATTGACAAACGAACAACTGTAAGAAAATTTATTTCTGGAACTAATGAGAAAGACAATATTTTGGAACAGTTTGCAAAAGGAGAAATTGATGTTTTAACCTCTATGAAATGTCTTGATGAAGGAGTAGATGTACCTCGCGCTGAATTGGCGATTTTTTGTGCAAGTACAGGTAATCCAAGACAATTCGTTCAGCGACGTGGAAGAATTCTAAGACAACATACTGATAAACAGTTTGCTATTATACATGATTTGGTGGTTATACCTGAAGTTGGCCACGGTTTTGATAGTTATGCGATGGAACGTAGCATGTTGAAAAAAGAATTAGAAAGGGTAAACAATTTTGCTTCTTTATCTGAAAATAACTCGCACTCAATAGATGTATTGTTAAATGTAATGAATCACTATAACTTAAATTTATACCGCAATGAATAACGAAGATAAAATGCTCCAATTAGTTTTATCAGACAGTAAACTTAGTTCGTATTATGAATATACGCCTGACGACTTTCAAACCATAAAGGATGCTTTAGAAAGTGAAATTCCTGTGGTTGTGGCTGTCGCTAAAATTATTCGTGGTATAAATGGAAATTCCGAGAAAAGCCTTCAAAAAGAGGTTTACAATGAAGTATTTACCTATCTTAATCAAAACATAATATGATAATTAAGGAGATTACAATAGAAAACTTTAGAAGTTATTACGGAAAGAATATTATCAAGTTTAAAGACGGGTTAGTTCTTTTTGTAGGTGATAATGGAGATGGTAAAACTACTTTTTTTGAAGCGTTGGAGTGGCTGTTTGACACTACAAAACAAAATATGGATTTTCGACTTATTTCCGAAAAGAAGATATCAGAATTACCGCAATATGAAAGTGATACTTTACGCGTGTCGATGACCTTTGAACACGATGGTGAAAAAATAGTTGAAAAGTCTTTTTCTTTTAAGAAAAAGCCAGATAACGAAATTAGAGCTGAAGATTTTCAATTTAACGGTTGGTATAATAATGGAACCGAAAGGCTACAAATACATGGCGGAAAATTATTAGATCGTTGTTTTGATGCCGCGATTCGTAAGTACTGTTTGTTTAAAGGTGAGGAGAATCTTAACGTGTTTAATAATCCTGAAGCACTAAAATATCTAATTGAAACCTTCTCCAATATTAGAGATTTTGATCCGTATTACACAGGTAAAGAAGATAACATGGGATTTGTTGACTTTGCCGAAGATTTAGCACGAAAGGCATATGAAAAAGCCATGAGATCGGATAAACAAAATTCATCACAAGAAAGGATCCTGAGTTCAAAATTAGATTTATTAAGAGGAGATTTAAGTAAGATTAGGAAAAGATTAGAAACAAACAGAGAAAACGCCAACAATTATTCATCAAAGCTTGATGAGATTGAGAATAGCAAAGAAGCAAGTTCACTGTTGAAGGATGTTAATGAAAGATTAAAATCATTAAAAGAAAAAAAACGTAATCTAGAATTATTTATAAACGAAGATTATACCACCAAACTTCTTGATGAAATGTGGATTTTGTGTGGATTTTCTATGATTTTCAGCGAATACCAAGAGAAAGTTAATATTTTCAGTAAAGAGAAAAGGAGATTAGAAGATGAAGATAAAAAACAGAAGGGGAAAGAGGAGGCATTCAAGGAAATCTCTTCAAGTTTGGCGAAAGGTGTAATTCCGCTCTCAATCTACATTCCAGATGAAAATACGATGAAGGAAATGATAGAAGATGAGTTTTGTAAAGTTTGTGGAAGGGAAGCTAGCAAAGGTTCTGATGCACATAATTTTATGGTTGATAAACTCAGTGAATTACTTAAAGCCCAAAAACCAAAAGATAAAAAAGAAGTAGTACAAATTTTTAAAAATAATTTTGCAAAAGAACTTGAACAAAAGAGTATCAGTTTAGGATATAATCAAGAAGAAATAAATAATCTGATTAATACTATAAAAGACAAAATTGATTTAAATGAAGCTCGAAAAAATGATGTAAGAAAAATACAGGATAATATTGATATTGAAGAAGATAATAAGAAAAAACTGTTAGCTCAAAACAATACTTTTACTGAAGAACAATTACAAAATGCGTATGAAAATATTAAAAACTGGTTCGATTACAGAAATGAAGCTGAAAAGCAAATTTTGATACTCGAAAAAGAAGAAAAGATTATCATGGGCACATTACAAGTTGCTCAAGATGACTATGACAAATTAGCTAAAACCTCGATAGCAAGTACTTATAGTGATGTTTATCAAGCTTTCAATAAAATTCAAGGTGCATTTAAATATGCAAAGGAGAAAAATACTAAGGATTTTCTTAACCTCTTGGAGGAAAAGTCAAATAAATATCTCGAAAAGTTGAATATTGATGGCTTTCATGGTATGATTCGAATTATCAAAACTCCAGAAGGTACAGCAAGAATCGTATTACTGGATAAGAATGATATTTTTGTTGCAAATCCTAATCAGGCATTGAAAACTACAATGTATATGTCGGTTTTGTTCGCAATTTCTGAACTAACCACAATTAGGCGAGAAAATGACTATCCACTTATTTTTGATGCCCCTACAAGTTCTTTTGCACCACAAAAGGAAAGCGACTTTTTTAATGTGATTTCAGACATTAAAAAACAATGCATCATTTTCTCCAAAAGTTTCTTAACCGATAGCGGAACAATGGATTCCAATAAAATTAATCCTCTGCATTGCACAATTTATCGAATGAAAAAAAGAACGCCATTCGATAAACACGATTTGTCAACCATTCAAACAGAATTAACCTTAATAAAAGAATAACTATGGCGGCTGAAAATTTATTCGATGTTTGGGCCAGACGAAATCCAAAATGGGAAGCCAAATTTGAAGAATCCCTTTTAAGGGTATTCACTGACTACGGAGTAGGTGCTTCCGAATTGACAACTGCAAAAGGAAAAGCTTTGGGGGCAGGCTACGAGCTGTTTATATATGCTTTCTTTATTGGGTTGTATGCCAAAAAAAGGAGAGAATTAGTGGGTGAAACCAAAACGTTTGGGCAGCCCATTCAGTATTGGGGAAATTTAGATTCTAAAAAATTTAGAAAAGCATACCCAAGACTGCGCGAATATATTTTTACTGCATTAGTTGCTAAAACAAATGGTTTGGATTTGATTGCTCTTGAAAAAGGCGAAATATCCGATAGCCAGGCTGTAGATATGCTAAAAGATACAATGGAGCAATACGCTAATTACGGATTTTATTACATGGCAGAAAAATTGAAGAATAATCCAAACCACTTCTTTAAAACCTCAAGTTTTTTAAATGTTATTCTGAAATTAGCACACCCAGCAAATGTTAATGAGGAAATTGAAGAGCTCTAGTATAATTTTTTAAAATAATTACAATGGCTGTAGAAAAAGATTTTGAATTAATGAAGTTGGAATATCAGTTTTATGGGGAAAAAGCTGATCTGCATTATCGTGCTGTTGAATCAACAATGAGATTGTACTTTGTACTTGTGGCCGGATTTATGAGTTTGATAGCCTATGTTTACAAAGACAATTTTGTAAATCTTCAAATAAATAGACTAAATATCCTTATTCTTCTAATCACAGGAGTACTTTTCATAATTGGATTAATAACCTATTTTAAAGTGGCTGAACATAGACTTTTACTATTGAATTATATACGAAGTCTAAATGCTGTCAGGAGTTGGTTTATCGATAATAGTAACCTTTCTAAGGATTATTTCTTGTTTTCACCTGATAAAAAAAAGCCACCTTATTTTCGAAGATTTCGACATTTTTATTGGGAACTTTTAGGAATTGCTACGTTGAATAGTTTTTGGGCGCTAATGTTAGGTAAGCATTCGCTGAACCCCGTGTTTTAAATCTTTTTATTGGTCGTTAGGTTTGTTGGTTTGATTTTAAAGACAATCGACATGCTAAACGAGAAAGAATTTCGGGCAATTTATAGTGAGTTCCTGGA
>JBFXFM010000027.1:0-54927 GCA_050179035.1 Draconibacterium sp. | reverse complement strand
TTTAATTATCAATCCAACTTCATCTTTAATACAAATATTGAAATTAGTTTATCTTTTTTATCAGAAAATAGAGTATAAATAATTAAAAGTTCTGATTTCCGTTCAAGCAGTTTCGTTTTTTGGTTACGGGCTTAAAAGTAAAGAGGTTTTTTGTTAAATGCAAAAAGAGAATAACAAAATAAGAAATAAGAAATAACAGAATCAGAAAGTATTAGAGGTGTAGCAAGATTGCAAGTGCAAGGGTTTTCTTTGTTGAAAATCCCGGTTCTCTTGTATCTGTTTGACCTGTCCAGGTTAAACAGGACCGGCAAAACTTTAACAGGGAGAAAAAAATACTATTTCCCCTGTTTCCTCATATTTTCAATTCTTTCGTTATGCAACAGTGCCCCGAACTGCTGCTCAAAGCCATCGAGCGGCGCTTTCGCCGGGGAGAGTTTTACCTTGTGGTTTTCGTCTAACAGAAAACATTGCGGGAACGACCTGATTTTGTAAAGTGTCGCAAACTCCTCATTTTCGTCGATGAGTTTTACCGCCTGAATTTCGTTTTCGGTAAAGAATTTTCTGATTGAAGCGGGTTCTGTTTTCCGCAGAATGATAAAAATCTCAAGACTTTTCGGATATTTCTGCTGAATGGCGGTCAGGTATTTCATGTGCTCGCGGCTTACGGCCATTTCGGAGTCGGCAAAAATGATGTATTTGTATTTTCCTTTTGTGGAGTTGGTGCAGGTTTTCTGTCCATCCATGTTTTTCAGACAAATGGATGGCGCAGTGCTGTCGGTTTGCAAAAACGAAATTTTCTCTGATATATTTTTTGCAGTTTCTCGAATCACCACGTTCTGATGACCTGTAAACCGCGTTGCTTTCAGCATTTGCTGAATTGCGGTTTTTGAGAAATCGCCCGAATACCAGGCATCGTGCAGCATTTTCAGCAAAGCCAAATCGACCACATCGCCCGAGAGTTTGTATTTCGTTTTCAGGTGAGCGGCTAAAAACTTGATGTCGCCTTGATTCACTGCCTTTTTCAGGTCGGTGCCTTTTACCGATTTGGCATCGAAACTCAGCAGTCCCGAAAATGTTTTGTTGAAAAGATCGGTAAAAGCCGGATGAAACCAGAAATTTGTTTTTACACCGTTGAAAACCGCTGCATAATCGGCTGGTTTTAATCTGAACGCTTCAACTTCAACAAGTTTTAGCGAGAAAGTTTTATGCAGCACAAAGGTTTCGTTTTTTACATTTCCGAAATTCTTATCCATTTGAATGCGAACCGAATCGAGATAAGTTTTTAACTGTCGGAAATAAAGCTGGTCGAAATATTTGTCGGAAAGCTGGCCCAATTTTGCCGAAAAGGCTGAAACCTGGTTGTTGAGTTGTGTTTTGTTTTCGGTGGCAAACCAGAATTTCACGGGTTCGAAATAGGGGTTTTTTGCGTCGGCAAAAGTTTTTTCGCGCACCGGAGGCAACTGAATTTTCAGGGTTTGGCCGGGTTCGAGCAGAAGTAATCCGCGGTAAATACCAAAATCGCAGAAAACAAATTGAGTATTTTGTACGTCGATAGTTACTGACGCTTTACCTGTTTTGTCGGTTTCGAGGGTAAAAACCGGGTTGGTTGTTTGCGAAACCGGGTCAGAGTAGTTATAAAACACCAGTTTTTTGCTGGCATATTTGGGGCTGTCGCATATAATTGTTACGGGTGCCGCCTGCAAATACACGGAAAGAAAAAGGAAAATGGAAGTTGCAAGAAATGTTTTTCTGAAATTTTTAAGGTGTTGAAATTCAGAAATTATTGATGAAGTGAGTTTGAAATCCTGCATTTTGTGATTGTTAGTTCAATATCGATTTTTCGTAAAACAGACTTCTCACGAAGCTTTGTGGTCGCTTAGTCCGACTGTCATTCCAGACAATCCCGAATCCGAAATTGAAAAACGTAAATTGATTTCTTTTTATTGTTATCAGATTTTTATTTCGACAATTTAAACTCATTCATATCCAGATTTTTGGGCAGAAACTGACTGGCATCGCCACCGTGCAACACAATGTCGCGAATGATAGTGGCATTAATTGGTGTGTGCTCTGGCAAAGTCAGCAGAAAAACAGTTTCAATTTCGGGGTGCATTTTTTTGTTTATCTGTGCAATGGCGCGCTCGTATTCAAAATCGGCCGAAGTACGCAGCCCCCGCAGAATATAAGCTGCGCCAACTTGCTTGCAGAAATCAACCGTTAGCCCGTCGTGAATCCTGACTTCCACCTTTTCGATTCCGTCGAAAACCTGGTTAATCCATTTCATTCGCTTTTCAATATCGAAGAAAGATTTCTTGTTCACGTTGTATCCAATCATAATGATGATCTTGTCGAACAGTGGCAGCGCGCGGCGAACAATCGATTCGTGACCGATGTGAAAAGGATCGAAAGATCCCGGGAAAATAGCGATCCGGTTCATTTAATTCTTTTTTTGCAGTCTCAAAGTTAAACTTTCTGTTTATTATCAAAACCAGCATCGGGTTATTTTATTGTTTATGAATTTTATTGAGTAGGTGACATCAGGCCAATTGCTCAATAAATACAATTCGAAAGCACTGCCAGAACAATGAATTCATCGCAAATTCGTTTTCTTTGCGACTGTAACAGACCGAAACTTTGGAAAAGACAAAAGAAAATATTGTGTGGATTGTTGCCGGAACTTTGGTGGTGTCGGCCATGCTGGCCGGGCTTTTTATCGATACCACCGGCGATTCGGGGTTGTACTCGGCCATAGTTCGGCAAATGGTTGAATCGGGCGACTGGTTTAACCTGAAAATCAATGGTCAGCCCTACGACCAGAAACCTCATCTTTTTTTCTGGCTTGCCGGAGTTGGCGTTCAGCTTTTTGGAAATACAAATTTTGCTTTTAAACTGTTCCCGTTTTTGTATGGTTTGCTGGGGATTTATTTAGCTTACCAGCTTGGCCGACAACTTTTTTCTGAACAGGCAGGCCGATTTGCGGCTTTGGTGGCCGGCACTTCGCAAATCTTTTTCCTTTATTTTTTCGACATGCACACCGACCTTGTGTTACAAACTGGTGTAACACTGGCTTTGTGGCAATTGGCTGCCTATTTTCAAACTAAAAAATCACTGAATTTTGTGCTGGCTTTTGTTGGGGTGGGGTTGGCAATGTTGTCGAAAGGCCCGATTGGTGCGGTTTTACCATTTCTCACGGTGCTGATTTATTTGCTTGCTGAGAAAGATTCCAGGCAGCTTTTTCATCCAAAATGGCTTTTGGGGATGCTGATTGTGCTGGTTCTGATTTCCCCGTCGCTGCTCCATTTGTACAAAAGTTTCGGGGCGAGTGGATTGAAATTCTATTTTATCGGCAACAACATCGGGCGGATTACCGGCGAAGTGGCAGGATCGAGCAACGACTACATTTTTTATCTCCACACATTTTTATGGGCATTTCTGCCCTGGACTCCGGTTGTGATTCTGGCGTTGGTGAAAATGGCAAAAACCCGGATGATCGGTCTCGATAGCAGAAATTTTGCAATCGGAATGATTGGCAGTGTGCTGATTTTACTGCTGATTTTAAGTGTTGCCAAAGGAAAAGCACCCAACTATTTTCTGATTACTGTTGCTCCGTTTTCGGTTTTTGCGGGTTGGTGGCTGACAGAATTTAACTGGTTAAAAGGACAAAAATTTTCGAAACTATTCGCTTTTCTTGTGATCATTATTGCTGGAATCAACCTGTTTCTGAATACGAAACTTTTTCCTGAATTAGCAACTTATCAGGGCGGTAAACAGGTTATTAACTTGTTCGAAACCCATAAAAAGCCCGGCGACAAATTGTACAATTTTGTTCTTGAAGATTACAACCTGTTTTTTTATTCAGCCGAAAAGGTTGAAAACATTGAGACCTGGGAGGAATTTTACAAGGTGGCAGCTGCAAAAGGAGCATGGATTTATACCCACGAGTCAAAAGTGAAAGATATGCTTTCAATGCCCTATAAAATCGATACGGTTTACCAAATCAGGCAAAGAGGAATGAATGAAATAAACCTTGAATTTCTAATTCCTGCCACACGTACTCAGGCATTAAAAACAAATTACCTGGTTGTAACCGGCGGAAATTAAAGGAATAAATGACCGATAAAATGGTTTGTTTTTTCAGTAATTATATCTTTGGCAAAAATTAAGAAAATCACCCTGATTTGATGGAAAATCAAAAGAAATTATCGATAGTGATTCCCGTGTACAACGAGGCAAAAACTATTCACGAAATTCTGAACCGTATCATCGATGTTGAGCTGAATTATGGTTTCAATAAAGAAATCATTCTTGTCAACGATTGTTCTAAAGACAATTCGGCCGAAGTGATTGACGCGTATATACAAAACCATCCGCAGGCGGATATGAAACTTTTTCATCAGCCGGTGAACATGGGAAAAGGAGCCGCCTTGCATCGGGGTATTGCCGAAGCCACCGGCGAATGTATCATCATTCAGGATGCCGACCTTGAATACGATCCGCGCGAGTACAACGCCTTGCTGAAACCCATTTCCGAAGGGAATGCCGATGTGGTTTACGGCTCGCGTTTCATGGGTGGGCACCCGCACCGCATTTTGTTTTTCTGGCACTCCATCGGGAACAAAATGCTCACCATGGTTTCAAATATGTTTACCAACCTGAACCTCACCGACATGGAAACCTGTTACAAACTTTTTAAGGCGGATGTGATTAAAAACATCAGGCTGAAAGAGAACAGGTTTGGTTTTGAGCCCGAAGTAACCGCCAAAATTGCCCGCATTCCAAAAATCAGAATTTATGAAGTAGGCATTTCTTATTATGGCCGTACCTATGAGGATGGTAAAAAAATTGGTTGGCGCGATGGGTTGAGGGCATTTTACTGCATTGTGAAATACAATGTTTTCAGCCGCTGAAAGGCAATACAATCAACAGGATGAATAACATCAACGAGAAAACACTTGTGGTTACCGGTTTGATTATTACCGGGTTTGTTTTTGTGTTTCTGGCTTTTCTCACACCGGTTGCCGAGGGTGGCGCCGATAATTATGCGCATTTCAACATTGCCCGCTGGGCCTTCCGTTACCCGCATCTTTTTCTCGACCACTGGGGAAAACCTGTTTACACCATTGTAGCGGCACCTTTTGCCCAATTCGGTTTTGTGGCTGTCAGAATTTTAAATTCGGTGCTGGGTTTGCTTACAGGTTGGTTTGTATGGAAACTGGCAGAAAAACTGGAACTTAAAAATGGCTGGTTTGCCGTGGTGGTGGCAGTTTTTACCCCTATTTATTTTGCATTGATGTCAACCGGAATGACAGAAATTGTTTTCAGCCTCATTCTTGTTTTGTCTGTTTTCCTGTTTTTCAGCGATAAGTTTACAGCCTCGGCGATTCTTGTTTCGTTTTTGTTTCTGGCGCGCACCGAAGGGCTGGCTTTTGAGTTGTTGTTTCTTATTGCACTTCTCCTGAAAAAGCAATACCGTGCCCTTCCGTGGCTGACAACCGGCTTTCTGGTTTTCAGCTTTATCGGGTTGGTATTTCATTACAACGATTTCTTGTGGCTTTATAATCAGCGCCCTTATGCAACAGGCGGTCCGTCGGTTTACGGACGGGGCGACTGGTATCATTTTTTTGTTACAATGCCAAACTACCTCGGGTATATTGTTGCTTTTCTGTTGTTCTTGGGTTCTGTTTTAATGGTTTTCGATTTGTTTCGTGAAAAATTGAATTTAACAGGAGCCACTTCTTTTAAAATTCTGCTTATTCTCGGAACTTTTTGGGGATATTTTTTTATTCATAGTTTTTTATGGTGGAAGGGAGAAACCTCGGCAGGGTTGCAGCGTGTTATGGCCGGAACATCGCCACTGATTGGTATAATCGCACTTTTGGTATTTGAAAAATTGTCGGCAATAAAAATTGTCAGAAAGATAAAAATCCCATTGCTTGTTTTATTATCTGTATCAATTGTTTTTAGTGCTGCACAGTTTTATAAACGTTCCATCGGGTATGATTTAAGTGCAGAAATTCTGAACAGAACAACACAGTGGTTAAAAGAATCGGGTAGTTTGAACCATAAACTCGTAATGCACAACCCTTATTTTTCGTTTTCAACTGAGATTGATGCATGGGATAATAATGTGGTGCAATATGGTTTTACTAACAACGACAAACCCGAAGATGGTTTGCCCGACAGTACTTTGTTTATCTGGGATGCCCATTTCTCGGCAAATGAAGGGGGACTGCCTTTGGAAAAAATCATGAACAATCCGAATTTCGAAGTTGTTCAGTATTTCGATCCGGTGGTTCCGTTTAAAGCTTTTGAACTTGATTATCAGATTGTGATTTTCAGAAAGATTACGCAGGCGGGCAAAAACAATATTCTTTTGCTTGAGAATCTTAAAAAGAATGAGATTGAGAAGGGGATTTATTTTGTTGAATCGTATGATTTTAATACAACCGTTCCTGTTGAAAACGTGAATATTGCGAACATAAAAAAAGGGAGCGACTCAACAATTGTTTATTATGATTTAAATGACGTGGAATTTAGTCCGGCATTTCATGTAAATAAGGAAAGAATGGTGTTGGATGGGGAAAATAAATTCAGGATATCGGCTGATTTTTACAGAAACGATTCAATTGCTCAAAACCGTTTGCTGATGGTGTTTTCAGCTGAAGTTGATAATAAGTCATATCACTACGTTACTGCCGATATCAATGAAAAGATTACCGGAAATGGTGAATGGACAAAAACCGATTTTATTTTTACTGCTCCTGAAGAACTAAAACAGGGGACTGTAATCAAATCATATATTTGGAATATGGATAAAAAAGCTGTTTTGATGGATAATTTTAAACTTGAAATTTCGAAACAGGCAAAAAATTAGTATGAGCGAAATACTTGGAAACTCGAAATATGGTACCGACACGCTTGAAGTGATTTCTGAAGCAAATCATTTTAACCGGTGGATGTACGAAACCATCAAACCGCACTGTAGCGGGGAGATTCTGGAGATTGGAAGCGGAATTGGCAATATTTCACAATTCTTTATTCACGATGGCGCAACCATTTCGCTGAGCGACATTGAGAACAGCTATTTTCCGCGGCTGAAGGAAAATTTCGGGAAATACCCGAATCTGCAGGCCATGTACCGGCTCGATTTTTCGGACAAAAAGCTGGAGGAAAACCACCCTGAATTACTTGCAAAGTTTGATACCATTTTTGCATTGAATGTGGTGGAACACATCCCCGACCATGTTCAGGCGATGAAAAATGCTATGAAAATGCTGAAAAGCGGAGGAAAGGTGGTGATTCTTGTTCCCGCTTTTCAGTGGTTGTACAATGGTTTCGACGAGCAGCTCGACCACCAGCGGCGTTATACCCCAAAGTCGTTAAGTGCATTACTCGAAGGCGCTGGTTTTAAAGTGGTGCATCGTCAGTTTTTTAATTTTATCGCTATTCTGGGTTGGTTTGTTTCGGGAACCATTCTCCGGAAAAGAATCATTCCGGGTGGGCAAATGCGTTTCTACGACGCACTGGTTCCGGTGTGGAAAATCATCGACTTTTTTACACGGCGACTGGCTGGTGTTTCGGTAATTCAGGTTGGGGTAAAAGAATAAGCCAGATGATAAAACTAAACATATCAAAAACAACCATTGCACTGCTGATTTTTATTTGTGCGTGGTATGGTAAAAACCTCGATACGTGGGGCAAAAACAAGGTGATACAGAACGACGTAATTATGTATTACGCCTACCTGCCCGCAACATTTATTTTTAACGACCTCAATTTTGAGTTCACAAAAAACCTGCCTGCCGATTTCGAAGGACAAATCTGGTTACAGACCACACCCATTGGCAAACCTATTTTGCGAATGACCATGGGAATGGCCATTTTGTGGATTCCGTTTTTTCTAATTGCCCACGGAGCCGCGCATTTGCTGGGTGTTTCAACACTCGGGTATTCGTGGCCGTATAGTTTTTCAATTTTTGTGGCGACCCTGTTTTATCTTTTTGTTGGTTTGTTTTATCTGCGAAAAATTCTGCTCCGGTATGTTTCAGAAGTGACTACTGCTGTTACGCTGATTTTGGTTGTACTTGCCACAAACCTAATGTTTTATGTGATTTCGGAACCAGGAATGACACACGTTTACAGTTTTGGTCTCATTTCAGCTTTCATTTATTTCTCTTTGAAATGGGTTGAAAAAACTGATGTGCGGAATTCCATAATTCTTGGTTTATTGGCCGGACTTATTGTTTTAATCCGCCCGGTAAACATTCTGGTTGGTTTATTTCCGGCATTAATCGGAATAACTTCGGTTAAACAATTGGGTGACCGCATCACCGGTAACTGGAAAGTGATTCTGGTGGCAGCTGGTTTTGCATTTCTTGTTTTTGTTCCGCAGATGATTTATTGGAAAGCACAATCGGGCCAATTCCTGTTTAACTCTTACATGGACCAGGGAAAATTCTACTTTTTCCAGCCCCAATTGATTAACGGGTTGTTTAGTTTCCGCAAAGGATGGCTGATTTATACTCCGGTAATGATTTTCGGTCTGGCAGGATTTTTCTGGCTCCGAAAACGCTCACCCGAACTGTTTCTGCCCGCGCTGGCTTTTGTGGTGCTGAACATTTATGTGGTTTACAGCTGGTGGTGCTGGTGGTACGGCGGTTGTTACGGCTCGCGTCCCATGATTGACATGTACGGAATTATGGCACTTCCGTTGGCCGCTTTTCTCGAAAAAATATGGACGGGCAAAAACTGGTTAAAAGTTCCGGTTGCCGCTGTTTTGGTTGCAATGCTCTGGCTCAACCAGTTTCAAACCAGCCAATACCGCACCTCACTGCTGCATTGGGACAGCATGACAAAAGAAGCCTATTTTGGTATTTTCGGAAAGAAAACCTGGCCCGAAGGATACGACAAAATGATTAAAGTACCCGATTACGAAAAGGCACTGAAAGGAGAGAAAGAATATTAACGACATAATTTTTCAAGGATATGTTTTCAAAGATATTGAATAACAGAGTGTTTGCGGATATATTATTTGTTACTGTATTACTGATAATGGTTTATGTTTTCGGGTTGAACAAAACCATGTTTGAACCTCCGCAATCGGTTCATATCTGGCGACAAACAAATAGTATATCAATGGCACAGAACTATTATCAGGATGATGTTTCTTTTTTAGAACCATCGGTGCATAATCAGTGGTGCGATGGCGGATACTCAGGGAAAACCGCCGGAGAATTTCCGATTGTATATTTTGTTGTTGCAAAAATCTGGAAAGTTACAGGCTATAATATATTTATCTTCAGGCTGGTACAAATAATAATTTTATTTACAGGTTTATACCTGTTGTTCAGAAGCTTGCAATTTTTGTTTGGCAACCGACTTTGGGCGGGGTTTGTCAGTCTCCTGCTTTTTACTTCGCCCATGGTTGTATTTTATGGCCCTAATTTTCTCCCCGATGTGCCAGCACTTTCGTTTGTGTTTATTGGCTGGTTTTTTATTGCCATGTTTTTGCATAAAAGAACTCCGACAAGCCTTTGGTTTTCGGCTTTGTTTTTCAGTTTGTCGATGTTGCTGAAAATTACTTCAGCTTTATCTTTCCTCGCTTTTGGCGGCTGGATTTTGTTTGAACTTTTTTTCCAGAAAGAAGAGAAACGCATTTTCAATTTTAAACTGGTTCATTTCATTCCGTTTGTTATTGTAATTCCTGTTGTGGCTGCATGGTATTGGTATGTTGAGTATTTCAACGGCCTTCACGGTGGACAGGTTTCTTATCACGGCATCTGGCCGGTTTGGGAAATGACCAAAGAACAATATTTAAGGATAATCGATGCACTTAATAAAATCTATTTCAAGGAACTGTTTCTGCCATACACACAATACCTCACGCTTGCTGTTTGGGTGTATTTGCTGGTTACAATAAAGAAACTCCCGCCAGTGCTGAGATATTTTATAATTGTTTTGCCTATTGGTATGCTGGTTGAACTTTTACTTTGGTTTCAGGTGCTCGAAGGGCACGATTATTACACAATTAACCTGCTTGTGGTTTTTGTTGCTGTTTGGGCTGTTTTCTTCTACTCCATAAAAGAAAGCAAATTGATAAAGAATCCGGTTTTTTATGCAATCGGACTCGGGTTTTTAATTTTCAACGTGGTTACATGTCAAACACGCATTGAAACCCGTTATACCGGGTGGATGAACAGCATGTATGTTGACCGGATGAAAGCGCTGACAGAAATTGAACCGTATTTTAATGAACTGGGAATTACCCGCGATGTAAAAGTTATTTCAATTCCCGATTACACAATCAACGCCTCGTTGTTTTACATGAACAGAAAGGGATACACCGAATTTGCCAGCGATTTCACAAAACCCGAAACCTTTTACAGCAGAATTGAACAGGGTGCAAAATATTTGATTGTAAACGACACAACGATTTTACACAAACCCGAAATTCAGCCTTTCATAATCAGTAAACTGGGAGAGTTTAAGAATATTTGGGTGTATGATTTGCGTGAAATAAAAAAACCCGAATAACTACTCGATATTTTCAACAGGTTTATTAAAATTCAATTCATAAATAACTTCGGTTGTTGCCGGGTTTCTGTACAAAAGGCGGTTTTCGATATTAAATCGGGTAGTATCTTCGCTATGTAACTTGGCTATTGTTTTGTCAAACAAGGCCTGTTCATCACGTTCAACATACAAATAAGTTTTATTTCCCGAATTTATGATTGAATCAGCATTGAATTTATGCTTCCAGTATTTCATTTCATCATTCCATGTAAAGTAGCTGAATGCCCTGGGGTAAAGTCTTCCCAGAACATCGTTGTACTCGGCTCTTTTTTCGTTATTTGCCCAAACCTGGCTGTAGAAAAGCGTGTACTCAGTAAATGGCGAACCATAGTTTTGCGAAGTGATAATTTTATAACTGTCTTTTTCGAGCGATTGAGCAATATGCCAGGTGGGCATCCGGTTGGCAATGTCGTTTCCCATGGCTTCGGTTTTCATATTCAGCCAAAAATTATTGTACCCGATATTTGAGATTAATAATAACACAATAAGCAGGTTAACAGCCCAAAGTGTTACTTTTTTTGGATAAATCTTTCTGATAATTTCGGCAGTAAGAAAAACCATAAGCGGGGCGAGCATCAAAACCGGAATAAAATACCGGTGTGCAAAATGCTTTCCTACCAATAATAGTTGAATCGCAATGGTAACTGCGATAGCGAATCCCGCAATCAGTAGTTTTTTGTCGGCTTTTTTCCTTAAAATGGTGAAATATCCAATCAATGCAACAACCAGAGTAATCATTACATAAAAGAATCTCTTTTCCAGATTATACATCTCACTGATATTCGATTTAAATTGCTGAATGTCAATGATGTTTGCTTCGCCTTTTCCGTAAGTGCCACTGTGCATGAAGAGGTTTTTTATCCAACCCCAGAAAATATTAAGTTGCAGTGTAACAGGAAATGCGATAATAAAAAACATTAAAACCGTTAACCCAACAAAAATGAGTTTGCTTTTCCATTTGGGAACAATAATAAATGGAATAATAAGGACCGGAATAAACGATAATTTAATGGCGAGACCAAATGCTGAAAGAAAAGCGAAACTGCCAATTTCTGTTAGTCCGATTTCCTTGTTTCTGGCATAAATATCGATGATAAGCACACTCATTAATATTACCGGAAAGGGCATCATTAGTTCAGGAGCAACCCGGCCTACCAGGTCGTACCAGATTACCGGCAAAAAGACTGAAGTTTGAAGCAATACTGCATAAAACAAATTGCCAGTATATTTAAAAACCTTCCATCCGGCAAAAAGTAGCAAAATAGTGGTGAGAGCGGCTATTGTCTGGCTCACAATACCAATATACATATCGGGATGTAGCAACACATCATCGAGGAATGGCGTGGGTGTTGAACGGATAAGATAAACAATTCTGAAAACCAGGGCAACAAGCAATTGAAGCGGTGTTCCAGGATTATCGATGTGACCTACTTTTATAACGCCGTCAGCTACATTGAGGCCACTCATAAAATAAATATACTCAGGGTCGCACGAACGTAATGAAAGATTGCCTAACAGGTTGCGGAAATAACTGGCTGCTATAAAATAAAGCAGCGGAATGATTACTAGCAGCGCTTTTTGTAACTGAGTTGTATTCCAGTTAAGCTGCTTCATAAATTTTATTTTTTAACCATCCCCATTTCTGTAGCCTGAACTGCACCGATGTTTTCAAAACTCCCAAAGCATAAATGGTGCTGTTTTTCAGGTTGATGCTTGAGGCATCGTCGAAATATTTTGTAGGGCAGGTAATCTCAGCAATTTCGAAACCGGCGTACCAGATTTGAGCCAGCATCTGGTTGTCGAACACAAAATTATCGGAATTTGCATTGTAATTTACAGCTTCTAAAACTTCGCGGGTAAAAGCACGGTAACCGGTGTGGTATTCCGAGAGTTTGGCGCCCATCAGGATGTTCTGAATCAATGTCAATCCGCGGTTCGAGATGTATTTTATCAGCGGCATCCCGCCAGCCAGCGCACCTTTTCCCAAAATGCGCGAGCCTAAAACCACGTGGTATAAACCACTGCCAAGCAAACTTGCCATTGCCGGAATCAGTTTGGGAGTGTACTGGTAATCGGGGTGAAGCATAATCACAATGTCGGCGCCAATTTCGAGGGCTTTGTTGTAGCACGATTTCTGGTTTCCGCCGTAACCTTTGTTTTGTTCGTGAACGATGATGTGGTGAATTCCCAACTGTTTGCCCACTTCCACTGTGTTGTCCTTGCTGCGGTCGTCAACAAGAATCACTTCGTCAACAATGGTAAAATCAATTTCGTTATAAGTTATTTCGAGTGTTTTGGCGGCGTTGTATGCCGGAAGAACCACCACCACTTTTTTGTCGTTGATCATGCTTTTGTTTTTTCGAGCCGTAAAAATAAGAAGAAAACGGAAAGTGAGCGAAAAGATTTTTATAATGTACCAAAAAGAAAGACCGGGTTTTTTCCCCGGCCTTTACTTTAAAAATCAATTATTTCCCCAATTGAGCTATTTCTGCTCAATTTTCGATTCAAATTTCTTTATTGCCAGCTTTATCAACTGGTACGAGATAACTATCAGTACCGGCCAGCTGAGTATCCAAATTATAGGTTCTGTGTACATAATTCAATGATAAATTAAAAATTGTAAATTAAAAATGAACAAAGGCAAATGCCTGGTGACAAATGCTTTGTTTTAATAAACATGCGATTCTTCTTTCATTTCCTCATCGGTTATTTTTTTGCGGTTGATTGCGCGCCAGAAATACACGATGTAAGCCAGCACAAACGGAATGAGCAGCGAAACATAACTCATTGCCACCAACGTGAATTTGCTCGATGAAGCATTCTGAATGGTAAGTGACGACTGTAAATCGTAAACCGACGGGTAAAAAGCCGTATTGTTGAACCCTGCAACAAAAAACAGCGCCAAAACTGTGAGAACCGTTCCTGCTCCTGCAAAAATAAAACCTTTCAGGCTGTTCATAAAAACTGTTGAAATGATTCCCCAGAGTACGCCAACCACGCCAACCAGCAGAATTACAAGCACCAGCGGCATTTGCAGCAGGTTGTGCAGGTATTTGAATTTTTCCATCGAAACAACACCTGACTCAGGATGAACGGCGAATCCTTCTTTCAGCAAAAGCCAGATGAGGAAATAAAGGAAAAATACAAGAAACGGCACTGTATTAACAAGTGTCTGCTTTTTTGAACGGGTTACAATCGCTTCATTGTCAACAGTGAAAATAAAATAAAGCAAACCCAGAATTCTTGACAGAAAGAAAACGGCCAGTCCGAGCGCCACGTTGTGAATAGTCAGCACCGCTTCAAGTCCGCGGAATGGAGTTTGCCACTGTACCTGATTCAAATCGTTTAGCGAAAACATAGCGCCATTAAAAAAAGTTCCAACTGCTGTACCAATCAGGATTGTTCCTAACAAACCGTTCAAAACAAGAAAGATTTCGAAAGTTTTTGCTCCCAAAAAGTTGGACGGTTTTTTACGATATTCGTAAGCCACAGCCTGTATTACAAATACAAACAGAATAGCATACCAAACCCAGTAAGCACCGCCAAAGCTGGTGGCGTAAAACAACGGGAATGAAGCAAAAAATGCACCCCCGAAAGTGACCAGCGTGGTAAAGGTAAACTCCCATTTTCTTCCAAGTGTATTCAGAATAATGGTTTTTTCGCCTTCGGTTTTCCCGATGGTATAAAGCAGTGTTTGTCCGCCCTGAACAAACATGAGGAACACAAACAGTGCGGCAAGTACCGAAACCAGTACCCACCAGTATTGTTGCAAAGCAAGCATCGATAAATTTTCGAACATAATTTGTTTCCTCCTTTTTTAATGTTTTGGACCAATTTTAATCTGACGGAACATGATTCTCAGTTCGGCAATGAGCAGAACCGTAAACAACACGGCAAACAGCCAAAAGGTGAGCATAACCGAACCCGAACTGATTTTTGTAACTGCTGAAATGGTAGGCATCAAATCCTGAACCACCCAGGGTTGGCGGCCAACTTCAGCCACAATCCAGCCTGCCTGACTGGCAATGTATGCCAGTGGTATCGAAATAATCGCCAGTTTCATAAACCATTTTTTCTTTTCGAAAGTGCCTTTCCAGACATAAACAAGAGAAAGTATGAAAAGAAGAATGAAAAAGAAACCAAGCCCAACCATAATGTGAAAACTGTAAAACGTAAGCGGAACATTGGGAATCAAATCGTTGGTATTGGTAAAGTAGCCGTATCCAAAATATTTAAAGTTGTTATTTTGAAATTCGACGCTGGTAAGTTCAGTTTTCAGTGCAGTTGCAAGCGAATCGTTCCCCGCTTTTTTAGCTTCCTTGAACTGAGTGAGTTTTGCAATGGCAACTTTCCCTCGTTCAATTTTTTCGGTGGCCGACATGTAGCCATATTTTTCGTTCCCGTTAATCAGGTCGTTTATACCCGGAACAAACGCATTCCAATCGAGAAAAGCCATGTACGAAAGGAAGTTGGGAATTTCAATTTTCATGCTGAAATCCTTCAGGTTTTCATTGTTCGGGTCGGTTTCCGATGTTGAAAACATACCGACTGCAACCAGTCCGGCGCCTTCACTTCCGTTGTATAAACCTTCAAGTGCGGCAAATTTCATGGGTTGGTCGTTCGCAATGGTACGGGCCGAGTTATCGCCTGTCCACACTAAGTAAACCGACGATAGCAATCCGAAAACAGCGGCAACCACAATACTTTTCTTTGCAAGCTGCAATTCACGGTTTTTCAATAGATACCAGGCTGAAACCCCGATTACAAAAACCGCTGCAAGAACAAAACCGGAGGAAGTTGCGTGCAGCCATTTATCAACAGCCGTTTGCGAGAAAAGCACATCCCAGAAATTGTTCATTTCATTTCGTGCTGTTTCAGGATTGAAAACCATGCCAACAGGTTTCTGCATCCAGCCGTTGGCAACAAGAATCCAGAGCGCCGACAGATTTGCCCCGATGGCAGTGAGCCAGGTGGCCAGCAAGTGGGTTTTTTTCCCAACCTTGTTCCAGCCAAAAAACATGATGGCGATAAAAGTCGATTCCATAAAAAAGGCGAGAATGCCTTCGATGGCCAGCGGCGCTCCAAAAATGTCGCCCACAAACCACGAGTAATTCGACCAGTTGGTCCCGAATTCAAATTCAAGAATGATCCCGGTGGCAACGCCAATGGCGAAGTTGATACCGAAAAGCGTCATCCAGAATTTTGTGATTTTTTTCCATTCCTCGTTGCCGGTTTTTACATACAAAGTCTCCATAAAAGCGAGAATAAATGTGATTCCCAGCGTAAGCGGAACAAAAATCCAGTGATACATGGCAGTGAGCGCGAATTGCGCCCGCGACCAGTCAACTAACGAAGCATCTGCAATTTCAATCATAGCGATTTATTTAGTATTAGTGATTTCTTCAAGCACATGCCGACCTCTTTCTTCATCGGTCGAAAAATTGGTTTTCAGGAAGTTAGGAAAAAAGAAAATTTTCAGGATAACAAACATGATGAAAAGTTTGATAAGGATTATAATCCAAACCTGGCGGCCCCAATTGCTCATATTTTTAAAACCACCGATGTAAAATCTCCAGATACGTAAAACAAAATTCTCTTTTTTCACTGCGAACATTTTAGGTTAGGCTGATCCTGTAAAACAAAATATACTATTCAACATTTGCTTGAATAAAAAAGTTTATAGAATCGTTCTAAATTAAGATTTATGTAGGAGAATTCTGTATATGGGAGGATTGATTTTAAGACATATTTATAGTTTTTTTAAGTCTTCAGTGATAAACAGCTGCAATTCAATCTAATTGAATGGAACGAAAAGAACAGGTTTTTGTTAAATGTGAAACCGCCCTGCCAGCCGGGTTACAAAAGTGGCAAACGCCACCACCGATACTGAACTGATTGGCATTAATACAGCAGCAATAACAGGCGAAAGCTGACCAGTGAGCGCAATTGAAATGCCAATTACATTGTAGAAAAACGAAATTACAAAACTGATTTTCACGATGTTCAGCGCTGTTTTTGTAAAACCGATAAACCGCGCTAACCTTGCAAATTGGTTGGCTTCGAGCACAGCGTCGCTGGCTGGCGAAAAATGGTAGGCTTTGTCGGCCACGGTGAGCGCCACATCGGCCTGCATCAGCGCGCCTGCATCGTTCAACCCGTCGCCGGTCATCAGTATGATTTCACCTTTTTGTTGCAGTTGCTGAATAAATGCAGCTTTGTCGCCGGGTTTCTGGTTAAAAAGCAAGTTGCCGGGTTCAAAGTAAGCTGACAAATTTTGGGCTTCAGCATCGTTATCGCCCGAAATCATATACAGTTTAAATTGTCCTTTCAGCGTGTGTAAAACCTGCTCAAATCCTTCGCGGTACTGGTTTGTAATGGTAAAATGCCCTTTCACTTTTTCATTTACCGACACAAAAACCACCGAGCTTTTTATTACAGCGGCTGTGGTTCCGCAAACATATTCTTCTGAACCAATTTTCAGGTTTACCCCGTTTACCTTACCAAAAATTCCACGACCAGCTACTTCAACAAAATGTTCAGGCGCACTGTATTCCTGATTGGAAAAACCCGCAGCCACCGCGTTACTCAGCGGGTGAGTCGATTGTCTGACGAGTGAAAAAACTGCAGCAGATTCATTGGGTGTGAGTGGTTCACCCGAATAGCTGACCCGGCTTTCGTTGGGGCGGGTTAGCGTTCCGGTTTTATCGAATACCACCGAAGTGATGTGCGACAAGCGCTCAATAACATCGGTGTTTTTAATGTACAGTCCGGCACGGCCAAAAATGCGCATGGTGTTGCCAAAAGTAAACGGTATGGAAAGTGCCAGCGCACATGGGCAGGCGATAATTAAGACCGAAGTGAAAACGAAAATGGCTTTGTGTAAATCGCCTTTCCAGAACCAGAATGCAAAACCTGCCAGTGCAATAATTATGATGATGATGGTGAATCGCTGCCCGATTTTATCGGAAAGTGTTTTCAGCGAGTCGGAGGGTTTTTCGTAACTTTTGTCCTGATTCCAGAGTTGCGTGAGGTGACTCTGATTTACAGCTTTTTGCACTTTTATTCTTATAATTCCTCCCATCTGGCGGCCACCGGCGTAAATAAAATCGCCGGCTTTTTTAATCACCGGGTTCGATTCGCCTGTAACAAAACTGTAATCAATCTGGCCTTCGCCTTCGGTTAAAACCGAATCGGCAGGAATCAGTTCCTTGTTGCGGATAATCAACTCATCGTTAACCTCAATGTTTTCGAGCAGAATGCTTTCTTCAATCTGTTTGTTGATTTTAGTCACTGCGATTGGGAAATACGATTTGTAATTGCGTTCAAACGAAAGCGCTTCGTAAGTTTTGCTCTGAAACCATTTTCCAACAAGCAGAAAAAAAATCAACCCTGAAAGACTGTCGCAATAACCAGCTCCGCCGGTGTAAAATATCTCCCGGGTGGTAACGGCAAAAAGCACAATTATTCCGAGGGCAATGGGCAAATCGATGCTGATGTATTTTTTTCGGATATTTTTAAAGGCCGAAATATAATAATCGCTGCCACTGTACAAAACCACCGGAATAACAAGGATGTAGCTTAAAATGCTCAGCAGCGATTGCAATTTGTCGTCGAGTGGTTTGCCATTGAAATAGGCCGGCAGGCTATAAGTCATTACATTAATAAACACAAAACCGGCCACACCAATTTTGTAGAGCAGTTTTTTATAACTCTGCCTGTCGTCGGTTTTGTCTTTCAGGCTTTGCGAAAGGTCGGGGATGTAGTGGATGGAAGAAAGCAGTTCGACCAACTGCCGCAACGAAATCAGTGATTCGTCGAAAGTAACGTCCACCTCTTTTTTTGTAAAATTCACAAACGAGTGGCGGATTCCGGGATTGAGTTTCGAAAGGTTTTCGAGCAGCCAGATGCACGATGCACAGTGAATAACCGGGATAAAAAACCGCACTTTTGAAATGCCACCCTCAGAAAATGAAACCAGTTTTTCTTTTACTTCGGCGTTATCTAAAAAAGCGTATTTATTACCAAATTCGGTGGTTTCAACCTTAATTCCGGGCGATTCTTCAAGTTGATAGTATTTGTAAAGTTTGTTTTCGTTCAGCAACTGGTAAACAGTAAGGCAGCCGTTGCAACAAAACTTCATGTCGTTCCATACAACCGGGCTTTTCCCGCAGTCGGCACCGCAATGGATGCAGGTATTTTGTTTATTATCCATCAGTTCAGTAAATCTCAGTAAAACGAAGTCATAGTATTTTTGTTCTTAAAAAGATTGCTTCGTCGTGCCTCCTCGCAATGACGGTTTGAATGTAATAAAAGGGGATGAAAGATGTGGGCGGCTTTGCCGCCCACATCTTTCATCCCCTCGGTTTAAAAACCACCGTCATTGCGAGTGAGGAAGAATGACGAACGAAGCAATCTGTATTTTCATAAAAAACTTATAAGATGGAATCTGACAAATTCTGCCACTCTGTATTTCTTTTTTCAATCAAATCAATCTTCCTGTGTTTTTGTTGAATCAGCAGCCGCTGGTTTCTGGCAACACGGTGGCAACTGTTTTTCGGACACCACAATTGTGTCTTTTCCGGTGAGGTTATTTTCGAATTTCTGTTCAATCATCTGTTTTTTCGGGCTGAGGTAGGGAATGCCCAAATCGAGGCCACGCAGGATAAACAGCAGCCCGACCACCACCACTAGCACCGGAATCAGTTTGTTGATGCGGTTGCGCAGCGCCAGTCCCATCATATTTCCGGCCAATGAAATAGCCAGCATCATCGGGATGGTTCCCAATCCGAACAAAATCATATACAACGCACCTTCCACGGTGCCTCCGGTACCTATGGCGCCGGCAATAGCAATGTAAACAAGTCCGCAGGGAAGCAACCCGTTCAGTAGCCCGATAAAAAACAGGCTCGAAAACGACCTCACGGCAAACATTTTCCCAATCGATTTTTTGAGTTTACCAACAAACGAAAAAAGGCTTTTATCTAAATTGTACTGATTGCGAAAAAGCGCAGGAAACAGAACCGAAATAATCATCAGGGCGCCCATAATTACCGAAACCCACTGTTGAAAGCCAAGCATTTCGATGCCCTGGCCAAGCATTCCGAACAGCGCGCCCATAATTCCGTAGGTAAGCGTGCGCCCGACATTGTACAGTGTACCACCAAAAATTTTCTGTAGGAAAGTGTTGCCGTGCAGCGGGAGTGCAATGGCAATGGGACCGCACATTCCGGCGCAGTGAAAACTGCCCATTAAACCAAGAACCAATGCTGAAATAAGGATTGTCATAGCAATTGTTTTTTAAGATTTACTGAATATTTACAGCTTGCTCCACCTCGTATTTTATTCCTTTTGAATACCAGTGAAGTTTCAGAATATATCTGCCTTTTATTAGTTGTACGGCAGGAATTTCTGTTCCGATGGCGGATGAATTTAGCGGAACCTCAATATCCAGGTTTTTACCCGAAGGTCGGTACAACAAAACACTGCCCGAATCAATGGTGATTGCAAGTGCCGAATCGATTGCAATACGCAAACCGGTTTCCTCATAATTCACTTTCACCTTGTCAGCAAACTGTTCCGAGCGGCTGACCATATTCATTTGTTCGCTGTAATCAACACCCTTTTCGTAATAATCCTTGTGTACAAGGCTTACATCCTGGTTGATGGCAAAAATGATGAATGCCGCTGCTGCAGCCAGAAACAGTACTAAAAAAGCAGCTATCCCCGTTCCCCAGTTAAATTTCATGTGATTTATTTTTGTGGACCAACAAAGGTGGTTTTATATTTCTCCAGAAGTTCGCCATTACTGAAGATTCCAAATTCAACCTCAGTTTTATCCGATTTTATCTCCGCTTTCGGAATAAAAAGAATAAAGGTTGACTCAAACATATCCTGGTCTTTGATGTCCATGTTATTTCCTGCCATTTGTATTTTGCCGTTGTGTGAAAGCACTTTTATTTCGAGCGACATTTCATTGTGGGTTTTGTTTACAATTTTAATGTTGTACACATTCGAAATGGAGTTATCGCTGTTTTCCTGAAAAAGCAGGCCGGGCGTACGCAAAATGGTGGTTTCAACCGATGGGCGTGACAATAAAGTGTAAACAAAAAACGAGAAAAGCGCCAGTAAAACCACGGAGTAAGCACGGTTCCTTGCATTCCAGATTGTTTTGTGTCCGTCGCGGATTCCGGCCTCGGAGTCGAATCTGATTAACCCTTTTGGTTTGCCGGTAACTTCCATTATTCTGTTGCACTGGTCGATACACGCTGAACAGTTAATACATTCGAGCTGTGTGCCATTTCTGATGTCGATGCCTGTCGGACAAACCGAAATACACTGATGACAATCGATGCAGTCTCCCGTGTTTTTTGCGCCGCGGGGTTCGCCACGTTTGTAATCGTAGGTTACAATAATCGTTTTTGAATCTAACAAAACGCCCTGCATACGGCCGTATGGACAAACCATGGTGCAGATTTGCTCACGGAAATAAGAATAAACCCAATAAAAAAATGCCGAAATAACCAGTACAATAATATACCCTGAAAGATGAGCTGTTATTGGTTCTTTGATAATTTGCAGCCACCGCTCCGACCCGATAAACCACATCAGAAAAATGTTGGTCATTGCCAGCGAAATGAAAATAAAGATGGTATGTTTTACCGTTTTCTTGAGTACTTTTTCTGTCGTCCACGGTCCGTTATCAAGTTTATGTCGTTGTTTGTAATCGCCCTCAATTAAAAACTCGATTTTGCGGAAAACCATTTCGAGAAATATGGTTTGCGGACAGGCCCAGCCACACCACAATCGCCCAAAAGTAACTGTAAAAAGCACGATAAATAAAACGAACGACAACATCAGCAGCGCCAGAATAAAAGTATCCTGCGCCCAGAATATTGCTCCGAAAATAATGAATTTGCGGTTGGCAATATCAAGCAGCATAAACGGATGCCCGTTGAGCCGGAGAAAAGGAGCTGCTATCAGAAACAGCAATAAAATCCAGCTTACAATAGTTCTGCGGTTGTACCATTTTCCCGAAGGTTTTTTGGCATACACCCATTTTCTGCCACCCCTTTCGTTCATATTGATGGGGCGATCGCGGAAAGTCAGTTCGTTTTCATGCATATTGAAAGGCCCCTAATCCCGGAGGGGTGACTTTTTGAAATTATAAAAATGATTTACACATTATTTGAAAAAGGTTTTCTGCTCCTTCCCTCCGGGGAGTCCCGAAAATTCGGGAGAGAGGGGCTACTCGCATTTCACTCCCTGCGCAGCTTTTGCATTGGGCGGATTACTCCCTTTCAACGAAAGCACGTAGCTCGATACTTTCTGAATTTTTTCGTCGCTCAGCTGTGCTTTAAAGGGAGTCATCCCTTTTGCCGGAACCCCGTTTTTAATCACGTTCACCACATCCTGAATTTTACAGCCGTGCAACCAGAATTCGTCGGTGAGGTTTGGCCCGATAGCATTACCTTCGCCAGCCATTCCATGGCAGGCGAAACAGTTCATTTCTTTGTAAATTGTTTTTCCTTCATCTATTGATGTAGCATCAGTCAGCAAAACCAACTCTCCCGTCGATTGGGTGTTCAGTTTGTATTTCTCATCGTGCCTTTCAGAGCGTTTTGCATATTCTGCATCCTGGTGGTCGCCCTGTTTCAGCCAAAAATAATACGCGCCATATAAAATCGAAATGCCGATGGTAATATAAAACATCGCCATAATCCAGAGTGGTGGCGGGTTGTCAAGTTCGCCAATTCCATCATAATCATGGTCCATGAGATTCTCGTCGTGCAGACCGTCAGGTTTATTCTTTGTTGCCATAATTGTGTTTTTAATTTTATGAGCGGATTAGGTCATCCGTTTCATTCTCGGTTAAAATTGAATTTTTTATTTTCTCAACCTCGTTTTTCGGCATCCGTAAAGTTCTTATTGTAATGACAATAAATAAGGTAACAAATATCAGTAATCCAACGATATAGTAAATCTGGATACCTTCAATATTTTCCAAAAGGTTGCTTACAATTTTCATCTGTACAAATTATTAAAGTTGCTAATTAGTTGGCGGTTATGCTTAGTCTCATTTATCCACTTTTTCACCCGATGGAACTCACATGTAATTTGTTCATCGGTATTTATGTTTTTCTGCAAACATGTTCGTTTCATTTTTTATTCAATACTGTTAAAACATAACTTGTGAGCTGTGTAATTTGTTTTTCGGAATACTGGGTTTTGTATGAAATCATTCCCTTTGCAATATTTCCTTCGGCAATAGCGTGGTAAACCTGCGCAGGCGAATTTCCATTTATCCACACTGCATCGGTAAGGCTCGGAAATGCAGGCGGAATTCCATTGCCTTCCGGTCCGTGACATACCGCGCAAATGGTGGTGAAAATTTGTTTTGCAGCGGCCAAATCTTCTTCGCTGGTTAACAGTGTAACTTCTTTCAGGTTGGCAACTGCTGCCGAATCCACCACTGCCGGAGCCGGCATAATGTCTTTGCCCAGTTTATGCAGATAGGCAATCATTGCAACCATTTGTTTTGTGGGAGCAATTTCAATTCCCGAAACTTTCAGGTCTTCGGCAATGGTTTGCGCCTGTAACATCAAATCTTCAACGGCTTTTTGGTCGTAACCTTCGGGGTAGGGTACACCCAAAGTTTGCATTGCCCTTATTTTTTTCGGAATCATCTCGACATCAATTTCCTTTTCTGCCAGCCACGGATATTTTGGCATGATGGATTGCTCATTCATTTTTTGCGGATCCATAAAATGGTTGTAATGCCATGCAGCGTTTTTGTACATCGGGCCACCCATAAAACCGGCGCGTGCCAAATCTGGTCCGGTGCGGCGTGAGCCCCACTGGAACGGGTGATCGTAAACAAATTCACCAATTTTTGAATATTCACCGTAGCGGTCAGTTTCCCAACGGAACGGACGAACCATTTGCGAGTGACAGGTATAACAACCTTCCTTCACGTAAATATCGCGTCCTTCAAGTTCGAGTGGTGTGTATGGTTTTACCGAGTCGATTGTCGGCACATTCGATTTGATAAAAATCATCGGAATGATTTCAACTGCACCGCCAATTGCCAATGCTATAAATGCAAATATGGAAAAACGAATCCCTTTTCTTTCGAGCCAGCGATGTACTGTTTCAGTTTCGGGATTTCGTGCACCCGCCAGAACCAATGCCGGCGCTTCTGAAGCTTCGTTATTTTCGAACGAACCGGCAGCCATCGTTTTAAACAGGTTGTACATCATCAATATAAAACCTGCCATAAATAAAACACCTCCAATAATTCGGATTGAATACATGGGCAGAATCTGAGTCAGCGTTTCAAGGAAATTCGGATAAGCCAGAAATCCTTCGGGAGTGTATTCCCGCCACATCAGCCACTGCGTAACTGCCGACCAGTACAATGGAATGGCATAAAGTAAAATGGCCAAAGTTGAAAGCCAGAAATGGGTGTTTGCCAGTTTTTCTGAAAACAATTTTGTTCTGAAAAGCATCGGTACGAGCCAGTACAGCATTCCAAATACGATACCTCCGTTCCAGCCCATGGCAGCAATGTGCACGTGAGCAATGGTCCAGTCGGTAAAATGGGTAATTTGGTTTACCGATTTGATAGACATCATTGGCCCTTCGAAAGTTGACATTCCATAAGCTGTAACAGCCACCACAAGGAATTTCAGCGCAGCGCTGTCGCGAACCCTGTCCCAGGCGCCGCGGAGTGTAAGCAACCCGTTAATCATTCCGCCCCACGATGGTGCGATAAGCATTATCGAAAAGGTTACGCCGAGCGCCTGTGCCCACTCAGGCAAAGCCTGGTATAACAGGTGGTGCGGACCGGCCCACATGTAAAGGAAAATGAGCGACCAAAAGTGGATAATCGAAAGTTTGTATGAATAAATTGGCCTGTTAGCTGCTTTCGGAAGATAATAGTACATCAGTCCGAGAAACGGTGTGGTGAGGAAGAAAGCCACTGCATTGTGGCCATACCACCATTGTACAACAGCATCCTGCGCCCCTGCATAAATCGAATAACTTTTTGTAAGCGAAATGGGTAATTCGAATGAGTTTACCACATGTAAAATAGCTACGCCGAGGAAAGTGGCCAGGTACCACCAAATGGCAGCATAAATGTGCTGCACCCTGCGAACAACAATGGTTCCCAGCATGTTCCAGCCAAAAACCACCCAAATCAGGGTAATTAAAATGTCAATCGGCCATTCAAGTTCGGCGTATTCTTTTGCGGTTGAAATTCCGAATACAAACGAAACAGCAGCAAGTACAATAATCAACTGCCATCCCCAAAAATGAATTTTACTTAATGTATCGTTAAACATGCGGGTTTTCAGCAGTTTTTGCATCGAATAATATACCCCGGCAAAAATGGCGTTGCCCACAAAAGCAAAAATGATTGCGTTTGTATGCAAAGGCCTCATTCTGCCAAATGTGGTGTATTCGAGCCCCAGGTTAAAAACCGGAAATGCAAGCTGCAGTGCAATCAGCACCCCAACCAGCACCCCAACAATTCCCCAGACCAGGGTGGCTAAAATAAACAGCCTTACAATTTTATTGTCGTAATAAAACTTTTGATTTTCCATAAGTTTATTTATTTGTTCGTTTTGTTGTTTGTGTTATCTGTCTCCTCTGCATCAGTCTTTTCATCGTCGAAAAGGATGCGGATTGAAGGAGTTTTGCTGTCGTCGAACTGCCCGGTTTTTACCGCCCAGATAAATGCCCCCAAAAAAATAAGGGCTGCAAACAAACTGACTCCTATTAACAGATAAAAAATATTCACTTTATAATATTTATTGGTTATTGTTTTCCCAGTTTTCTGATTTTCAGCAACTGAAAAAGAATATAACCGATGGTTAGCCAGGCAGCGCCTGTAACTCCAATGTACGAAAGCAGCAGCCAAATCTGAATGTTGTCGTTGGTTGACCAGAGTATTCCTTTCTGAATCAGTTTCGGTACAGGTTTCAACTGGCCAACTTTTGCCTTATCGAGCGTAACCACATCGGCAATATAACTGTCATCAAGCGTAACCACGATATTAACAAAACCTTCCTCGTCGCCAATCAGTGTCTCAGGAATGGCAAAAACTGCACGTCCATTTTCGTCGGTACGCACTTTGCCAATTTCGATATTGCCAAAATACTTTTTAGCGCTGATGGTAATTTCGGTATTGGGCAACCTGTTAAAAACGCCGTTAACCATGTATTCGGCAAAAACCTCAACCTTACGGTCCTGTTCGTTAACCGAGGCAAGCAGTTTTGCTTTGGCAGCCGGGGCGTTAACCAGCAGTGGCTGTTTTGCCGGATTGAAATTCTGGATGTAATTCACAATCCGCCAGCGGTCGTCATCAGAAATTGTGGCTTTAAACTGCGGCATTGTTCCGCGACCGTTGGTGATTTTGTAAAAAATGGCACCTTCAGTGTTTTTCTGCATTTTTTCCGAAGTAATGTCAATAGGGGGTGGGACCAACGGCAAAGCGTTATTTTTTCCGGGATCGCCATGACACGATTTACAGTTTTTCAGAAAAAGTTCCTTCCCCTTTTTTACATTGTCGAGATTATAAGGAAGTGGATTGGCAATGTTTTTCTGGTCATCGGGTACAATCCAGTCCTGTGCTGAAACCGAAAACCCCAGCATCAGCAACGCAATTAATATATATGGTATTCTGATTTTCATATCCGGTTATTTTTTTGGTTCTTCAGCAAAGTATTTTTTATCGATTCCTTTTTCTTCGGCATATTCCCAGATGGTAATTACCGGGAAAAATTTAGCCAGAACGGTGATTATCAGCATCGAAGCAACAAAAGCCAGCATAGTGATGGTTATTTCGATACTGGTTGGAGAGTAATGCTGAAAATGCTCCGGCACATTTTGTACAGGTAAAAACGGGTGTTCGAGCGTTGGAATCACAATGATATATCGCTTTAACCATGACGAAATCATTACTACCACTGAAATAATGGCTATGGGCAACGGCCTGCGGAAATAACCAAAAAGCAGAAAGATAATCGGAAGCACCAGTCCTGTAATCTGCACAAACCAGAACATAGGCGAAAATTTGCCAATAAAAAGTTCGCGGAGGTGGATTCCTTCACCCAATTTCATTTTATATCCCGGAACGAGGTATTCGTTAATGTTGAAATACAGGTAAACCAGGCATACAAAAACCAGCAGTTTTCCCATATAATCGAAATGGCAATTCTCGAAATATTCTTTCAGCCCATATCTTAACCGATAAACATACATTAATATAATTACTGCTGCGGTTCCGGCTACAAATGCACCGGCCACAAAATAAGGTCCTAAAATGGCGGTGTCCCAGCCCGAACGCAAAGTTGCAGCAAACAACCATGAGGTTACCGTATGGATTGAAAGCCCCACCGGAATAATCAAAAGCATCAATATTCTGAGCGAATGATACACAACTTTATACTGTTCTGCATTTCCTTTCCAGCCAAGTGCCAGAATGGTGTAAATTTTCATTTTCCATTTCGGAATAATGCCTTCCATACGGTCGCGCATCAAAGCCAAATCGGGGATGAGCGGAATATAAAAAAGCAGTACCGAGATGGTAAGATACGTTGTTACAACGGTTACGTCCCAGATAATCGGCGAGGCAAACCTGCCGTGTAGAAATACGTTCAGAAATCTGTCGGGGCGCCCCATGTCCATAATAATGATGAGGCCTGCTAATGCCACAGCGGCTATCGCCACCTGTTCGGCAACCCGCGAAATGGGTTTTGCCCAGTTAATTTTAAGCAGTGTGAGCGCCGAGCTGATTAAAAATCCGATGAGGCTCACCGCAACAAAAAACACAAAGTTGGCAATGTACATTCCCCACGAAACATAGTCGCGCATGCCGGTAACCCCAAGCCCTGTTTTTATCTGAATAATCCAGCCCCAAACTCCTACAATGATAAACATGATAAGAATAAAGAACCAGAACCGCGTGAGTTCATCTTTTTTTACTATCGATCGTGTAAGGTCAACCATGATTTTATCGAGCAGTTTCCGCGATTCGGCGGGCGATTCAATTTTATTCATCGTTCAGTTTTTACGCGGTTATGATTTGTGTTGATTCTCAATTTCACCCTGGAACGGGAAAGCCCTGTCTTTGGGTGGCAGGTAGTAAACCCTGGGTTTTGTACCAAGTTCTTCCATTAAAGTGTAAGCTGCGTTTTTTTCAATCAATTCGCTGAAACTCACAGTTTCCTTGGTGGTGCCGTTGGTAACTGCATCTTCATTCCTGTCGCCGAACCAGTACACACCATTCGGGCAGGCTGATACGCAAGTAGGAAGTTTACCATCGCGCAGCCTGTCGGCACTGAACAGACATTTTGAAATAGTGCCTTTTTTCTGTGGCACATTGGCTTCAATATTATAAGTCACGCCCACATATTTTTCGGCATCACGCGGTTCAAACCAGTTGAAAACGCGCGCTGAATACGGGCAGGCTGCAATGCAGAACCGGCAGCCGATACAACGTTCGTTATCAATTAAAACGATGCCGTCGTCGCGTTTAAATGTGGCATTTACCGGGCAAACCTTTGTACACGGCGGGTTATCGCAATGTTGGCAAGGTTTGGGCATATAATAAGGTGCAGTGTGTTCGGCATCCTGCATTTGCAAAACATTCATGTGATGTTGTTCAGGTCTCAACTGGTGGTGAGTCTGGCAAGCTTTCATACATTCGCGGGCATTTCTGCATTTCGATAAATCGATTACCATCACCCAGCTTTTTCCTGGCATTCCCAACCTGCCCCGTTTCTGGTTTTCGGTAAGCGACGGCATATCGGCTGGTTTAAGTTGCGCTTTGTCAACTTCAACCAGCTCGCCGCTCGAAGTAAGCAATTTGATTTTGTCGCCCGAAGTTGCTTCAACTTTCGAACATGCATTCAGCAGGCCTGAACCCGCTGCAACACCCGCAACTCCTAACGAAGCGCTTAGTGTTCTCATAAATTTCCGGCGTGAATTTTTCTCCATATAGTTTGATTTTTGAAGAACTGAAAGTCAGTATAATTTCTTATAACTTTCACGAAATTAATGATTATGACGAATGTTGCAAATGTTTAAGTGGAAATCAAAATAAAAGACAAAAAAGGGTTTATATATTAAAG
This sequence comes from Draconibacterium sp., assembly GCA_050179035.1. Classification (GTDB taxonomy): domain Bacteria; phylum Bacteroidota; class Bacteroidia; order Bacteroidales; family Prolixibacteraceae; genus Draconibacterium. Next base: position 26,221 of record JBFXFM010000027.1, on the reverse strand, counting down.
ATGAATCATTTACATTGGGTTGAAAATTGTTGAAAACTTGTTTTTGTTTAAAACACTGATTTTAAGAGGCAAGAAAATCAGTCTGAAAAAAGATGAAAAAGAAGCTCAACAATTATAAAAAACGGTTGTTGATTAAAGCTTGTCATTCAGAAAGTTTGTTTTGATTTAGTCTTTATATAAATTTATTTTTATGTTTTAAAACATGTTTTTTCTTTTCCCGATAGTTTGAATTCTGGTTGCTCATCTGAAAAATTCAGCAACAATAAGTTTCCGCCATCAAACTACAGACTCTTTAAGACCACAAATTGAGCTACTTCATAAAAAATAAGATAAAAAAGTCATTTTTTCTTAAACAATTAACCGGTTTTAACAGTTTTTACAGGCAGAACTAAAAAGTAATGCTGTAATTATTTTTTTAACTGGGTATTTACATGACGGATAAACAAACCAAATTTCAAAAAATCAGTCTGTTACTGGCTTTTTTATTTTATAGTTGTACTATGTTTTCTCAGCAATCAATCAATCCGGCGAACAATAATCAGGACGTTGAAATTGGCGTTGTTGAACATTTGGATGAATATCTGCCCGACAGTATTTCTCTTATTAACGAAAGAGGCGAGGCGGTTTTCCTTGCCGATGTAATTGATAAACCCACCATCATCAACTTTGTGTATTACCGGTGCCCCGGAATTTGCAGCCCGCTGATGGAAGCGGTTGCCGGAGTGATGGATAAATCGGATTTGGTACCGGGAAAGGATTACCAGGTGCTCACCATCAGTTTCGACCCCACTGAAACAATCGACCTGGGAATAAGAAAAAAGGCCAACTACCTGAACCTGATGAGTTCGAAAGTGGAGGAAGCCAAAACAGGGTGGCTCTTTTTTACAAGCGACAGCGCAAGTATTGCGCGGGCAACCAATGCCACAGGTTTCAGGTATAAACGCACTGGCAACGATTACTTACATGCAGCATCGCTGACTGTGGTAAGCAAAGATGGAAAAATTACAAGATATCTGAATGGTATGTTTTTTCAGCCTTTTGAATGGAAGATGGCAGTTGTGGAAGCTTCGAAAGGACAGTCGGGCCCGACCTTAAACAAAGTGCTGAGGTACTGCTATTCATACGACCCCGCCGGACAAACCTATGTGATGAATATTACCAAAGTAAGCGGTACACTCATTTTATTTCTCGCCGCAGTATTATTATTTTTTTTGGTTTTTAAACCGAAGAGAAAAGCAAATTTAAACTGAACAATATGCATAAAGAACAGGCAGCAAATATGTCGAATTACCTTACCTATCAGGGGAAGTACAAAGGATTGCTGGGTTGGATAACCTCCACCGACCATAAACGCATCGGGCTTTTGTACCTATATTCAATATTAACCATGTTTTCGGTTGGGGTTTTGCTCGGGTTAGCAATGAAACTTGAATTGCTGGCACCCGGGAAAACAATTATGGATGCACAAACCTACAATTCCACCTTCACCGTGCACGGGGTAATTATGATTTTTATGGTTGTGGTGCCCGGTTTACCGGCAGTTTTCGGAAATTTTCTGATGCCGATTATGATTGGTGCTAAAGACGTTGCTTTTCCGAAACTTAACCTGCTCTCGTGGTACCTTTATGTAGCCGGTGTTTTTCTTGTACTGGCCGCTTTGTTTTTTGGCAACGGCGCCCCCGATACCGGCTGGACTTTTTATGCACCTTACAGTTTTAAAACCGGAACCAATTTGCTTCCCGCTGTTTTTGGCGCTTTTGTGCTTGGGTTCTCATCGATATTAACAGGGCTTAATTTTTTGGTTACCATTCACCGGATGCGTTGCCCCGGTATGAAATGGACAAAATTACCATTGTTCGTGTGGACGCTTTACGGTACGGCATGGATTCAGTTGCTTGCAACTCCGGTGGTAGGAATCACCCTTGTTTTGATTGCCTTGGAAAGAATTTTTGGCGTAGGGGTTTTCGACCCGGCGTTGGGCGGCGACCCGATTCTCTATCAGCACTTGTTCTGGATTTATTCGCATCCTGCAGTGTATATTATGATATTGCCTGCCATGGGCGCCATTTCAGAAATCATACCCACGTTTGCCCAAAAACAGGTGTTTGGGTATAAAGCGATTATTGCTTCAACAATGGCAATCGCATTTGTTGGTTACCTTGTTTGGGGCCACCACATGTTTACCGCCGGCATGAGCGGCACAGCACAATATTATTTTTCGCTGCTCACTTTCATTGTGGCAATTCCCAGTGCCATTAAGGTTTTTAACTGGATTTCGACCATGTACAAAGGTTCGATTAATGTGCAGACACCGCTTTACTGGGCGGCTTCGTTCATTTTTGTATTTATGATTGGCGGTTTGAGCGGCCTTGTTTTGGGCTCACTGGCTACCGATGTGCATGTGCACGATACAGCTTTTGTTGTGGCACATTTCCACTACATTGTGTTTGGCGGTACAGGATTTGCATTTATGGCTGCCATTCATTACTGGTTTCCGAAAATCTATGGCCGAATGTATGATAAAGGCTGGGCCAATGCGGGCTGGCTGGTTTTCTTTATCGGTTTTCTGGCGTTATATACCCCCATGTTTTATTTGGGAATGATGGGTATGCCGCGCCGGTATTACGATTATATGAAAGAGTTTCACGGAGGAAATATCCTGAGTACCTTCGGGTCGTGGATTCTGGCCACCGGGCTTGTCATCATCATTGTTAATCTGGTAAAATCGGCTCGCCACGGCGCTCCTGCCGAAATGGACCCCTGGCACAGTAAAACCCTGGAATGGACGGTTTCATCGCCGCCTTCGGTTGAAAATTTCGACGAAATTCCGGAGATTGCTGAAAACGACGGACCTTACAACTATAAATAACCAAAACTGAATTTATGGAACAAAACGCGCACAACGAGCATGTCCATTACGATGCTGAAGCATCGAAAATAGGGATGTGGTTGTTTATTTTCACCGAATTGCTGCTTTTTGGCGGACTCTTTATTGTGTATTCGGTTTACAGGTTTATGAACCAGGAAGCCTTTCACCTGGCAGCTGAAGAACTAAACACAACCATCGGCGCCATCAACACTGTTTTACTGCTTGTAAGCAGTATGACAATTGCTGTTTCAACAACAACGCTCCAGTTAAAAAAGAAAGGGTTAACACTTTTTTTACTTGGAATTACAGTAATTATTGGCGTTGTTTTTCTTGTAAACAAGTATTTTGAATGGGGAGTTAAAATAGAACATGGTATCTGGCCGGGTTCAGAACATTTAAAAACTGCTTTCAGCCAGGGCGAAATCCTGTTTTTTGGTTTGTATTATGTGATGACCGGACTTCACGCGTTGCATATTATCATCGGGCTGATTATCATTTTATTTGCCGCCCACCGTGTTTACAAAGGCACAGTGAACGAAAACCGGGCAGCACTTCTCGAAAATGCGGGATTGTACTGGCATCTTGTCGATTTAATCTGGATATTCCTTTTCCCATTGTTTTACCTGATTCATTAAAACTAAAACCTATGTCAAACGAAAAGCATCATATTGTTCCTTACCGGGTTTATGCCCTTGTATTAGTGGCTTTGCTTGCGCTGACTTTTGCTTCCATCGGCATTGTGAGTATCGAACTTGGAAAATATACAGTAGCAGCAGCACTGATTTTTGCCACCATCAAATCGTTTCTTGTGCTCACCTATTTTATGCACCTGAAATATGATAAACCATATATTAAAGCAATGGTGGCTTTTGTTTTCGCCATCTTTTTTGTGGTGATTGTGATTACATTTTTAGATTATTTATACAGAACGTAATATGTACAGTCCGGAAATAACACAGGCATCCAACTTTGTAAAAGGAGTCGATCAGGCTTTCCTTGTCATTCTTGGAATCTCATTTTTGTTTCTGATTGGTTTAACCGTGGTTATGATATGGTTTTTATACCGGTACAACCGGAAAAGAAACCCTGTAGCCACTCAGATTCATGGTAGTACCTCTCTCGAAATTATCTGGACAGTGGTTCCGTTTTTACTTACGATGGTAATGTTTTATTACGGTTGGGCCGGTTGGAAACCAATGACAAAAGCTCCCAAAGATGCCATGGAAATAACGGTTTATGGCCGTATGTGGAACTTTAATTACGAATATGCCAATGGCCGTCGCACCGACACGTTGTATTTACCAAAAGATCAGGCGGTAAAACTTAACCTGAAAGCGATGGATGTCTTACATAGCTTTTATATACCGGCATTCAGGGTAAAGCAAGACATGGTTCCGGGGAAAAAAGACAATTTTATGTGGTTCGAACCGCAACGAGTGGGCAATTACGAAATTTTCTGTACGGAATATTGCGGATTGTCGCATTCATACATGTATTCAACTGCCAAAGTAATGGAAGCTGCCGAGTTTGAAAAGTGGATGACCGACACTACACAACTGGCTGCTGAAGTTGCTGCAATGGAAGCTCCGGGAGCGGCCGGCAAAAAAATTATGCAGAACATTGGCTGCTTTGCCTGTCACACAATCGATGGGACAAAGCTGGTTGGCCCGAGTTTTAAAGGAATCTGGGGGCATGAAGCCACTGTAATTACAGGGGGACAAAAACGCACAGTTAGTGTAGATGAAGAATACATCAAAAAATCGGTATACGACCCGAATGCCGATGTAGTTGACGGATATATGAAAGGCTTGATGGTTTCGTACCAGGGACAATTAAAAGATGAGGATATTGCCGAGATTATTGAATACCTGAAAACGGTGAGGTAGGAAGAAGTCGGAAGTCAGAAGTCGGAAGTCGGGAGAAAAGAAAGTAGGAAGTCGGGAGATGGGTGTCGCGGATTCCATCCGCGATTATCTGATAAAATTGAAAAAGCCCGGAGCAGGAAGAAACTGGTAGAAAAAGGAAGAGTCCGAAGCAAGAAGAGGCAAAACCCTGAAGGGGTTAGATTATGGTAGAAAAATAATGCAAAAATATTCCGCCCCGTTCTTCAATGCGCTGGTATAGAAAAATTGATGAAAAACCCGGAAGAAAAAGAGAAAATTGAAAGAAAAGCTGAAAATAGTATTTGAACTTGGGAAAGCGCGGATTTCGCTGCCTGTGGCTTTATCGGCACTGACGGGTTATGTTCTTTTTACAGGCAGGCCCGATGCGCAAGGGTGGTGGCTCACACTTGGCGTTTTCCTGATGTCGTGCAGTTCGGGAGCGCTTAACCATTGGCAGGAAAGCGCTATCGATGCGCAAATGCCACGCACGAAAAACCGCCCGATTCCTTCAGGAAAAATAAGCAGGAGCGGAGCATTGGCGGTGGCTGTTGCTTTTGCAATAACCGGCTCAACTGTTTTAATTTTAACAAATCCGGAAGTGGCAACATTATTAAGCTGGGGCACACTTTTTTCGTACAACCTGGTTTATACCCCACTGAAAAAGATAACAGCTTTTGCTGTGGTTCCGGGGTCGCTGGTGGGTGCATTGCCTCCTTTTATTGGCTGGGCAGGCGCTGGCGGCAGCATTTTTACAGAAAATATTTTGCTGGTGGCGCTGTTCTTTTTTATCGGGCAAATCCCTCATTTCTGGCTGTTGCTGCTCATGTTTGGCGACCAGTACAAACTTGCAGGATTACCCAGCCTGAACCAGGTTTTTAACGAAGGGCAAATCAAACGAATCACTTTTACCTGGATTCTTACGACAGCGGCTTCTGCTTTACTTGTAATTTTCCTTGTCATTAAAAATCCGGTTGTTTTGTTCTTGCTTCTGATTTACACTTTTTACCTGCTTGCGTCGCTTTCAGCGACCGTTTTTTTTCGCCATGAATTTAAAGTAAGGCCGGCCTTTTTCAAACTGAACTTTCTGTATTTGCTGATGATGTTTTTGCTGATTGCAGATTCGCTTTTGCAAGGTTAAATTATCGACTTAAGAAAGTCAATGTCCCTGTTTCATCAAATCATAGAAAACCCCTTCGCGCAGTGCAAAATCAGTTTGAATAATTTGTGTGATTCCGGTTTGCGAGATCAGTTGTTCGATAAGTATCACTGCCGGAACAATCAAATCAACCCGAACAAAATCCATCCCTTTCATCGCTAAACGTTCTTCACGTGTCGATTTCAGTAAAATATGGTAAACCTTGTAAAACGAATCGATTGTAATTTCCTGTGTTTTTCTTGTTTTCTCCCCTGGATTTACATCGTCAATTATATCGGCAATGGTATCGAATGCTCCTGAACACCCCACAAGGGTTTGAACGTTGGCAGTGATGCACTTTTCGATGGCAGCCTTATGAAACTTCCCGAAATGTTTCTGAAGCATTTCAACTTCACCAGGTTCAATTGGGTCCGAAAGTTGAAACTGGTTGATAATCCTTGCCATTCCGGTGGGTTGGCTTTCTTTCCAGGTGATTTCGGTTCCTTTGGCAAGTATCAGTTCGTTGCTGCCGCCTCCGATATCGAGAATCAGTGAAGGTTGTTTTAGTTCCTGAAAAGCGAGCATCACACCTTTAAAAATAAGCTCAGCTTCTTTTTCGCCTGTAATTACTTTTACCAGCCAGCCCGATGATTCGGAAAGTGTTTCAAGAAATTCAATTTTATTAGCAGCAGTTCGCACCGCTGAAGTTGCCACCACTCTGATGATTCCGGGTTGAAACCGGTCGATTATTTGTTTGTGGTGTTGAAATGCGTTGATGGTTCGTTGCGTGGCCCCGCTGCTGATTTCGCCTTCCCTGATTTTATCGTCGCCCAACCTTACCAAATGTTTGCTTTGGTGCAAAATATTGTATTCACCATCGCTGCTTTCAGCTATTAAAAGGTTGCAGGTATTGGTTCCCAGGTCGATAATTGCAGTTCTCATCAAGTTCAGTTACGAATATAAGTTTACTTAAAAATAAGTTGTTTTTAAAAACAAACAAAAAAAAATTTGCATCCGGCAATTTTCATTTATTTTGAACCATAAAACTGAATATTATGGAATTTTTACTTCAGCCTGAAACGTATATTTCTTTATTAACACTTACGCTGCTTGAGATTGTACTTGGTATCGACAATATCATTTTTATTTCGATTATAACCGACCGTTTGCCAAAAGATCAGCAAAAACGTACCCGCACCATTGGGCTTTTGCTGGCTTTGGTTATGCGCATAATTTTATTGTCGTTTATTACTTACATTATTCAATTAAAAGAACCCCTTTTTACAATTACAGGTTTTGAGGTTTCGGTGCGCGATGTGATTTTGTTTTTAGGTGGAACATTTCTGCTTGCAAAAAGTGTTTCCGAAATTCATGGTAAAGTTGAAGGAAGTCATGAACTCGAAGTTTCCAAAAAGAAACAGTCGTTTGCACAGGTAATTCTGCAGATTTTACTGCTCGATATCGTGTTTTCTTTCGACTCGATTTTAACCGCTGTAGGGCTTTCGAATCAACTCTTAATTATGATTACCGCAGTAGTTATTTCAATGATTGTGATGATTTATTTTGTTGAAATTATCAGCCGGTTTATCAATAAACATCCCACTTTGCAGGTACTGGCCCTGTCGTTTTTAATACTGATAGGTTTTATGCTGATTCTCGATGGATTTCATTTCGAGATACCAAAAGGATACATTTATTTTGCACTGTTCTTCTCGGTTATGGTTGAAATGATTAATATGAAACTGAGAAAAAAGGCAAAAGAATAACTTCAATTAGTTTACTCTGATTGATCAGATTTTGAATCAGGCCGATCTTTTGACTTACAGTATTTAGATATGTATTCGAGTGCCCGGTTCTGGCCGAGTTCAAGCGCTTTATTGAAATCGTCACATCCTTTTTCAGGTTGTTCCTGTAAAACTTTAATATTTCCGCGGTTAAAATATGCTACTGCATAATCAGGTTTCAGTTCAATAGCTTTTGAATAATCTAAGTAAGCACCTTCATAATCTTTCAATGTTTTCTTAATCAGTCCCCGATTATTGTATGCCAGTACATTATCTGGATTCAGTTCAATTGCTTTGGTATAATCGGCAATTGCTCCCTGATAGTCTTTAGTACTGTTTTTTGCCATTGCCCGGTTGTAGTAAGCTTCGGCAAACATTTTGTCAAGCTCAATGGCCTGGTCATAATCTTTTATCGCTTCATTGTATTTGCCTTTGTCAAACTTTTCGTTTCCTGTGTTATAAAACTCTTTTGCGTTTTGCGAATACACAGCAAAACCGGCAAACATGATCATGGTAATTACTATCAGTTTTTTCATCAGTTTGTATTGGTGTTTAATTTAATTTTTATAAGTGTCAAAACTACAACAAAAATTAAACCAACTTCAAAGGTTTATCCACTTTGGTTTTCAGCAATGCAATATTTAACACATCCATTACGGTATTTACAAAATGAAACTGAATACCGGTGAGATATTCCTCCCTGATTTCCTCAAGATGCTTTTTATTATCTTCTGAAAGAATGATTTCGGTAATACCAGCCCGTTTTGCAGCAAGTATTTTTTCCTTAATTCCGCCCACAGGCATTACTTTTCCGCGAAGTGTTATTTCACCTGTCATGGCGAGGTTCTTTTTTACCTTTCGCTGTGTGAAAGCCGAGGCCATTGAAGTTACCATCGTTACACCGGCCGATGGGCCATCTTTTGGGATTGCGCCTTCAGGCACGTGAACATGTACATTCCAGTTGGCATAAATTTCAGGGTCGATATCTAATTCTGAAGCATGAGCTTTCAGGTATTCCAATGCGAGCATGGCCGATTCTTTCATTACATCGCCCAGGTTTCCGGTGAGTGTAAGCGTGCCTTTTCCTTTGCTCAGACTGGTTTCCACAAAGAGGATTTCACCGCCAACGGCAGTCCATGCCAAGCCTGTAACAACGCCGGCAAAATCGTTGCCCTGGTACTTTTCTTTTGAATATTCAATAATACCAAGATATTCGCGGATATCGGCTTTTGTGAGTTTCTTGTTGTACGAATCGCCAAATGCTATCTTTTTAGCAATCCGGCGAATTACCTTGGCAATTTTTTTATCAAGCTCGCGCACCCCCGATTCGCGGGTGTAGCCGTCAACAATCAGTTCAATTACTTCTTTCGAAAAAGTGACATCATCTTTCGTTAATCCATGATTTTCAAGCTGTTTCGGAATCAGGTGCCGTTGGGCAATTTCAATTTTTTCTTCCACAAGGTAACCGCTCACTTCAATCAGTTCAAGCCTGTCGCGCAATGGCGGAGCAATGGTGCTCAATGTGTTGGCAGTAGCAATAAACATTACTTTCGAAAGGTCGTAGTCCACTTCCACATAATTGTCGTGGAATTCGGAATTTTGTTCCGGGTCGAGTACTTCAAGCAAAGCCGATGCCGGGTCGCCATGAAAGTGTTTCGAAACTTTGTCGATTTCGTCTAAGATAAAGACAGGGTTTGATGATTTTGCCTTTTTAATATTCTGAACAATGCGGCCTGGCATTGCGCCAATGTAGGTTTTACGGTGGCCGCGGATTTCAGATTCGTCGTTTAACCCGCCCAAACTTACCCTCACGTAACTGCGGCCAAGCGCACGGGCAACCGATTTCCCAAGCGAGGTTTTACCCACTCCGGGAGGGCCGTACAAACAAAGAATCGGTGCTTTCATGTCATTTTTTAGTTTCAGAACGGCAAGGTGTTCAAGAATACGTTCTTTGACTTTTTCTAACCCGAAATGGTCTTCGTCAAGCACTTTCGATGCGTTTTGCATATCGAAATTGTCGGTGGTGTATTCGTTCCACGGCAGGTCTAAAAGGGTCTGACAAAACGTAAACTGCACCGAATATTCGCCGGCGGCGGGATTCAGACGGCCAAGTTTTTCAACTTCCTTTTTAAAAAATTTAGCTACCTCTTCGCTCCATTTTTTTGATTTTGCCCTTTCCTTCAGCGCTTTAATTTCCTGTTCAACTGGGTTGCCTCCCAGTTCATCCTGAATGGTTTTCATCTGCATGTTCAGCATAAACTCGCGCTGTTGACGATCCATGTCGGTTTTTACCTTTTTCTGGATGTCGTGTTTCAGTTCGAGCATCTGAACTTCGCGCACCAAAAAGCTGATGGCCTGAATTCCGCGCTCCTTGAGGCTTTCAATTTCGAGGAGTTTCTGCTTTTCTTCCACCTTTATGTCGGTGTTTGAACAGATAAAATTGATGAGAAAAGTAGAATTTTCTATGTTTTTTACGGCAAATGTGGCTTCGGGCGGAACGTTTGCAGAGAACTGTGCAATTTTTATGGAGAGGTCTTTCAGCGAACCTACAATGGCGTTAAACTCGTTGTCGCTACGGGGAAGTACTTCGTTTAAAGGTTCAACACGGGCTTTAAAATATGGGACTTCAGTCACAAATTCAACAATCCGGTAACGACGTTTCCCCTGAATGATAACTGAGGTGGACCCGTCGGGCATTTCAAGCACTTTCAGGATTTCGGCCACAACACCGATGTTGTAAATATCATCCGGTTTCGGATTGTCGATGGTGTAATCTTTTTGTGCAACAGTACCCAATAGTTTACTCCCTCGGTTTACATCGCGAATGAGTTGCAGTGAAGCTTCGCGCCCAACGGTTATGGGTAAAACCACACCGGGGAAAAGTACTGTATTACGCAACGGTAAAATTGGCAGTACATCGGGTACATCGGTGTTCTTCAAATCGTTGTCGTCGCCGTCGGCAATGATGGGGACAAAATCGTTTTCGTTGTTCATCGATCCAAAACTGAAAATATGTTGTTTCGCCTTGTTCTTAAAATTTTCCATGTTTTTTTATTTGAATTACCCTGTTTTACGGAAGGCCTGACACGTTGCAATTGACGTGCCAATCAATGAAAGTATAAATAGCGGCAATTTGTTCAATTTGAATGTTGCGGTTTTCTGACAGATTAGCAGGCAGGCAAAAAAAAAGCCCCGGAGTACGGAGCTTTGCTTTTATCGGGAAATAAATTATTTTTTCCTGTTTTCCATGTGTTTTCCATAACGGGTCATGAACTTGTCAACGCGGCCAGCACTGTCAACGAGTTTCACTTTGCCTGTGTAAAACGGGTGCGATGAACTTGATATCTCAACTTTAAAAACGGGGTATTCAACACCGTCAACAACTTCAGTTTCGCGGGTGTTCACCGTCGATTTGGTAAGCCAGGTATGTCCGTTCGACATATCTTTGAATGCCACCAAACGGTATTCTTTTGGATGAATTTCTTTTTTCATTGTATTTTGTTTTTAGCCGAATGGTTGCATTCATTTATTACAATCCATTCATTATTAATACTCTTATTTTTATCAGGGCTGCAAAGATAGAAATTGTTATTTATTATCCAAAAATTCAAAAGGGTTAATTTTTGCCTGTTTTTGCTTTAACTTTTTCATTCAGTGCCTCGGGGCCAATAATAGGTGCACGCACAAATGGTTTCTTTCTGTCGAAAAGGTAACGCATTGTATAATGTGTTTTTGCCCGTTTCGCGCCGGTAGCTTCGTACATCGACACAATTTTCGGATTAAAATCGCCGGCCCACGAAAGTTCAACCTCTGTATATTGTGGCTTCTTTTTCATTACCTGGTTCTGATGCCAGAAAATAGCCGACTCCACTCCCGAACGTTGATAATCGGGGTCGATACCCATAATAAAAATTCGGGTACGTGTCATGGTTTGTGTGTTTTTGTAGTACAGAAATTTCAGAATTCCCCACAAATTAAGCTTTCCGTTTAATTTCCGAAGAATCTGGTTGATATCTGGAATCATCACAAAAAGAGCAATCGGTTTTTCTTCATGGTAGGCAAACCAAACCATTTCGGGGTCTAAAATGGCTTTCGAGTTGTTTACAAAGTCCAGAATATCATCAGGATCGATGGGTTTGTAATGTTCATGAAAAGCCCAGGCTGCATCGTAGATGGTGCAGAAATCCTTTACAAACTTATCGGTTTCCTTAAAATTGATGTGTCTGAACTGGTACTGTGGTTTTTTGGCAATCCATTCAGCAATTTTCCAGAAACGTTCGGGAAATGGTTTTGTGTAATCGAGGTGGTAACAATATTGTTCAAAATACACTTCGAACCCAAAACCGCGAAAAAGTTTTTTGTAATAAGGCGGGTTGTATGGCATTCCGTAACCCTGCGGCATAAATCCGTCAACGAGCAAACCCCAGTTGATATAGTTTTCGCCAAAATTGATGGGGCCGTCCATTGCTTCCATCCCGTTGGTTTTGTTCCATTCGGCAGCAGTTTGAAAAAGCAGGTTAGCCGCTTCCTGGCTATCTATGCACTCAAAAAAGCCGCAGCCACCGGTTGGCTGTTCGTAAGTATGCGCGAGGTTTCCGTTAATAAAAGCGGCAATTCTTCCAAGCAAATTCCCTTTATCGTCGGTTAAAACCCAGCGGATTGCTTTGCCATTTTTAAAGGCTTTGTTTTTAGCCGGGTTAAAAATATCTTCCACCATTCCTTCCAGCGGGCATGCCCAGTCGGGATCGTTTTTATAAATCAGGTGTGGAACCAGGTGAAACTGGCTGCGGGTGGCTTTATCGGTTACTTCGATGAGTTGCATAACATTGTTTTGGCTAAAAAAATGCAACTTTTCCAAAGTTCAAAACTTTGGAAAAGTTATTTAGGAAAAGTTCTGAATTATTAATCTCTGCTGGCCAGCTTCGAAAGCAGCCGCAGAATTTCGAGATACAGCCATATTAAGGTTACCATCAAACCGAATGCGCCGTACCACTCCATGTGTTTTGGTGCGCCCGAAGCAGCCGCATTTTCGATAAACGAAAAGTCGAGAACAAGGTTGAGCGCCGCAATAGCAACAACCACAAGGCTAAACCCGATGCTGAAATTACTGTTTCCATGCAGGAAAGAAAATTCCATTCCGAAGAAACCGCCTATAAAACTCACAAGGTAAACAACGGCAATCCCGGCGGTTGCGGCAAAAATTCCCATTTGCAGTTTTCGGGTTACTTTAATGATTCCCGAGCGGTACAAAAACAACATCGCCATAAAAACAGCCAACGTGAGTAATACTGCGCGCATTACAATTCCACCGAATTTCGCTTCGAAAATGGCCGAAATTCCACCGAGGAGCAGCCCTTCGAAAACCGCATAAACCGGTGCCGAAATTCCAGCGCTCTGTGGTCTGAAAACCGTAACCAGTGTGGCAATCAGCCCGCCAATCCCGCCCACAATAAGCCACGGCATTACAGCTGCTGCACCCGCTTCGGGGTTGGTGGCAATTGCCTGAAAGAATTTATTCCATGTAAAAATAGCGGCAGCAATCACAAGCAAAAGCATGATTGCTGTTTTATTCATTGTTCCGTTTACTGTCATCACTTCCGATGCCGAACGGTAATCCCTGCTGAAAACGTTCTCCTTAAAAACAGGGTTTGAAGATTTTGTAAGATTCATCATATTTATTCAAATTAATTGTTCAATATTAAATTTATAAAATTGTGTTAGCATTAAAACAAAAAACCTGCCGCAGGGTTTGTTCTGTCAATTTTGCATGGTTTTTTACGCTTTTTTGTTTTTTATGGCGTCCTGAAAATAGTCGGAAGTAAGCTCATTGAAAAGGTCAGCACCCAGTTTTGCAGCATTTTCGTTTGAGCTTTCCATTAAATGTCGCGCGAGTTCAATACACTGACTGTTTAAACCCGTGGAACGACTTCCCAGTGCAACCACCGTGCGGTACAAAACTGTGTTGAGTTGGGCATCTTTTGCCAAAGTCAGCAGTTCTCCAAAAAATGGTTCAAACATTTCGTCGATAGCCGATTTGCTGCTGATGGCCAGCCTTCCCATTAAATGAATACCGGTAAAACGAATAATATGTTTTTTACCGCGGCACCATTCGAGCGATTTTACAAAGGCAAATTTTGTTTTCACCCAAAGGTTGGCCGATGCCTGTTCTGCGATTTCGGTGTTGTCGAATGATTTTGTCCGGAAATCCATTTGTTCTTCGGTAACCAAAGCCGGGTCGTCTAACAAAGTTGCCAGAATCATTGTTTCGCGCCACTGTTTGTTCCAGAGTTTCAGCGCCAGCAGGTGGTTGGGAGGAAACTGTCCTGCAATTTCGCGCAAATCAATTACAGAAGCACCCCAGATTTGTTTGTAGCCAAGTCCTTTTTGCTTCATCATTTCGGCAATTTCGCCGTTTTTGTGCGATTTAATCAGTGCAATAATTTGCTGAAATTGTTGTTCCGTTTCCGGATTATCGAGTATAAAATTCATTCAGTATTTATTTTTTGATTCGGTTAAAACAAAGGTCTCAAAAATATTTCGGTTAAAACAAAAATTACACCGATTGCCAGGGAGTAAAACAGAAACGGTTTTATAGGAGTGTATTCTGATATTCTGATATTCAGTTTTTTACGAACAGAAACCGCAAGATAAATTTTTTCAAAAAGATAGGCGATAAATGTGCCAAAAGCAACGCCGGCAATACCAAAGTACTTAACGAGCAAAAGGCTGGCACTCACATTCACAACGAGTTCGAACAACGCAGCAGTCATAATCGGCCGCGTAATTTTCAGTCCGTTCAGAATGGTTTGCGGAAGTAACAACCTACTGATCACCAGCAACAGGTAAATATTAAAAACAGTGGCGCTTTTTGCAAAATCGGGATTAAAAATTAAAGGAAAAACCGGGTACGATATCACGATAAGTAAAGCTGACACAGGGAACAAAAAGTGCATGAGCCGCGAAACACTTGTTTTCAATTGCAGCAGGTTTGCTGAAAGCTGGTTTTTATCGGCAAAAGCCGGTAACATGGCGTTACTCAGCGCGTTTGCCAGCAACAGCGCCAAAGGTAGTTCACGTGCGCCGTACCTGAAAACGGCAAAAGTTTGCTCATCAAAATGTGAGGTAACAATAAAACCGTCAACAAATTGCGCGGAACCACTCAGCAAAGTAGCCAAAACCAACGGTCCGCCAAGTTTCAGGTATTCTTTTACAAACGATTGCGAAAATTGCAATTTACCGTTGGTTGTAAAAATGATCCACAGCCAGAGGTAGCGCAAAATCACTGAAACAACCAACCCGGTAAGTACGGGTTGTATTCCCCATCCCAAAATGGCTGGCAAAGCTACAAGCACAAACTGCACAGCAAACGAAACTGTACTGTAAACCAGGCTGGCTTTGTTCTTTTTTTCGATTAAATACCAATATTCAACCTGGTTGGCGGGAACACTAAAAACGATAAACGCCATCAGCAACCCGATTTCGGGGAGCCGATTGCCATTTAAAAGCCAGGTTGAAAAAAGTGGTTGCAACAGGAAAAGTAGTCCGGCAGCAAAAAAACTGAATAATTGTAGAACCACGAAGGCGCTGAAAATCTGTGATAAACTGTTTTTTGCGTAACCTGCCAGAGGCAACATCGCCTTTTGCAATCCGTTCAGCCAGAAGAAACTGACGGCACCGGCTATAAATGTAAAGGTTTCGTAACTGCCTATTTCGGTCTGTGTAAGCGACGATTTGGCAAATACAATTCCTGTCAGCATCAGCGTGGCGTAACGAACCAACTGGTTGAACTGAAATGCAGAAATGGTATTGAGCTGAAAATTTACTTTCATGATTACAGGCGATAAAAATATATTTTTTGCCATGATTTTCAGTTATATTTGTTACAAACCCGTACGTTATGAAACTGAAATTCAAAAGCCGTACCCACAGCATTTTGCTTGGACTTGGTTTTCTTTTCGTGATTTTTTTGTTGTGGTATTTCAGCACCATCGTGGCCTACATCCTTATTTCAGTTGTTCTGGCTTTTACCGGAAAACCGCTGGTTCATTTTTTAACTTCGTTCAAAATAAAACGTTTTAACATTCCCCGCGGCATAGCAGCTTTTGCTGCGCTGCTTGTAATCTGGTCAGTTTTTTTTGCGTTTTTGCGTTTTATGATCCCGTTGTTGCTTAGCGAACTCAACACTTTTTCGCAGATTGATTTTGTTAAAGTGGTAGAATCGATTGGCGACCCGGTAATTCGTCTGATGCAGTCTGTCAGCCGTAAACCTGTTACTTTCGAAAGCCAGAGCTTTTTTGATATTCTTGTTGAAAGGCTAGGCGGGAAAGTTGATTTCTCGCAGCTTTCAAATGTGCTTTCTGTTTTGGCCGGCACATTGGGTGAATTTCTTATTGGGTTTTTCTCGGTTTCGTTTATCACTTTTTTCTTTCTGAAAGACGACCACCTGTTCCGCGACGGCGTAATTCTGCTCGTTCCCACTGAATTTGAAGATAAAGTAGCCCATATTCTCGATTCGATATCCCAGCTGTTGCGTCGCTATTTTATCGGGCTGATCTCCGATATTTTTATGGTTGGATTGCTTATAACACTGGGACTCACCCTGGTGGGTGTGAGTTTTAACCATGCCGTGGTAATCGGGTTGATTTGTGGTTCGTTCAACATCGTTCCCTATCTTGGACCGTGGATTAGCAGTACAATTGGTTTACTTATAGTTACTTCGCTGAACATCGATGCAGATTTCACAACCCAAACACTGCCACTGCTCGGTTTAATGACACTTGTTTTTGGTGTGGTTCACCTTATCGACAATATTCTTTTTCAGCCACTCATTTATTCGAGCAGCGTAAAAGCGCACCCACTCGAAATTTTCCTTGTGTTTCTGGCTGCCGGAAGTATTGCCGGCGTTTTGGGAATGTTTCTGGCAGTTCCGGTTTACACCATCATCAGGGTAATTGCCAAGGAATTTTTCGATAATCTGAAAATTGTTAAAAAGCTGACTGAAAACCTTGAAGTTTAATATTTTACAGGATGCCTCAGATTTAATTACAGAAAAAAAATGCCTGTTTTTGATTTTTTCAAAAAAATAAAAAACCTTTTGCTCTTAAATGTTGTTAAAGGTATGTTTTAAAAAAACACCTTTTTGTATTTAACTAAACTGAGCAGAATGAGATACAGATCGCCCGGAAAAAACAAATTTGCAGGATGGTTTCTTTTTATCATCGTTTTGGTATTTATTTTCCATTTTCAGGTTCAATTTAATCAGGCTTTCGCAAGCGATGAATCCGTTGTTTCTTCAGGCCATTCGAAAGATGACATTAAACGGGGTGAACGTTTTTTTAAAGGACTTCTTCCTTTCGACCGCACCGGCGAATCTTGTGTTTCGTGTCACACTTTAACACAATCCGATACTTTAAACTGGAATCCTTCGGCAATGGATATTGCTTTGAAATATGCCGGAAAAGATTTTGCCGGATTTCAGGCTGCTGTTATGCAACCCTCGGGCGTAAAAATGACAGCTTCTCATGCAAGTTTTAACCTCGGCGAGGAGGATTTGAAGACAGTAAAAGTTTATCTCGATAACCTGGCTCAAACCGGAACGAACCCGGCAAAACCCAGTTTCAACAACCTGATTTTGTTTCTTTTCCTTGGTGTATTGCTTACCTGGGCGCTTATCGAACTTATTTTTATAAGAAAAATAAAATGGAAAATTGTTCCTGTAATCATTTTCCTCGGCGCTTTTGGCTGGCAGGCAAAAATGATTTCATCTGATGCTATCAGGCTGGGCCGTCAGCAAAATTATGCACCCGATCAACCCGTGAAGTTTTCGCATAAAGTGCATGTGGGCGACAACGGCATCGACTGTAAATATTGCCACACAACTGTTGAGCAGGGCAAATCGGCCGGGATTCCGGCGAGCAATCTGTGTATGAACTGCCACGTAATTATCCGCGAAGGAACCAACAGTGGCAAGTTCGAAATTGGAAAAGTGGTGAATGCAGTTGACAGCGGCAAACCGATTGAATGGGTGCGGATTCACAACTTGCCCGAGCACGTTTTCTTTAGTCATGCGGTGCATGTGGGTTCTGGCAAAATCGATTGTGCAACTTGTCACGGACCGGTTGAAACGATGGATATTGTGAAACAGCAAAATGACCTCTCGATGGGCTGGTGCATCAATTGTCACCGCGAAACTCAGGTTAATTTCAAGGAAAATCCTTATTACGAACACTATATCAAACTACACGAAGAGCTGAAGGCTGGTAAAATTGACACAATCACTGCTGAGAAAATTGGGGCCAACGATTGTATGAAATGCCACTATTAGTTTAAAGTTTGTCCCGAACATGCGGTATTGGAATTTGGAGCTTGTGATTTGGAATTTGAAGATTGGAGTTTGTCAAAAAGAAAAGCATAAAAAACCGAATAATCGATATGACAAAATACTGGAGAAGTATTGAGGAGTTAAAAGACCCGGCTGAATTTAGAAAGTCCGAGTTGCGCATGGAAGTGGAAGCCAGCCGCGCTTTTTATAAAAAAGATGCAGGTTCGTCGCGCCGCGATTTTCTGAAATTTATGGGTTTCAGTGTGGCTACTGCTGCCGTGGTTTCGAGCTGTAAAAAGCCGGTAAACAAAGCAATCCCTTTTCTGATAAAACCCGAAGAGGTAACACCCGGAATGGCCAATTATTACGCAACCACCTATTTCGACGAAAATGAATATTGCAGCGTTTTGGTGAAAGTGCGCGATGGCCGGCCAATTAAAATTGAAGGAAACAGTCTGTCTTCGGTTTCACAACAGGGAACATCGGCCCGGGTTCAGGCGGCGGTACTCAATCTTTATGATGATGCGCGGCTGAAATCGCCTTTAAAAAGAGGTGCCGGAACAACCTGGGAGGAAGCCGAAGATTATATCACAAAAAAGCTGGAACAGCTAAAAGGTGAAAACAAAAAGGTGGTTTTGCTTACTTCCACCATTATTTCACCTTCAACAAAACTGGTTATCAATCGTTTTATCGAACAAAATCCAAATGTACAGTGGTTGCAATACGATGCTGTTTCTGCGTCGGGCATTCTCGAAGCCAACAAAATCAGTTTCGGAAAAGCGTTTATTCCTGATTATCGTTTTGAAAAAGCCAGTGTAATTGTAAGTTTTGGTGCCGATTTTCTTGGGACCTGGCTTTCGCCGGTGGAATATACAAAAGGCTGGTCGGCAGGCAGAAAACTGCTTCAAACTACCGATTCCATGAGTCGCCATTACCAGTTCGAAAGCGGGATGACACTCACTGGTTCGAATGCCGATGTGCGTTTCCCTGTAAAACCTTCAGAAGAAGGTGCTCTCGTAGCCGGTTTATACAACGAATTGCTGAAAGCCAAAGGATTTGCCGGTGTTGGTGAAACAACTGCATCGGTTGATTTAAGCGGACTCGTTGCCGATTTAATCGAAAACGAAGGAAAATCGCTCGTGGTTTCGGGCAGTAACGATGCAAATGTTCAGTTAATGGTTAACGCGATTAATCAGTTACTTGGCAATTATGGAAATACAATTTTAACAGGCCAGACACTGAATACAAAACAGGGAATCGATGCTGAATTTGAAAAATTTATTGCTGAAATAAAAACCAAAACTGTTGCCGGTGTTTTGTGTTGGGGTGCTAACCCAGTTTACAACCATCCGGCAGGAAAGGAAATCAAACAGGCTTTCGAAGGGCTTGAACTTTCGGTGGCTTTTGCCGACAGGCCCGACGAAACAACAGCCAGTTGTCACTGGGTTTTGCCCGAGCCTCATTTTCTGGAAGCCTGGAATGATGCTGAACCTAAAACTGGAATTTACAGTCTTGCACAACCGGCTATTTCAAAATTGTTCGATGGCAAACAGGTGCAGGAATTACTTTTGAAATGGGGCGGCGCCGAATCGGCAAATTACTACGAATTTGTAAAGAAAAACTGGGAAGAAAATCTTTCAGCACTTCAAAATGAAATAAATAACCCGCAACAATTCTGGAACGATGCATTGCAAAAAGGTGTTTTCGAACCAGTAAAAAATGGTACTGAATTAACCTGGTCGGATGTTGGTTTATCGCAGACAGTTGCAGCGCTCAACCCAGTTGCAAAAAGCGATTGGGAAATTGTAATGTACGAAAGCGTGGCACTGGGTAGTGGTTTACACGCCAACAATCCGTGGTTGCACGAACTGCCCGACCCGATAGCAAAAATAAGCTGGGATAATTTTGCAGCCGTTCCGGTAAAATGGGCTGAAGAAAATGGGCTGAAAAACGAATCGGTAATTACTGTAAACGGGTTGGAACTTCCGGTTTTTGTTCAGCCTGGACAGGCGGCCGGAACCATTTCGGTGGCGCTGGGATATGGCCGCGAAGTAGCCGGAAAAGTGGGTAACGAATTGGGTAAAAATTTGTACCCGTTTGCAACAATTGAAAATGGTACACGGAAATATACAATAACCGGGGCTAAAGTAGAACCCACCACAAAAACTTACGAACTTGCCATTTCGCAAACCCATCATTCGATGGAAGGCAGGCCAATTGTGCGCGAAGCAAAGTTTGCAGAATGGAAGGAGAACCCGGCTGCAGGAAATGCGCTGAAGAAAGAACATGAAGCACATGCACACACGCTCTATCCAGAGGTGGAATACAAATCTCATCACTGGGGAATGGCGGTCGATTTAACCTCGTGCACCGGTTGCAGCGCCTGCTCGGTTGCATGCCAGGCCGAAAACAACATTCCGGTAATTGGCAAAGAGCAGGTTCGTAACCGCAGAATCATGCACTGGATTCGCATCGACAGGTATTATTCTGAAAATCCCGAAAACCCTGAAGTTTTCCATCAACCGGTGATGTGCCAGCATTGCGATAATGCTCCCTGCGAAAATGTATGTCCGGTTTCGGCCACGCCACACAGCGACGAAGGATTAAACCAAATGGTGTATAACCGTTGTGTGGGTACAAAATATTGCGTGAACAACTGCCCTTACAAAGTGCGCAGGTTTAACTGGTTTCAGTATGTTAAAAATGAGGAGTTCGATTTTGCATCGAACAGCGACCTTGGCCGGATGGTGCTAAACCCCGATGTAACTGTGCGTTCGCGGGGTGTGGTTGAAAAGTGCTCATTCTGTGTACAACGCATTCAGGAGAAAAAGGCCGATGCCCGCGTTGGTGGCCGAAAAATCGAAGACGGAGAAATTCAACCGGCCTGTGTTCAGGGTTGCCCGGCAAACGCACTTGTTTTCGGCGACATGAATAATCCGGAAAGCAAAATCTCAAAATACATGAAAAACGAGAGAAATTATCATCTGCTGGAAGAGCTGCACACCTTGCCTTCAGTAGGATACTTAACCAAAATCAGAAACACTAAAGCATAACGGCTTATGTACAATTCAGAAGTCAGGGGAAGATTAATCGACGGTGATAAAAGCCTGGGCCAGATTTCGGAACAGATTCTGGCGCCCATTCATGCCAAAACTCCAATGTGGTGGTATGGCGCTTTGGCTGTTGCACTTGCAATGCTTGGTTTTGGTGGCTATGCAATTTATATGACACTTACAGTAGGTTTGGGCACGTGGGGTTTGAACAGCTCAGTGGCCTGGGGTTGGGACATTATCAATTTCGTTTGGTGGATTGGTATTGGTCACGCCGGTACAGCGTTTTCCATCTTTTTGCTGATTCTGCGGCAAAAATGGCGTACTGCCATTAACCGTGCTGCCGAAGCAATGACAGTTGTGGCTGTTATGGCGGCTGCACTATTTCCGTTGTTGCACATGGGTCGCCCGTGGTTGTTCTTTTACATTTTCCCTTATCCGAATACACGCGGTCCGCTGTGGGTGAACTTTAATTCGCCGCTGTTCTGGGACTTTGTGGCTATTTCGGCTTACCTGTTAATATCAGCCAGTTTCTGGTATTTTGGCATGTTGCCCGATTTTGCCACCATTCGCGACACGGCCAAATCAAAAATCAAAAAAACAGTTTACGGAATTATGGCTTTCGGCTGGACTGGCTCAAGCCGCGAGTGGCTCCGTTTCGAGGGGCTGAGCTTTGTGCTTGGAGGAATTGCTGCTGTGCTTGTGGTTTCAGTGCACTCCATCGTATCAACCGACTTCGCCGTTTCGGTGGAAGTGGGCTGGCACACCACCATTTTTCCGCCTTATTTTGTGGTGGGCGCCATTTTCTCGGGTTTTGCCATGGTACTCACGCTGGTGGTAATGATGCGTAAATTGTATAAAATGAACGACTTTATCACCGACAGGCATATCGATGCAGTTTGCCGTGTACTCATATTTATTTCGCTGATAATGGGAACAGCCTACCTCACCGAAATTTTTGTGGCCTGGTATTCGGGTTCGCCTTACGAAATGTACATGTTCTTTAAAAACCGTTTAACCGGTGAATATGCACTTGAATTCTGGACCATGTTTATTTCCAATGCTGTGATTCCGCAGTTGTTCTGGTTCAAAAAAGTGCGTTCAAAAATGTGGATGGTATTTGTAATTTCCATCATCATCAACATTGGAATGTGGTTCGAGCGTTACAATATTATTGTTACATCGCTTAGCCGCGATTATCTGCCTTCGAGCTGGGTTTCGTATTCACCCACAATTATCGAAATCGGGTTCTTTGCCGGAACCATTGGCCTGTTTTTAACAGGAGTACTTTTGTTCTTCCGCTATATCCCGATGATTGCCATTTCTGAATTAAAGAGTGTGGCCAAATTCGACAAGCAGTTAAAAACTAAAAAACACGCAAATCATGAGTAAAGATTATATTCTTGGTGTTTTTAAAGACGAGGAAAGCCTGGTTGAAGCTTTTGAAAAAGTTAAACAGAAAGGTATTTTGCCCCGCGAAGTTTACACCCCGTACCCGGTACACGAAATTCTGGAAGGGATGGGCAATAAAACCCGTATTTCGCATGCAGCATTTTTCTTCGGATTGTTTGCTGCGATTGGAATCCTGACCTTTCTGACTTGGGCTGCATCGTATTCGTGGCCGCTCAATTATGGAGGTAAGCCAACCAACTCGTTTCCATCATTTATCGTTGTAACCATTGTGGCAACAATTCTTTCAATCACGCTGCTCACACTGTTTACATTTTCAGCAAGGGCAAAAATATTTCCGGGAAAAGAACCCGAGATTTTTCATCCGCGTGCCACCGACGACCGCTTTGTTATGGTAATCGATAAGAAAAGTCTGGGTGAAAATGAGGAATCGGTAAATGCCATTATTACCGAACATGGCGAAATTGAATAAATGTCAGATAATCAGATTTTAGATATGAGAACTGAGAAATATAACGGGTTGGAAATTAAACAGAGTTTTTGGCAAAAGGCGATTAGACTTTCGCTGATTCTGTTTGCCGGAGCTTTTGTTACTTCGTGCGATTACGACCGCCGCACAACAGGTTGGGATTTTGCCGGCGACATGATTAATTCGAATGCTTACGAAACTTACTCAGCCAATCCGAATTTTGCCAATGGGCGTACCATGCAGCCACCGGTTGCCGGAACAATTCCGCGGGGAAAAATGCCATATCAATACAAAAAAACTGACGAAGACCGTGTTTTGGCTGCTCAAAACCTTGTGAACCCACTGGAAACCAGCACCGAAAACCTCGCGCGCGGCAAGGAAGCCTATGGAATTTACTGTTTGCAATGCCACGGCGAAAATGGCGACGGGAAAGGCCGACTGTTTGTGAGTAAAAAATACACCTACCCGCCGGCAAGTTTGCTGAGCGAAAAAATGATGGCAAATCCTGAAGCCGATATTTACCATGTAATTACAGTGGGTTGGGGAATTATGGGAGAACATGGTTCGATGATTCAACCCGAGGACAGATGGAAAATAGCGATGTACATTAAAACCGAACTTCAGAAATCAGCACCGACAGCTAATTCAAAATAAATTTCAGATGGAAGACCAATTGATAGTTTCGAAAAAATTTAAGACAACCGCCTATATTTTAATCGCGATTGGCGTGGTTTCGCTTGCACTGGGTTTTGCCTTCGATGCCAAACGTACATGGGCCAATTATCTGCTGAATAATTACTACTTTTTATCGCTTGCAGTGGGAGCTGCTTTTTTTGGCGCCATTCAGTACATTACACAATCGGGCTGGTCGGCTGCATTTAAACGAATTCCAGAAGCTATGGTGGCCTACATTCCATTTGCCGCAGTTTTCTTTTTGTTGCTGTTTTTTGGCATGCACTCCATTTTCGAATGGACTCACGAGGAGGTTGTAGCTGACGACCATTTGCTGCAACACAAATCGGCTTATCTGAATATTCCCTTCTTTTTTGCACGGATTGTGGTGTTTTTCGGAGCATGGATTGTACTCTCGAAACTGCTTCGCAAGCTTTCGCTGAAAGAGGATGAAACCGGCGGGCTCGACTATTTTGTAAAATCAGAAATGTATTCAAAAATCTTCATTTTTGTAATTGCCATTTCGTTTTCGCTTTTTGCTGTCGATATGCTCATGAGTCTCGAACCGCATTGGTTCAGTACCATTTTTGCTGCTAAAAGTTTTATTGCTGCGTTTATGCACGGTTCATCAATCATTACTTTGGTTGTTATTATTTTGTCGCGCATGGGGAAACTCGGGTTTCTAAACCGCAGTCACCTTCACGATTTTACCCGTTATATTTTTATGAGCAGCATTGTTTGGGGCTATTTCAATTTTGTCGAATTCATGCTTATCTGGTACGGCAACATCCCCGAAGAAACCGCGTGGTTTGTGCATCGGTGGGATGGTGCATTCAAAGTGCTGTTTTTTGTGAACATCATTCTCAACTGGTTTATCCCGTTTATTGTGCTGATGCCGCGTAAATCCTCGCGCAGCAAGATGTTTATTTTCCCCGTAATAGTTTTGTTGATGATTGGACAATACACAGAACTGTACTACATTATTTGGCCTGCTGTGGTTCACGAAGCCAAATTTGGTCTGCTCGAAATCGGCACATTTGTTGGTTTTGCCGGAATTTTCGCATTGGTTGTTGCCACCTGGTTATCAAAAGCCAGCCTTGTTCCACGCAAACACCCGTACATCGAGGAAAGTATGCAACATCATTTTTAGTGTTCTTCGTCTCCCAAAAATGTTTTACAGCAGAATTGCGATTAAATTTCTGATTTGCTGTAATTGTGATTTTGATTTGGTTACGGATTAAGTTAAATTTAGGCGTTTAACATTAAACTTTAACCAATGCTTATCAATTCAATTCTCCCGGTTTGGTCTGAACTCGGGATTTTCGAACAAATTTTCTGGGTTGTTGCCATTCCTGCAACTGTGGTTTTTCTTGTACTGTTGGGCATGACAATTTTTGGAGGCGATGTTAGCGATTCTGACGTCTCCACTGATGTTGACGGCTCTCTCGCCGATGGCGATTCAATTCCGTTCCAGTTTTTATCGCTGAAAAATATTGTTGCATTTTTTGCGGTTTTTGGCTGGTCGGGCGTTGGTTTTATCAATGCAGGAATGGCAGCCTGGCTGGTTATAATTCTTGCTGCCATTTGTGGCTTGCTGATGATGCTGGCAATGGCGGCACTTTTCTATTTTATGTCGAAACTGGCCGAAAACGGAACGTTGAAAATGAAAAATGCTGTTGGAAAACTGGGCGAGGTTTACCTTGTTATCCCAGCCAATCGTGGCGGAATGGGAAAAGTGCAGCTCAATGTACAAGGCTCGCTGCGTACGCTTGATGCGCTAACCGATGAAAATTCTGCCATTCCCACAAATTCAATCATCGAAGTACTCGATGTAATTGACGAACAAATTCTGCTTGTAAAAAAGCAAGGGAAATAAAACCAAATTAACACTTTAATTACACTTACAATGAGTAACTATTTTGTAATTCTTATCACTATTGCAGCGCTTTTCCTGTTTATCATCATCGTGGCGATGATGAGGCGCTACAAACGTTGTCCCTCCGACCGCATTTTGGTGGTGTATGGAAAAATCGGCAAAGGTACCGATAAAGAAACCCGTTCGGCAAAATGTATCCACGGGGGTGCTGCTTTTATCTGGCCGGTAATTCAGTCGTATTCTTTTCTCGATTTAACTCCGCTGTCAATCGAAATTAACCTCACCAGTGCGTTGAGTAAACAAAACATCAGAGTCGATGTACCGTCGAGGTTTACAGTGGGTATTTCAACCGAACCGGTTGTAATGAATAATGCGGCAGAAAGACTTTTGGGCCTCCCGCAGGAAGCCATCAGTAACCTCGCGAAAGACATCATTTTCGGGCAGTTGCGTTTGGTGGTGGCTACAATGGAAATTGAAGAAATAAATAGCAACCGCGACCTGTTTCTTGCTGCCGTTTCGTCGAATGTGGAAGCTGAATTGAAAAAAATCGGGTTGAAACTCATCAACGTAAATGTAACCGACATCAACGATGAATCGGGATATATCGAAGCATTAGGAAAAGAAGCTGCCGCAAAAGCTATCAACGACGCTAAAAAGAGCGTGGCCGAAAAGAACCGCGAGGGTGAAATTGGTCAGGCTCTGGCACTTCGAGAACAGCGTGTTCAGGTGGCCAGCGCCGATGCGACTGCAGT
>JBFXFM010000026.1:0-55331 GCA_050179035.1 Draconibacterium sp. | reverse complement strand
CACACACCCCACCCCCCCCACCACCGCTCACACCCCCAATGCAACAGCTCCGCAGGGTGGTATCGTCTCCAAAGAAGCACCTGTACACATCTCTAACCTCATGTTGTTCGATGCCAACACCGGCAAACCAACACGTGTGGGTAGAAGATTGAATGAAGAAGGTAAATTAGTTCGTTATTCCAAAAAATCAGGAGAGGAGATTAAGTAATGGCTCATACACCCACTCTGAAAAAGAAATATCAGGAAGAAGTAATTCCTGTTTTGAAAAAAGAGTTTTCCTACTCTTCTGTTATGCAAGTTCCAAAACTGGAGAAAATTGTATTAAATCAGGGCGTTGGCGCTGCAATTGCCGATAAAAAACTTATCGACATTGCCACAACCGAAATGACAATGATTGCCGGTCAGAAAGCAATTCAGACCCTGTCGAAAAAAGACATCTCCAATTTCAAACTTCGCAGGAAAATGCCAATTGGCGTGCGTGTCACATTACGTCGCGACCAAATGTACGAATTTCTCGACCGCTTAATCGCCGTGGCTTTGCCGCGTATCCGCGATTTCCAGGGAATTGAAAGCAAAATGGATGGCCGTGGCAATTATACGCTCGGTATTCCTGAACAAATTGTTTTTCCCGAAATCGTGCTTGATAAAGTAAGCAAGATCAACGGTATGAATATTACCTTCGTTACAACAGCAAAAACCGACGAAGAAGGTTATGCACTGTTGAAAGAGTTAGGTTTACCATTTAAAAACGTTAAAAAGAACTAATAATGGCTAAAGAATCAATGAAAGCCCGCGAAGTTAAGCGCGCAAAATTAGTTGAGAAATATGCCGAAAAACGGGCCAGGCTGAAGGAAGAAGGCGATTGGACAGGTTTGCAAAAACTGCCTAAAAATTCGTCGAAAGTACGTTTGCACAACCGTTGCAAACTTACCGGAAGACCTAAAGGATACATGCGCCAGTTCGGAATCAGTCGTATCGATTTTAGGGAAATGGCTTCTGAAGGCCTGATCCCCGGAGTTAAAAAGGCAAGTTGGTAATCGTAAAAAAGAACTTGAAATAATGAGTAAAGTAACAGATCCAATAGCAGATTATCTGACAAGATTGAGAAATGCAATCCAGGCGAAACATCGCGTGGTAGATATTCCCGCCTCAGGTATTAAAAAAGAAATTACCCGTCTTTTAAAAGAAAAAGGGTACATTCTGAACTACAAATTCGAAGAAGAAGTAGGTTACCAGGGAAACATCAAAATTGCATTGAAATACAATCCGGAAACAAAAATATCTGCAATAAAAGCGTTAGAACGCATCAGTAAACCAGGCTTACGCCAGTATTGCGACAGCGAAAATATACCGCGTGTATTAAATGGTTTGGGAATTGCAATCATCTCAACATCGAAAGGTGTGATAACCGACAAAGAAGCTCATGAGCTGAATGTTGGCGGAGAAGTTTTGTGTTACGTGTATTAATAACAGGAGGAAAGAACATGTCAAGAATAGGTAAATTACCCGTAGCAGTTCCGGCAGGAGTGCAAATTATGGTTAGCGACGAAAACGTTGTTACCGTAAAAGGCCCGCTTGGCGAACTGACTCAGAAAGTTGACCCTTCGATTAGCGTTGCTGTTGAAAACGGAAACGTTGAACTGAAAAGGGCAGGCGATGAAAAAAGCCACAAAGCAATGCATGGTCTCTACCGATCGTTGGTTAATAACATGGTTACAGGTGTATCGAAAGGATACGAAGTGCAGTTAGAACTAGTGGGAGTTGGATACAGGGCAGAAGTTTCTGCAAACAACGTACTCGACCTTGTGTTGGGTTTTTCTCACCATGTTTATATTCAGCTTCCTCCCGAGGTTAAAGTTGAAGCTAAATCTGATAAACGCAGTAACCCGATAGTTACACTGAAGAGCAACGACAAACAGCTCATCGGTCAGGTTGCGGCAAAAATCAGATCGTTCCGTATGCCCGAACCTTACAAAGGAAAAGGTATTAAGTTTGTTGGTGAAGTGTTAAGGCGTAAAGCTGGTAAAACCTCGTCCAAATAATTCTTAATCAATTAGAAATTATGGCATTAACAAAATTAGAGAAACGCGTAAGAATTAAAAGCCGCGTACGTAAAATAGTTTCTGGTACAGCCGAACGTCCACGCATGAGTGTGTTCAGAAGCAACAAAGAAATCTATGCACAATTAATCGACGATGTTCAGGGTGTTACCCTTTTATCAACATCGTCGAAAGCCAAAGAACTTGCAGGAACTACCGGTACAAAAACCGAAAAAGCTGCATTGGTTGGAAAACTTGTGGCAGAGAAAGCAGTTGCAGCAGGAATCACCACCGTTGTATTCGACAGAAACGGATACCTGTATCATGGAAGAGTAAAACAATTAGCTGATGCTGCCCGCGAAGGTGGCCTTAAATTCTGATAAAATTATGGCAAAAATTAGTAATAAAGTAAAAACCAGCGACCTTGAATTAAAAGACAGGTTGGTTGCCATTAACCGTGTTACCAAAGTTACAAAAGGGGGACGTACATTCAGTTTCTCTGCAATTGTGGTAGTAGGTAACGAAGACGGAATTGTAGGTTGGGGCCTTGGTAAAGCAAGTGAAGTAACCACAGCCATCTCGAAAGGTGTTGACGCAGCTAAAAAGAATCTTGTAAAAATTCCGGTGATTCACGGAACAATTCCACATGAACAAACCGCCAAATTTGGTGGAGCAAACGTATTACTGAAACCTGCTACTTCGGGAACCGGAGTTAAAGCAGGGGGTGCAATGCGCGCTGTTCTGGAAAGTGTTGGAGTACATGATATTCTTGCAAAATCAAAAGGTTCGTCGAACCCGCACAACCTGGTAAAAGCTACTATGGCAGCATTGCTCGAATTGCGCGATGCTTACACCGTGGCGCAGCACAGAGGTGTTTCATTGGAAAAAGTTTTTAAAGGATAACACAGTTATGGCTAAAGTAAAAATTACACAGGTAAAAAGCAGCATCGGTTCAACAAGTCACCAGAAAAAGGTGTTGGAATCGCTCGGTTTGAAAAAGCTGAACCGTCCGGTTGTTCACGAAGCAACTCCTCAGATTATGGGCATGGTCGATAAAATGAGGCATTTAATTAGTGTTGAAGAAGTTAAATAATATTTCAAATAACTGAAAATATGAATTTAAGTAACTTACAACCTGCAATAGGATCTACTCACTCTAAAGATCGCAGAGGAAGAGGCCAGGGATCAGGCGGCGGCGGTACAGCCAAACGCGGTCATAAAGGTCAAAAGTCAAGATCGGGTTATTCAAAGAAAGTGGGCTTCGAAGGAGGCCAGATGCCTTTGCAGCGTGTTGTTCCAAAATCAGGTTTTAAAAATGTCAATCGTGTTGAATACAAAGGAATTAATCTTGAAGTTCTACAGCAACTGGCTGAAAAAGAAAACCTCACATTGATTGACAAACAGACCTTGGTTTCGGCAGGCATGGCATCAAGAAACGATAGGATTAAAATCTTGGGCAACGGAACATTAAGCATTAAACTTGATGTTAAAGCCAATGCTTTTTCGAAAAATGCCAAAGAGGCAATTGAAAAATTACAAGGAACAACCGAAATACTGTAATAAGTAATGAAACGATTTATTGAGACCCTAAAGAATATTTACAAGATTGAAGACCTGAGGTTCCGAATTGGTACAACACTTCTCCTCCTGTTAATTTACAGGTTGGGGTCGTTTGTTTCATTACCTGGAATCGATCCGGCCCAGTTGGAAAATCTGAAGTCACAAACATCAGATGGTTTGATGGGGCTGATCAATATGTTCTCAGGAGGTGCCTTTTCACAGGCTTCCATCTTTGCTTTAGGAATTATGCCGTATATATCTGCCTCAATTGTGGTCCAGTTGCTTGGTATCGCAGTGCCCTATTTCCAGAGGTTGCAGAAAGAGGGTGAGTCAGGTAGGCGGAAAATTAACCAGATTACCCGGTACCTTACAGTACTGATCCTGGTTCCGCAAGCTTCGGCATATCTGGCCAATTTACATTATCAGTTGCCCGAATCGGCTTTTGCACAAAGCGGCTGGATGTTCAACATCCCGTCGATTGTAATGTTAACTGCCGGATCGATGTTCGTTCTTTGGTTGGGCGAACGTATTACCGATAAAGGAATCGGTAACGGTATTTCGCTGATAATTATGATTGGTATCATTGCCCGTTTACCTCAGTCGATTGTACAGGAATTTGCATCCCGTATCAATCAGCAGGGAGGTGGATTGGTAATGTTCCTTGTTGAGTTTGTTATTCTTTTCCTCGTTTTCATGGCCTCAATTCTGCTGGTTCAGGGAACCCGTAAAATTCCGGTTCAATATGCAAAACGAATTGTTGGTAACAAACAGTACGGCGGTGTTCGTCAGTACATTCCTCTTAAAGTAAATGCCGCAGGAGTTATGCCTATCATTTTTGCCCAGGCAATTATGATGGTGCCTATTACCCTTGTTGGTGTTGCTAATTCTGAAAATCTCCGTGGTGTTGCGGCTGCTCTCACAAACATCAACGGATTTTGGTACAATGCAACTCAGTTTTTACTTGTAGTGGCTTTTACTTATTTTTACACAGCTATTACAGTAAATCCAACGCAAATGGCCGAAGACATGAAGAAAAACGGTGGTTTTATTCCAGGTGTTAAACCCGGTAAAAGAACCGTTGAATATCTTGACACAGTGATGTCAAGAATAACTTTACCAGGTTCAATTTTCCTTGGTTTGGTTACCATTCTTCCGGCTTTTGCAATGCTTATCGGAATCAACCAGTCGTTTGCCTATTTTTATGGGGGAACTTCGTTGCTGATTTTGGTTGGGGTAGTATTGGACACGTTACAGCAAATTGAAAGTCACTTGTTAATGCGCCATTATGACGGGCTGATGAAATCGGGCCGGATAAAAGGACGTTCAGGTGGTTCGATGTAATGAGAAAAGAGGAATTAACCACTTGTAGAACTATTAAAAGGCAATTATAAATTTTATGTCAAAGCAATCATCAATCGAACAGGATGGAACCATTATCGAGGCATTGTCAAATGCAATGTTCAGGGTGGAACTTGAAAATGGCCATGTAATAACCGGTCATATTTCGGGAAAAATGAGGATGCACTACATTAAGATTTTGCCGGGCGATAAGGTAAAAGTGGAGATGTCACCTTACGATTTAACTAAGGGTAGAATTACTTTTAGATACAAAAACTAATATGAAATATGAAACGAAGTCCCGATGCGAATCGGGACGGGTTTCATCGAATACAGTAAACGATTTAAAACGAATAATGAGATGAAAACTCGTGTTTCAGTTAAAAAACGTAGCGCCGACTGCAAAATTATCCGCAGAAAGGGCCGTTTGTATGTGATTAATAAAAAGAACCCTAAGTTCAAACAACGTCAGGGGTAATTAATCTGAAAAATTAAAAATTTATGGCACGTATTGTTGGTGTTGATATTCCAGATAATAAAAGAGGTGAAATAGCACTCACCTATATTTACGGTATTGGCCGCAGCAGGTCAAACCAGGTTTTACAGGAAGCCGGGGTTGACAAAGACCTGAAAGTACGCGAATGGAACGATGAGCAGTTTGCAGCTGTTCGTACAGTAATTAACAACAGCTTTAAAGTTGAAGGTGAATTGCGTTCTGAAGTTCAGTTAAATATTAAACGACTGATGGATATTGGTTGTTATCGTGGTATTCGTCACCGTATCGGGTTACCGGTACGCGGACAAAGTACCAAGAACAACTCGCGTACCCGAAAAGGTAAACGTAAAACTGTTGCTAATAAGAAAATGGCCACTAAATAAGGAATTTGAATTATGGCAAAAAAAACAGTCAGTAACAAAAAAAGAGTTGTTGTGGTTGAAGCCAACGGAATGGCTCACGTACACTCTTCGTTTAACAATATCATTGTAACGCTGACAAATATGAACGGCGAGGTAATCTCGTGGTCGTCAGCAGGAAAAAAAGGATTCCGTGGTTCAAAAAAGAATACTCCGTATGCAGCGCAGGTTGCTTCTGAAGAGTGTTCAAAAACAGCTTATGACCTTGGACTTCGTAAAGTAAAAGTATTCGTTAAAGGACCGGGCAATGGTCGTGAATCGGCAGTCAGAGCAATGGCAACTGTAGGGTTGCAGGTAACTGAGATTGTTGACGCCACACCGCTTCCACACAATGGTTGCCGTCCGGCTAAAAGACGTCGTGTTTAATTTTAAAACGAAAAGGTAATGGCAAGATACATTGGACCAAAATCAAAAATCGCCCGTAAATTCGGAGAACCTATTTTCGGGCCGGATAAAGCTTTTGAACACAAAAACTATCCGCCCGGAATGCACGGTTTGGCTTCTAAAAGAAGAAAAAAATCGGAGTACGGGTTACAGTTACGTGAAAAGCAAAAGGCAAAATATACCTATGGAATTCTGGAACGCCAGTTCCGCGGATTGTTCCACAAGGCACAGGCTTCAAAAGGTGTTACCGGTGAAGTACTGTTGCAGTTACTCGAGTCGAGGCTCGATAACGTGGTATTCCGTTTAGGTATTGCAAAAACACGGGCTGCTGCCCGTCAGTTTGTTTCGCACAAACATATTGTAGTTAACGGCGACGTGGTAAATATTCCATCATATCAGGTTAAACCCGGCGACGTAATTGGCGTCAGGGAGAAATCAAAATCGATGGAAGAAATTACATCCTCATTGCATTCGCGCAGGAGCAATCGTTACGAGTGGCTGGAATGGTCGGCAGAACAATTGGCCGGTAAATTCCTGAACCGCCCCGAACGCGAAGAAATACCAGAAAACATTAAAGAACAACTGATCGTAGAGTTGTATTCAAAATAATAAAATTTAAGGTCATTATGGCAATATTAGCATTCCAGAAGCCTGACAAGGTGATCATGTTGGAATCCGATGATAAATTCGGAAAATTCGAGTTTCGTCCGCTTGAACCCGGTTATGGGATTACTGTAGGTAACGCCTTACGCCGCATCCTGCTTTCGTCGCTCGAAGGTTATGCAATCACTACCGTTAAAATCGAAGGCGTTGACCATGAATTTTCTACGATTAAAGGGGTTATTGAAGATGTAACCGAAATTATCCTTAATCTGAAGCAGATTCGGTTTAAAAACGAAGTTGACGAATTCGACAGTGAAAAAGTGTCAATCACTATCACTGGACAGGAAGAGTTTACAGCCGGCGACATCAACAAATATATGACGGGGTTCAGGGTTCTTAACCCAAAACTGGTTATTTGCCGCATGGAACCCGATGTGAAACTTCACATCGAAATTACAATCAGCAAAGGTCGTGGTTACGTTCCGTCGGTCGAAAACAAACCGGCAGAAGCCGAGTTTGGTTTAATTCCGATCGACTCGATCTTTACACCCATTAAACTGGTTAAATACACCGTTGAAAATTATCGTGTTGAACAAAAAACCGACTACGAAAAACTCGTAATCGACATCACCACCGATGGTTCAATTCAACCAAAAGAAGCGCTGAAAGAAGCTGCCAAAATCCTTATTTATCACTTCATGCTCTTCTCTGACGAAAAGATCACACTCGATTCTGACGAAAAGTTTGCAAACGAAGAGTTCGACGAGGAAGTACTTCATATGCGCCAGCTCCTGAAAACTAAATTAGTTGATATGGATTTGTCTGTCAGGGCATTAAATTGCCTTAAAGCCGCCGATGTTGATACACTTGGCGACCTCGTGACTTACAACCGTAACGATTTACTTAAATTCAGGAATTTCGGTAAAAAATCGCTGACAGAGTTGGATGACCTTCTGGATAACATGGGATTAAATTTTGGAATGGATATTTCAAAGTATAAATTGGACAAGGAGTAACAAGCAATGAGACATAATAAAAAAGTAAATCATCTGGGTCGTAAAAGTGCACATCGAAAAGCGATGTTGTCGAATATGGCCAGCTCACTCTTGGTACACAAGAGAATTTCAACAACAATTGCAAAAGCAAGAGCTTTGCGGTCGTATGTTGAACCATTAATTACAAAAGCTAAAGACGACACAACTCACTCGCGCAGGGTGGTTTTCAGTTATCTGCAGGACAAAGACGCAGTTTCTGAACTCTTCCGCAACATTGCAGCGAAAATTGCTGATCGTCCGGGTGGATACACCCGTATCCTTAAAACCGGTAACCGTTTGGGTGATAATGCTGAAATGTGTATCATCGAGTTAGTTGATTACAACGAAGCGATGCTCGCAGCCAAAGACGATGCAGCCAAAGGCAAAAAACGCCGCTCGCGTCGTGCTTCAGGTAAAAAAACTGAGGTTGAAACTGTTGCACCGGCAAAAGCCAAAGCAACTGAAAAAGCAAAACCAGTGGCAAAAGAAGAAGCAAAAGTGGTTGAAGAAACTCAGCCTGTTGAAGAGCCTAAAGCAGAAAACACTGCTGAAGAAACAAAAGAATAATAAAAGATTCTTAACGATAGAAAAACCGGATTGTAAAGTCCGGTTTTTTTATGCCGTTAACTCAAATACACGGTCAAATTTTCTTTAAGAAAACAATTATAAATTTCGTTATTTCGCGAAGCTTGTTAATTTTAGCCGCTCAATCAGAAAAACTAAAGTAAAAATATGAACCTGATTACTGAAAAAACCTGGTTCTCCGATAAAGTATTTAAAATGGAGGTTGAAGCGCCCCGTATCGCGAAATCGCGCAAACCCGGGCATTTTATTATTCTTCGTGTTGATGAAAAAGGAGAACGTATTCCGCTTACCATAACCGGCTCTGATCCTGAAAAAGGTACAATAACACTTGTTGTTCAAACCATGGGCGTAAGCTCAACCAAGCTTTCGCAAATGAATCCGGGCGAATATATTCATGATATGGTTGGCCCACTGGGCCAGGCAACACATATTTATAAAGCCGGAACCATCCTTGCATGTGGTGGTGGCGTTGGCGTTGCTCCAATGTTACCAATTGTTGAAGGTTTCAAAAAAGCCGGAAATCGTGTGATTTCGATTCTTGCAGCCAGAAATAAGGATTTAATCATTCTCGAAGACGAAATCAGAAAATGGTCGGATGAAGTTATCATTATGACCGATGATGGTTCGTACGGGATAAAAGGTCTTGTAACTGCGGGAGCCGAGGAGGTGATTCTTCGCGAGAAGATTGATGAATGTGTTGCCATCGGTCCGGCGGTTATGATGAAATTTATGTCCTTGCTGACAAAGAAATACGAAATTCCGACACAAGCCAGCTTAAATGCAATCATGGTTGATGGAACCGGAATGTGTGGTGCCTGCCGGGTTTCGGTTGGCGGGCAAACCAAATTCACCTGTGTCGATGGTCCCGAATTCGATGCACATCAGGTTGATTTTGATGAACTGATACTTCGGTTGAATGGTTACCGCGATGAAGAAAATGAGGCTACAGAATGCATGTCAAACACTCAAGCTTAAACTGAAATGTCGGATTACAAAGAATACTTAAAAACGGAACGCGAAAAAGAGTGGCGTGTTGAATTACGGAAAGCAACTCCTAACAAAGAGCGCACAAATCTTGTCAGGGTTAAAATGCCTGAACGCAACCCGCTGGAAAGAACAAAATACCAGGACAAAGAAGTTAATCTCGGACTAACTGCCGAGCAGGCAATGGCCGAGGCACGACGCTGTCTCGATTGCCCGACACCGACTTGTATCGAAGGGTGCCCGGTGAGTATCAACATTCCGAAGTTTGTGAAAAATATTGAACGTGGTGAATTTCTTGAAGCTGCAAAAGCTCTGAAAGAAACATCATCGCTGCCAGCGGTTTGCGGCAGGGTTTGTCCGCAGGAAAAACAATGCGAAGCACAATGTTTTTACACTGTTAAAATGAAAGCGATTCCGGTGGCAATCGGTCATTTGGAACGTTTTGCTGCCGATTTTGAACGTGAAAGCGGCTCAATGTCTGTTCCTGAAATTGCTCCGGAAAACGGAATTAAAGTTGCAGCAATTGGTTCTGGCCCTGCCTCGTTATCATGGGCTGGCGATATGGTAAAGCTGGGTTACGATGTAACTGTTTTTGAGGCGTTGCACGAAATTGGAGGTGTTTTGAAATATGGAATTCCCGAGTTCAGGCTGCCCAACAGCATTGTTGACGTTGAGTTGCAGAACCTGCAGAAGATGGGCGTAAAATTCGAAAACAACTTTATTGTGGGCAAAACTGCCAGTTTCGACGACCTGAAAGCCGAAGGTTTCAAAGCCTTTTTTGTGGCGTCGGGCGCAGGTTTGCCACGGTTTATGAATATCCCCGGCGAGAATTACAACGGAATTCTTTCGTCAAACGAATACCTTACCCGCGTTAACCTGATGAATGCCGCAAGCGGAAATTTCGATACACCGGTTCTACGAGGGAAAAATGTGGCAGTGATTGGTGGCGGAAATACAGCCATGGACTCGGTGCGTACGGCAAAACGTTTGGGCGCTGAAAGGTCGATGATTGTATATCGGCGTACCCGCGATGAAATGCCGGCGCGTGTTGAAGAAATTCATCATGCTGAAGAAGAGGGGATTGAGTTTATCAACCTTGCTAATCCGATTCAGTATTTTGCCGACGAAAAAGGCCGTGTGAAAAGTATGCGTGTTCAGCGCATGGAACTGGGTGACCCCGATGCATCGGGTCGCCGGAGTCCGAAAGTAATCGAAGGTTCGGAATACAACATCGATGTTG
Source organism: Draconibacterium sp. (assembly GCA_050179035.1). Classification (GTDB taxonomy): domain Bacteria; phylum Bacteroidota; class Bacteroidia; order Bacteroidales; family Prolixibacteraceae; genus Draconibacterium. Next base: position 44,649 of record JBFXFM010000026.1, on the reverse strand, counting down.
ACCTCGTTGTTGTTGCGGTTGGCGTATCGCCCAATCCACTCATTCCTTCGGCTTTAAAAGAATTAAAAGTGAGCCGGTGGGGAACCATTGAGGTTGATAAAGATACCATGCAAAGTTCAATTCCCGAATTGTTTGCCGGTGGCGACATTGTAAGGGGTGGGGCAACAGTGATTCTTGCCATGGGAGACGGACGGAAAGCCGCCGAAAACATGGATAAGTATTTGAAAAGCCTTCAATAATTTTATTTGGTTCGAAAAACAATTGAAGCAGATTAAACCATTCTAACTGAAAAAAGAGAAAAATGACATCAAAACTTTCAACCCGGTTTTTTGGACTTGAACTGAAAAGTCCGGTCGTTGCAGCCAGCAGCAGCATGACTGGTAATGCAGAACAAATAAGGAAACTGGCTGAGGCGGGTGCAGGCGCTGTTGTGCTAAAATCAATATTTGAAGAAGAAATTCACCATCAGTTAAAAGAAGAACTGAATTTGCGGGCTGATTTTAATAACGACCCTGAATATCTTGATTATTTCGATTATGTAATAAAGGACGAAAACCTGCGGAAATATACAAAGCTGATTGGCGATGCAAAACTGGCTGCCAACATTCCAATTGTGGCCAGTATTAACTGCGTTACATCTGGCGAATGGATGAGTTTTGCACAAAAACTTCAGGATGCAGGTGCCGATGCACTTGAACTGAACCTGTATGTTCCCGGTTCAAACCAAAAATTGAGCAGTGCCGACAATGAAAAAGTTTATTTCGATACAATTGCAAAAGTGCTTGACCTTGTTTCAATTCCTGTGGCTATCAAAATCAGTCCCTATTTTTCCGACCTGTCGTCGATGATTGTAAAACTTTCGCAAACAGGAGTTGCCGGGATAACCATGTTTAACCGTTATTACATGCCCGATATCGATATAAACGAAGAGAAAGTTATTTCGGCTGAAGTTTTAAGCGATACAAATGACTATGTTTTGCCACTTCGTTGGGTTGGTTCAATGGCCGGAAAAACTGCCTGCAAACTTGCCGGAACAACCGGAATTCATAACGGTGAAACCGCTGTGAAATTTTTGCTTGCCGGTGCTACAGCAGTTCAGGTGGCTTCCTCGCTTTACCGCAAAGGCCCCGGTTTTATTACTGAACTGAACGGTTTTGTCGAAAAATGGATGGATGAAAAAGGATATAAAACCATTGAAGACTTCAGGGGGAAACTGAGCATGAAGAAGCTTGAAAACCCGGTTTTATACGAGCGTGTTCAGTTTATGAAACACTTTGGAGAAAAAGAGTATTAGCCGTATTGTAGCGAAATCATATTAATTATTTGGTTGAATTTCCCGCTGATTACGGAGTTGTTTTTGCCATTTGCGGTGGTTTTTGATGCCCCGCCCGCTTGCAGCGAGGTAGTTTATTTTTATGATTCCCCTCCTGCGGAGGGATTAGGGGAGGCCTCTTTAAAATCTTTCTCCCCACCATCTTTTCAACCGTTCCAGAATTTTGATTTCAGTCTGGTTGTTTTGTGGTTTGTAGAATCTTTCCTTTTTGATTTTTTTCGGTAGGAAATCCTGCTCTACAAAATTGCCTTCGTAACTGTGTGCGTATTTGTACTCTTTTCCGTACCCGATTTCCTTCATTAGTTTTGTAGGGGCGTTGCGAATGTGGAGTGGAACCGGCAAATCTCCGGTTTGTTTCACGAGAGAAATTGCAGCGTCAATGGCTTCGTAGGCCGAATTGCTTTTGGGCGAAGTAGCGAGGTAAATTGTACATTCCGATAATATTATCCGCGCTTCGGGCATCCCGATTTTGTGCACAGCATCAAAAGTACTTTGTGCCAGCAACAAGGCATTTGGATTGGCCAGACCCACATCTTCAGCCGATAGAATCAGCAACCTGCGCGCAATGAATTTTACGTCTTCACCGCCTTCGAGCATCCGGGCCAACCAGTAAACTGCTGCGTCAGGGTCGCTGCCGCGGATACTTTTGATGAATGCCGAAATAATATCGTAATGCATTTCACCCTGCTTGTCGTAAATGGCAAGGTTATTCTGCAACCGGTCTAGCACTTTTTTGTTGGTAATTTCAACCGTTTCGCCATCTTCAGCCGATACCACCAATTCCAATACATTCAGCAGTTTGCGGGCATCACCACCCGAAAAGCGCAACATTGCCTGGACTTCGGCAATGATAATTTTACGTTGTTTTAGTTCTGTATCTTTGGTTAAAGCCGAATCGATAAGTTTGAGCAGTCCGGCTTTATCCAGCGGTTCGAGAATATAAACCTGGCAACGCGAAAGGAGCGGGGAAATAACTTCAAACGACGGGTTTTCAGTGGTGGCGCCAATCAGGGTAATTGTTCCGTCTTCTACAGCACCCAGCAGTGAATCCTGTTGCGATTTGCTGAAACGGTGAATTTCGTCGATAAACAATATCGGGTTGGGTTTGCTGAAAAACTGCTGCTTTTTTGCTTTATCGATTACCTCGCGTATATCTTTTACCCCAGAATTAATAGCGCTTAAAACATGAAACGGACGGTTGAGTGTGTTGGCAATTATTTTTGCCAGCGTGGTTTTTCCAACTCCGGGCGGGCCCCACAAAATAATCGATGAAATATTCCCCGATTCAATCATTTTCCGCAACACAGCGTTTTTGCCCACAAGGTGTTCCTGCCCGATGTAATCATCAAGCGTTTTGGGTCTCAATCGTTCTGCCAGCGGTTGGTTACTCATAATTAGAATTTTTACAATCTATACTGTTTGAATTCTGGTGAAATTAATAATGCTATAAAAATAATATGTTTGTTTTTTAATCATTTAATTTAATTAAAGCTTTGGGATTATAAAGATTGACCATTTCTATAATTTTCATTTTTTCTTTAATGCTAACCTCGGTGCCAATCGTAATTGTCATATTATTAAATGATTCTTCAATTATTTTCATATCAATAAAAGAAGTATATATGTCGGAATTATTTTTCATCATTGAAATTGCATCATCAATAAAAAATTCGGGTTCTTGTTCAAAGTTGTAAATTTTACTTTTGGGTAGAGTATAAATAATAAATCTCAATTCCTCTTCAATTTTCCACGGATTAGGGGCCTTGCATTTTCCCACTTTCCCAAATTTAAACCTACCTTGCCCCCAATAATAATAAATTGTTTTAGGTTTTAAATTTTCTTCATCATTAGTATATTCAATAAAAAAATAAAAATTTTCTGGCGAAGGTAAAATAAAATAGTCCTTTTCTAATTTCCCATTTAATGGGGTAATAGAAGAAATTCCTCCATCATTATAAACACAGAATGGAGGAAAGCTCAAACTTATTTTGACACCTTTAAAGTTATCTCCGTACTTTTCCCACATCCAATCATTTTCAATTGCACTTTCTGTCCAACAACTGACAAAAATATATTTACCCAAGTTGCCTATTTCTTGTGTTTCACCTTCATTTTCATCATTTACTTTTGCAAGTGTTGAAAATCGAATCGTTCTATTTTTCAGTATTGCTTCTAAAGATTGAATACTGGTGTAGTGATAAATTTTTTCAGGTATCTTTTTCTCCATAAGTACTGTTTTTATTTCTCAATGAATACTATTGGAAATGAAACAAATTCATCGAATAATTCAAATCTGGGAGTAACTAATGTCCCATTGGGTGCGAGCATTAAGTTTTTTGGTAATTTTATTATTGCTTCTTCAAATGATGTTGATAAACAAACAATGGTGCCTGAATTAACACCTTTTATTCTCCCGTCAAAATATACAGTTTCTACCATCTTCCTAAAACTTAATAATTACATCGCAAAGATACAATGAATAAAATTGGGCGAAGAAAAAGCAAAATGAAAAGGTTAATATCAGATAATCAATTTGTTTTGGGTCATTCCACCCTCAAATCAGCCACAAGGTTTTTCTTTTGTAACATGGCTTTTGTCAGCACTGCAATCCAGATAAAGCCGTTCACCAGAATCAGCGCAACCACCAATGCCACTGTGCTTCCCGACGCATCGGAACCCGGTGAAAGGAAAGCAGGTAAAACCGCTGTTACCGCAGCAATCAGCCCGGTTAAAACGCCGGCAACCAATAAAATAAAATATTCAAAAGCAATGATTCTGAATATGGGTTTTGTATCGAATCCGGTGGCGAGCATCACCGCAATTTCGCGTTTGCGTTCCAGCAGAGAACGCGCCAGAATCACCGCCAGCCCGATGGTTCCGAGAATCAGACCCAGTGCGCCGAGCGCCATAAAAATGGAAAGATAGGTGTTGGTAATGGAGTAAAATTCCGCCAGCCGCTTCACGGTGGTTGTCATTTCCCAGCCATAATCCCAGAAAACCGAATTCAGTTCATCGCCGATTGGTTGCAGGTTTTCGGGTTTGCCTTCCACCAGAAAAACAGAGGTTCCGCTGTGGGTGGGATAATTTTGCAGAAAATTCTGTGTCGAAATCAAAACAAATCCCTGGAAAACGGAAGGTGTGGTTCCTGCAATCAGTTTAAGCCTGAGCGTGTCGCCTTTTTCGTTCTGGTACAGAAGAATATCGCCCACTTTCATTCCCAGACCCCACTGAATCACGGTCTGGTCGGCAATGGCAGGAATGGTTCCGTCGTCATTGGTTTGGTTCAACGCCAACCACGGGTCAGTTTCACCGGTTTCTTTGGTTTTTACGGCAAACGAAAATCGTCCGGCAAGCGCTGCCGGGTCAACACCCAAAATGGCAGGTTGCGAAATGCGGTTCAGGTTTAAACAACTGGCATCGTCGCCCTCCACTTTCATCAACTGAACGGCTGAAAAATCTTCCACCATGCCTTCGTCAGCCCGTTTGTCCTTGTCGTTGATATCGAAAAGCACCGGCACCGATGATTCGGCAAAAAAGAGAAAACCGCCGGTTCCGCTGGTTTTTTTCTGCGCTCCCGCCGAAAGGTCGAGTTTGTTCGAACCCGTTGAAACCACCAGAAAAGTTCCGATGGCAAACAACGTAATTACTGTCATCGACCGTGCTTTGTTTCTCACTAAGTTCAGCAAAATCAGCCGTTTTTTTCCGAATTCGGCAGAACCTGATTTTTCGATGCTGAAAAGAAATTCACGGAGAATCAGCAGAATTCCTGTCAGCAGCAGAATTCCGGAAACAAAGAATAAGCCCGGATTCATCTGGCCTGAAGTCACCTGGTAAACCACCAGTAAAACCGCGATAACAGGAAATAAATAAATGACTGGTTTCAACCATCCCGATTTTTGTCTGGCTGTTTTTACCTTTTTCCGGTTGCCCGTAAACTGGTTCTGAAACCGCCTGACGGAAACAAAAACCGCCATCAACGAAACCACAAGACTGATGATTAACCCGGTGAACAAGGTTGCCGGATTAATCTTTATCAGCAAAACATCGGTTCTTACAATCTCAAACCAAAGCGTATTTAATATGCTGAAAACAAGCGATGTGTATAAAACAGAAACCAGAAGTCCGATAAGTCCCCCGGTGAGTGCCACTGCCAAACCTTCAGCAAGATAAAAGCTGCGCACCTGTTTTTCGCCAAAACCCAGCGCGCTGAAAAGTTTGATTTGTTGCGCCCTGTTTTCGAGATTCAGCCTGAAAAGCAGCGAGGTTAAAATGATGCCGGCCACCAGCAAAAAGAAACTCAGCCCGATAAACAGTCCGCTGAAATCGGTGCCGTTGTGGGCGGCATACAAACCCTGCTCGCGAACCGGGCTGACGGTCATTCCCAAATCGCCGGGATTGATTTCGCTTTTGAAGGTGTTCAGAAACAAATCGTTATTAAACGCACCCGCTACAAATCGCACTGCCGTGTTGCTGCCAAAACGGTTGCCCCAGATTTCATCGGCTTTTTGTTTCGCAATATAAGCTTTGGGCGTTCCCTTGAAATCGTTCCAGTATTTTTCGTCTTTGTCGCGGATAGCGTCGAGGTTGATGGGAACGCCGGCTTCCCACTCGCGGCAGTGCCCGGCATCCGACAGTCCCGGCAAATGCGGAACCAGTGTCGGGTCCGACAACGGATTGTCCATCGCGATGATTTCTTTCAGCACAAAATCCGATTCCCTGACAATCAACTGTCGCAGTGGCCCGATTTCAAAATATTTCAATCGAAGCGAATCACCGGGTTTTACCTGTAAATCATCGGCAGCCCAGCGGTTCAGCACAATTTCGTTTTCTGCAAGAGCGGAGTTGGAAAGGGTGGAAACGAAGGAGTAGGGGATGGAAGAAGTTCCGGGTTCCGGGTTTCGGGTTCCGGGTTTCGGGTTTCGGGTTTGAGATTGTTGCTTCTGGCTTTTTTGCTCCCCTCCTTTGGAGGGGTTGGAGGAGGCTTCAATGTTGTTGACGAAATACGTTAAAATAGGTGTGGCGCCAGGGAGTTTTTGCAGGACTTCCGCGATTTTTTCATCCAGAAAAACACGTTCGGTGGAAACCTGGGTTTCGCCCGATTTTTCAATTTTTTCGAATTGAAGTCCGGCGTCAGCAGGGGTCAGGCAGCTTTTTACTATGGCAACGATTTCATCGTTCTTCAGTTCTGTTGAAATCAGCAACTGGTTGGCTTTTCCTTCAAACTCCATTAACTGGTTTAACCGGTTGATGGACAGGAAAATATTAAATGGTGCTGTTTGCGAATTTTTCAGGTTGAAACGCCCCAGCTCTTCTGCCGAAACCACTTTTTTTACGGTTGCCTGCAGCGAAACACTGGTTTCTTCAGCCGAAACAAACGGGGCATTCATTGGAATCAGGCTGGCTTTTTGGATGCGTACCAGCAGGTTGTCGCCCTCTTTTATCTGCAGTCGTTCCGCCAGATTGGCGCTGATGGCAATTTCGTTGTTTTGCAGGCTGTCGAATAAACCGGTTCCCGCCATTTTGCTGAAATCGTTCCGGATTCCGTTTACCTGCACTTTGTTGGCCCGGAACTCACCGCCACCGGCCACCGCCATTCCTTCCAGTTGCAAAAGCGGTGTAACCTTCAGCGCGGTGTTGGCAGTTTCCATTTCGTTGGCCATCTCCTGTCTGAAATATCGGTCGGTTACCGAAACAAGGTGCGTGGTATTGCCCAACCGTGAAAACGTTGACTGCTCAAGGCTGTAACGCACCGAATCGCCGATAATCAGCGAACCGGTCAGTACCGTAGTGCTCACCGCCACACCCAGCGCCACCAAAAGGTTTTGGCGGAAATAGAAAAAAAATGTTTTCATGATAAATAAGCCCCCTCTAACTCCCCCGAAGGGGGAGGATGAGGAAGAAAAATTACCACTTGTTTGTTTTTGACTTGATTTCACATCGAAAAATATTGTTTATTTCAACTCCCCTCCTTAGGAGGGGATGGGGGAGGCTTTTTTATTTTTTAATATGTATTTTTTCTCCATCCTTTCCGCCATTTCCACAGAATGAGTCACCGTAACCAGCGTAATATTTTCTTCCTGACTGAGTTGAATCAGCAGGTCAGTAAGAGCCGATGCGTTTTCCAGGTCGAGGGCGCCGGTGGGTTCATCGGCTAAAAGCAGCGCAGGTTTGTTGATAAGCGCGCGAACCACTGCAGTGCGCTGGCATTCGCCACCCGACATTTCCGAAGGTTTCTGGTTTTTTTGATTCTCAATCCCTGTTTTCCGAATCAGGTATTCTGCCCGGCTTTTTTGTTCGTCAGTAATTTTTTGTCCCGAAGCCAGCAGCGGCAGCAACACATTTTCCCACAACGTGAGTTGCGGCATTAGGTGGTGCAACTGGAAAACAAATCCCAGGTTTTTGTTTCTGAAAGCAGCCAGCTGCTTTTTGTCGTACCCCGAAATTTCGGTTCCTTCAAAAAGAATTTTGCCCGACTCGGGTTGGTCGAGCGCCCCAATCAGGTTCAGTAGCGTGGTTTTTCCCGAGCCGCTGGGGCCCACAATCGCAATCCGCTCTCCTTTCCCGATTTCGAGATTGAGGTTTTGCAGCACGGGCCGGTAGCTGTGTGTCCCCGGTTCACCGTATCCTTTTGTGATATTTTGTAGTTGTAACATTCTGTTTCTATTGTGTTCTATGTGTCTATGTGGTATTAAATGAACCACATAGACACATAGTGAACATAGTTATTTTCTTAAACTTTCATAAAGCGAAATAATTTCGGCAGCGTGGTTATGGATGTTGAAGTTCTTTTTGGTGCCTTCAAATCCGGCAATACTCAGTTCTTCCAGTTTTTCAGGATTGGTGAGCAATTCAGCCCATGTTTCGGCTAATTTTTCAGTTGAATTGGGCATGTAATTGACACCACCACCCGAGATTTCGATGATTTCGGGGAAGGCACCCAACGCAGGCTGCACCACCGGTACACCGGAAGCCATCGACTCTAGCAGGTACATTCCAAAAGCCTCGCCAATTCTGACCGGCACCGAAACCAAAACTACTTTTTTGAAGAAGTCATTCACCTCTTTTCCTTCAAAATCTGGCAGAATCTCAAATTTATCCAACAGATTGTTTGCTTTCAGTTTTTGTTTTTGCTCTTTCAAAAATTGAGTGTCATCGCCGGTTGAACCACCCGTGGCAACCAGTTTCACATCTTCAAAACCTTGTTTCTTTTTCAGTTCGATAAACGCATCCACCACGATATCAAACCCGTCTTTGTGACACATCCGCGAAATGTACCCCACATTTCTTTCTTTTTCCTTTGGCGAAACGTATTGATAATCATTTATATCAACACCCAAATGAATCACTTTTACCTTTTCGTCGGACAGGTTCATCCTGTTTTTCATTACCCCGGCAAAAAAATGACTCACCGAAACAAGTGCATCCACATCGGCGGAACGTTCGTGCATCAGGTCCCAGATTTTCTTCTGAAACTGTGGTTGCATCGGGTCAATCCACACATCTTCGTCCTGTAACGAACACAACACCGGAACGCCGGTTTTTTCTTTCAGCCGGCGGGCAAGACCCAAAAGCAGCGCATTCGAAATATGAATAATATCGGGTTTGCAATGTTCGGCAATCCAGTTCACCATGTGGTCGAGTTCCTCTTTCTGGTTACCCTGTTCACCCAAAAGCATCGAGAGCGTCATGTCTTCCAGCCCTTTTGCATTGGTGGAACCGGCCATCGACGCTGCCATTTTCATCATCGGTTTTGAATTGAGCAGTTTATCAACCCATTTGGGCACTTTTTTGAAAATGGGATAAACCTGTTTCAGGTACAAGCTAATGGCGCCATAAAAAATGGGGACTTCAGAAATATCGTGCTCGTCGGCAAACAACGGCAGGTACATCGGTATTTTTGTAACCTGATGTCCTTTGGCCCGCAAAGCATTGAAATACTTGCTGTCGCGCAGACAGTTTCCGCAGTAAAAACTGCCCCCTGAACCCGGTATGATTTGTATGATGTTCATTGTTATATTTTTTTACCGCGAAGACGCAGAGTCGCAAAGTTTTCTCTGTGTCTCCGCGTCTCTGCGGTTAAACTTCATTTTCCAAAACAATATACATTTCCATCGAATGCGCCGACAAATATTTTGCCGGCAGCCACAGCCGGATTGCTTACAATCTGACTGCCAATTTCGTAACTCCAAACAAGTTTTCCGTCCGAAAGTTTTACCATGGCCAAATCTCCGCGCATATTGGCAACCAGCACTTTGTCGCCCACCACCACCGGCGATGCTTCCACCTGGCGGCCCGTGTTGTACTCCCATAATTTTTTGCCGCTGTTTTTGTCGAAACAATACAAAAATTTGTTGTGATTGGCCGAGAGCACCTTGTCGCCAGCCAACGCAGGTGAAGCGATAAACTGTAGTTTGGTGGTTTCGTGCTGCCACTGCCATACGGTATTTCCGGATTTCAAATCAACCATAAAAAAACGGCCGTCGTAATCGCCCACCCAGGCCTTGTCGCCCTCAACCGCCACCGACCCGGCAATGTAAGTTGAAACATCAATTTTCTTTTCCGGTTTTCCAGTTGCTACATTTACCTCGTGCAGAAACCCGTCGCAACCGCCAAAATAGGCTTTGCCTTTGTCGCACGCTGCTGCGCCATTGATGTAATTATCCGATTCGTATTTCCATTTCGATTCACCGGTTTTGGCATCCACACAATGCAGGAAAAAGTCGTAACTGCCTGCAAATATGTATGTTGTTTTGCCGTCGCTCCACCAGTTGGCCGACCCGATAATCTGGTTGTCGGTTTCGTATTCCCAGTTTTTCTTCCCGGTGTTCAGGTCAATTGAATACAAAGTTCCGTCGAGATTGCCGATATAAACCGAGTTGCCCAGAATCAGTGCGGGCGCTTCGATGGCGTTTCCGGTTTCAAATTTCCAGAGCAGTTTGCCGTTCAGGTCGAGGCAATACACAAAACCATCGGTTGAGCCCACCACCACTTTGCCTTTATCGACCACCGGAGCCGATTTGATGTTGTCGCCGGTGGTGAAAGTCCAGAGCAGTTTGGGTTTTTCAGGTATTGTTGTTTTTGAAACGCCCTTCAGGTTCTGGTCGCCACGGAAAATTGGCCACGAATCGGTGGGTTGAGCGGAAATCCCAAATTCAAAAAACGAGATGATTATTAGTAACAAGTATTTCATATTCAATAAATTCAATTTAATTAACGATTAACGATTGCAGATTTTTGATTTCAGATGTATTCTTTTACAAAATCAAAAATCAATATTCGTTAATCTTTATTCTTCATCGAAATTGCCCCTGTCGGACAGCCAGCCGCCACTTTTTCGGCAACCAGCGTGATGCCTTTGTCGAGCGCTTCGTTAAACGGAATGTTGATTTCCACATCAAAACCCCTTCCAATATAGGTAAAACCCAGTTTCTCACCATATTTCTCCGACAGCCGCACACAAATCCCACATTTGATGCATTTCTGTGGTTCGTAAATAACGAGGTTGTGGTTATTTTGTTTGGATATGTTGCGGCGCTCGCTGGTTTTAAACCGTTTCTGGTCGGCATTGTACTGGTGCGAATATTCGCGCAGTTTGCAGTTGTCGATAGCCCTGCAGTCGCAATGCAGGCAACGTTTTGCCTCTGCAATCGCCTCTTCGGTGCTGAACCCTGAATAACCACCTTTTTCAGGAAACATCCTTTTCCCCGGACCCGATTCTTTCAGGTATTCCGAAAACTCGGCACTCACCAGTTTGCCAAAGCGCGAATTAAAAATTCGTGGTTCGCCGGTTGGCTGCTGACCATTAAAAAACTGCAGAACCGAAAAAGCCACTTCTTTTCCTTGTCCCACCGAACGCACTGCCAGTCGCGACGAACGGATGATATTGCCCACAGCGAAAACTTTGGGGTCGGAAGCCTGGTACGAATCTTTGTCGGCAATAATACCTTTTGGTGTCGATTTCAACCCGAAAAATCCGCTTGTTTCAGGCAGAACTCCTGTGGCCAGAATCACCGCATCGAAATCCGTTTTCATTTTCTGAAATTCTTCAACATCAATGTCAATGTTTCCTTTAAACTGAACTCCGGTTGCAAGAATCGCTTCAATTTCTTTATCCAGAATTTCTTTTGGCAAAATTTCGTCGGAAATTGCCGTTCTCAGCAAGCCTCCCGGTTTTTCATTTTTATCGAACAAAGTCACCTGAATGCCTTTTATCTGCAGGTAATACGAAGCCGCCAGCCCGGCAGGACCCGAACCAATTACCGCCACTTTTTTACCTGTTGGCGGGACTTTTTCAATTTCGGGTTCTTTGCCTTCGTAACCGGTAATTCTTTTCAGCAGGCAAATCGAAATGGGTTCGTCAACGGTTTTGCGGTGACAGGCACCTTCGCACGGGGCGGGGCAGATGTGCCCCAAAACGGCAGGCAGCGCGATATCGCGTTTCACCACTTCCAGCGCTTCGGTCATTTTCCCCGATGCAATCAGCCTGTTCATCTGCGGAATATTCATGTGTGCCGGACAGGCAATCTGGCAGGGCGCTTCGCAGTCGCCAACATGCTCGCTTAAAAGCAGTTCGAGCGCGGTTTTCCGTGCTTCACTGATTTCGGCATCGTCGGTAATAATTTCCTGACCTTCGGATGCCTGCACAGAACACGACGGGAAAAGCCTGCCAGAACCATCTTTCACCAGGCACAACATACACGAGGTAAAATGTTCCAGTTCGTTGTGCCAGCACATGTTCGGTATGTGAATCCCCAGCTTTTCCGCGGCTTTCATCACTGAAGTGCCGTTTTCAACTTCGATTGTGGTGTTATTTATTTTGAGTGTAATCATGTTAAAATTGTTACGTGTTTCGGGTTCCGGGTTCCGTGTTAGTTTCATTCCAGTGATTATCAACGTAATCAATGAATTTGTTAATTTTCCTTCCTAACGTATCATATTCATTGATAAGTTCAATCAAATTTTTTGATTCGAAATGAATTTCATCAATCATGGTTAGTTGAGAAATTGCTTCATCGCAGGAAGAGTGTGCGTAAACAAGAAATTTTACAAATTCATTTTTATACCTGTTTCTGCCGTAACCTTCAACAATATTATCTTTAATACTTTTTGTTGACCGTCTGACCTGACTTCCCTGTTCGTACAATTCATAATTTGGAAGCGTCATTGTCATTTTGTGAACCTTAATTGCCAAAGCGTAAGCCATTTTATAAATATCCAATTCTCTATAACTATTCATCCAGATACTGTTTTTTACTATTTAACCCGTAACCCGTAACCCGTAACCCGCAACCTGTAACCTGTAACCCGTCACCCGTATCTCGCAACTCACTTCACATCAATCGCATCCTCCGGGCAAACGGCGCGGCAGGCGTCGCATTTGATGCACAGCGAGGTGTCGATGAAATGCTTTTCGTGGGGTTTGAAAGCGATGGCATCCACCGGACATTTCTGTGCACAAAGTGTACAACCAATGCATTTGTCGTTTACCGAATAGGTTATGAGACTGGTGCATTTTCCGGTCGGACAAACGCCGTTGATGTGCGCCTCGTATTCGTGCCTGAAATATTTCAATGTACTTAGAATCGGGTTGGGAGCCGTTTTTCCCAGACCACACAAACTGCCCTTTTTGGTCCAATGTGCCAGTCTTTCCAGTTCTTCCAGATCGCCGGGTTTACCCTTCCCGCTGGTGATATTTTCAAGAATATCGAGCATTCTTTTGGTTCCCACACGGCAGAAAGTACATTTTCCGCACGATTCGTCCTGTGTAAACGACAGGAAAAAACGGGCAATGTCCACCATGCAGTCGGTATCGTCGAGCACTACCAATCCTCCGGAGCCCATCATCGCACCCATTTCGGTGAGCGACTCATAATTGATGGGCGTTTCAGCATACTCGGCAGGAATACAACCACCCGAAGGTCCGCCAATCTGCACCGCTTTAAACTTGCGACCGTTGGCAATTCCACCGCCGATTTCCTCCACCACCTGTCGAATGGTGATTCCCATGGGAACTTCAATCAGTCCGCCACGCGCCACTTTTCCGGCTAAAGCAAAAACCTTGGTTCCCGCGTTGTTTTTTGTCCCGATTGCTTTAAAAACCTCAGAACCCTCGCGGATAATATAGGAAACCTGTGCGTACGTTTCGGTGTTGTTGACCAGTGTGGGCTGTCCCCACAAACCTTTTTGGGCCGGGAATGGCGGGCGGATATGCGGAAACCCGCGGCTGCCTTCAATGGACGCAATCAGCGCAGTTTCCTCGCCACACACAAAAGCACCGGCACCTTCGTAAACCTGCAGGTTCAGATTGAATCCCGAACCCAGGATATCGTCGCCGAGGTAGTTGTTTTCGTAACAAACCTCCAGTGCTTTCTGGATTCGTTTTACTGCCAGCGGGTATTCGGCCCTGATGTAAAAATATCCGTCATGAATTCCGGTTGCATAAGCTGCAATAATAATTCCCTCGATTACACGGTACGGGTACGATTCCAGCAACATACGGTCCATAAATGCACCGGGGTCGCCTTCATCGCCATTGCAGATAAGGTATTTTAAGTCGGATTTTTCCTTTTTGACGAGTTCCCATTTTACCCCGGTCGGGAACCCGGCACCGCCCCTGCCACGCAGTCCGCTGTTTTTTATTTCGTTAAGAACATCGTCGGGCGACAGCAGTTTGAACATTTTTTCCAGCGCCGAAAAACCGCCGCGTGTTTTGTATTCGTTGATATCCACCGGATTGATGATGCCCCGATATTCGGTGGCAATGGGAACCTGGCTCCCGAGAAACGAAGCCACGGGTTTTTCTCGCATACTGATTTCGTAGCGTTCAACACCTTCCCAATGGCGGTCGGTTTGAATATCTTCGGCAAAATTGAAGAGTTTGTTTTTCAGTTTTGAGAGGAGCGACGGTGGTTCGAAATGCGATTCCACAATCTTTTTAACATCCTCGGGTTTTACTTTAGCGTACAAGGTTGGTTCGCCTTCGTTGGGGACAATTTCCACAAGCGGAACCTGGTGACACATGCCTACGCAGCCCACATGTTTCAGTTTAACCCGGAGATGGTTTTCACCGGCCACTTTTTCCACTTCCTTGCGGATTTCGTCGCTGCCGCTGGCCACACAACACGAGCCCAAACCGATTCGGATTTCGCCTTTGATATCAGAACCATCGGCATGGCGGTATTTTTTAGCTTCTGGTTTTCCCTGCTGGCTTTCGAAATCAGCAATCACCTGGTCAACTTGGTCGGCAGCCACGTGGCCGTAAGTAATACCGTCAATCTGAACCACCGGCGCGAGCGTGCAGCAACCCAGACAGCTTACTTTTTCGAGTGTGTATTCCCCGTCTTTGTCGGTGTCAGCATTATCCTTCAGGTTGAAATGGCGTTTGAAAGCATCGTGCACCAGCGTGGCGCCTTTTACGTGACAGGCAGTTCCCACGCAGATTTTTACAATGTGTTTGCCCACCGGATGCATCCTGAACTGCTTGTAAAAACTGGCCACCCCGATGATTTCGGCAGCGGTGATGCTGGTTTTTTCTTCCAGGTACCTCAGCGCATCTTCGGGCAAATAGTTGTATTCGTCCTGAATAGCCTGCAAAACCGGAATCAGGCTCTTTTTGGAAGAACCTTTTTCAGCAATTATTTTGTCGATATTTTGAAAATTGTCGGTCATCTTTTCTAATTATTCTTCTTTCCCCTCAATCAATCTTTTCAATTCATTTTTACTTGGAAGCACAGTGAGATACTTACGTGCAAAAATCTGATTGTTATTTTCAGGAAGGGTTATTTCGACAAGTGTATCATTTTTCTTTTTGCAAAGAATAATTCCAATAGTTTTGTTTTCATTTTCAAGCTTGACAAACCGGTCATAGTAATTTACATACATCTGCATTTGTCCTATATCCTGATGTGTCAACTCTCCGATTTTCAAATCGATAAGAACAAAACTTTGAAGAATTCGGTTGTAAAATACAAGGTCAATTCTGTAATGTTTGTCGTCGAAAGTGATTCGAACTTGTCTGCCAACGAAAGTAAAACCCTTGCCAAGTTCAAGCAGAAAATGTTCTAATTTGTTGATTAACCTTTGTTCCAAATCAGATTCAGAATACTGATTTTCTTCCTTCAATCCAATAAATTCAAGAATATATGGGTCCTTTAACGTATCCTGCGGTGTTTCAATTATTTGTCCTTTTTCCGAAAGCAATTTTATTTCCTGTTTGTTTCTGCTTAAAGCCAGTCTTTCAAACAATGCAGAATCAAATTGTCTTTGAAATTCGCGTAAACTCCATCCGTTATTTGCAGCTTCTATTTCGTAAAAATTGCGTTCGTTTTCGTTTTCAATTCGCATCAGAATTAAATAGTGTGACCAGCTTAAATCGAATTTAACAGACAGTGTCTGCTGTTTTTGATAAACAAGGTAAAAGTTTCTCATTTGTTGCAAGTTGGTTACAGAAAATCCCTTTCCGAATTCATTTGAAAGTCGATGAGACAATTCAGAAAGTAATTTGTTTCCATATTCTGCCCTCTCCTGGCCTGACTGTTCTTCTTTCACAATCATTCTTCCAATCTCAAAGTAAGTAAGTACCATTGTCCTGTTAACCGATGTTACAACGGACTTTCTTGCTTGCTTCAATAATTCAGCTACTTTGCTGAAGAAGGATTCAGTGTCAGTATTTTTAATGCTTTTTACCATTTTTTATTTATCTATTCTCACAAAGGCGTTAAACTTTCTTTTTAAAAAATGTCCTGGTAAACAGAAATATTCCACCGGCAAAGCAAAAACCGGTAAAAAAACCAATTAATTCTTCATCTAACCTGACTGAATCGTCAAGTAAAAGATGAATAACAATTGCTGCAAGAATAAGCAGAATAGATACTATAAATGTCTGTATTTTATTCATAATCAATTATCTTATTGCATAGGCACTTATTTATTTGTGTCATTTTGACGACGCAGGAGGAGAAATCTGTGCTCTGAAACAAGGGATTTCTCAGTCGTACCTCCTTCGAAATGACAATTTAAAAAAGAACCTGTAACCCGTAACCTGCAACCCGTAACATGTAACTCACTTCCCAATACAATACAAATTCTTATCTCCCCTGATGTAGATTTTCCCGTTGGCAAAAGCGGCTGTGGTTCCAGCTTTTTCGCCCAGTTTGTTTTCCGAAATCAGTTTCATTTCCTTGCCAAATTCGTAAACCCGCATCACACCGTCGTTGTCCATCATAAAAACCTTTCCATCGGCATAGGTTGGCGACGAATAAAGCGTTTTGCCCACATCGTGTTCCCAGTATTTTTCACCTGTTTTCAGGTCGTAACAGGCCAGCACACCATAACTTGTGGCTATCACGACAAGTCCGTTGTAAGCCAGCGGACTCGATGCCTCGGGCAAATATTCGTCGGCTTCCCACAGAACCGATTTTGTATTTACATCAATGGCCACCATTTTGGCGTATTCGTTGGTAGCCACCACAATTCCATCGGCAAAACCCACCGACGGGCCCACTTCGCCCATCATACATTTCACCTGCCAGAGTTCTTCCCCGGTTTTGATGTCGTAACCCGCCACAATCGGGTCGGCAGTTAAAACAAGCTGGTATTTACCACCCACATTGGCCAGCACCGGACTGGCCCACGATATTTTTGACGACCGGGTTTTTTCCCAGACTGTTTCACCTGTATCGGTTTTCAACGCCAGAACTTTTCCCCCACGGTTGGTGTCGTACTGAACAAACAGTTTTCCATCCCAGACGATGAGCGACGAAGAGTGTCCGTAGTGATTATCCGGAACGCCCAGGTTTCGCGCCCAAACGCGGTTGCTATTCATATCGAAGGCAATCACATCGCCGGTGGCAAATATGGCGTAAACGTTGTTGCCGTCGGTGGCGAGTGTGGGAGCGGAGAGGCCTGTGTCTGCGGTTACTTTGGGCGGATTGGCCGGTGAACCCTGGATGTTGTCAGCTTTTCCGGTCCACAGCAGTTTCCCGGTTGCGCGGTCGAAACAATACACTTCGCGTGACTGGTTATCGGCCCCGGAAATAAAAATTTTGTCGCCCCAGATAACCGGTGAATTGTATCCATGTTTTGGTATGGCAACCTTCCATGCGATGTTTGTTCCGGCAGCGCCATCCCATTTTGCAGGAATGTTTTTGTGATAGGAAATGCCTTGTCCAAAAGGCCCCCTGAATGAATTGTGGTTGCTTTTTATGTTTTGGTCACTCAATACAACGGCAACAGGAGCAACTTCTGTTTTTGCAGAATCGGTTGCAACTGCAATGGAAACAGC
Organism: Draconibacterium sp.; assembly: GCA_050179035.1. Lineage (GTDB taxonomy): Bacteria > Bacteroidota > Bacteroidia > Bacteroidales > Prolixibacteraceae > Draconibacterium. Next base: position 27,034 of record JBFXFM010000026.1, on the reverse strand, counting down.
AGAATCTCCGGTGGTTACAGCCTGTGCTGAATCCGTTTTTGCAGCGCCCACATCAATCACCTGAATTCCTTCGTCTGCAGGTTGGGGTTCATTTTCAGCCACGGACGTTTCAATATTGTATTTGTCGAGATAATTGACCGAAGCAAAAGAAGCCGCAAAAGCCAGTACAAAAATCACTGCCCCAACGATGATGATTCCTTTTTGAGCCAGAATGCGGCTGGCGATTTCATTTTCAACCACTTTTTCGGGCGCTTCTATTTTTGCTTTTGCCGAATAGTAGGTACGCAAAGCAAATGCAAGAATTACTGCTCCGAAAAGTAAAAGAACAGCACCGGTTTGTATCTGCCACTGGCTGTTGAAATAAGCTTTCCTGGCAAGTAAATCGTAACTGCGGATTTCGGCTTTCAGACCATCGTTGTTCGGGTCTTCTTTTAGCCGTTCGACCAAAACCTCAAGCGCTTTACTTTCGATGGGGTCGGCTTTTGAAATCTGCCAGAAATTGAGCAACAGCAGCAATGCCACCACCGAACAGAAAATTCCGGCGATAACGGCGATGTTTTGAGCGAGTTTTATTTTATCGTTGTTGGTCATATATTAGTAATCAGCTATTTATGTCGTCTTTTCAATCTTGTTTTTGTTTTGCGGCGCATGGTTGCTTTTGTTTTTCAATTATCTGCATCGGATGCGCCTTTATTCTCCGTTTTGTTCTTGTCCCCGGGTTAAAACCCGGGGTTGTTTATGTTGTACCCTTTCAGGGTTTGAATAGAATTATGTTGTTATTTTAATCTTGTATTAGTTTTATGTAAGTTCATTTTATATCGTTTTTCAATCTTATTTCTATTTTGTGGCGCATCGATACCTTTGCTTTTCAAACTTTTCTATCGGATGCGCCTTATTTTATTTTTTGTCTTTCTCCCCCGGGTTGAAACCCGGGGTTATTCATGTTGAACCCTTACAGGGTTCATATTTTCAAATTTTAATCAATCATTCGCCTTCAAAATAGTGGTTAATCCCGGCGTTTCAGGTCGTGTAACCCATTTATTAATTCGCTCATTTTTACATTTTTTTCATTCACGCATTCATGCATTCTGGCATTCACTCATTGTCATTTCTCCACCGGGCAATAATTCATACACCGGGCGCAACTGAAGCAATTTCCGCGGTGTGGCTCGTAATCCTGACGTTTGCGGAAAACCACCGTATTCAGTAAAGTCATTCCGATTACCAATCCCATAAAACCACCGGCAATCATGCTGCCGATATAAAACTTTCCACGGATAACTTCGGCTTCTTTTACCAGGGTTTCCAGCGTTTTTCCTGAAGAAAGGAAGGTTTGTACGTCAATATTTTCTGTGTCGTTTTTGATTTCAGGATTGGAAATCAGCAACTCTGCCAGGTAAACATCAGGATTGGCCTTTGAAAGAAAGGTGTGCGATTTGGCCCCCACGAAAACGCCCAACGCCAGCCACAGCGGGATAACCAGTGCATAGGTAAGAAACCTTTTGGGACCGAGTCCCGACTGAATCACTTCCTTTTCATTGGTAGGGTAATCGATGGCATCGAACGGGCAGGAACTGGCGCACAACTTACACTGGATACATTTTGAAGGTGTAATCGTCATGTGACGTCTCGAAAACCGTGACATCCAGCTCAGCAAAACACCGTAAGGACATAGAAACCGGCAATACGGACGGGCTACAAACATGCCCATCAGCAAAAATGCAATGCCCAGCACAACCATGTGAAATTTGGCATCCATGCGGAAAATACCCACAAACGGGTCGTAGCGACAGATGATAAAATCGGTGCCGGTGGCAGCAAAGAGCACGGCCAGCGAGAGGTACAAATAAGGAATCAGTCCCAGTGTTTTGTTTAGCCATTTGGGTAAACTGATGGGTTTCATTATCACCACATCCTGAATGGCACCCAGCGGACAGGCACCTGCACAAAAAGTACGGCCGACAAACAGTGTAAACGCCAGCGGCAAAACAAAAAACAACAATGCCGTTACCGATATTGCATAATTCGGGTCGGTAAATGACAATGTTACATTTTGAATGGAACCGATGGAGCAAATGCATCCTTCGCGGTAAAAACCAAAATAAGCAAGCGTGAAAAGTGACAGCCACAAAACACCTTGTCGCGAACGTTTTTTCAGTACCAGCCAGCTTGCAAGCGAAAGTACCCCCAATAAAACTGCCACGTCGAGATATTCAAGCGCCAGACCACGGGGTTCGGGAACCACAGTTGAAGGCTGCTCGTAGCCCGTGGCAAATTCGGGTTTAGGGAAGCGTTGCTGTTGTGAAAACGAGGCAAAAACGATAAAAAAGAAAATAAAAAAGAGGCCCCACCTAACCTCCCCGAGGGGGAGGAATTGGGAGAGGTTTGAAATATTTTTTAAGAATTGCTTTTTCATGGAATTCATGCTTTGAGTTTGTTGGTGAAATCGCCTTTTACTTTGTAGGCTTCGCTGGCTTTTACCCGTGAAATGGCGTCAGAAGGGCAAACCCTGGCGATGGCGCATTCGTTGCAGTTATCGCAAATATCATGAATGATTTGCAGGTGCAGTGAGCCGTTTCCAAAAGAGGTGCAGCCTTTTACACATTTTCCGCAGCCAATACAAAGGTCCTCGATGATATGGTATTCAAAATAAGGTTCTTCGATAAAACGGCGTTCGATGGCGGCAGTGGGGCAAAGCTGGTTTTCAGCCGCCGTGTCGCGGGCAATAGCGCCGGGTTTCAGGTAGCCGCCACACAAATCGCAATAGCCACACAATGCATAAGCATGAACGCATTTCACTGCCGAAGGTTTTTTTACACAGTCGGTGGCACAGCGGCCACACTGAGTACATTTAAACGGGTCGATTTGCCAGACGTAATCATCGCCGGTAACCCTGCGCAAAGCTGCGGCACTGACAGTTCCGAGCGAAAGCAGCAGCGAGAGCCTGACTCCGTTCTGGATGAATTTCCTGCGGTTTTGTGTTTTATTTGTTTCCATATTCTCAAAATCACTGGGCCTGTTTTTCAAACAACGGGCCGGTTGTTGTTAGTCTTTCAACCCCCGGGTTGAAACCCGGGGTTATTCATATTCTAACCTTTCAGGTTTTTTTACTTCACGTATTGTTCCTCTTTTGTCTCTTTTGCTTGTGGCAGTTCGCATTTGGCAAATTTGCCGCAGTTTTTGCAGGTTGGCGATTCTGTGCAGGCGGCTGATACTTTTTTGTTGACAATCAGATAGCCTGCCGAGGCGGTAATTCCGCCCAGGATGAGGAGGCGTCCTGCTGTATTGAAAAAATCTTTTCGGTTCATATTGCTCAATTTAACATAGCCGGTTTTTCAATCTACGGGCCGGGTTATGTTGGTTCATACATCCCCGGGTTGAAACCCGGGTTAATCAAATTCAACTCCTTCGGAGTTTCGCGTTAAACAACGTTTTTTCTCTTTCTCAAATCAAACTAACCTGGTCGATGTTTCAATCCATGGGCCGGGTTCTTTGTGTTTGCAATTCCCCGGGTTTCCCGATAGCTATCGGGACCGGGGTTATTTATAGTGAACCCTTTCATGGTTCTCAATACTATTTATCGTTTTGCCGTAGGTTATACCTACGGCTATTTTTGTTTAACTCCTTCGGAGTTTTATTTCAAAATCCTTTTCTCTCTTCATGTCATGATGCTTGATAATAAAAGTCTTGATTCTCTTTCTCATTACTCAAATCTCACTACTCACTACTTTTTCGGTTCGAATACCCGAATCATTTTTTTGTCAATGTCGAGGGCGTAAACATTCCCTGCATCGTCGGTGGCGATGTCGGGTGCTTTGCCTTCTTCTGTGAATTTTACAGGAGCGGCCACCACACCATCAAATTCGCCCGATTGTTTGTGGATTTTTATCCGCACCAATCCTTTTTCGCTTGTCACAAAACGTCCGTCGGGTAAGAAGCAAAAATGGGCAGGATTACAACAACCGCTGAAGCCATCAATCAACATACTTGTATTGTTCCAGTGTTCGCGCAGGTTTCCTTCTTCGGTGTAGTTTTCAAGCGAATGCAGTCCCGGGTTTACCACCCACAAATCGCCATCGGAATTGATGTCGATATCAAAAAAAGGGCTGGGAATGATAAACCCATATTCACTCTCAGTAACTTTCCCGTCGAAAGAATTTAGTAGTTGTCCATCGTGGTTGTACCGGTGCACTTTGCGATTCCCGGCATCGGCAACAAAAACTGAAGTTGCAGAAGCAGCCACAGAAGTAACCAATGCACTGTCGGCAAGAGCCGGCCAGGTTTTCAGCAGTTCTCCCGATTCAGAAAAAACATGAATCGCGTTATCAATTGACGTATAAATCAGATTGTTTGCAACTTCAATAACCTGTGGTTTCCCGGTTAATTCGATTTCCTGAATCAAACTGCCATCGAGGCCAATCACCTGAATTTTGCTGTCACCGGCCAGGTATATTTTTTCATCTGAAACCGTTATGGCAACCGGCTTTTCGAAAGTGATGCGGTAGTTTTTAGTCTCTTTAAAATGAATGAGTGTGGAATCAACCGTTTTAAAATTATCGACGTTGTATTCAAACGGGTTCGGACCGGTTTTGTCGGGCTTATCGCTCAGATAATCACCGGCAATGATGGCAACAATCACCACCGCCAACACGATTAAAAATATTACGATTCCTTTGTTTTTCATCTTTTTTAGTATTTAGATTGTGAGATTTGAGTATTCAGAAGTGAGTAAAAAGTATTGAGTAATGAGACAACTTCACAGTGTTCATTTTTAAGCTTTTTCAATCTCATTTTAATTCTCTAATTTAAAAATTTTACATCTAATTTCTTCAATCTCTATCAATCTCAATCAATCTCCATTCTTCTCCATCAATCTCTTTCTTCTTACAAATTCAAATCAACACACACCATTTTTTTCGAATCACGCATCAGCAGGTAGCCGTTGGCCAGTGCAAAAGGTGCCCAGGCATCGTGCCCGTCTTCAAAGACTTTTACCTGTTCGAGCTGAATGTATTTCGATGTTGATGGTTTAGCAATGGTTAAAGTGGCATCGTCGTTCAGGATAAAAAGCTTTCCGTCGGCCATAAAATAGGGGCCCAACCCGAAACGGTTTTCCTGTCCGCTAATCCACACCGGCTTTTTCGGGTCGGCTGGATTTACACAAATCAACTGGTTTCGCATGGTTCCACCATCTTTCGGCATGATACCAAAAAGGTGACCCTGCCAGTAAACGGGAGTTTGCTGTTCGCTGGCCAGCCCGTCTTTTGGTGCGTATTCTGTTAAAACTTCAATGCTGAATTTGCCGCCGTTTTCTTTGAGTTGTAACATCATGCTACCTGCACCATACCCGGCGGTGATAAAAATTTTTCCATCGGGCATGCAAACCGGCGAAGGTGCCACCACCGAGTGATTCCATGCCGGAGTTTCCCACAATACTTTTCCGGCATCGGGACCGTCGGCAGCAATTCCCACCAATCCGCCCACCGGACTGTACACGTACATTTTACGACCGCCGAATGTGTAAGGCATCACCGAAGAGTGGCTCATTTTCCATCCGTTCGGATTGGGTGTTTCCCACAATTTCTGCCCGGTAGCGCAATCCACGGCAATCATCAGTGCTTTGCCGCCGGTGGCCAGAATTGCCACACCATTATCGATAAGCGGGCACTGGCCTGTGTACCAAAGTGGAATTTCTGATTCGTAATCTTTTGCAATATCAAGTCCCCAGCGCATGGAGCCATCGGCACGGTTGAGGCACATCACATGGCACATCGGGCCCATTGTTAAAATACATTCTTCGGTTACCGCAGGAATGGTGCGCGACATGCCGTGGTTACGCTTGATATTTAAATTGTATCCCCGGTTCCAGAGTTCCTTTCCGTCGGTGAGTGCAAAACAGCGCAGAATATCCATGCGTTTTTCCTCGTTGTAATCGAGAATGTAAGCCAGACCTTTGTAAATAGCGGCCCCGGAGTGGCCTTCGCCCATTTCCACCGACCAGACGATTTTTGGGCCGGCACTTCCGAATTTTTCCTTCAATTTAACCGGGGATTTTGAGATGTTATCAAAATCGGCACCCCGAAAACGCGGCCACGTTTCAGAAAGTTCGGTGTATGCTGTGCTGAACTGTTCGAAATGTTCGCCAATTTTCACCTCCTGCGCAGCCACGCCTTTTCCACGGTTGTCGGCACCCGGTTCGCTGGTTTTGTAATCGTTTGTGGGGTCGGTGTAAATCCACCAAAGCAAAACAAGTACAGCAACCGTGATGGCTGAATAAACTGAAATATTGATGATTCGTTTACTGTCCATTATTTTTTAATATCGTAAACCATTAAAGCGTTGCCATGCCTGATAAAAAGCTTTCCGTTATAAATGGCAGGGTGGGCCCAGTGCGGACCATCGCCATCGGTAATTTTAAAAGTACTCACAATTTTCATCTTTTCGGGCGAGGGTTCAACCAAGGCAATATTGCCGCTTTTTTCTTCATAAATGTAAAGCATTCCATCGGCAAAAACTGTTGAGCCTTTGTTGTACCATTCAGTTTCCCAGTTGGTTTTGCCGGTTTTCCAGTTCACGCTGGCCCAGCGCCCTTTTGTATTGTTTTGCCAGTTGGCACCATAAATATTGCCATCAGTAAGAACAACTCCGCCGTGATGTGTATCGATGGTATCATTTTTCCAGACTTCGGTAACCGATTTTCCATCGGGCGAAAGCGCAAGTTTAATTCCTGGATGGTTGTATCCGCTGGTAACAAAAATTTCGCCATTGAAATACAAAGGCGGATTGGCGTTTGCGCCGACACCCTGTTCGTGTAAGTGAAAGCGAATCAGGTTGTAGTGCCAGTAAATTTCTCCATTCCCGGGATGAATGGCCACCAGATTTTCTGATGTTTGTGCCAAAATTACAGGGGTTTCATTGTGTTGAATCAGTACCGGTGAAGCATATGATTTGGCTCCGCCGAGGCTTTTTGTTTTCCAGACCAGAGTTCCATCAGATTTGCTTAATGCAACCATTGTGTTTTCGGTTCCGCCTGTTGTAAAAACCACCAAATCATTCACCAGTAAAGGATTTTCTGCATCGCCATGGACATAGATTTCGCCATTGTATAATTTAATCACATCAACCTGCCAGATTATTTTTCCGGTTTTTGTATCAATACAGTTTACCTGGCCGGTGCCGCTTGAAACATAGATTTTACCATTTTCGAAAGTTGGGGTACTGCGGCTATCGGTGTATGATTTTGTCCATGACCTACCGTAAACTGTTTCCCAAAGCTGTTCACCCTTTAAATTGTATGCTGAAAGCACATCAGTTGTATCTTTTTTTATTCCGGTTACAAAAATGACGTCTTCAACCAAAACAGGGTGCGAATATCCTTTTCCAATGCCTTCAATCTTGAGTACCATTTCAGGACCTGCCTCCGGCCATTGTTTTAATAAACCGGTTTCATTAAAATGACCTGTTCTGCCAACTCCCCTGAATTCAATAATTTCCTGGGAAAATAAAGCAGGAACAAAGAAAATGAAGAGCAGAAACAGGATGAATTTCATGGTTGATGAATTGAAATTTGTGGTATTTGTTACCGTAGAGACGCAATGCATTGCGTCTCTACGGTTCATATTTACATTATTTTTGTTTGATATCGAAACCCATTAATACATCGCCGTGGCGGAGCAGCATTTTTCCATCGGCAATAAACGGATGAGCCCAGTGTGTTCCGGCGCCTTTAGTAATTTTGAATTCGCTGATAAGTTTGAATCCTTCCGGAGAAGGCTCAATCAAACCTACATTTCCTTTTTCGTTGTATGTGTATAAAAGACCATCGGCCATAACCATAGCACCTTTTGAACCCCAGGTATGTTCCCACATAATTTTGCCGGTCTGCCAATCCATGCAAACCCAGTTACCTTTGTTATTGTTAATCCAGTTTGAACCATAAACATACCCGTTGTACAATATTAAACCGTGGTGGTGATTGTCGAAAATGGTGTCGGTAAAAACTTCGGTAACCGAATTCCCATCAGGCGCAACCTGAATCATTTTGGCGTTATAATCATAGCCCATTGAAAGAAAAATCCTGTCGTCTTTAAAAACCGGAGTGTTGGCCCAGATTAAACCGTTCTGATCCCATTTTGCCGGGTTATGATATTTGTAGCTCCATTTGATTTCGCCGGTTTCAGGAATCAGTGCAATTAAATCGGTTCCGATAACTGCCAGCACATAACCGGTGTTGTTGAAATTGTATAAGGTTGGCGAGGCGTAAGCACGCGGGCCACCCAGCGATTTGGTTTGCCAGATTGGTTTTCCTGTCATTTTATCGAGTGCAATCACGCTGGTTTTCGGGCCACCGGGTGTACAAATAATTTTGTTGTCAACAATCAGCGGTGTTTCAGAATTTCCCCAGATGTGGTATTCGCATTCAAATTCCTTGTCAACTTCAACTGCCCAGATTTCTTTACCTGTTTCTTTTTCGAAACAGCCAACTCTTCCGGTTCCGCTTTGCACATAAATCCGGTTGTCTTCGATGGTCGGAGTAGCGCGCGTATCGGGGAACGATTTATTCCACGAACGGCCATACGGAACCTGCCATTTAATGTTGCCCTGCATGTCGATTGCTGAAAGGTAATCGAGTGTATCAATCATTCCTGTTACGTAAATCATATTGCCATCGAGAATCGGCGACGACCAGCCTTTGCCAATTTTTTCGACTTCAAGGATTTGTTGCGGACCACCTTCGGGCCAGACTTTTAAAAGACCGGTTTCGTTAAAACGGCCGTCGCGATTGGGGCCGCGCCACTGTACAAGTTGCGCAAAAACCGTTGTAGATGCCAAAAAGAATATCAGAATGAAGATGCTTTGTTTCATGATAAATTGTTTACTGTTAAAGTGATAGATTGTCAAACTGTTTAATTGTTAAACTACTAATGCTGATTTTATTTTGTAACTATTTTATTTTGTATGCAATCAATGTGTCGCCGTGACGAATAAAAAGTTTCCCGTTACCAATCACAGGGTGTGCCCAATGCTGTTCCGAACCGAGTTCCACTTTTGTTTGCGAGGCAATTTTAAAGCCTGCGGGAGTTGCTTCAACCAATGCCAGTTCGCCGCGCTCTGAGTAGCAATACAACATACCATCAGCATAAATTACCGCGCCTTTGGCGATGGTTTTGTCGGCATATTTTTCGTCTCCGGTTTTCCAATCCACACAACGCCACTCGCGGCCACTGTCGCCCGAACCGTATAAATAGCCATTCACGAGAACCATTCCACCCATGCGGCTGTCGAGTTTTTGACTGAACCAGCTTTTGGTAATGCTGCTTCCATCAGCACTCAGGTTAAGTTTAACACCGCCCTGACCATATCCGCTGAAACAGAACAATCCGCCATCGGCATAAATTGGGGTGTTTGCGTGAATTTCGTATCGGTTGGTTTGCGGATGCGACCAAAGCATTTTTCCTGTTGAGGCATCCAGCCCAATAATATTTCCGGCAGTCATGGTTACCAGTAGTTTGCGTGCAGGCAGATTAATCAAAAGCGGCGTGCAGTGTGCTGATAAGGTTCCTTTTCCGGGTGAAGTCCAAACCAAATCGCCATTGTTGCGATTCAGCGCCACCACATTATTTTTTGCTCCACCTGGTGTAACGTACACAAGGCCTCCATCAACCACTACAGTTTCTGTTACACCCCATTCAATATTGATTCCGTCGAATTCTTTTAATATATTTTTCTGCCATTTTATTTTACCTGTGGTGGCATCCATGCAAACGAGATTTCCCATACCCGAATACATGTATAAATAGTCACCTGCAATAACTGGCGTTGACCTTGCTCCCGGATAACTTTCTGTCCATTCAGCGCCGTAAGGAGACTTCCATTTAAGTTTACCATCAGTCGAAAGCGCATAGATATAACCCGTGGTTTCTTCCATTCCTGAAACGTAAATTATGCCGTTGGCCAATGCCGGCGACGAATAACCTGTGCCCAGTTTGTCGAAGTGCCATGCAATTGCAGGTCCGTTGGCAGGCCATTTTTTCAGCAGTCCGGTTTCCGGGTAAACACCATTGCCTTCAGGACCACGCCATCGGGTGGGTGTTTGAGCCTCAATATAAATCGATGAAACGATAAGAATTACAATCAGTAAAATCGTTTTACGGTTCATGGTTTTAAGTTTCAAATTAAAGGGCCTAAAATAGCATCAAAACTAATATTCACAAAGCGTTACAATCATTTATCATGAGTTTAAATAAAGTCAGCATGTAAACAATAAATCTTGTGTATTTAGCTGATTTAATTTGGGTTTCACAATTTCTAAAATTAAATAATTTCAGTGTTTCATAAGTTTGAAATCCTTTATAAGGAAAAATCATTTCTTTAAAACGAAAATGGATGGAAAATTTACCTTAAAGAAAAACAGTTATCCGGGTTTGCATAATAAAGGGTTATTTTATCTTAGGGGCCTGAACTTTTAACTAAAAACCAATAACATTCAAAACAAAATGAGCAAAACAAAAAAGGGTCTTTTTACCACCGAAGACGGACGGAATCATACATTTATTTTCTTTTTGGTAGCCTTGCTTTTTACCTTGTGGGCAGTAGGTAACAGCCTGATTGATACTATGGATAAACATTTTCAGGATTACTACCATCTTACAAAAGCCGACTCGGCCAATGTGCAGTTTTCGCATTACCTTGGGTATTTTTTTATGGCACTGCCTGCCGGATGGTTTATACATAAACTGGGTTATAAATGGGGAATAATTTTAGGTTTGAGTTTAGCGGCACTGGGTTGTTTGTGGTTTTATCCGGCTACCAAAATCGATGGTTTCTGGGCCGTTTTGCTTGGCGTTTGTCTTGTTGCCATGGGGTTTTCGTTTCTCGAAACTGTTGCCAATCCTTACACCACAGTTTTAGGAAATCCAAAATATGCTGCTTCGCGTATCAATCTTGCACAATCGTTTAATGCCATTGGCTGGCCAATTGCCCCGTTTATAGGCGGAATGTATTTTTACCATACCGATGATACTTTAACGGCGCAGCAAAATGCCGAAATTGCCCATCAAACCATGTGGATTCCTTACGTGGCGCTGGCTGTTATTATCGGGGTGCTTATTATTTTATTTCTGAAAAGTAAAATGCCCGACGTGACGGAAGATGATAATTCGGGCGCTGAAGCTGAAACTGCGAAAGTGGATGTTTTTGGTCAGAAAGGCTTGATGTCAACAATTCTTCTGTATGTTACCGCAATTTTATTCAGTTTTGCACTGGGAATGATTGTGCGGTTTTTTGTTCAGATTTTTTACATGGATCGCGAAACGCTTGCCAATGCAGAAGCAATGGCTGCTTTAAACCATACTTTAACCCGGATATTTTATGTTGTTACAGCTGTGGCAGGAATTGGTTCAATCGCTTTTATTGCGTTTAAACGTGGAAAACTGATTCATAAAAACAGCCTCTGGTCGGCACCGCATTTTACAGGAGCCACCATTGCACAGTTTTTATATGTGGCAGCCCAGGCAGGCATTTTCAGCTTTTTTATCAATTATATGGTCGAAGAAGTTCCTTCTATCAGCGAAGGTATGAAAGCCAGCTGGCTGATTGGAGGCGAAAGTGGCTCAATCCTGCGCGATAACTCATTTTTTCTGACAGAAAAAGGCGCTACTTCGCTCATGTCGTGGCTGGCATTTCCATTGTTTTTGTTAGGGAGGTTTACGGGTTCGTTTATTTTACGGGTTACCAAAGCGCACATCATGCTTGGCGTATATTCGTTTATCAATGTAATTCTGATGCTTGTGGTTGTTGCCAACCTGGGCTGGATTTCAGTTATTTCGGTTTTTCTCAGTTTCTTTTTTATGTCGATTATGTTTCCGACCATTTTCTCGCTTGGAATATTTGGGTTGGGTGAAAAGTCGAAATTGGCTTCCTCGTTTATCGTAATGGCCATTATGGGTGGTGCTGTTTTGCCAAAAGTAATGGGCGCTATTGGCGATGCAGAGGGAATGTCAGCAGGATATATTGTACCGGCAATTTGTTTTATCGCTATCGCGTTGTATGGATTTTTCTGGAGCAAACTCAGCGGCTTAGATGGCGTTAGCAGCGTAAAACTAGGAGCGGGACATTGAAGAAGAGGCCGGATGGGGAAGAAAGAGATTGATGGAGATTGGGGAAGATTCTGGATTCTTGATATTTGGAATTTGGAGATTGAGTTTATGGAATCAGATTTCCTGACCTCGTAACTTTGAACTTTGACCCCGGAATATTGTTTTTGAACTGACAAAAATTATCGGTTTATGGACATTCAGCAGATATTTAAAAACAATCGCCAGTGGGTTGAGGATAAGCTTGGAGCCGACAAAGATTATTTTAAAAACCTGGCCACCGGACAAAACTCTAAAATACTGTACATTGGTTGTTCCGACAGTCGTGTATCGGCTGAAGAACTGATGGGCGTTGCTCCAGGCGAGGTGTTTGTACACCGGAACATTGCCAACATGGTTCCCAATAATGATTTGAATTCACATTCAGTGCTTAGTTATGCGGTGAACCACCTCGAAGTGGATCACATTATTGTTTGTGGGCATTATAATTGCGGCGGTATAAAAGCGGCAATGATCCAGCAGGATTTCGGCATCCTTAATCCCTGGTTACGAAATGTCCGCGATGTTTTCAGGTTGCACATGGAGGAACTGCGGATGATTACAAACGAGGAACAGCAATACGATCGCTTTGTGGAGTTGAACGTGCAGGAACAATGTATTAATGTGATAAAAACAGCCGATGTGCAGAAAGCCATTTTAACCCGGAACATTACCATTCACGGTTGGGTTTTCGATATTCATACCGGGCGGCTTGTCGATTTGAAAATTGATTTTCACAAAATTCTTGAAAAAATTATGGAAATCTACCGTATTCACTGACAGGTGAAAAATTGAAAAGTATTTTGTTAACGTAATGAAATGAGTTGAAAAAGAAAGAGCGATGCCCTGTTAAAAGCACCGCTCCTGTGTTTTATCATCGCTTAACAGCGGAATTCTGTTTTTCTGATTAGCTCAGAATTTCTTCAATTGTAATATAATCACCAACCCTGCCGGTCATTTTTTCCATGTCGGTTTTCACCGGTAAAGTCTTTTTTCCGGGTCTCCAGCCTGCCGGACAAACTTCGCCGGTTTTCGATGCATGTTGCCATGCTCTTACCTGTCTCAGGAATTCGTTTACATTTCTGCCAACTGAATCGGCCTGAACTTCCTGGGCAACACAAATACCATCAGGATTAAACAGGAAACGACCTCTTAATGCAACACCTTCTTCTTCAATTAAAACACCAAAGGCGCGACTTACTTCCTGGTTTGAGTCGGCTCCCATCGTTAATTTCAAACCTGCCAGTATCGGTTCGGTTTCCACAAATCTTTTGTGTGAGAATTTTGAATCGACCGAAACAGCCAGAATTTCAACACCCAGTTCCTGGAACTCATCGTAGTGGGCATTCATTGCCGCAATTTCAGTGGGGCAGACAAAAGTAAAATCTGCCGGGTAAAAACAAATTACTGTCCATTTTTCTTTGTAATCGTTGCTCGATACAGTTTTGAAATGACCTGTTTTTGCATCGTATGCATCCATCTCGAATTCAGGCATTTGCTGCCTTACCATTGTTAAACTCATTGATTTTTCCTCCAAATTTTTATTTTCTGTTACGTTTTCTTTAATCACTTTTTTCTTGAGCGGTTTAATACCGTTTGCACATGCCATAACTGATTATTTTAAAAGTGCATTAAACATCCAAATCATTTTTTCCTGGTCGCTAATAAAACCAGACATCAGAGCTGCCGTGCCATCGTCATTGTTTTCCGATGCCAGCAATAGTATTTCACGTTCCATTTTCAGAAGTTTTGCGGTGTCTTCCAACAGCGCATTAATTGTGTCTTCTGCAGAACTTACATTCATTCTTTCCTTTACTGCCGAAACTTTAAGGTACTCCGAAAAAGCATGAAGTGGTTTTTCGTCAAGCATCAGAATGCGTTCAGCAATTTCGTCTGCCATCTCGTTCAGTTTGTCGTAGATTTCCTCAAATTTTGCGTGTAAAGCAAAGAATTGTTTACCAACAATGTTCCAATGATAACCTCTCACATTCATGTAGGTAATTTGTACACTGCTTAAACAGGAATTCAGTTTTCCTGTGATTTCGCTTTTGTAGCTGTTTTTTAATCCTATATCCATATTTCTGTTATTAAAATTAGTGGTTTATATTTTTATGTTTTATGAAATTGCCAGATATACTGACTTTTATATCTTCGATAGTAAAATTGTCTATTTTGTTTTCTTCGAAAAAATCGTTCAGCAGTTTGTCAAGTTTATCATTGTAAAAATCCTCGATATAATCGCATTTTATGCAATAAAGATGATGATGGCTTTCATTAATCCCGTCATACCGCATCACATCTTTTTCTGTTTTCACCTTTTTAATAATTTGATTTTCCACCAGGGTTTCCAAAACTTTATAAACTGTACCGGATCCAATGTTCGGGTCGTTTTTCCGGATGAAATCAATGATGTTTTCAGCAGTCGGGTGGTTGTTTAATGTATAAATTGCTTCAAGGACACGCATTCGCTGCGGGGTTACTTTTAACCCTTTTCCTGAAATCAGATTTCGTATTTCCAAACTTTTGTTCATTGAATAAACTCTAAATAAGAATAATTCATAATTAATATGAATTCAAAATTAGAAGTAAAAAGTTAAATTCTGATACGAATTTCAGGATATTTTGATACGTATTGTTGATGTATCATTGATTCGTTTTATATATTAGTTTAAATAGCTGATATATAATTATATAAATAATAAAAAATTGTTTTTGAAATTTTCTTATGTTTGAAATAAGAATATTAAATTATTGCGAAAACTGAACTTTGTTTCATTTCGAGGTAATTGCCGAAATTAAATTATATCGCTAAATAAAGCAGAATTTTAGATTAGGTTAAAATGCTTTTATGTATTTTTTAAGTGAATTTTACCAGTTTGAAATGCAGCCTTACATCTTATTTTTAGTATCTTATTATTCATTATTATTTAGCATTTCAAGCATTGTTAAACTGCTGACCATACAATTGTTCCAGAATTCGGTAAAGCCCGGTGCCCAGAAAGTCGGAATCAAACCATTTTCTTTTTGGGTATTGATAAGGCTGTTTGCCAGTGCGACGGCTTTTTCACGGTAAATTGTTTCACCAGTTTTCTGGTAGGCCAGGTAAAATGTATTTATCATTTGCACAGCGCTGGCATCAATGGGAACATAACAATGATACTGTTCCAGAACGGCTGGTGTGTGCCATTGAGTTGACGAATTTCCCCAATTGTCATAAATACCCGGATTTTCCCAAACCACAAACTGGTCTTCACAAAAAGCAATTAACTCTTTTGCAGTTGTGATGTATGATGAATCATTGTCCTGATTTTTTAGCAGATATTGAGCAAACCACGATGCCTCGTATTTTGTGAGGTTCTCATATGGTTTAACCGCGGCAACATCTTCAAACTGGCCTGTCCAGTTAAAGGTTTTAACCGGGTTTTCCCAAATCCAGTGAATTGCGGCATCAATAGCCTGCTGGTAACTGGTTAGCTTGTATTTATCGGCAAACACCGATAGAAAGTCTGTTATTTTTAGTGGAATACACAATTCATCGGAAGCTGGTTTGCCAGTTTTTTTGTTAATTCTGATATGCCAGGTTCCCGATGGCAGTTGCATTTTTAAGTAAGTGCCGGCTATTTGTTCAGCAGCTTCAAAATATTTCCTTTCTTTCGTTTTTTCATAAAGGTCAAGGTACGATTTACCTGTAACAGCAGGTTCTGTCATAATTATTTCGTCGCCGAAATCACCGGCTTTTAGGTCATCGCCTTCATAAACTTGTGGAAAATATTCCATTGGATTTCCTTTCGGTTCGGCGTGCTGAATTAAATAATCGGCAGCTTTTTTCGCGATGATAATTGCTGTGTCGTTCTGCGGAAAATATTTATTGTACAAAAGCATTGCATTAATAACGCTTCCAACTTCCAAAGCCGGATAGCAATACAATTGGTGTTCGTTGTGATCGGGTTGTCCGGTAACAAGCCATTTTTTTACGTGCAACTGGTTGTATTGAAAATGCAAACCTTTTTGAAGAGCTTCTTCAACAGAAATTTTTGGTCCGGGGTAGGGTGGTGCAAATGGTGCTGCTTTGTGAAATAACCTGCTCCCTGCCAATACAAAATTCTTCTCGTCATCGCTAACGGCCTCCACTTTCAGATAAATTTCGCCCATCGGCAGTTGGTTCCAGATAGGCGCCAAAGATTCAAATGGAGTGTTTGCTGTAAATTCATATTCTTTGTTGTTCACCAATGAAAATACCTTGTATCTGTAAAATTTTGGTTCTGGTACAATCCAACTCGCATTATTAAAATCGAATGCGGGCGCATAAATAAACATTTTTGCTTTTCCATTCCAAAATGCCTGTTTTCCCGGAATACCTCTGCGTACAGAGTTTAAACTTTCGGTTTTAGCTTGTTCAGTCATTAATTTGAAATCGGGGTTTACCTGTGCCGATACCACTAATGTTTGTAAACTGAAAAATAAGGCAGTAATTTTCTTCATCCGGATATCCGTATTTTGTGTTTTATTCCATAATCAGCGTGATGCCGCTTAAATCAGCTTTACCGTTTTTCAGAAATTCATAGGTCATTCTGTCGGCATGGCAGTTTATAAATTTGATTTTTTTCAGGCTTTTGCATTTAAAAAAGGTGTTGCGCAGCGTTGCATTGTGAAAAGTCACCCTTAAAAATGCCGTGTTTTCGAAAATGCAATCTTCCAATTCACCTTCAAAAACAATGTCAGTGAGTTGTGAGTCAATCAGCGAAACCCGGTTCAAGACCGAGCCGTCCATTTTACATTTCTCAATGCCGCCCGATTTTACAACGGCTCCCGAAAAATCGGCACTTGAAAAATCGCAGCCACTGAAATAGCTGGCTGTAAATTCAGCGTCAGTCAGTAAGCAATTGTTGAGTTTGTTACCAGTTAAAAACGAACGCTGAAACCGGCTGTTACTGAAATCAGATTCCGAAAAATCGCAGTTTTCAACATAGTTACCTTTAAGCAGCAAGCCTGAAAAGCCTGACCCGACAAACCTGCAGTTTTGCATATTCGATTCGCTGAATTTTTCATGCAGGTTTTTCAGTCCCGAAAAATCAGCGCCCGTCCAATTGCCACGCGACATATCCCAATTGGGTTTTTTAGCAGCTTTGCCTGCGGGCTGGTTTTGATTTTCTACGCGTGTTTTTGGAGACGTTGATTCAATAGTGGTTGAACGGAAATTCTCCGAAAAATAGTTCAGGTCAACACCCAGGATTCCGGCCAGCCGGTTCATGGTAATAAAATCGGGGATTGATTCTCCGCGTTCCCATTTTCCAACGGCTTGCGCGCTGATAAACAGCTGCTCAGCTAATTGTGACTGCGACATATTTTTACTCTTCCGTGCTTCGGCAATTTTATTGCCCATTCTTTTTGTTTCCATGTTTACTTTTTTGAGTTTTTATTTTACATGGCAAATATAGAGCGGCCTTTTTTCAACATTCTTAAAAACCGGGCTACTCATGGTTGTAAAGCTGCTACAAATCGTTGTATTTCACAACTGGTGGTTGTTTTTTTGAGTGAACTCTGTTCGGACTAATTTTTTTATACAAATACAGCCACAAAAAAGGATTCCACCTTCCTGTAAAAGATGGAATCCTTTTCCACATTCTTACGTTTTCTGATTTTCAGTTCGCAAAAAAATAACCGCTTATTTGATGATATTTTTAAACGCCGAACCAAAAATCAGGTAACCCGTGTTTCCGGCGATGGTGCCTTCGTTTTGACCCCACAAAAATGGCCAGTCGTCGTAGTTTTCAAAATGGTCAGGTTTTCTGAATAAGATACCCGGAGCCACATTGCCCGGAATAAACGAGAAGTCGGCCCTGTTGTTGCCATAAAAAACAGCTTTCGGACGGGCGGCACCCACCGCTGCCACCAGCGAATAGTTGTGGTATGGATGACAGCCAAACAACCAGTTGGTAACTTTAAATGCGTGGCTGGCATCAATAATTTCCGGGAAATATTGATTGGCAAAACAAATGGTAGTGCCAAAATTTACCACGGCTCCGCCACCTGCCCAGTTACCCAGGCCAATCGGCACGCCGTACGGATTATCTTTTTCAAGTCCTTCGATGTATTCTTTGTATTTCACCACATACGGGCGAAGTTTTTCTTTATACGCTGCATCCATGTGCGGAATGGCATCGAGTGCTGTTGAAAGTGTGAAACTGACATTGCGGTCGAGTGCCGGCCAGAGCAGTTGCTGGAATTTATCGATGTATTGCTTTTCGCCGGTTGAGATATAAAGCTGGAGGTTGGTTGCCATGTCTGCTCCGCCGCCACCTCTTCCGGGACGTTCCTGTGGCTGATTGGCCAGCATTTCGGTAGCCTCTTTCAGCAGTCGTTTCGACTGTACCAGTGCCCGTGCCGAAAGGTCATCGTTGTAGCCTTTTAACGCGCGGCTGGCAGCGGCAAATGTGGTGGCCGCCCTGAGGTCGAGGCTGGCATTGCGGCTGGTAAATGCCCATAGGTCATCTTTCACACCGCTCGATTTGCCATCAGCAGCTTTTTCGTACGGACCCAGATTTGGATTGTAGGGAAGCCCATCGGTTAATGAAGCTGCGTCGCCAAGGTGGTGATAATTATCGAGTACTGAATTGGAAAGCGTTTGCGACATATGCCCGATGATTTCGGCCTGCGCCACGAGGTTTAGCGTTCCGTGTTCAATAAACTGCAATACATCCGGCGTTCCATCAGGACGGTGAAGGTCAACGTAACGCTGTTGCTGATCAACAAAAGTCTGGTCGCGCAAGGGTTTAAACGATTCCCATGTTTCGACAAAATTCTGTACCACGCCAATGTTTGAGCCTGTTTCGATATCAAAATCACCGGCATCAAAAAAACCGCCTATGTTCAGTCCCGGAATCAGTTCCAGCGCTTTGTATTTTGTATCGGTAGTCGGGCCCTGTCCGTGCAGGTCGAAGTGGTCGGTGTTGGGCGGAGCCTGCAGATAGCCTTCCTTGAAAGGCTCGCCGTGCCAAACCCGGTATGCTTCGTTTACAAACATGTGGTTCATGTGAATCGGAATCCAGATGTCGCTGGTGGCGTCGGTAATCTTGTCGTAAACACTGTTTTCGATGAGGAAGTTATTGGTTTTAAAGTTGCCGTACTGAATGTAATAAATGCCGGGAGCCTTAACCGCGGAAAAATCAAATTTCACATAGTGGTATTTGTAATAGTCGCCCCACGAAACGATATTGCCACAGAAAACTTCTGCCGGATTACCATCGTCACCAATTTTAAAGATGGAAGCCTTTGCCAGCGGTTTGTCTTTTTTATCGAGTTCAATCACAGCCACTTTGGGTTGCGACGGCAGGTAACCCACCTGCGAAAAACCGATGTTGGGTTCGCGAATCCAGCCATCGATGGCGTTGGGTTCAACCGTCCAACTTAAAACCTTGCCTGTTTTTCCGGAGGGGAGGAGGCTGCGAACTACAAACCAACCATTTTGTGCTAACATGCGGCCATCAAAAAGCATCAGGTCGGCATCCGGCGAAGCGATTTTCACCAGTCGTTCGGGTGCGTCGGGTGCGATGAGCAAAGTGCGGCCTGTTTCCAGTGGCAGCGGGTCGATAAATTCGCCTGTGCCCCGGTCGTCGGAAGTGATGTACCCTTTGAACTGCCTGGGTTTTTCGCTGTTGGGTTTTGCAACTGTGTTGCCCACCACATAACGCGGAAACCTGTTGTAGCGGCCATCCATCAGGTAAGTTTTTTGCCAGTATTGCGAGGGTAGAAATTCCAGGTTAAAGCCAGCTTTTCCTTCCAGCGCGGCAGGAACCGGTTTGTCGAGATAAACAGCAATTTCAACCCCTTTGCCTTTGGCGGTTACCACCACCCGCGAGTTAAAATCGTAATCGTTGTACCGTAATGCAGCCTCAATGGAATTGGCTGCACGGTCAACTTTGCGGTCGGAAATGGCAGGAACCAAATCCCACTGCTCGGGTGTGTTCGAAAGCCTTACTGCACCGCCCTGCACAGTTCTCACGCCGTGGTGAATCAGTTCGATACCGGCGTTTTTCTCGTCGTTAAAACCCCCGGTGAAAAGATTACTGTACACCAGCACATTCACACCCTGTGTTTCGAAGTATTCAAGGTCGTTGAGTTGTAAATCCTGCGCCTGTGCAATGGAAAATGCTGCCATTAACAGCAGTAAAACAGATAAAAATGATAGTCTCTTCATGTTCATGAATTATCAGGTTGTTGGTTTAAAAAAAATCTTTTGGCAGCTAATGCACACCGTTTGGCAAAACTATCCAAAAAATGGTGCAAACAAAATTTTTTTTTGTTGTCGGAGAACACCACCCCGGCACTCGTAGAAAATTAGTTTTCAATACTGTTTCACTGCCTCGTGACACCCCCGCCTGAACATCGGGCAGGCCTCCTCTGAAAAAGGAGGGGAAAATTTGTGCACGGAACAACTCTTTCAGTAAAAACCCAGAATGGGTTTGATTATAATAGCCCCGGGTTTGAACCCGGGGGAAGAGCAACACAAAGACATCTGCCCGTAGTTTGAAAATCCGGCCTTCTGATGCGGCGAACCTGAGTTATACAACGGAGAAGTGGGTGCGGGGAGAAGAATCATCTATTTTAACCGACCGTTTTCTGATAACCGGGTTAATACCCTGATGGCTTTTTCAGAATCTTTTACAGGAACAAAAATATGGTCGTGATAAAACCCGGCAACCACATTGCAACTGATGTTGTTTTTTGCCAGTTCTGCGGAGAAAGCGGCGGTTAAACCCACAGCTTCGAGTGATGAGTGAATCTCAAGTGTTATCCAGGAAGCAACAAAATCATAGGTCAGCTTTAATTCATCGGCATAACTTTTTGACAATACCACCGTAGTTCCCTCTTTTTCCCTGAATTCGCAGATGGTTTTCTCCCTTTCAATTTGGCTGATATCCTGAACCGATACAAAAACATATTCGCCTTTGTTAAGCACCGGGGTCATTCCGTGTATCAATTGGTGTAATTCCTTTATTCCTGTCATGATTGAATTGTGAACCGCCCAAATTTAAGAATTTGTCTGCAATGAAAAGGTACACGAGGTGCAATCGTGTTGGAGCGAAGTTTCAAGGGTTTTTGATAATTAATGTAAATTACCCAAAACTCTTATGAGTACAATAATAACACCCACCAGGTAAATGGTGGTGAAGATAATTTTGTTATGCCGTGCCAGCCAGTTTGGCAAATAAATATCAAAGTTGTCTTTTTCCGAATCAGAGTATTTTCGCGCGATGAGTGTCAGCGGACAAAACATTTTAAACAGCACCAGCACAACTCCTTCGGCAATAATTAAACCGATGGCAATCCATGTAGTTATTGTGATTTTGTTGCTGATTCCCGAATACAGGATATAAAATATGACAGTTACAAAAAACAGCCAGATTAAAGTGTGCACAATTTTTACTGTTGTCAGTTTTCCGGATGGATTCATTTTCTAATCGTTATTAAATTATTTCTTACTGAGTGGTTAGTCGGAATTTCCGACAAGTTCGATTTTGTTCCAACTCACCTTCACTAAACACATTGGCAATATGTTCGGCAATGGTACTTCTTCCTTTACCAAAAAGCTGAGCCATTTGCTCCTGCGAAAGCCAAACCGTTTCTTCCTCAAACCGAACATCTACCGATATTTTCTCGTCCTCGGTTTAATATCAAATTGAAATATGATATAGTCCAAATATCATCTGGTATAATGCCGATGGAAAGTAATGTTTAGTTCAATCAAGTTAACGAAGATTGGACTATTACATTACTCCAATCGGTATTAAACAGGATAAAGGCTGTTTGATTATTTCCCATTGTTTTTACTAAGGCTTTTCAATTGTCAAATGCTCAAATTTAGGAATTTAACGAGAATTATTGTTTAACATGCTCAATCGCGTGGGAGCGGTGAAGGGGATTATTTTCTTGTCATAATAATATCAACTTCTCCTGGCTTCATTGTTTTATCACCAAACAGCTTTGTTTGTGTCTTAGTGTCTTTTGTCAATGGTTTTTCAATAATTTTTGTTTTATGTTTCGGAAAATGTTTTTTTAAGATTTCGAGGGTTGATTCAAAAGTGAATTCTCTTTTGTCTGTCCGAACATAGATTGTACTTTTTTTATCCATCATACCAGCACTCAAACCGAAAACATCATCTAAAAGGTTGTAATAATTTTCTTTATCAATAAATCGGCCTTTATGTTTTTCACCTAAAGATTTTGGAATTTCCTCACCGCCAAGCATCCAAAGTCGCAACCATTGGTCAGCATGATAATCTGTGATTGAATAGTAAGGCGGAGAAGTGAAAAGTAAAGAGAATTTTATGTCATTTAAATTCGCCCTTTTAACAATCTTTTGAAGTTCAATTGTACTATCTCCAAAAATAACCGTACTTTCAGTTAATTTGGGCATTCCCATTTGATAGCGCCAATTAATTTTATCTAACAAGAGTTTAACAGGATTAATGTCTGGTGGAGATGTGAACCCATTTTTCTTCCACCATTCTACGGAATAATTCATTCCCATTGATTTTGTCATTCTCAATTGATTTGACAATCCTTCGCCAATTTTAGCGTGTAGGTACACTAAAATAATTGACATTAAAGTTGCATCAACACTGTCATTTTTCCAATTGAGATTATTTCTTGCAGATAACAAGAATTTTAAAACCTCATCATTATAGCAAATTCTGTAAAACTCAGGCATTTTTTCAATTGCCCTTTTGTAATAATTTCTTATACCATAAATTTCAAGTAATCTATCTGTTACATTATCTTTTTTCGCTGGATTTAATTTTACTGTGCCATATAACCAACCAACTGGATTTATTTCAATTCCTAAACTATACCTGCCTAATACTCCTCCGGCAAAAATGCTTGAGCTTCTGCCAGCGAAAGGGTCTAAAATATAATCACCTTCTTTTGAGTATTTATTTACAACATCGAATGCAAAATCAACCGGAAACATTGCATAATATGGTCCAAATCTTGACCAGCGCGCTTCTGCTGTTTTAAATCCTTTTGTTATATTTTCTATCTGAATCATTTTTTTTCTCTTATTTCCTTAGCAATATCTTCAAAAATTCTTTTTCCTAAATTCAGAGGAATTGCAGCTTCTGCATGTGCTGAAATTAGTGGCGAAACAGAATTTGGATATCTGCTTGAAACTAGTTTGTCCAGCAAATTTAAAATGTCAGGCAAGCGTGAAAATTGGTCTTGATTTGCCGTTCTTAAATTCATTTGATAATCATTATAACACGCAATAACTGGTACAATTTTCTGACCTGATTCTGCTTTATAAAATAACTTTCTACCGAAATAAGTGTCTTGACCATATGGTTTTGGACTTTCAGAAAAGATAATGTTTTTCTTTATATAATCATCAGTCAGTAAAAAGGCCGATTGCTTCGGGAACTTATCAATTATACCATCTTTGGTAGTATCTATTTCTAAAAAGTGATTAAAAAATGTTCCTGTTTTTTCAATTCCAAAAATCAATAAATCAGTTCCATTAATTTCCTTTTGCAAATCGTTTATTCTTTTCAATTCAAAGTTAATAACTTTTGTTAGCCAAGATGAAGTACTGAATACTGCTAAAGGACCATCCATTATAAAAGCAACTCGTCTAAAAGTTGCCAGCCAACCTTTCTTTTCAAATGCTCTAATAATATGAATCAACCAAAGTTTTTCTAAAGTTGACATTATCTGACCGAACATTTCTCCATTGCTTCCTCCTGGGTTCATCAACTCATGTAGCCTTAGAGCATCTGTTGAAAACAATGACTCACCTGAATGCGGGCATGTATATTCCCCATACCCATAGGTCATTTCCTTATCTTGATATTCTTCTATTGGAGATTTAGGTAAATTGCCGTCAGCAAATTTTTCCCTTTTAATTCTAAAAAGATGTTCATAAGTGTCCAGTAAAGTTTCACCATTTGAAAAAATATTATTGCTTTTGAGTTCTTCGAATAAAGCACGACGCAAAGAAGTTTTAGCACTTTTTTCGTTGTCTAAAATAACATTGCATCCGGGAAATACACTGTCAATTGTTGATGCTTTCTCTGTCTCTCTGAATTCTTTCGGGTCAATAAATTGATTTTCTTCAAGAGTTTTAACTTTTTTCAAGTCAATAAGCACCGATGAAACTGTTACATAACCAAATTCTGCACCGGGATAACCATTTTCAGCTTTTGCTGCTAATGCGCTACCATCAATTGCAAGAACCAAATCTGGTTGTATATCGCTTTCCTTCAGTTCTTTTCTATCGATAATTTCTTTGTCAAAATCTTCTGATTCTTCAATTCGTTCTCGAATTTTGAATCTATTTTGAAGTGCTTTGACTTTTTCTGAATCAAGCAACCTTCTTAAAGGTTCGTAACTTGCAAACTCGCCTTCAAAACTCATGATTCAGTGGAATTTACTTGAAACAAATCTACTTGAACTGGAATCACAAAAAGGTTACTTAATGTTTTAACTCTTAAAAAACCTTTGTCTTGTGCTCGCCTTATTGATGGTTCGAAATCAGCGAAATCATAATACTTGCATAATTCTTTTGTTTCATCAGTATTGTTTAAATGACTAATGAACCAATTTGCTGTATTTTTTAAAATGTTCCGTTGAATGCTGCTTACTTCTTGTGTCGCATAAACCATCCCTAATTTATACTTTGAACCTTCCTTTGCTGTCCTTACCCAAACATCGGATAAATCCAAATCGCTACCGGCTGGCAATATATTGTGAGCTTCTTCAA
Source organism: Draconibacterium sp. (assembly GCA_050179035.1). Taxonomy (GTDB): domain Bacteria; phylum Bacteroidota; class Bacteroidia; order Bacteroidales; family Prolixibacteraceae; genus Draconibacterium. The sequence continues at coordinate 2,143 of JBFXFM010000026.1, read as the reverse complement.
CATAAACTAAAATTTCTGGTGGGGTTTTCCCGTTTCTAAAATCCTTTTGGTTTTCTCTGAAAATATACCACATTATCCGCTCTGCAGAAGATTTATTAAGTTCGGGTTCTCCACTTGATTGGTCAATAATTACCAGCTTTCCTTGAACTAAATGTTTATAAATATCTTCTGCGTAATCGCTATTTGTATCAGCACTGTGCTGGTCTGCCGCTTTTCCGATTTTTCTAGTACCATTAGGATATTGGAAAATGCCAATTATTTTTTTGAAATCTTCATCAGCCCATCTTTCTCCTGAACCATTAGGACGATTAACATAATCTGTTTCAAAATCATTGTACCCAGAATTTCTTTCACGCATAAATTTGTCTAAAGATTCAAAGGCATTTGCTAACTGTCCCCATGAAGGATTATTATTTGAAAATATTTGAGCAGCGGATTGATATTCAGAAGAATTATCTCCTTCATAATCTCGGAGTGCAGTAATTAAGTTTTGATTAAAAAGTCGATTTGTATTAGCTCGAATATTTGCAGGCACTCTAAATCCAGCTCTTGAAAGAACGGAACGATAGGCTAAAACTCTTCTATTGTGTCTTGTGAGAGCACTTCTGTCGTTGGGGTCTGGAGCTTCCAGTGAAACTTGCATGAAGTTTTTCATATATGCTGCAGTATCATCACTTAATAAGCTATCAATAATTGATTTTCCAATTTGCAGATTATCGTCAGTATAAAAATTAAGCAACATCAAATTTCTGTCAATATCATTCGGGTGAGATGTAAGACCATACGTTACAACTTCATCAGGTTTGTTTGCATTTGGTAAAAGTTCCCAAATGTTTTTTAATGCATTTGGATTATTGTTTCCGTCTTTGTCTTGAGAATTCTCATTTGCATATTCGCCATTAGGGTCAAAAATAATTTGCCCTATTCTTAATGGTTTGTCGTTACCATTTCTTGTTCTTCTTAGCTCAAAAACTGACTTTGCAATTATTTTCGTTGTGTTGGATTTTCCTGTTCGTGTCATTCCAAACAATGCAGATTTCTGAGATAACAAATCAGCGGGATAAATAAAAACAGGGACATCGTCAATTTGCTGATGCTGTCTATTTGTGGAGGCATACCTTACGAAACCAAGTTTTACTTTTTCAGAATTTTGATATTTTTCGAAATGCGAACGTAATGTTGCAGGGTCACAGTAATTTACAATTGCTTCTAAAGCAGAGCTATTAGGTTTATAAACTTTTAATCCACGATTTGGATAATAGTTTGAAATGTCACTCCCAAATTTTAAGTTTAAAGGTGCTTCTGAATTTGATTTATTTTTCTCAAAATAAAAAGTTCCAATAATTCTACATTGAACTCCAGCAAAACCAAGCAAATTCCTTGTTCTTAAATCCATTGCTCCTTTTTCATCCCAATTTTTTTCTGTTTCACCACTAATTCTTTGGGCAGTTTCAACTCTTATTCTTTCTGCTTCTCTATCTTGCGGCAATGGTGCTGCATCCATTACTCTTAAAAGAATGAAGGATGAATCTTCATTTTTGTAGTCGATATTATCTGAGTTTGGGTCAACTCTGGTAGCGATTAAAAAACTCAAACTTGGGATTCCACCAACTTTTTGTCTATGAAAATCGTGAACTATTACTCGACCCGTTTCATAATTGATAGAATAGAGGTCGCCAATATATTGGTCAGTTTGAATTAATTTTTGAAAGTGTTGCTTTACTTCTATTTTTCTGTCAGAATCTTGTCTTTCATTCAATCCGTGTTCGATGCTCATATTTTGGTTTTTATTTAATGTTGATGGTCTGAAAAAATCAATTTTGCTTAATATATTGCGGGATTTCCAGTGATTATTTTTTAGTTAGTCTTTATATTCTTTTTCCAAACGTAAGCTCATTGTTTATGTTTCTTTTAAAATTGGTAAATATCGTCAATTCAAAATACTGATTTGCATCTATATCAAAAAGCCTGATTTTATTTAAGTTATAAAAATCAATCTGTTTTTTGAAGTATCTTTCATCCGTGATTTTTTGTTTGGTTCTACTTTTTAGTTTTTGTTTGCCCTAAAAGTAAACACAAACAGCTTTTTATCCAATATAGTTTTACAAAATATTTATTAATACTTCTGCACTGTAATTTTCCA
>JBFXFM010000025.1:0-55351 GCA_050179035.1 Draconibacterium sp. | reverse complement strand
CCTGCAATTGTATTTGGATGAGTTTTGCTACAAACTCAATCGCCGATATTTCGGAGAAAAATTATTCGACAGGCTAACTATTGCTGTCGCTGGAAATTACTGGTATAATAACGGATGAGCAATAAATAAATTGAGTTTTAAATCATTTGAAACAGTATTTTTATCAAATAAACAGATACAAATTATCGTTTTCAGTTTTAGATTTGTATCATTAAATACGATTTAAAATTATTAACCTTTAAAATAGCAGGTTATGTCAAAAGGAATGGATGTAAAAAAAGCGGCTAAAAAAGAACCACTAAAAACTGCCAAGGAAAAAAAAGCAGAGAAAAGAGAAAAGAAATCAAAATATTAGTGGTAGTAAAATCGCTGGGAATACCCTTGCAGAAGTCAGACAGATGGATGCAAGGGTATTTTTTATAACAATTTTTTTATCAGTTTGAAATATTTAAACGGAGCATATTTGAATGGAAGGTCAATCCAGGTTGGAGTTTTTACAATTGCCCGTTGATTGCTGAAAGCCAGGAAACTGAATTTACCGTGATATTTTCCAAGTCCGCTGTTGCCAACTCCACCAAACGGAAGATTATGATTTACAAAATGCATCAGTGTATCGTTAATACAACCACCTCCAGATGTTGTTGCCAAAAGCACTTTTTTTGCTGATTTGTTTCTCCCAAAAAAGTAAAAAGCCAGTGGTTTTTCGTTTCTGTTTATATACGAAACTACCTTTTCAATTTCGCTGAAGGTTATAACAGGTAAAAGCGGGCCAAAAATCTCTTCCTGCATGATTGGGTACTCTGTTTTGATTTCATCAATAATTGTAAAATCGATGAATTTTTGAGTACGATCGATTTCCCCGCCAAAGATAATTTTTCCGTGTTTCATCAAACTTTCGAGCCTCTCAAAAGCCTGCTCATTTACAATATGTGGAAATATTGCACTGCTTTTCCTGTCGTTGCCATACATTTCGTTCACATTCTCACCAATCAATCTAAACAATTCGTCTTTTACAGCTTCGTGTACAAAAAGATAGTCGGGGGCAATGCAAGTCTGGCCGGCATTAATGCATTTTCCGAAAGCAATTCTTCGGGCAGCAACTTTTATATCAGCATCTTTTTCAACAATACACGGACTTTTCCCTCCTAACTCAAGTACCACGGGTGTAAGGTGTTCAGCAGCAGCTTTCATTACAACCTTTCCAACTTGCGGGCTGCCGGTGAAAAAAATAAAGTCGAAACGCTGTTCCAGCAAAGTTTCGTTCACTTTCCGGCTTCCCTGAACCAATGCTATGTATTCGGGAGCGTAAGTTTCAGTAATCATTTCTTCCATCGCCAGAGCAACATTGGGTGTGTAAGGCGAAGGTTTCAGCATTGCAGTGCAGCCCGACGAAATAGCACCAACAACTGCATTCATCAACAACATAAAAGGATAATTCCAGGGGGCCATTATCAAAGTCACACCCAGCGGTTCATAAAAGATACGGCTCGATGATGGCTGCAAAACCAACGGAGTTCTGATTCGTTTTGACTTTGCCCACTTTGAAACGTTTTGAATGTGGTAATCAATCTCGCTAATCACGATTCCGATTTCTGTTAAATAAGTTTCCTCGTATGATTTATGCAAGTCGGTCCAAAAAGCAGCGGTAATCTTTTTCTCGTGTTTAAGAATTGCATTTTTAAACTTTTTCAGCATTTCGAGCCTGAACCCGATATCCCTGGTTTTTCCGGATGCAAAGAAAATTCGTTGTTTTTCAATCAGCGATTCGATAGTAACACGTGATGTATCTTGCATAAAATTAATTTAAACAGGTATTCTGATCAGAATCCCGATTTTTACTTGATTATTAAAACCCTTGTCTGAAAGGGAAACTACGGCAATGATGGTTCTCAGAAAAACGGCACGAACTGGTAATTCACTAAAAAAGAGGTTCATACAAATCAGGATATTATACATTCAGGAATGCATAAAAATAGGTTTAGTTGTTTTTGCCAGTGTCAGCAATTTTTGTGTTTCACTGTCGGTAATGGGCTGGAAGTCGTTCATAAATTCGAGTGCTTTTAAAAACAACGTGTTTTGCCCGGGTGGTACTGCCGCAGTAATGTTTTTAGATAAAGTATATTTCAATGCCATTTTCATCACATCTTCATCGGCAACCGGCCGGTACCACACGTTTTTATACAATTTTTGTTCGCCTTGTTCCAAACGTGTTAATGCCATCGCTTTTAGTGCAAGAATGCCCAAGCCACGCTTTTCTGCTTCGGCAAATACCTGCGGACCAAAATTCCCGGCATTCCAGCAGGCAAAATTTATGGGAAATAAAATCGAATCGAAATCAAAGTTTTTCATTGCAAGCAAGGCCGCATCAACCGAGTGAGCCGAGAACCCGAGATGTTTTACCTTTCCTTCCTTTTTCGCTTTTATAAAAACTTCCATGGCGCCACCCGGGGCAAAAACCTGTTCAACTTCGTTAACCGAACTCAGCGCATGCAACTGGTACAAATCGAAATGGTCGGTTTCAAGTTTTCGAAGCGAATCTTCGAGCTCAGCCTGTGCTTCGGTGGCATTTCGTTTTTGTGTTTTACAGGCCAGAAAGCAGTTTTTGCGGTACGGTTTCAATGCCGGACCAAGCCGCTCCTGTGCATTTCCGTAACCCGGAGCAACATCGTAATAATTTACGCCTAACTCGTATGATTTGGCCACCAGCTCGTTGGCAAAATCCTGCGGGTTGTCGTTGAGCATAATTCCGCCAAACCCAATTACCGAAAGTTTCTCTCCGGTTTTTCCTAATATACGCCGGGGCAAATTGTAGCCGGGTGAAAAGTTACTCCCAAAACTGCGGATTGCAGGAATTGTAAGCGCCAGTGTACCCAGCGTACTGTTTCTGAGAAAAAGTCTTCGTTTCATCGGTTCGAGATTTTTAAATTCCTTTAAAATTATAAATTCCTTTATATTGATATCCAGTTACTACCATAAAAAATTTCTTTTTACATTTAGGCTGACATTAAAATCTTTTCAGAAACTAATCAATAACCAATTAAAACTAATGAAATGAAAACAACACGCAGAGATTTTATTAAAACAAGTGCAATTGCAGCCGTTGGTATTTCGGCGCTTGGACAAACAGCCTGTGCAACCAGGGCAGCGGTTAAGAACTGGGATGTTGCTGTACAATTGTATTGTGTGCGGGATGAAATGATGGCCGATCCGCTGGGTTCGCTGACTAAACTGGCCAAAATGGGCTACACGCATGTGGAACATGCCAATTATGTCGATCACAAATTTTATGGTTGGACAGCCACCGAATTTAAAAAAGTGCTTGGCGATTTGGGATTGAAGATGCCTTCGGGCCATACTGTTCTGGGAAAAGACCATTGGGATGCCGCCACCGGAGATTTTACCGATGCATGGAAAAAAACAGTGGAAGACGCAGCCCTGCTTGAACAGCAGTTTGTTGTAAGTCCGTGGCTCGACGATAGCCTCAGACAAACCTACGACTATTTGTTACGGTTTATGGAAGTGTTTAATAAATGTGGAGAATTGTGTCAGAAATCGGGAATGCAATTTGGTTACCACAATCACGATTTTGAATTTAGCGCAACATTGAATGGCGAAAAAGTTTTCGACCTGATAATGAAAAATACCGACGCCGATAAAGTGGTGATGCAGCTTGATATGGGAAATATGTACATTGCCGGTGCGCTAGCCAAAGATGTAATTGGCCAATACCCTGGCCGTTATGGAACAATTCATGTAAAAGATATGATAAAAACCAGCGAAGGCGAAGGTTTTGAAAGTACAATTCTTGGCAGCGGGCTTGTTGGCTCAAAAGAAGTAACCGACCTCGCCAAGGCATCGGGAACAAAACTTTTTGTGATTGAACAGGAATCGTATCAGGGAAAAACCCCGATGGAATGTATGGAAGAAGATTTAAAAGTGATGAAGTTGTGGGGATATTAACCTATTGAAAACTAAAAAAGAGGTTGAAATATTGAATTTCAGCCTCTTTTTGTTACACCCCGGTTACCCTTCGTATTTGAATGACACTTTTAGTTTAGTACGATAAAATTCAATTTTACCGTCTTTCAGATGCATGTCCATCTGCGTAACTTCAGCAATACGCAAATCGCGTAACGATTTTGATGCCTTTGTAATTGCATTCTGAGCAGCCTTTTCCCACGATTCGGGACTGCTGCCAACCAATTCGATAATTTTGTACACACTTTCGGGCATATTCTTCTGTTTTTAACGATTTAGAAACATCTTACTCAATACATTATATTGCAAACTAACATGGCTCTTTTACGATTTACGATGTTATTGAGTTCTATCGATATTACCTTTTTCAAGGAAAAAATGAAGCTTTGTTACCAAAAGCCAATCTAAACCGGGTTGAGAAAACAATATTGAACTAATTTCAAATTGGTTGGTTACAAAAAAAGAACCCGGTACGGATTCGATTATTCTATTATTCTGACTTTTCAGAAATCCAACCCGTACCGGGTTAAAGCAATAAAAAGCAACGTGATTTCTCGATCAAAAAGAATCCGGTACTGATTCAATTTTAGTAGAAAATAAATTGCAGATTGAAAAAAGAACCCGATACGGGTTTGATTATTCTTTTTACAATTCTCTGAATGCTGCACTCAACCGTTGCAGCGCTTCTTCCAACGTACTGCGCGGGCAACCAATATTGAGCCGCAGCCAGCCATCGCCGCCGTTGCCAAATTTGCCTCCGTTGTTTAATCCAACTCCGGCCTTTTCAACGGTGAATTTCGTCAGCTCGGCATCCCCCATTCCGTAAGCGCTGAAATCGAGCCAGATGAGATAAGTGGCCTCGGGCCTCATTACTTTTACTTTTGGCAGGTTTGTGGCAAAAAATTTCTCAAGAAATAAGTAGTTCTCCCAAAGATAATCCATCAATTCGTCGAGCCACTCATCGCCGTGGGTGTAAGCCGCTTCGAGTGCCACAGTTCCGAAAATATTACCCATTCCGAGGTGACCAACACCGATGGCTCTTTCAAACCGTGCCATTTTTACTTTATCGGGGATAATTACAAGCGACGACGACAAACCTGCCACATTAAACGTTTTGCTGGGGGCCATCGAAATCATACAGTTTCGGGCAATTTCGGGCGAGAGAGTTGCCAGCGGAATGTGCCGGTGACCTTTAAAAATCAGGTCGGAATGAATCTCGTCGGAAATAATCATGATTTTGTTTTCGAGACAAATGGTTGCCAGTTCCATCAATTCTTCGCGTGTCCACACCATTCCACCCGGGTTTTGCGGATTGCTGAGTAACAGCAGTTTTGTATTCTTTGTAATCTTCGATTTCAAATCATCAAAATCGAAAGTATAACGGCCATTTACAATTTTCAGCGGGTTCTCAATCATTTTACGGTTGGTACCTTTTACACAATCGAAAAACGGGAAATAAACCGGCGGTTGCACTACCACTTCGTCGCCAGGTTTTGTAAAAGCTTCGATGGCGAAGGTTAAACCTGCCACCACACCCGGACTAAATGAAATCCACTCTTTCTGAATTTCCCAGTTGTGCCGGCGTTTCATCCAGCCAATCACTGCATCGAAATACGATTCGCCACGGAAAGTATAGCCATAAATTTCATGTTCGGCACGTTTTTTTATCGCATCAACAATAAACGACGGTACCTTAAAATCCATGTCGGCCACCCACAGCGGGAGCACTTCGGCGTCGCCAAACATGCGTTCGCGGCCATCGTATTTTATGGAGTTGGTGCCTTCGCGCGGCACTATTTCATCGAAATTATATTTTCTCATTCTTATCAGATTTCAATTTTACGGAGGTAATTCAACTTATTTTCCTTTTCCACTTTTAAAACAAAATCAAAACGGTTCAGGTTGAGGCAAAGTTCGAAATCGGCCTGTGGCGACCAGCTTTGTTTTTCGGGATCGAAGAACCGCGCTCCCGAACCATCTCGAATAATTTCAACCATTTCAGCAAAATTTTTGGATTTTTCGCCTCCCCCCGGGGTGAAGTTGGGTGGGGTTTCCAATTCATTTTTAATCCATTCGGCACACAACGTATCTTCGTCGGTGGGATACTCACAGGCGTAACCCATGCAAACCAGCGAAACCACCGACGGATTTTGCTGCCTGATGTAACGCACAATGGAACCAGCATTTACAAAACTTCCTGTAATAATTTCTGCGGCATTTGTTGCGTTGGCAATTCCCTGTGTACCCGAACTTGTGGTGTGGACCAAAGTTTTCCACGCTATTTTTTCAGCAACCAGTTGCGACGGTGAGTTGCCAAAATCAAAACCTTCGGGTTTTTGTTCGTTGCGCTCGCCTAACAAAATATAATCCGGGTTTTGTTCCTTTAAACGATAAGCCAAATCGATACTACCCACCGGGATAATTTTTGCGGCCCCTGAATGATAAGCGTAACAAGCAGTAGAAAAAGCCCTGAAAACATCTATGATTACGGTTAATCCGCGGGCATCGCGCGCACCATCAAGCAATTGAAGGATTTGAATTTCCATCGGAAAAAAATTTTCCGAAAGTAGCTATTTTCATTTATCAAGCTCAGTCTCCAGTTAAAACAGTAGCGAATTATTACCATTTTAAGGTTCGATTAACCAAAAACAGTAACACTTTCATCGAAAAAAAGTGACTGTTCATATCCCGGAAACGGGTGTTGGGCAATTAAATCGTTGAGCGCTGTAACGTGACGATGTATTTTCATGTCAATTAAGCTGAAAACAAGAAAACAATTACAGCTATGAAAACAAGAAATTTATTTTTTGCATTTGTTGCGTTGCTGGTATCGGCAACGGTTTACGCCACCGAAACTCCAAAAACGGAGATTCTCTCAGCACAGAATGACAAGATTCTGGTAAATTATCAAACTGATACGCCATGTTTACTCGAAGTATCGATTACAGATAACAATGGTGTGATTCTGCATGAGTGGAAATCGGAAACTCCGCAATCCGGTGTTAAAAAGATTTTCAGTCTGAAAGAACTGGAAGACGGAACATATCAGTTCTCCCTAAAATCGGGGACAAAAAGTTTGAATTCAGCTTTAACTATTGACGATAAAACTGTTAAAGTTGGGCCGATGGTAGAATTGAATGAGCCCTGTTTCAGATTCAAAAACGATAAGCTTTATGTGTCGTTTTTAAATCAATCGATGAAAAATGTTTACTTAAAAGTTTACAAAGATGGCGAACAGTACAACGGTTTCGACTTTGGGAAAAATTTTGATGTACAAAAATGTATCGATTTTTCGATGGCAACAAACGGAACTTATGATATTGTGCTCTCAGAAAGCCACAGGGCTTATAACTTCAGGATTTACAAGTAAAAGATCGATTTGTTAGTTACAGTTTATAATCACTAAGAAAAAGGCCGGTTGCTTCAGATTGCTGAAACACCGGCCTACTTTTCTATTTAAATGCCCTGAATTACCGTGTTTTTGTCATGTCTTCGTCAACACAAATGGTAAAATCGGCTTTCCCGATATTTTCTTTTTCAAGCTCTTCAACATCGGCCTGCGAAACCGTGTGAATAGTTACAATTTTTAGTTTTGAATTGGCTTGCTTCAGGTACCAGTATATACTCTCGAAATTCTCTGAATGATACGAGCCATGATAATGCAGAAACAATTTGTTTTTCGACCAGTTTTTAAGGATAAAATGAGCCATTGTAGCATCTTTTATTGCCTGTGCTTTTGGGAAGTTTTCGGTAACGTGACCTCCCATTCCTTCCATATTCATCATACTTTTGTAGCAATTCAGTTCAGCATCGTATTTTATGGGAAGTGGCGGAATAAAAGCTTTTGCTTCGTCTGATAATCCTTCGAGTCCTTCAAAACCTTTTGAATTAACAAGCGAAGCGTAACGGCGCGGAACATTGGTTGCCACAAAATTCAGTTTGTTCTTTTTGGCAAATTCAACCAAAGGTTTGTAATCGGTTTTGTAGTTGGGCCACGGACGCGATTCGTTTTCGAAACTACTGGTTGAAATTGCTCCCGAAAGATATTCATCAACAACTACCTGTACATCGCTTTCGAACATTTCGGCACCCAAAACGAGGTCTTCCTTTTCCGATTCATACAAATCTTTGGTAACCTCAAGTTGCAACCAGTGTGCGATGGGATTATCGTGCGATTCGCCAAACAACACCACATCAGCATCTTCCAGCGCTTTCATCATTTTCTCATATTTTTCGGTTTTTCCTTCTTTATCGAAAAGCGAATAAGCAGGTTTGTCGGTTTTAAAACCGGTGAACACAAAAAACAACCCAACAAACAAAATCAGATATTTATTCATTTCTTTAGTTTTTAATTATTCAAAAGAACAAAAAAAAGAGTGAACGGTTTATAACTGGTAATTTGAATTTACGATGGTTGAATCAGGAATATTTTACGCAACTTTTGTCGATCCACTGCTTACAGGACTCAGGAAAAGAATTTTACCCGAAATAAAGCAAGGCGAAACTGTGATTGACATTGCCTGTGGAACAGGAGCGCAGGTTTTCGCTTTGGCGAACAGGGCATCACAGGTAACCGGTGTTGATTTGTCTCAGTCGATGGTTGATTTTGCGAACCGCAGGCTCAGGAAAACCGGATTGAAAAACGTGACTTTTCATACTGCCGATGCCACCCGGCTGGAACAATTTGGAGATAAAAGCTTTGATGTGGCTGCCATGACACTGGCACTTCACCAGTTTAACCCTGATTTGTACCAGCCAATCCTGGCCGAAATGAAAAGAATTGCCAAACGCATTGTAATTGTTGATTATGCGGTTCCGCTACCAAATAATTACGCCGGAATTGGCAGTCGCATTGCGGAATTTATGGCTGGCGGCGAACACAACCACAATTTTAAATTGTACTATAAAACAGGTGGATTGAATTCAATTCTACCTTCACACGGGGTAAAAATTCAGAAGTCGGTTTTAATTGCAAAAAGAGCATTTCAACTGGCAGTTTGCTCTACTTTTTAGCCAGTTCTTCTTTCAGCCAGGCCGGACGGTTGGTGGTGATTTTTGTTACACCAAGCTGCGAAATACGTTTAGCTTCTGCGGGGTCGTCAACTGTCCACGCAAGTACTTCAAGTTTGTAATCCTTCGCAGCAGCCATAACTTCCTCATCAATTATTTTGCTCTGCAGGTTTACTCCTTCAAGCCCGGCTTCAGCAGCCTCTTTCATTTTTTTTGTCAGCCCGTTTTTTGACGCACTCAACCAGTAACATTTGTTATCGGGGAAAGTTTTCTTTGTTTCGAGAATAGTATCCCAGCCAAAGCTGATAAACACCACCTGTTTTCTCTTTGGTGTTTTTTCCATAACTCTCACCAATGGAGGAATCACTTCACTTCCACATTTTATTTCCACTACCAGCGTTTTTTCTTCGGGAACTGTTTCCAAAATTTCAATCAGAAATGGGATTTTTTCGCCTTTAAACTGCTGTCCTTTCCAGATGCCGGCATCAAGATCGCGCAATAAAACCGATGGTGTTTTGGCTATTTCCAGATTTTTTTTACTGCTGCAGGTACGCTTGGTATCACTGTCGTGTATTACCAAAATGCGGTTGTCTATCGAAAGATGAATATCAATTTCAACCGCGTCGGCACCTGCCTGCCAGGCGCTTTTGGCCGACGCCACCGTATTTTCCGGAGCAACAAACGAGTCGCCACGGTGCGCAATAAAAAAATTCTGTGCATTCATATTTAACACAAAAATCAGGAATAATGCTGTAATCTGAAGCTTCATGGTTTTGCAATTTATAGCGCGAAAGATAGACGTGAAATTGATATAAACGGACACAATTCAGTTAAAAAATGTAGTTTTACCATCATTTTTAATGCTGATGACAAAAGGTTTTTTGACAAATATTGGGATTCTGGGCTTGGCGTTAATTGCTAAACTTCCGTTTTGGTTAATCTATATGTTTGCCGATATTTTCTACTTTTTTGTTTATTATGTTTTCGGGTATCGTAAGCTGGTGGTTATAAATAATCTCAGAAACGCATTTCCTGAAAAATCAGAAAAAGAAATACAAAATATTTCAAAAAAATATTATCGCCATTTTAGCGATTTAATGCTCGAGTCGATAAAATCGAGTCACATATCACAAAAAGAAATCAAAAAAAGAATGATTATTGAAAACCCTGAGTTGATAAATCAATTTTATGCTCAGGGGAAAAGCGTTGTTGTTCTTACTATGCACTACAATAATTGGGAATGGAGTTGTATTTTCCCTATGTATATAAAGCATACTATTCTTGGTGTTTATAAACCATTACACAATCAAAAATTTGATGAATTACTAATTAATAACCGCGCAAGGTGGGGAGCAGAGTTAATTCAAAACAAAAATGTTCTGCGCCGGATTGTGAAAGCTGAAAAACAAAAAGAACCTGTTTTTATTTGGCTGGCAGGAGACCAAACTCCGCCCGGGAACCACGAAGAATGGTTTACTTTTCTCCATCAGGATGCTTTGTTTTATCCGGGGCCGGCGGCAATTTCAAGGCGTTTTAAATCTCCTGTTTTTTTTCAGAAAATTGAAAAAACAGGACGGGGCAAATACAACACAAAGTTTGAACTATTATTTGAAGACCCTACACAGTTTAGTGAAACAGAAATCATTAAAACATATATTCAGCGAATGGAGGAGCTAATCAGAGAGAAACCCGAATTCTATCTTTGGTCGCACCGCCGGTGGAAACACAAAAAACCCGCAGATATTGCTTTAAACAATTAACTTCTATTAGAATGGTTGAAAACGAACTGGCTAAAACGGACAAACGATACCATGAGAACTTTCTTAAAAGAATGGCAAACAAGATTATAGTTGCGTTTTTGATTGCAATATCATACCTGCCATTCTGGATTTTATACCGCCTTTCCGATATTTTGTATTTATTCATCAGGTTTATATTCAGGTACCGTTGGAAAGTAATCACCACTAACCTCAGAAACGCATTCCCCGAAAAACCTGAATCGGAAATAAAACGAATCAGAAGCCGGTTTTACCGTCACTTCTGCGATGTTTTTTTCGAATCGATAAAAATTTACAGCATTTCTGATAAATCTATTGAAAGAAGGTTATTGGTAAAAGGAACTGATGTTGCAAACGATTTTTTTGATAAAGGCAGAAGTGTAGTTGCACTTGCCATGCACCACAACAACTGGGAATGGACAGGTTTTGCCCAATCGAAACTGAAACATCATATCCTCAATGTTTACAATCCCATACGTGGAAATAATGCGATGGAGAACTTTTTATTGCATAACAGGCAAAAATGGGGAAGCACAAGTATTCCGGTAAACAAAACCGCCCGCGCCATAATTGATTACCAGAAAAAGGGAGTTCTCACCGGGCTTTGGCTGGCCGCTGACCAAACTCCACCTTCACGATCGAAATTCTGGACAATTTTTCTAAACCAGGAAACACCATTTTACCAGGGACCTGAAAAAATTGCAATCAGTACTAACCAACCAGTTTTTTTTCAGCACACAAAGAAAACCGGGCGTGGTAAATATGAAATAGAATTTATATTGCTATTTGAGAATCCAAAAGATGCCAACTCCGATGAAATCTTAATGGCTTATGTAAAGAAGACAGAAGAAATCATCCGCAACGAACCTGAATATTACCTTTGGTCGCACCGGCGCTGGAAACACAAACGGCCTGAAGGGACTGAACTAACACTGTAATCAAATATTTTCCACAACATCGACTACTGAAAATCAATAACTCCCACATTACTGAAGGAGTTAGTGATTGAAACTAAAACGACAATTCTGACAGTTCTCTAATAACCCTAATCAAACAAATCGCTCAGCCAGTGTTTCTGTTTGTAGGGTTTCCGGTAACCATACGGTTGCCCGCCCTGTTGAAACGGATTAACCGGAGGTTGCTGGTTATAGGTTGGTTCATTCGACGAGCGTTCGATAATTTTATCGAGTTCGCCGCGGTCGAGCCAGATACCGCGGCATTGCGGACAATAATCAATTTCGATTCCCTGCCGTTCCGACATGATTAACGGCACATTACAATTGGGACATTTCATAATTCTCAGTTTTTAATTTGTTTAATTTTTACTTGTTTTTGGAAAAATCACTGAAGCCAGTATGGATATTATTAATATTGAAACAATTATCAAAAGTGAATACAGTACTGGAATTTTAAAAAATCCGGCGATTACCATTTTTACTCCAACAAAAACGAGGATTGCTGACAAACCATATTTCAGGTAATAAAACAGTTTTGCAATTCCGGCCAACGCAAAATATAATGCCCTCAACCCAAGAATGGCAAACACATTCGAGGTAAAAATGATAAATGTGTCGTTTGAAATGGCGAGTATGGCAGGAATTGAATCGACTGCAAAAATCAGGTCGGTGAACTCGATGATTAAAAGCACGATAAACAGAGGAGTTGCCACTGTTTTGGCATTTATTTTCACAAAAAACCTGTCGCCATGCACTATATCGGTTACTGGGAAAAACCTTTTAAAAAGGCGCACCAGCGGATTTTTGTCGGGCGAAACTTCCTCATTTTTCTGCACAAGCATCTTTATCCCGGTAAAAATCAGGAATGCCCCAAAAACATAAATTATCCAGTGAAACTGCTGAATAAGTGCAACTCCGGCAAAAATAAAGATAGCCCGCATAACAAGCGCTCCAAGAATACCCCAGAAAAGCACCTTGTGCTGGTATTTTGTATCGACATTGAAATACGAAAACACCATGATAAACACAAAAAGGTTATCAACACTCAGCGATTTTTCGATAACATAACCGGTAAGAAACTCAATGGCTTTTTCTTTACCCAGATAAAAATATACCCCTGCATTAAAAATCAGCGCCAGCGAAATCCACACAGCGCTCCAAATAAGCGCTTCCTTTATTTTTACTTCATGCGATTTGCGATGAAAAACACCCAAATCAAGCGCAAGCATCAGCAGTACAAACAGCAGAAATCCCGCCCAAACAAATCCATTTATTTCCATTTTATTCTGATATACTATTAATTACCTGTACAATTTTTACTTACTGCCAGTCCAGATTGTCTCCAGCAATTTGCCGGCTTCACCCAACAAACCCGAGATACCATTTTCAAGAATATAATTGAAAAGATTGCTTATTAAAGGGAAAAGCAATGCGATAAGAGCTATCAAAATAAACAACACAATTACAAAACCAACAATAATCGCAACCCTTAATTTCCGGTTACTGAAAATGTTTCTCAGAAAAGCTTTCTGTCTGTAATGTTTATCATAACCTTTGCTGGAATGATAAGGATATCCGGCATTATTGTAATTAAATTTGCCCTGATTATTGTAACGATATTTTCTATTTTCAAAAATTTGTTCAAAGTCCATAAAATTTGCTTTTTAAATTATTAATAATGATGTTATTAAGAGAATTACGCATCAATGAAATGTACTGAAATACTGAATTCACTGAATTCAATTCAAACTAAGAAGGTAAATAATGAAATAACCTGCCGGTGCTGATTCACTTTTCAGTAATCAATCAGTTAGAATTACAGTAACAAACTGCAAAGCATCAGCTTGCATAAAATCAATTGAATATCAAATTCTTGGTGGTTCCCAGGGAAGTAAAAATGGCTGAGAAATAAGATTGGAATTTTTGTGAACCGCGATTGAAATAACTGGCACGGCAAAAAAAATGGTTGAAGCAATCTGGTGGATCTGTTCATCTTCATAAACATCGTCAATACTACCGATGCATCCAAATGAACTATTCGGATTGTGCGTTTCTGTAGTTTGCTCTGGCAAATTTCCAGTTCCATCCGAATCGACATGAATAACAGCCGATGTAAGAAAAACAAGGAACACTCCGAGCATCAAAATCAGATATTTCCGAATTTTTAACATGGTGCAAAAATAATATTCACAGCATGAAGACCTTCTTGTTTTACCGATTAAAATACCCGGATGGCCGAAAAAAGATGCTCTGTAAGTTAACCCACTGACAATAAAAAAGAGGAGCCGGTGGTTTCACAATCTGGTCAAGGAAATGTGATTCGTTTGATTCGGATTTGTATCCCTTTAACCGGCTACCTCTTAAAAAAACTGCACTGTATATAAAAAAACGTCTCCTAATTTCTTACAGGTTTTAAAAACTCATCGATATTCCGGGCAGCCACTTTACCTGCTTCAATTGAATGAACCACAAGGCTGGCGCCTCTTTCAGCATCACCGGCTGCAAATATTTTCTGTACCGACGACTGTTTTTTACCATCAACTTTCACATTGCCGCGGGCATCGAATTCAACACCCAGCGCATTGAGCAGACCTGAATGAACAGGCTGTGTAAATCCCATCGAAAGCAGTGCCAAATCAACGTTCAGAATTTCGGCTGTGCCTTCAATTTCTTTCATTGAATAGCGACCGGAAACATCTTTAAACCATTCCACTTTTACCACTTCCACCTGTTTTAGTTTGCCGTTTTCGCCTATAAACCGTTTTGTGTTCAGGCTCCAGCGGCGTTCGCAACCTTCGAGGTGCGAGCTCGAGGTACGCAATGTGTTGGGCCAGTATGGCCAGGGATTTCCTTCCTCACGTTTTTCGGGTGGTTTGGGCAGAATTTCGATTTGTGTTACCGATTTTGCTTTTTGCCGGATTGACGTTCCAACACAGTCTGAACCAGTATCACCGCCGCCAATTACAAGCACATTTTTATCGCGGGCCAAAATTCGTTTGTCTTCAGGAATTTGTTGCCCGGCTACTTTTTTATTCTGCTGGGTTAAAAAGTCCATGGCAAAATAAACACCCTGCAAATCGCGCCCTTCAACTGGTAAATCGCGGGCTTGTTCGGCGCCAACTGCCAGCAAAACTGCGTCAAACTCACTTAAAAGTTCATCTTTTGTAATATCAACACCCACGTTCACGTTGGTTTTAAAAACAATTCCTTCCTGGGCAAACAGGTCGAGACGGCGGTCGATTACACTTTTGCTGAGTTTGAAATCGGGTATTCCGTATCGCAACAATCCGCCAATGGCATCATTTTTCTCGAAAACTGTAACCCAGTGTCCGGCGCGGTTCAGCAAGTCGGCTGCTGAAAGTCCGGCAGGTCCGGACCCGATAACCGCCACTTTTTTGCCTGTGCGGATTTTTGGTGGATTTGCCACAATGATTCCGGCATCAAAAGCCTGTTCAACAGTGGCGCATTCGTTTTCGCGAATGGTAACAGCTTCTTCGTGTATTGCCAATACACACGATTTTTCGCAGGGTGCCGGGCAAATTCGTCCGGTTATTTCGGGAAAACTGTTTGTTGAATGCAAAATAAAATAAGCCTCAGCTTTACGCCCCCGGTAAATTGCATCCTGCCATTCGGGAATTTTGCTGCCCACCGGGCATCCCCAGTGACAAAACGGGATGCCACAATCCATGCAACGCGAAGCCTGCAAAGCGCGGTCTTCGTCGTTCATTGTTTGTTCCACTTCACTGTAATCCGAAATTCTGTCGTTTACCGGCCGGTAACCTGCATCTTTCCGGGGAATCTTCATAAATCCTTTTGGGTCTCCCATATCCTGAATTTCCTTTTTTTAAAATTTATACAATCGATAATATTACTCGTGCCGCGATGGGTCTTCTTCTGCCAATTGCAATTTCTTCTGCAATTCGAGCAGTTTTAATTCTTCAAGCACTTTTTTGTATTCAAACGGAATAACTTTTACAAACCGCGGCAGATATTCATCCCAATTGGTAAGAATTTTTGATGCCAGTGAACTCTGCGTATAAAGCAGATGCTTATTAATGATTTCCTGGAGTTCCCTGATGTCGGCTTTGTCTTCCACCGGACCAAGTTCAACCAACCCTTTGTTACAGTAATAATCGAAATCGCCGTTTACATCGAGCACATAAGCAATACCGCCACTCATCCCCGCGGCAAAGTTTTTCCCTGTTCTGCCCAACACAACAACACGACCGCCTGTCATGTATTCGCAGCAATGGTCGCCGGTACCTTCTATCACGGCTTTGGCGCCTGAGTTTCGCACGCAGAAGCGTTCGCCGGCCACACCCCTGATGTAAGCTTCACCATTGGTTGCACCATAAAACGAGGTATTCCCGATAATGATATTTTCCTCAGGTTTGAATGTAGATTCGGGCGGCGGAACCACCACGATTTTTCCTCCTGATAAACCTTTGCCGATATAGTCGTTTGAATCACCCACCAGTCTGAAAGTCACACCTTTTACAAGGAACGCCCCGAAACTCTGGCCTGCTGTTCCGTTAAAAATACAGGTGATGGTATCTTTTGCCAAACCAGCTTCACCATACCTGCGCGAGATTTCGCCCGAAAGCATGGCGCCAACTGTTCTGTCTGTATTTACAATTTTTTGCGAAATCCATACTTTCTCACCCGACTGAATCGCTTTACCAGCTTCTTTCAGCAGTTTTAAATCGATATGTCCTTCACTCAGTTTTTCGTTCTGATGTGTGTTCCGTATTGCATTTTCCTTTGCTGAATCAGGAACATAAAGAACCCTCGAAAAATCGATATTTTTCATTTTCCAGTTCACCACTTCGGGGTTCAGCTCAAGCAAATCGGTACGGCCAACAATATCCTGAAATTTAGCAAAACCCATTTCAGCCAGGTATTCCCTTACTTCGCGGGCAATAAACCTGAAGAAGTTGATGGTGTATTCTGCTTTACCGATAAACCGTTTTCTAAGATCTTTGTCCTGTGTTGCAATTCCGGCTGGGCAGGTGTTCATGTGACATTTGCGCATCATAATACAACCCAGCACAATCAGTGCTGAAGTTGAGAAACCAAACTCCTCGCCACCTAAACAAGCCATTGTAACCACGTCGCGGCCATTTTTAAATTGCCCGTCAACCTGGAGTTTTACCCTTCCACGGAGGTTGTTCAGTACAAGCGTTTGTTGTGCCTCGGCGATACCGAGTTCAACCGGCAAGCCTGCATGTTTTATTGAGCTGGCCGGGCTGGCGCCTGTTCCGCCATCGCCACCGGCAATAATTATCACATCTGAAAAAGCTTTGGCAACACCGGCTGCAATGGTGCCCACACCATCTTCTGAAACTAATTTTACCGAAACGGCAGCACGCGGGTTGGTGATTTTAAGGTCGTAAATCAACTGTGCCAAATCTTCAATTGAATAAATATCGTGGTGCGGTGGTGGCGAAATCAAAGTAATACCCGGAGTCGAGTTCCTGAGTTTCGCAATAATCTTGTCGATTTTGTAACCCGGAAGCTGTCCCCCTTCCCCCGGTTTTGCACCCTGGGCAATTTTTATCTGAAGCTCGTCGGCATTTACGAGGTAGTTGTTGGTAACACCAAAACGCCCCGATGCCACCTGTTTGATTTTGCTGTTCCGGTTGGTGCCAAAACGTTCGGGGTCTTCGCCACCTTCACCGGTATTGCTGCGACCGCCGATGGTATTCATTGTAATCGCCAGCGCTTCATGTGCCTCCTTGCTAATCGATCCATACGACATGGCACCGGTTACAAACCTTTTCATTATTTCCTCTTCCGATTCAACCTGGTCGAGTGGAATCGGATTCCGTTTCAGGTTAAAACAGCCCCTGATAAATGCCGGCTTTTTATTTTGCTGATCGATGATCGCACTGTATTCTTTGTATTTGCTGTAGTCGTTTGTACGTGTTGCCCACTGTAAAAGACCAATATTTTCGGGGTTCCAGGCATGGTGTTCGCCATATTTCCGCCAGGCATAAACACCACCATTTTCAAATCTGAAAGGTTCAGGCGCCACCTCGGGTTTGTATGCCTGCTCATGAAACATCACTGCTTCTCGGGTAATTTCTTCCAATCCAACACCTCCGATTTTTGAAACAGTTCCGGTAAAGTATTTATTGATAACTTCCTGGCTGATACCAATGGCTTCGAAAATCTGCGCGCCATGGTAACTTCTCAGCGTTGAAATACCCATTTTTGAGAACACTTTCAACAAGCCTTTATCAATTGATTTGATGAAATTTTTCCGGGCTTCAACATAATCACGGGTTATTTTCCCCTCTTTCACCAAATGATCGATGGCGGCAAAAGCAAGGTAAGGATTGATTACGCTTGCGCCGTACCCCAACAACAGTGCAAAATGGTTGATTTCGCGGGCATCGCCGGTTTCAACAATGATTCCAACCTGCATGCGCTTCTGTGCTTTAATGAGGTGGTGATGAACCGCCGCCACAGCAAGCACCGAGGGAATCGGGGCATAATCTTCTGAAATATCGCGATCGCTGAGAATGATGTAGTTTTTCTTTTGATCAACAGCTTCTTCAGCTTCAGCAAGCATATTTTCGAGGGCACTCTCAAGCCCGAGTTTTCCACCACCAACCGGGAAAACCATTTTGATTACCTTGTGCGTGAAAAGCTCATCTTTCAAATCCTTTATCTTTCCAAGGTCGGTGTTTGTGATAATCGGGCTGTCGAATTTAACCAGCTTGCAATGCTCGGTTGATTCGATGAGCAGGTTCGAACTAAGTGAACCAATATAATTGGTAAGCGACATTACCAGCCCTTCACGAATCGAGTCGATTGGAGGGTTAGTAACCTGCGCAAACATTTGCTTAAAATAATCGAAAAGCCTTTTGGGTTTGTCGGAGAAAACAGCCAGTGGCGCGTCGTTTCCCATCGAACTTGTAGGTTCGGCGCTTGTATCCGCCATCGGGTGAATAATCTCGTACATATCTTCTTTCGAGTACCCAAACACTTTGGCGTAAGTCTCGAAATTGTCAATCTGCGAAGGAACCCTGGTTCTCACTTTGATATCGTCCATCACCAGCCTGTTCTCCCTGAGCCACATTTCGTAAGGATTGCGGCGGCTGAGCTGGTCTTTCACCTCCTCGTCGGGGATAATAATGCCGAGCTGCGTATCAACAAGCAATATTTTCCCGGGGCGCAAACGACCTTTTACTTTAATTTCTTCGGGATCGAAGGTTTGAACACCCACTTCGGAGCCCATTACAATCAGGTTGTTTTTGGTAATCACGTACCTCGACGGGCGTAAACCGTTACGGTCGAGCGTTCCGCCAATGTACCGGCCATCAGAAAATACCATTGACGCCGGGCCATCCCAGGGTTCCATAATTGTGGAGTGGTATTCGTAAAACGCTTTCAGACTTTCCGGAATCGGGTTTTTCTGATTGTACGATTCAGGAATCATCATACAAAGCGAATGCGGAATGGTACGTCCGGTCATGTGCAAAAATTCGAGCACATTGTCAAACGATGCCGAATCAGATTTTCCCGGCTCGATTACCGGTAAAAGCTTTTTCAGGTCTTCTCCGAAAATTTCCGATTTCAGCAAACCTTCGCGCGCCTGCATCCACAATCGGTTTCCACGAATGGTGTTGATTTCGCCGTTGTGGGCGATGATGCGGAATGGCTGCGCCAAATCCCACGATGGAAAAGTATTTGTACTAAAGCGCGAATGCACAAGTGCAATGGCGCTTTTAAATTTATCGTGTTTAAAATCGAGGTAATAATCGCGCAACTGCTGCGGCGTAAACATTCCCTTATATACAATTACCTTTGCCGAAAAACTGGGCTGGTAAAAAGCTGACTTTTCTTTCAGTTCCGAATCGCGAATCTCTTTTTCAGCCAGTTTACGAACGATGTATAATTTTCTTTCGAGTGTGTCCTTTTCGTAATTACCGCGCACAAAAACCTGTTTTATTGCAGGCTCAGTTGCCTGTGCAATCTTTCCGGGAGCAGAGCTGTCAACCGGAACGTCGCGCCAACCGGCAAGACCAAGTCCTTCGTTACCGATATGCTTATTCAGGATTTCGATACAAACTGCAGCTTCAGCCTCATTTTTTGGCAAAAAAACGAGACCAGTACCGTAGGTTCCCTTTTCACCAACGCTGATATTCAAAACATCGGTAATAAATTCGTGCGGAATTTGCATCAGCAATCCAGCACCATCACCTGTGGTTTTATCGGCACCAGTTGCACCACGATGGTCCATGTTCAGCAAAACTTCAAGTCCGCGCCGAACAATATCGTGTGACGGGGTTCCTTTAATGTGGGCCACAAACCCAATCCCGCAATTCTCATGTTCATTCGCCGGATTGTATAAACCCTGAGCGTCAGGTAATCTCATCTGTAATGTCTGTTTTATTTTGTTATAACTTGTCTGCACACCAAAAACAGCCGGTGAAAATTTTTCTTCATCGCTGCTAAATTGAAAGCAAAATTATTATTTTCCTTACAAAGTGAAATCAAAAGTAAACAAATACTTCAATTATTGCAAGATGCAACTCTTACAGAAATGTTTAATAACATACGCTTAACTTTTCTGTAATGGTTAAAATTAAGCTGAAAATTTCAGATTTTACTTATTCCCAAATCAGAAATTCAGCAGATTTTCAATCGCTTTTTCGATTCTGGCAAATTCAAACTGACCGACAATTGTTTGTTTATACTCCTGTATTTTATCGAGGCAAAGATTGCCAATACTACCCTCGTGGGTATGATTCACCTGTTTTTCGGGTTTGAAATTTCCGGCATTGATTTGTTCGCCAACGGTTTTGTATGCATCGCGAAATGGCATTCCCTGCAAAACAAGTTTGTTCACCTCTTCAACACTGAAAAGGTAGTCGTACATTGGATTAGAAATGATATCGGTATTCACTGTCATGTTTTCGAGCGCCAGTGCCGAAATATTCAGACAGTCGGTTATTTCTTTAAACGATGGCAAAAACACCTCTTTTACTAATTGAAGGTCGCGAAAATAACCAATGGGTAGGTTGTTCGTCATTATGGTGATTTGTGCCGGAATGCCTTGCAGTTTGTTGCATCGGGCGCGCACCAACTCAAAAACATCGGGGTTTTTTTTGTGCGGCATAATACTCGAACCTGTGGTAAACTCGTCGGGCAAACGCACAAAACCAAAATTCTGGCTCATAAACAAACACACATCAAAAGCCAGTTTCGAAAGCGTTGAAGCCAGATTGGCAATGGCAAACGACACAATTTTCTCGGTCTTGCCCCGCCCCATCTGGGCATACACCACGTTGTAATTCATTTTACCAAAACCCAGCAAGTTGGTGGTCATCTGTCGGTTTAGTGGAAACGAAGAACCATATCCGGCAGCCGAACCCAGCGGATTCTGGTTAGTGATTTTATAGGCTGAAAGTAAAAGTTCAAGGTCGTCGGTAATACTCTCGGCATAAGCGCTGAACCACAGCCCGAACGACGATGGCATAGCCACCTGCAGGTGCGTGTACCCGGGCATGAGGATGTGCTTTGTTTCTTCGGCCCGTTTTAAAAGAAGGTCAATCAAACCCGAAGTTGTTTCAACTACTTCGCGGATTGCGTCGCGGGTAAAAAGTTTGAGGTCGAGTAAAACCTGGTCGTTACGCGAGCGGCCACTGTGAATTTTTTTGCCAAGGTCGCCCAAAGTTTTGGTAAGCAGAAATTCAACCTGTGAATGCACGTCTTCAATTCCTTCGTTGATAATAAAACGGCTGGAGATGGCTTCGTCGTAAAGTTTTCGCAAACCTTCGAGCAAAACAGGCAATTCGTGCTTTTCAATCAGCCCCACCGATTCGAGCATTGTGATGTGCGCCATTGAACCTAAAATATCGTATGGTGCCAGGTAAATATCGAGTTCGCGGTCGTTACCCACAGTAAATGCTTCTATTGCCTTGTTTACCTGTATGCCTTTATCCCAAAGTTTCATCGCTAAAGATTTTGTTTTCGGCAAATATATTGAATTCGGAGCGAAACAATGTTGTGTTCGAAAGATTGATTGATTCACTCATTTTGTAAGGGGTTTCGTTATGTGTTAAAAAAATACGATTTTTATGGCTGAAAAAAAACGAATTCATGCCAAAAGACAAAATACTTCGGCTTACAATTATTTTTCTGGCAGTTATTGCTGCAATTTCCTATTTCGCCGGTTTACCTATTGATGTTACCCGCGATGCAGGCAAATATGCAACGGTTGCGAAAGAAACATTTCAAAACGGAAATTATATCAATTTAACAGTTCACGGCGATGCATACGACCAAAAACCTCCTATGATGTTTTGGTTGGGAGCGCTGGGTTTTTCAATCGGAGGTATTTCCAATTTCTGGTTCAAATTGCCCTTTCTTTTGCTTGTGTTTGCAGGTTTTTACTGGTCGTTTCGGTTGGGCGAAAGTTTATACAACCGGCGTGTTGGAATACTTACAGCCATTTTTCTGGCTTTCTCGAGCATTTATGTGCTGTACAGTATGGACATTCATTCCGACACACCGCTACAGGCATTTGTTACGCTGGCGCTGTGGCAGCTTTTCGAATTTATAAAAACCAGAAAGAATAAACACTGGATAATAGGATTTATTGCCATTGGACTGGCTATGCTTAGCAAAGGCCCGATTGGAGCTGCAATACCAGCGTTTGCTGTTGTTGGCCATATTATATTAAAAAAAGATTACCGTTTTTTATTCGATTACCGCTGGTTTTTGGGAATTATTCTGGCGTTTGCTGTTGCCAGCCCGGCATTAATCGGGCTTATGAATCAATTCGGGTGGGCCGGAATTCGATTTTTCTTTTGGGAGAATAATATTGGCCGTATTACCGGAAGCTACATTAAGGCATCAAACGACCCGTTTTTTTTCGTCCATACATTGTTATATGTCTTTCTTCCATGGGTATTGTTGTTTTTTGTTTCGGCTTTTCTTGAATTTAAAACGCTTGCAAAAAACAGTTTTCGAACTGATGAATATTTTACATTCACCGGTATCTGGATTTTCTTTTTAATAATAAGTGTCTCAAAAAACCAGGTGCCCAATTATATTTTCTCCATTATCCCCCTGATGGCCGTTTTAACTGCCAAGTGGATTGACATATCGCTCCCGAACTTCCCAAATCTTGTGAAGTCGTTTATTCGGATTCAATTTGGAGTAACTGCATTTCTTTGGATTACCACACTTGGAATTGCGATTTGGCTTTTCCCTTTTCCCGGTTGGTTTTTCTGGCTGGTTTTGGCATTTGCCGGAGCGCTCAGCATTATAGTTTTAATAAAATCGAAAGATAAGCTAAGCCGAATGATCGTACCGTCGCTTTTGGCTTTTTCGGCATTAATGATATTGCTGAACACTCATATTTTCCCTTATATGTTTAGTTTTCAGGCCCCACCAAAGGCCGCTATGTATTTTACCCAACACGCCGGCAAAAATGAAAAATTGTATAACTATTATTACGGCCAGTACGAACTCTTTTTCTACAGCGAACCGCAGGCAAGCCAGATTAAAAACGAAAACGAACTGAAAGAAATAGCCACGCGCAACGGGAGTTGGATTTTTACCGATGACGTGGGATTCACACATTTCGAAAAACTACAAATCGTCCCCGACACAATTATTGAATATCGCCATTTGTATTTAAACCGGGGAGGCAATTTTATCAATCCAAAAACCCGTGACCAGGTACTAAAACCTATGTTTCTGATAAAACTTTAAATCATGCAAAAACCTGAAATTCAAAAATACTGGCTCTACATTATTCCCATACTTTTTTTACTCTATTCGGCTCCCGCTTCGCTCGATTTTGTTTTTCATTACCCCGACGAAAAATATTATACCGATGCCGTTTTGCAAATGATGGAAAAGGGCGATTATTTTACGCCTTATGCGGCCGATGGCAGCCCAAGGTTTTTAAAACCCATTTTAACATACTGGGTTTTAATGGGGAGTTACGCGATTTTTGGGGTAAGCACTTTTACATCGCGATTGTTCTTCTGGCTTGCGGGGGCATTGCTTGTGGCAATTACTTTTCTGATGGCCAGATCGTTAACTCAAAACCGAAAAACTGCAGTTATTGCAGCATTTATTACGGCTTCAAATCCTCTGGTTTTAATTTCTGCCGGCCGTTCGATACCCGATATTCTGCTTACACTGTTTTTAACAATAAGCGCCTGGGGTTTTTTGGAAATTCTGGTTTCGGCACAACCCCGTAAAATTTATTACTGGATGGCGTACCTTGGAGCAGCGCTGGCTTTTGAAACCAAAGGATTTCCGGCTGTTGCATTTGCCGGAGCCAGTATGCTTTACCTTGTTTTCAACCCCTGGAAAAAGATAAATTTCAGACTTATTTTTGAACCATTTTCGATGGTTGTTGCTGTTTTGCTTGCATTAAGCTGGTTTGCTGTGATGTATTTTATTCATGGCGCTGTATATTTTGAATCGTTTTTTGCTGACCAGGTAGGCGACCGAATTTCTGGCAAAATAGTGCAGGCTGTTGGCAATGCAAGCCTTGGAATTGTCAACCTTGCCGCATTTCTCATCCCCTGGATTTTTATTGCATTGTGGAAACCTGCTGATTTAAAAACACAAATTAAAGACTCCGACAACACAAAAAAAGCATTACTCGGGTTTATCTTTTTATGGGTGGTACTCATAATTTTTATGGCTGGGGCTGTATTTAAATTTTACGACCGTTACGTTTTACCTGCAATACCGCTGGTTGCCATGTTTTTTGCTGTAGTTTCATCCGAATCAAAAACCGGAATCAAAAAAGGTACTATCTCTGTGCTGTTTGTTTTGAATGTGATTGTACTTACAATTAATATTTTCTATGGCATTTTTATCGATTCAACCTTGCTTTTGATTCTCGGAACATTATTCTCTTTTGCTGTGATAGTTTTATATAAAGCAGGTGCTTTCAGATTTGCCGGGCAGGAAACCATAATTGCCAATGGAGTGATGCTGCTCTATTTCAGTGCGTTTGTGTTGTTATATCCGTTGTTAATGCCAAATCCCGGCAAACAACTTGTGGAAACGCTGCATACGCAGGGAATCGCAGAAGCAGATAAAGTTTATGTTTACGGAAATATAAGGACTGCTTCGAACATTCGTATTCACAGTAATAATCAGATGGATGTAATAAGCATGAACAACGTTTTTACATTAATCGAAACTCCGGCGCATTTTCTTGTATTTGATAAAAAGCAGCAGGATTCGCTCAATTTATCAAATTACAAGGTATTGAAAGGCTCCGAAGAGTGGTCGGCGGTGCCTGTTTCAAAGTTTCCGCATTTTATGCAACCGGCTGTACAAAAACTAAAAACGAATGGCACCAGCTATTTAATTGCCAAACCAAAATAGCCCTGAATGAAAAATCTTAACCGCATACATTTCCTGGTTTTGGGAATCTGGTTTATTTTGAACCTGCTTCAGTCAATTTTTACCGGATTGCATTCCGATGAATCGTACTATTGGATGTACGCTCAACATCCTGACTGGGGTTATTTTGATCATCCTCCAATGGTGGCTCTGCTGATTTTTATCGGGTCATCAATTCTACCGGGCGAAATTGGGGTGCGGCTTTTATTTATTTTAATTTCAACCCTCACGCTTGCGCTAATTTTAAATGAATTAAAAGATGGAAAGAATTTACGTTTCCTTTTCGTTTTTGTTTTTTCTTTTCCGCTAATCCATACGCATATTGCCGGGTTTCTTGCAATTCCCGACATCCCGTTAATGTTTTTCACAATATTATTTCTTTTAGCTTACAGGGAATTTCTTACGCGGCAGAACTGGCAAACTATGCTGGCATTGGGACTTATTATACCCGCAATGATTTATAGTAAATACCATGCTTTTCTGATTATCGGATTTACCCTGTTCTCGAATATCAGCTTGCTGAAGAATAAATATTTTTATGGGATTGTTATTCTATCGATATTGATGCTTATCCCGCATATATTGTGGCAAATCGAAAATGAATTTCCCACATTTAAATACCATTTGGTTGAACGTGCCAAACCAATTCAGTTAAAATATTTATTGCCATATCTTGCAGGAATTGTTGCCGTTACAGGTCCGTTTTCAGGTTTTATTGTGCTCCGGAAATTGTTAAAAGTAAAACCTGAAAACCACTTCGAAAGAGCACTCGTGTTTAATATATCGGGGTTTATTTTACTTTTCTTGGTAATGAGTTTTAAAAACCGGATAGAAATTCACTGGTTATCGGCAATAATTCCGATGATTATATTTCTTACCTATCCTTTAATTAAGGAAAATAAAAAAACAAAGTTGTGGTTTACACGCCTGGCGATTCCGGTGATTCTGCTGCTTGTGTTGTTTCGGGTTTATATTGCGTTTGATATTATTCCGAATGTGGGCAATTTGAAAATCACATTTTATAACCGTCAGAAAAGTGCATTCGAAATCAAAGAAATGGCACAGGGGCGGAAAGTGGGATTTTTTAATAACTACGCAGCAACCAGTAATTACATATTTTATACCCGCGATCAGGCAATTCATCTGTCAACACCCACTTATCGTTTTTGTCAGTACGACTTATGGGATGATGAAAAATCAGCAAGAAACCAGGATATATTTGCCATTCAACATAAAAGTTTAAATTCCCCTGATTTAGTGAATATTTCAACCGGAGAACAAAAAGGAATTGTGGCCATTAATCAATTTCAGCCATTAACCGGGTTGGATATCACAATTACCAGCATATTGAAAAATCAGGAATATCTTGAAATTGTTTGCACATTAACCAACACTAATGATTTTATAATTAGCACCTTACATAATTCGGAGCCCGTTTTGGCAGTAATGTGTAACAAAGCCGAAATTGCTTCATTTCCGTTGAGTATATCCTCAGAGCCTGAAGAAATAAAACCACAGTCGAATGCAACAATTCGTTGTTTAATCCCTCGGCATTTGATTCAGGATAATTACAAATTACAAATTTATACCCGGTCAAAAGAGAATATTCGTGGCCAAATAAAATCTGTTGAGCTGCCCTGACAAAGCTTGCAAATACTTAAACATTTTGCCGGTTTTCACGGGCTAAGCTATTATTAGAAATTACTTTCCAATCCTCCAGCTTCAAATTATCACAAATTGTTGGGTACAAAAACATGGTGATCCAGTTGTTGTATTTCTAATCAAATTAAAATAGCTTGGTTTGTTTTTCTTCATTTTATAAGAATGGTGACATTTTTTATTTGTTTTATTTGATATTTTGCTTATTTAATCATCAATATTGTAGCATATTGACGTAAAACCCGCTTCGTATATTAAAATTTTGTTAACATCCGTTAACTTTCCAATTCAAAACAACCCTCTCATACTATTTCATATCTATTTTCGGCTCATGATATACAAACAAACAGGGTACATTTAATTTTTTATACGTTTTTTAAACAATGTACTACGTTTTAAAAGGGGGATAACAATATTTTTTATAAATATTACTATTACGAAAAACAAAAAAAGATTAACATTTAAAAATTACAATTATGAAAAAGATTCTGACTATTACAGCGAGTTTTCTTATGCTCATCACTTTTATTCCCGGGGTAAAAGCACAGGAATGGAATGCCGGACTTGACATTTACAGCAGCTATATCTGGCGTGGTTTAAAGTTTGGAACAGGTGCAGCATTTCAACCATCAGTTGATTTTACTGCCGGCGGGTTCACTGTTGGTGCCTGGGGTTCATTCAGCACTGGTGACAATGAAGCAGCAGAAGCCGACCTTTACGCAAGTTATAGTTTTGAACTTGGAGAAAAAGCTTCGTTAGGGCTTACCTTAACCGATTACTATTTCCCGGGTACCGCTTATTTCGAAGGCACTTCGCATTATGTTGAACCAATGGTAAGTCTCGGCCTTGGAGATTTATCGTTAACAGCAGCTTACATGTTGTACGATGCTGCTCCAAGCGGATCAGGCGATTTATATTTACAGGCTACATACACAGCAGGGCCGGTTAGCCTTACACTTGGCGGTGGAAACGGTCAATACACATTTGAAGATGAAGGAGAAGATGATTCATTTGGTATCAGCAATATTGGTATCGGTACTTCAAAAGAAATTAAAATTACCGACAGTTTCTCGCTCCCCATTTCAGGCTCAATAATTCTGAACCCATCATCTGAACAATTATTCGTTGTTGTGGGAATTTCACTTTAACCAGATAAAATCTGTAACAATGAAAAAAATAGAGGCCATAATTCGCAAATCTCAGTTTGAGGAAGTGAAAGAAGCGCTGCACGAAGCAGACATCGACTTCTTTACCTACTGGGATGTTACCGGAATTGGTAACGAAGTATCGGGCGGTATTTACCGTGCCCAGGTTTACGAAACGCGCTTTATTCAGCGAAGGGTAATCACATTTGTTTGTCGCGACCACCTTGTTGACAGTGCTGTGAAAGCAATCATTAATTCGGCCCGTACCGGAGAACTGGGCGATGGTAAAATCTTCGTCTCAAATATCGAAGACTCAATAAGAATCCGTACCGGAGAAAAAGGACCGGAATCATTATTCATCAAAGATTAACTGAAACCCACTTAGAAATAAATAAAAAAAATGGATACAATAACTTTAACAACAGCGATAAACACCATGTGGGTTCTGGTTGCAGGAGCACTGGTATTTTTTATGCAGGCAGGCTTTGCGCTTGTAGAAGCCGGGTTCACCCGATCAAAAAACACTACCAACATCCTGTTTAAGAACCTGATGGATTTTAGTATCGGTACAATTGGATTCTGGGTTATTGGTTATGGAATTATGTTTGGTGCAGGCAACGGGTTCTTTGGCAGCTTTGAACTATTTTCCACAACCGATCATGGCACGGCATTAGGAATACCTAACCTGGCTTTCTTTTTCTTTCAACTTGTTTTTGCAGCCACCGCAGCCACCATTGTTTCGGGCGCCATGGCTGAAAGAACAAAATTCTCTTCTTATTTGATTTATAGTGTGTTCATCACCCTGTTTATTTACCCAATCTCAGGACACTGGATTTGGGGTGGCGGATGGTTATCTCAGCTTTCAGTTCCTTTCCATGATTTTGCAGGTTCTACAGTAGTGCACTCAGTTGGAGGCTGGCTGGCACTTGCAGGTGCGGCAGTATTAGGCCCGAGAATTGGCAAATATTCAAAAGGAAAAGTTAATGCAATTCCGGGTCATAGTATGACTTTAGCCACTTTAGGTGTTTTTATTTTATGGCTCGGCTGGTTTGGTTTCAATCCCGGCTCAACTTTAGGTTTTGCTGATGCCGAATTGGTAGCAAAGATTTTTGTAACAACAAATGCTGCTGCGGCTGCCGGTGCAATTGGAACATTAGCAGTAACCTGGATAAAATACAAAAAACCTGCTTTAAGTATGACGTTGAACGGGGTTTTGGCAGGATTAGTTGCCATTACTGCCGGATGTGATGCTGTAACACCTGGATCGGCTGCCATTATTGGATTATTGGCTGGGATTCTTGTAGTATTTGCAGTAGAATTTTTTGATAAAATAGCTAAAATAGATGACCCTGTTGGAGCAATCTCAGTTCACGGTATTTGCGGCGCATTCGGTACAATCGCTGTTGGAATTTTCGCAACCGATGGCGGATTACTTTTTGGGGGCGGATTCGCATACTTGTGGACACAGATTATAGGTGTGTTCGCTGTAGCAGCCTGGACACTTGCAATAGGTTTTGCTCTGTTCTTCGCCATTAAATATACAGTAGGAATCAGGGTTGAAAAGAAAGTTGAGGAAAATGGCCTCGATTTCTACGAACACGGTGAAAAGTGTTATAACGATTAAATTCAATATTAAGAGTCCATGAAAACTACAGACTTTCATGGGCTCTTACTCTCTCATTTTTAATATCAACATCATTAACATTAACAGACAGCTCTATTTAACATGAAAAAGATTGAAGCTATTATTCGCAAATCTCAGTTTGAAGAAGTAAAAGAAGCGCTGCACGAAGCAGACATCGATTTCTTTACTTACTGGGATGTTACCGGAATCGGTAACGAAGTATCGGGCGGAATTTACCGTGCCCAGGTTTACGAAACGCGCTTTATTCAGCGCAGGATGATAACATTTGTTTGCCGCGACCACCTGGTTGAAAGCGCTATTAAAGCGATTATCAATGCAGGCCGCACGGGTGAACTGGGAGATGGAAAGATATTCGTTTCGAATATCGAAGACTCCATAAGGATTCGCACAGGAGAGAAAGGCCCGGAATCATTATTCATTAAAGATTAATTCACCCGTTAAATCTATTGCAATGAAAAAAACATTCAAATATATATCGATTACACTGGGCATTCTTTTATTGCTTGTAACAACAGTAAGTTTATTGCCCGCACAAGATACGGTTGCTGTGGCAGTGGATTCTACAGTTGTTGCAGCCCAGGCTGCACCTGTTGTTCAGGAAACAGCGGCATTTGTTGAACCCACAATTGATGCCGGCGATACTGCCTGGATGATTGTGGCTGCCGCATTTGTTTTAATGATGACAATTCCCGGTCTGGCCTTCTTTTACGGTGGACTTGTCCGCCAGAAAAACGTATTGAATATTATGATGCAGTCGGTTATTTTAACCGCTGTAATTACAATACAATGGGTGGTTTTCGGATACAGTCTTGCTTTCAGTTCATCTTCGGGCTCATTAGCTCCGTTTATTGGCGGGTTCGACTGGGCATTCCTGAAAGGAATTGGCATTAGCGACCTTAGTCCGTATTTTATTTCGCACTCACAACCCACTGCCGACGGCGGAACAATCGGAACAATTCCTCACATCCTTTTTATACTTTTCCAGGGAATGTTTGCGGTAATCACTCCGGCACTCATCATTGGCGCCTTTGCTGAACGCATTAAATTCGGTGGATTCCTTTTATTTTCAGTTTTGTGGGCAACACTTGTTTACGACCCGGTAGCTCACTGGGTATGGTCGGGCGACGGCTGGTTATTCAAAATGGGAGCACTCGATTTTGCCGGCGGCACCGTTGTACACGTAAATGCAGGTATTGCAGCACTTGTTATGGCCATAATGATTGGAAAACGTAAAAATTACAAAGGACACGCTATTCCTCCGCACAACATTCCGTTTGTAGTTCTCGGAACTGCTTTACTTTGGGTTGGCTGGATGGGTTTCAACGCCGGCAGCGGGCTTGCTGCCGATGGGCTTGCAGCTAACGCATTTCTTACTACTCATTTGGCAACTGCAACTTCTGCAGCCACTTGGGCATTGCTCGACTTCCTTTTCAATAAAAAACCCACGGTTGTTGGTATTGCCACTGGAGCTGTTGCCGGGCTTGTAGCAATTACTCCTGCGGCTGGTTTTGTTGGTGTAACCGGCGCTTTGCTCATTGGGATTATTGTAGCCGCTCTCTGTTTCTTTATGGTTGGTTATGTAAAAGGCAAACTGGGTTACGACGATACACTTGATGCTTTTGGTGTTCATGGTGTTGGCGGTATTTGGGGAGCTATTGCAACTGGTTTGTTTGCAACCCCGGCAATTCAAAATTACTCTGGTTTGTTCTATGGAAACGCCGGACAGTTGGTAACTCAGTTAATTGCAACAGGTGTAACCATTTTATATTCGGGAGTTCTCACATTTATTCTCTTCAAAATAGTGGATAAACTCGTTGGTATCAGGGCTACGCCAAAAGAAGAAGCAGTTGGTCTCGATCTTACACAACACAAAGAAGATGCTTACACTGTTATTGATTAATTTAAAATATTTCGCTTGAGCCTCAATCATTTGTTAAAGTCTGTAGCTGTCTAAAAAATTCAGGTCTGTCCTTCGGGGCAGGCCTGAAGAAGCTGCAAAAAAAATCATTCAATTCGAAATAAAATAATTTGTTTAGGTCAAGGTTTTGTTGTTTAGTTTAATGGATTAGAAAATCGGAAAACCGGCTCACCATCAGGTGGCCGGTTTTTTTGTGCAAAACAGTTGGTAAAACATACTGTTGTCCCGATAATATTTGGGGAATAAACCTATTTTTGCCTCCTCATAAAAAAAATTAAGTATGCAAACCTGGTTCGAAAGCAAAGTAAAATACGTTAAAGTTTCGCAAAGCGGAAACGAGCAAATGGTAACCGAAAATTTTCTGCTCGACGCCGTTTCATATACCGATGCTGAAACCCGCATCATTAAGCAAATGCAGCAATCGGTAAAAGGTGGCGAATTTGCCATTGTCGATATTAAAAAGTCAAAAATTGCAGAAGTATTTCCTTTCGAAAATGGCGAATGGTGGTACAAAGCCACCATTAACCTGGTTACTGTTGACGAGGAAGCCGGAAAAGAAAAGAAAATGCGTGCATTTTATCTTGTAATGGCCGACGATATCCAGGAAGCACTCAACAGGCTCGATGAAAGTCTGTCGTTTCTTGTGATTCCTTATGTGGTTTCAGCAATTACCGTAAGTACAATTGTTGATGTATTTCCGTACAATCCGGCAGAATCGCTCATTCCTGAAGGTCATAAACCAACAGGAATTATTCATACTGAAAAAGATTCCGATACCGGGGAAGATATTGAAAAAGAAACAGAATAAAGCCGGGCAAATTGCCAGACTTTATTCTTTTTCTTTGTATTACAATAACTTTGTTACAGATTTACCAACACTTTATAAAAGTTGAATTGGTCGCGTTTTAACGGGTCAAATTGGTAGTAAGCCATTGCTATTCTGCAAATATCCTGAACTGTAGTGTAAATTTCACTTACTTCTTTCTGCCCGTAAACATTTAACCCGGCATCACTTTCCATGCATTCAAAACATTCACCAAACTTTTCAATTTTTACTGAACAATCAATAATTTTATCAAACAAAAAATCAGGCGTGTTCTTCGATGTGATTTTCTTTCTTGTTTCGTCAGTCAGATTTTCGGCAAATTTCTGCAAAAACTTACACAAACTGCGATGGTCTCCATTTTTTGCATCGCTGAAAAATTCGGTGTAACCATGTTGGTCAAAAAAGGTTTTCAAAAATGGCTTATCGTTTTTAAAATCAATCTTTATCGAAGCCCTTATTACCTTCAACGATTGCATTCCGGCAATCATCACTTCGTGCCATTCTTCAAACTTCTCGTGGTCGATAACATTCTTTTTGTCGGGATAATACTTTTCGATAGTGTCGTTTACCCAAACATTAACCGAAGTGGCGTAGCCAGGGTCCCAATCTTTGCGAATGCGACTTAGTTCATAAATGTTTTCCCTGAAAGTTTTTGCAATGTGCTGACAAGCCAGAATTGTTACGGTACTTGTTGAACATACAGTCATGGTTTCCATAATTATCGGTTTTAAAAGTTAGTGACTTGTACAAATCTACCAACTTCGATACAAAACCACACTAAAATATTGGATGTTATAAAGTTATGTTGTGCAACACTGTTTCACAACCATGTTTTACAAAAGAAAAATATTTTCAGTGAAAAGAAAAGATGAGTTACTTATGTCTTTTTTCAAGTTCGGCAGCAATGTCCTCAATCCTGAAACCCTTATGTGTAAGGAGAACCATGAGATGATAAACCAAATCGGCCGATTCGTAAATAAAATTTTCATCGTCGTTGGCCATCGCACCAATAATGGTTTCAACAGCTTCTTCGCCCACTTTTTGTGTAATCTTCCGTGTTCCTTTTGCAAAAAGAGATGTTGTATAAGAGCCTTCGGGCATGTCGCGTTTGCGTTGGTCAATCAAATCCTGCAGATAACTCAAAAACCGGACATCGGTTTTTGTATTATTTTCTTCAAAACAGGTGTCGGCACCTGTGTGGCAAACCGGACCAACTGGACTGGCTTTTACCAGAAGTGTATCATTATCGCAATCGATAAGTATTTTGGCCACATTCAGAAAATTTCCCGACTCTTCTCCTTTTGTCCACAACCGGTTTTTGGTACGGCTGAAAAAAGTCACTTTACCGGTTTCAAGTGTTTTCTGAACTGCATCCGAATTCATAAAACCCACCATCAAAACCACATGTGTATTGTTATCCTGAACAACTGCCGGAACTAACCCGTTCAGTTTTGCAAAGTCGATATCGGAAATCTGGTTTAAAATCTTCATCATTAAAATTTTGCTGCGAAGTTAATCGAATCACCCGAATTTATAATCTCACCACAATGCCATTCTCACTAAGGTACTTTTTTAAAACCGGCACCGGTATTTCGTTAAAGTGAAAAATACTGGCCGCCAGTCCTGCATCAGCTTTTCCGAGGGTGAAAACATCCCTGAAATGTTCCATTTTCCCAGCGCCACCCGAGGCAATTATTGGAATTTTCAACGAGTCAGAGAGTCTTGCCAACTGCGGATTGGCAAATCCGTTTTTGGTTCCGTCGTGATTCATCGAGGTAAAAAGAATTTCACCGGCGCCGCGGTCTTCAGCCTCTTTTGCCCACGAAAACAATTCTTTATCGGTTGGAATCCGTCCGCCGTTAACAGTAACTGTCCAATAATCATTTTCATCGGCACGGGCATCAATGGCAACCACCACAAACTGGCTCCCGAAATTCAGCGCCAAATCATCAATCAGTTTCGGATTTCTGACTGCCGAAGAGTTTATCGAAATTTTATCGGCACCGGCGCTGAGCAGTTTTTCAGCATCACTTAATTCGCTGATTCCTCCACCCACAGTAAACGGAATATTCAGGTGGGCGGCAATCCGTTTCACCAGTTCCACAAAGGTTTTACGGCCTTCGTGTGTGGCTGTGATATCCAGAAAAACAAGTTCATCGGCGCCGTCGGCTGCGTATTTTGCACCCAGTTCAACCGGGTCACCCACCTCGCGGATGTTTACAAAGTTCACTCCTTTCACGGTTTGTCCGTTCCGGATATCCAAACAGGGTATGATTCGTTTTGCTAGCATAAGAAGCTCTCAATTTCCTTCAAAGTTATTTTATTCTCGTAAAGCGCTTTGCCTGTAATCACCCCGGGAACGCCCATTTCATTTAATCTTAAAATATCATCCATCGAAGAGATGCCGCCGCTGGCAATGATTTCAACTTCCGGCTGGCTACTCATGATTTCAGCATACAATTCAAAAGCCGGCCCTGTAAGCATTCCGTCGCGACTGATATCGGTGGAAATTACTTTTCGAATTCCCTTTTCAAAATAGCCGGAAATAAAATCCACCACAGGCAATTCCGTTTTTTCGAGCCAGCCACTGATGGCAATCATTCCGTTTTTGGCATCGGCGCCCAGAATGATTTTTTCGCTGCCATATTTTTCAAGCCACTGTAAAAAAGCGTCTCTGTTTTTAACTGCAATGCTGCCACCTGTAACCATGGCAGCACCTGCGTTAAAAGCAATTTCAAGGTCTTTATCCGATTTTAGTCCGCCGCCAAAATCAACCACAAGATTAGTTTTTGTGGCAATCTGTTCAAGAACTTTATGATTTACAATGTGTCCTGCTTTTGCTCCATCCAAATCAACAAGGTGTAAACGGCGGATTCCGGCGGCCTCAAACATTTTGGCCACCTCCAGCGGATTCTCGTTGTAAACGGTTTTCCTGTCATAATCGCCCTGTGATAGCCGGACACATTTACCTTCAATCAGGTCGATGGCGGGAATGATTTCGATTTTATTTGCCATTTTTATTTTTTATAGACATCGCCTCTGAATCCTGCTGTTATTACAAGAATTAATAATTCTGACTCTTTTACCTGATAAATTATCCTGATTTTACCCGAACGTAATCTGAAAACACCCTCCTCTCCTTTCATCTTTTTAAGGTCGAGACGGGGATGGGTAAAAGGATTTTCGGTTAAAAGATTCAACTTTGTTTTTATGATTTTTTTCTCTGAAACACTGCGCGACTTTATAAATTTCAATGCTTCTTTATGAATTTTCAGCGAATACATTAAATATTGTCTTTCACATTGTTCCAATCCTCGAAATCGCTAAAGTCGCCATTGTTCAATTTATCCTGAACGGAATAGAACGCCTCAGACTCTTCGACAGTCAAAAAATCAGGGTCCTCCTCAAGAATTCTGAAACTCCCTTTTGGCAGCTTATTCAGCAATTCTTTGAAAGTGCCGTAAACCTGGTCGGATATGTCGATAGTAATTGACTTCATCTTTTAATTCCTGATAGTGGCAAAGTTAACACAGTCTAATTATCTTCCAAAATCATTTTTAATACTGCCTGCGCGGTAATTTCGCGGTTGGCAGCTTCGGGAATCACAATCGAATTTTTACTGTCGATAACGCCGTCGGTAACAATTACATTCCTGCGAACCGGCAGACAGTGCATAAATTTTGCCTCGTTGGTCAGTGCCATTTTTTCTTCGTTTACTGTCCAGCCAAAATCTTTGGAAAGAATCTGTCCATAATCTTTGTACGACGACCAGTTTTTGGCATAAATAAAATCGGCGCCCTCAAAAGCCTTTCTCTGGTCGTATTCCACTTTCACATCGCCCATAAATTCGGGTGCCAATTCGTACCCTTCGGGATGTGTAACCACCAGTTCATAATCGGTTTGCCTCATCCATTCAACAAAAGAATTGGCAACCGCCTGTGGTAGCGCTTTTGGATGGGGAGCCCAAGTCAGCACCACTTTCGGACGTTCTTTTGTTTTGTGTTCTTCGATAGTTAAAAGGTCGGCAAAACTCTGCAACGGGTGACGGGTGGCTCCTTCCATACTCACCACCGGCACTCCTGAATATTGAATAAACTGGTTGAGAATTTTCTCGGCATAATCATCATCCCGGCTTTTAAACTTGGCAAAAGCACGCACCCCGATAATATCGCAATACGAACCAATTACAGGAATTGCTTCGAGCAGGTGTTCGGGTTTGTCGCCGTCCATTACCACACCCAGTTCCGACTCCATTTGCCAGCTTTCATCGCCCACATTCAGCACCATGGTGTTCATACCCAGGTTTTGGGCGGCTTTTTGCGTGCTGAGCCTTGTCCGCAAACTCGAATTAAAAAATATCAGCACCATGGTTTTGTTTTTACCCAGATGCTGGTAAGCAAAACGGTTTTTCTTAACATCGACTGCCATTTCGAGCGCCTTTTTTAAATTGGGGATGTCGTAAACTGATGTGAAATGTCTCATTTTAAAAATTTTGAAGTCGGAAGTCCGAAGACCGGAGTCAACATTCTACAACTTATATTATTTATTTTTTTCTCTTCTCTTTTTTATTTCGGTCGCACCTGGCCGTCGCCTTCCACAATCCATTTGTAGCTGGTGAGTTCTTCGAGCGCCATCGGGCCGCGGGCATGTAGTTTCTGCGTGCTGATGCCAATTTCAGCTCCAAGACCGAATTGTGCACCATCGGTAAAAGCAGTTGAAGCGTTGGAATAAACAGCGGCTGCATCCACCATTTTTCTGAATTTCTCAATTCTGCCATGGTCTTCCGAAATAATCGCCTCGCTGTGCTTCGACCCGTATTTATTGATATGGTCGATGGCATCATAAATACAATCCACGGTTTTTACGGCCATTTTCAGCGAGAGAAATTCGGTGCCAAAAGATGCTTCTGTGGCAGGAAACAGCAGTCCTGCAGGGTAATTCCCCTTCAGTTTTGATAAGGCAAATTCATCGGCATAAATAATTACCTTCTCCGTTGCCAGTTTTTCGGTGAGTTGCGGCAAATCGGCCAGACGGCTTTCGTGAATCACCAGGCAGTCGAGTGCATTGCAAACCGATGGACGGCGGGTTTTTGCATTGAAAATTATTTCAGCTCCTTTTTTCACATCGCCTGAACTATCGAAATAAGTATGGCAAATGCCGGCGCCAGTTTCGATGACAGGAATCCGCGCATTTTCGCGCACAAAATCAATCAAACCCTGGCTTCCACGTGGAATTATCAGGTCGATGTAGCCGTGCGCATGCAGCATTTCGTGGGTTTCCTCGCGGCCAGCCGGTAAAAGCGTCACCGTATTTTCGTCGATGTTCCATCTTTTCAGCACTTTCTGAATCACTGAAACAATGGCTGTATTCGAATGGATGGCATCGCTGCCACCCTTTAAAACACAGGCATTCCCCGATTTCAGGCAAAGGGCAAAAACATCGAAAGTTACATTGGGACGTGCTTCGTAAATAATACCGATTACGCCAAAAGGAACTGTCACTTTGGTGATTTTCATTCCGTTGGGGCGTTCTGTTTCCATCAGCACCCGTCCAACAGGATTGGGCAATCCGGCCACATTTTCAATGTCAGAAGCAATTCCGTCGATTCTATCTTTGGTGAGTTTCAAACGGTCGTATTTCGGGTCGGTGGTGTCCATTCTTTCCAAATCCTTTTTGTTTTCAAAAAGAATAAAATCGCAGCTTTCGCGCGCTTCCTTTGCCAAATCGAGCAAAATATTTTTCACGGTCCCGCCTTCCACAAGATTCAGCTTTCGCGAAGCAGACACTGCATTTTCAAGTTGTTGCCTAATTTTCATTTATAAACAATATTTTCAAAATTTGCTCTGTGTTTCTCTGCGTTTTCTTAGCGCTCCTCTGCGTTTAAATTTAACCGCTGAGTTACGCAAAGTAATCGCTGAGTTACGCAAAGTCAAAACTTATTCACCAGTCGCTTTAAACCTTCAACTAATCTTAAAACATTAAAATTCATAAGTAAACCAACTTTACATCCTGAAAGTTTTAAGTAAGTTAAAACTTGTGCAACATGCACATCATTCAGTGCTTCCACCGATTTACCTCTATAATTACTTTGTCTTCAACAATTAAATCCAGCCTGTAACCTGCATCCAGCTTTATTTCTTTATAAACCAACGGTAATGCTCTTTGTTTTTCAACTTTCAGCCCCATTGATTGAAGTTCATAAAATAAACATTCAAGATATGCACTTTCAAGAAGTCCGGGACCTAACGATTTATGAACCTCAATTGCACATCCAATTATCTTTTCAGAAACTTCATTCTCTATCATAACTGTCTATTTGTTATCGAGATACAGATAATCGTAATGAACCAGCGGGCGTTGTTTCTCGGCCAGTTTTTCAGTTTCGATTTTTGATGAACCATAACCCGCTTTTCCAACGCCAATCTGACGACCCGATTCATCCACAATTTTTATCAGGTCGTCTTTCTTAAATTCACTCACCACCTTTACAATTCCAACCGGCAAAAGACTTACCGCTTTTTCGGAGTCGAGCGCATTCACTGCCCCGGCGTTGATAACCACCTCACCTTTTGCAAACCCGTCGGAGTAGCCAATCCATTTTTTTACGCCACTCGAAGATTTGCCGCTGGGCACAAAACAGGTGTGTTTAAAGTCTTTATGAGGATTCAGAATTTCAAGCAACACATTTTCTGTTGTTCCGTTGGCCACGTGAACAGCAATTCCATCGCCGGCCACTTTCCGGGCAATCCTGAATTTTGTAATCATTCCGCCACGTCCGAAACCCGAATGCTCGCGCGAAATTCCATTTTCCAAATCCTCATCGCCCATTTCAATTTTTTCGATTAAACGGGCATTCTTATTTTTGGGATTATCGCTGTAAACGCCGTCAACATTGGTAAGCAGAATGAGCGCTTCCGAATTTACCATCGAAGCAATCAGGCCCGAAAGTTCATCGTTGTCGGTAAACATCAGTTCGGTTACCGAAATGGTATCGTTTTCGTTGACAACAGGAATCACTTTGTTTTCGAGCAAAACTGAAAAGCAGTTTTTCATATTCAGGTAGTGTGCGCGGCTTGAAAAGTTTTCTTTGGTAGTTAAAACCTGTGCACAAACCAGGTTGTGTTCACCAAAAAAATCGGAATAGCGGCTGATAAGTTTTACCTGTCCCAATGCCGCCCACAACTGACGTTTTGATACGGCATCGGTTTTTTTCGACGGTTCGAGCACAGCCCGTCCCGAAGCTACCGCACCCGACGAAACCACCACCACTTCGACCCCGTTTTTCCGGAGAAAAGCAATTTGGTCAACCAGGTGGGCAATTCGCGAAACATTCAGCGTACCATCAGGTTTTGCGAGCACGTTGCTGCCAATTTTTACCGTTATTTTCTTATAGCGAAAATGCATTAGCCGTGCTTTTTTATTCTCTTTTCTTTAAAATGTCCAAAATATAATATAAACCAGTTTGCAATTTAATGACCCCTCCCAACCTCCCCAAAGGGGAGGAGAAGTCCCCCTTCGGGGGATTTAGGGGGCTTATTTATTCTTCCCATCAATCTTTTTGTATGATGCCATCACCCCCTGAATCAGCGACGAACTGAAACCTTTGTGTTCCATTTCGTTCAGCCCTGTTATCGTAATTCCCATCGGTGTGGTTACCTTATCAATCTCTCTTTCGGGGTGATTTCCACCCTGCAAAACCAATTCGGCAGCGCCTTTTACGGTTTGGGCCGTAATGAATTGCGCCATTTCGGCACTGAAACCGATTTCAATTCCGCCCTGCATGGCTGCCCTGATGTAGCGCAGCGCGTAAGCAATACCACACGAAGCCAGCACTGTGGCAGCAGCCATCAGTTCTTCGCCAATTTCGATGGTTTTGCCTAATTTATTAAACATTTCGTTTACATAGCCTTTGTGTGGGGCTGCATTTTTGTTGGATGAAATACAGGTCAGTGATTCCTGTAACGCAATCGCCGTATTCGGCATCACCCTGAAAATGGGCAACTCCTGGCCAGCCATTTCGCTAATTTCGCCAATGCTCACGCCAGCAACAATCGACATCAGGATTTTATCTGGATTCAACGCCGGTTTGATTTCTTCAATCACCTGTGCAATATGGTATGGTTTTACCGCCAGCAACACAATCCCGGCTGATTTTACGGCTTCCAGGTTGTCGGTGCCCACTGTAATTCCCAGCTTTTCCATTGCCTCCAGACTTTTTTCCCTCTTGTCGGTCGCAATGATATCGGCAGGTTTCATAAAACCCGATTTTATCAAACCGACTGCAATGGCGCTTCCCATGTTACCCGCGCCGATGATGGCAAATTTCCTGTTTTCCATAAGTTGTATATTTAAAGCCCCCTTCTTATTCCCCCAAGGGGGAAAGAAAAAAGCTTTATAATTAATTGATATTTATTAGTGTAAAGTTAATTCCGATAATTCAGCAACTAAATGTTTTCCGAAATGTCGGTAAAAACTTTCTTAAACGCAGCAATAAATTCGTCAGCCTGCTCAAAACTTAATGTTAACGGAGGCAGCAAACGAATGATATTCGTTCCTGAAAATCCTGTAAAAATCTGGTATTCAAAAAGCAGTTTATGTCTTAGCTCTTTCACTGGAAATTTCAGTTCAATGCCAATCATCAGCCCCAAACCTCGCACCTTATAATCGTTGCTGAATGCCGCCAGTTTTTCGGATATGTATTTTCCAACCTCAAGCGCATTTTCAACCAGCTTTTCATTTTCAATCACATCCAAAACCGCAATGGCAGCGGCACATGCCAGGTGGTTTCCGCCAAAAGTGGTTCCCAGCATTCCGTGCCAGGGTTCAATTCCGGGGCGAATCAGTATGCCTCCAACCGGAAAACCGTTCCCCATCCCTTTTGCCATCGTAATCACGTCGGGTTCAACGTTGGTGTATTGAAATGCAAAAAAGTTACCGCTTCGCCCGCAACCCGACTGGATTTCGTCCAAAATCAGCAGGCTGCCATACTTTTTGGTCAACTCAGCCAGACTTTCCAGAAATGCTTTTCCGGGAATATTGATTCCACCAATTCCCTGTATCCCCTCAATAATCACCGCAGCCACATCGCCATTTTTCAGCACATTTTCTGCAGCTTCCAAATCTCCAAATGGCAGAATCACGGCATTTTCGGTCTGATTGACCGGCGCTACAATTTTCGGATTGTCGGTAAGTGCCACAGCAGCCGAAGTTCGTCCGTGAAAGCCTTTTGAAAAGCTGATGA
Source organism: Draconibacterium sp. (assembly GCA_050179035.1). Lineage (GTDB taxonomy): Bacteria > Bacteroidota > Bacteroidia > Bacteroidales > Prolixibacteraceae > Draconibacterium. The sequence goes on along the minus strand of JBFXFM010000025.1, from coordinate 13,803 downwards.
ATTTTTTCCGGCCAGTTACAAACGATGCCAGTTTGATGGCATTTTCGTTGGCCTCGGCACCCGAGTTGCAGAGAAAAAGCTGGTAGTCGGGGCAACCCGAAATCCGGCCCAGTTTTTCGGCCAGCTCGTGCTGCAAAGGATTTTGTATCGAGTTGGAATAAAACCCGATATCAGAAAGCTGATTTTTTATTTTCTCAACATAATGCGGGTGACTGTGACCAATTGAAATCACTGCGTGACCACCGTACAAATCGAGGTATTTTTTCCCTTCTGCATCCCACACATAACAGCCTTTGGCTTTTACCGGGGTGATATCGAAAAGCGGATAAACATCAAATAGTTTCATAATCAAAAAGTTGGAAGACGGAAGTCGGGAGACCGAAGTTTTATCTTACTCTGAATCCTGACTTCATTTTAATTAAAACAATTTTTTATTTCACACCACAGATTTCAAGGATTGACGCAGATTCTTTGTTTTCTTAATCTGTGTAAATCTGAGTAATCCGTGGTTATTTTATTTTTAAAACGCCACCGGTTTCAGGTTCAGCCCGTTTTTTTCATCCAGCCCAAACATCAAGTTCATATTCTGAACGGCCTGTCCAGAAGCACCTTTTATTAAATTGTCAGTGACAGTGATTATGACCAGCTTGCTACCATGTTTTTCAAGATAAATCACGGCTTTGTTGGTGTTTACCACCTGTTTTACTCCCGGATTTACCTCACTAACTACCACAAAAGGGTGACTTGCATAATACGAACGAAACAGGTTTTTGCCTTCTTCCAGCGAACCTGAATATTTTGTGTATGCCGAAACAAAAATGCCACGGGTATGATTTCCTCTTATCGGTACAAAGTTGAAATCGTTGTCAAAACCGGGCTGCAGTTGTTTCAGACTTTGAAGGATTTCGCCTTCATGCTGGTGTTCAAAAATTTTGTAGGCCGATACATTTCCGCTTCTCCAGCTGAAATGCGTGGATTCCGTTGGTTTCTGTCCTGCCCCGGTTGAACCTGTAATTGCCTGCACATGCACATCGTTTGTGAGCTGTCCGGCAGCGGCGAGCGGCAAAAGTGCCAGTTGAATTCCGGTGGCAAAACAACCGGGATTGGCAATGTATTTAGCTGTTTTTATTGCTTCGCGATTCAGTTCCGGCAGACCGTATAAAAATTCGTTTCCTTCTCTTTTCAATCTGAAATCATGACTCAAATCAATGACTTTCAGCGATGAAGGAATATCGTTTTTCTGCATAAACTCCACCGATTTTCCGTGTCCCATGCACAGAAAAACCACGTCAACCTTTTCAAGCGACATTCCGGCAGTAAACTGCAAATCGGTTTCACCGGCCAAATCTTCGTGAACACTCGTTACAGGGTTTCCGGCATTGCTCGAACTCTGCACAAAAACAATGTCAGCAGCCGGATGATTAATCAGTATTCTGATGAGTTCACCCGCTGTATAGCCCGCTCCGCCTATGATTCCGACTTTTATCATAAGAATATCGATTAACGATTAACGATTTTTGAATGCAGATTTTTGTTGAAGAAGGTGTTATTCATTTTTTATTGTTATTCTTTTTAGCGGTTTCGATGCTTTTTACAAAAATCGAAATCAATTCATTGTTTTCAGTATAACACCAATCAAGCAAAGTATTATTCTTAATCATTTCTGAATATTTAATCATTTTGATATTGATGAAGGTTTCCCGTAATTCCTTCAGACAAATACCCATTTTATGAATAAAATCTTTGGGCGATTCTGCACTTTGTGCTTCACCGTAATTCAATGCAGGCGACGTACCTGACCTGACGATTTGTCCATTCAGATGATTACCAGCAACTGTATTTGGCAAAAATTCAGACAGTTGTATGATTTTCACTCCAAACCAAATCAATCGTTCTTCCAAATCAAATTTATTCATTGTTCAATATTTAAGTACTAAAATCTTCAATCGTTAATCTTCAATCGTTAATCTTCAATCGTTAATCTTCAATCGTTAATCTTCAATCGTTAATCACTTTTTATTCACCGTGTGATAAATCTTCAGCGAGTTCGAAAGAATTTTTGTGAACCCTTTCACATCGTCGGCAGTCCAGGCTTTTACGGTTTCGCCATATTCGCCAAACCCCGAATTCATCAGGTCGTGCTCCGATTCAATTCCCTGCAATTCAAAACGATAAGGTTTCAGTTTTACAAAAACCTTTCCCGTTACATTTTCCTGGGTTGCCTCCAGGAAAGTTTCGATATTCCGCATCACAGGTTCCAAATAAAGTGCTTCGTGCAGAAACATGCCGTACCAGTTGCCCAATTGTTCTTTCCAGTAAGTCTGCCATTTGGTGAGTGTATGTTTTTCGAGCAGGTGATGCGCTTTAATGATGATAAGCGGAGCCGCAGCTTCAAACCCAACCCTTCCTTTGATGCCAATAATGGTGTCACCTACATGAACATCGCGGCCAACAGCATATTTCGATGCTATTTCCTCCAACGCCTGAATGATTGCTGCGCCGCTTTTATACGATTTCCCATCAATGGTTTTCAGTTCGCCTTGCTCAAACCCGAGTTCCAACAGTTTTTCTTCTGTCGCTTCCAACTGGCTTGGATATGCTTCTGATGGCAACCCTTTATCCGAAGTAAGTGTTTCTTTCCCGCCCACGCTGGTTCCCCATAAACCCTGATTAATCGAGTAAGCCATTTTTGTGTAATCCTCAACGACGCCGTGTTTTTTCAGGTAGTCGATTTCTTCCTGTCGGCTCAGCATCAGGTCGCGGATGGGTGTGATGATTTCGATTTCGGGCGCCAGAACCTGAAAAGCAAGGTCGAACCGAACCTGGTCGTTACCCGCGCCGGTACTGCCATGTGCGATATATCCTGCCCCAATTTCCTTAGCGTAATTAATGGTTGCAATGGCCTGAAAAATACGCTCTGAGCTTACCGAAATCGGGTAAGTATTGTTTCGCAACACATTCCCGAAAACCATGTAACGGATGCACTTTTCGTAATATTCGTTGGTAACGTCGAGTGTTACATGTTTTTCAGAACCCAAACGATAGGCTCGTTCTTCAATTTTTTTCAATTCCTCTTCCGAAAATCCGCCCGTGTTTGCAATGGCAGTATAAATTTCGAAACCCTTTTCTTCTTTCAGGTATTTTACGCAAAACGAGGTATCCAAACCGCCGCTGAATGCGAGGACCAATTTTTTATTCATTTCTATAAAATTTTCAATTTCTTAATAAAACAGTGCATTAAAAATGCGCGATAAAACGCGGTTGTTGCTAGTGTCTCCACCATTTGAAACACTTTTTGAACGCAATTTGGAAGGAGTAAGTTTCCTGATAATATCAAGTAAACTGCGCTTTTTAACAGGCTCTTCCACTTTTTTGCCATTCTTTTCCCAGGCCGGGTCGTACAACATGCCGGTACAAAGACATTTTGAACGCTGCGTGCGTTCCAAAATATCGTGGTTTACACAACTTTTGCAACCATTCCAGAACAGGTCGTCGGCAGTGAGTTCCGAAAAAGTTACAGGCCGGTAACCCAACTCGTGGTTAATTTTCATTACTGCTAATCCAGTGGTAAGACCAAATATTTTTGAGTCGGGGAATTTCTCGCGCGATAATGAAAAAGCCTTGTATTTAATGGCTTTGGCAAGACCAAGTCCGCGATATTCGTCAACCACAATCAACCCCGAGTTGGCGACAAAGTTTTTGTTTTCCCAGGTTTCGATGTAACAAAATCCGGCAAACTTTCCATTATCGAGCGCAATGATGGCTTTCCCTTCGAGCATTTTGCCCTGTAGGTATTCAAAAGTACGCCGGGCAATCCCGGTGCCTCTTTGTTTCGATGCGTGGTCGATGGCATCGTTTATATCGTCCACATATTTAACATGTTCCGGTGTGGCAACAAGTATCGAAATATTGTCAAGTGTCTTCATCTTTTCTCAAATCCTCCCCTCTAAATTTGGCATAATTTGTATCAGTGCATTTGCTAAATCGGCTTTTGAAATCCCCTCTTTCATGATAATCAGAATGGTATCGTCGCCGGCAATGGTTCCAAGAATTTCCCATGTATCGGCACGGTCGATAACCGCTGCAATGCTGCTGGCATAACCGGGCTGAGTGCGCAAAACCGCAAGTGTTCCCGAGAACCGGAGGTCGCGAAAACCGTCGGCCAGGTAGTTTACGGGTTTCATAGGTGCCGTATTTTTCGTCTTTTCAGGTTCGGTAAAAACATACACATAGCCTTTCACCGGATGTGGCATTTTTGCAATCTGCATTTCTTTCAGGTCGCGCGAAAGCGTTGCCTGTGTGAGGTCAAAACCTTTTGTTTTCAACTCGGACAACAGTTGCTCCTGGCTGTTCATATTGCCTTTCTGAATTATTTTCCTGATTTCCGACTGTCTTTTGAACCGATTCTTCATTCTGAATATTTATTCATTTCGACTGCAAATTTATACAAATTATTGAAACAGCAGTCAAAACCCATGAATTTTGCATGAAACAGATGATTTTACTTTTTAGTGTTCATTTTGCTAAACGTAAATTTCGGAATGCAATTCCCAATATTGGCGTAATTTTAGGAATGGTATTCCCGATTTTGGCGTAATTTTAGGAATTGAGAATATTTTTACTATCTTTGACAGGCTTTAAAGAAAATTAATCAAAATGAGAAACAGGCAATTAAAAAATCCGGTACTTCAGAAAAGCACATCGAAAAACGGAAGAATCATTGTTTTTACGGGTGCCCGCCAAACCGGGAAAACCACGCTGGCAAAAAAGATTTTTCCTGATTACGAGTTTATCTCGGTGGAAGACCCGGTTTTACGAAGCCGCTACACACAACTATCGGCACAACAATGGAAAAATCTGTATCCACGTGCCATTTTGGATGAAGTTCAGAAAGAGCCTGTTTTGATTGAAAGCATCAAATCAGTTTACGACCAGTGGCCCGAACCACGATACGTTCTCTCGGGGTCAAGTCAGTTGCTGCTGATGGAAAAAGTGCGCGAAAGTCTTGCCGGAAGATGCACCATTCTCGAACTGTTTCCGCTGACGCTTCCCGAAATGCGAACACAAAGCTGGGACGACACGGTAGAAGAATCACTATTTCAACAGTATATTTCGATAAGAAACACAGATTGGCTGCCCTCTTCACTTTTCGACAAACAGTTGGCTGCTAAACAAAAAGCGTGGGAACATTACATTTCTTTTGGCGGATATCCCTATGTTTCGGATGAAGAACTGACAACAGAGGAAAAACTGGATTGGCTGAGAAATTATGTAAAAACTTACCTCGAACGCGACATCAGGGATTTGGCGCTGTTTCGCGACCTCGAACCATTTGTAAAACTGCAACGATACACGGCTATAAATACCGGAACTTTGATTAATGCTTCGGCAGTGGCCACGCAGTTGGGAATCAGTGCAAAAACGGTAAGCCGTTATATTAATTATATGGAAATCAGCTACCAAACGATTTTGTTACAAGCATGGTCGCACAACGAAAACAAGCGGCTGGTAAAAATGCCAAAAATCCACTTTCTCGACCCCGGAATCATGCAAACGGTGTTGCAAAAACAGGGAGGAATTACCGGAAATGAATTTGAAAGTCTTGTAATAGCAGAAATATACAAACAAGTAAAAAACATGCAGGCCGATGCCCGTTTTTATCACCTCAGAACCTATGACGGCAAAGAAGTTGATTTGCTCATTGAACTTGCCGATGGTTACCTGCCCTTCGAAATAAAAATGAAAGATGTGGCCGACAAACAGGACACCCGCCACTTAGCCACACTGGGCGAAATCCTCGACAAGCCGCTTATTCACTCTTTTCTGCTGACAAACGACCCCGAAACCCGGCAGTTTGGTGAAGGAATTACTGCGCTGAATGTTGCATATTTTTTGGGGTAAATAAATTGTAGCTTAATTGGAATGTGCTGGCAAATGTTAAATCAGAAACTGAGTTTGATGGTGTAAGAACACCAAATCTGAAAAGTCCCATTTCCAATATAAAATGCACATTTTATGATTGTTATAATATTATCAATTTTCGACTATCTGTTTTAGATAATCCAAAACAGATAGTCGTGATTTTTTCATTTATATTTGCAAAAACTGAATGAAGATGAAAAAAGCAAACAATCCGTTTTTGATAAAAGGATATCTGTCGAAAGACCTTTTTTGCGACAGGGAAAACGAGCTGGAACAATTACTGAATAACATTGAAAATGGTATCGATACCACATTGATTTCGCCAAGGCGAATGGGTAAAACGGGGCTGATTTTCAGGCTTTTCAATCATCTTCGTGAGTCTGGCGGAATAAAACCAATTTATGTTGATATTTTTTCATCACGAAATCTGGAGGAGTTTATCAAATTGATGGCAGAAGCAATTCTTCTCGAATTCCCCGAAAAAACCCCGATTGGCGGCCAGTTTATGAATTTTATCAAAGGACTCCGCCCTTTGATTGGATTTGATGCTTTGAGCGGGCAACCTCAGATTCAAATCAATTATCAATCGACACAGGAAAAAGAATACACATTGCAAAGTATTTTCAGTTTTCTTGATACCCGGGAGCAGCCGATTGTTCTGGCAATTGATGAATTTCAGCAGATATCAAACTATCCGGAGAAAAACATGGAAGCATTATTGCGTTCTTATATTCAAAAGCTTACAAATGTACGGTTCATCTTTTGCGGAAGCCAGAGAAACCTGATGATTAATATTTTTTCAAACACAAAACGTCCGTTTTACGCCAGTACGCAATTTCTTTTTTTAGATAAAATCGCCCGCGATTCTTACGCAGTTTTTATCAGGGAGAAGTTTAGCAGTTCAGGAACAGAAATTACAGACGATGCTCTCGAAATGATTCTGGATTGGAGCCAGAGGCATACATTTTACACCCAAAGTTTGTGTAATGTGCTGTTTTATACTGCCGATGATAAAATTACCACCGAAACAGTTAAACAGGCAGCATTGGCACTCTTGAAACAAAATGAACAGGTTTTTTTTCAATACAGGCAGTTGCTTACCACACCTCAATGGAATTTTCTGATTGCAATTGCAAAAGAGGGAGAAGTAAAACAACTTACCGCCCAGAAATTTATTTCGAAATATAAAACAGGCACACCTGCCAATGCGAGGAGAATCAGTAAATCACTATTAGAAAAGGAATTGCTGCTCGAAACGAATTCAAAGGAAGGGACTTCGTACAGGGTTTATGATGTTTTTTTATCACGATGGTTAGAAAATGAATATTAAAGCCGCTGATTCACTCATTTCTGCTGACAAACGACCCCGAAACCCGGCAGTTTGGAGAAGGAATTACCGCACTGAATGCTGCTTATTTTTTAGGATAGAATTAATTTTTGCATATATATTCATTTTATATGAAATTTTATACAATTCAATTTTTTATACAATGTACTTTTCAGATTTATTTCTATTTTTGCACCGTCGATTGATTTTTAAGCATCAATCATATCATTTCATGAAAAAGAGAACAAAACTGATATACAAAATAAATGGAAGGAAATGCGTTTGAAACTTTTATAAGTCAAACGCATTTTTTTTAATACTTTACTGATTATGCTGCAATTAAAACAAGCAAAACTGACGCTCGAAGACGGAACTATTTTCACGGGAAAATCGTTCGGAAGCGAAAAGGCAGTGGCCGGAGAAGTGGTATTTTACACAGGTATGACGGGCTATCCGGAGAGTTTGACCGACCCCTCGTACACCGGGCAAATTTTGGTTTCCACCTACCCGATGATTGGCAATTATGGGGTGCCGGTAAACCGGATGGAAAACGGGGTTCATGCGCATTACGAATCAAACAGGCTGCACATTACAGCGCTGATTATCTCGGATTACTCGTTCGAGTTCAGTCATTGGAATGCAGAAAAAAGCCTGGCCGACTGGTTAAAGGAATGGGATGTTCCCGGCATTTTCGGAATTGATACGCGAGCCTTAACAAAAATTTTACGTGAGAAAGGTTCGATGCTTGGAAAAATTGAGTTCGACGACCAACCGATTGATTTTTACGACCCTAACAAGGAAAACCTTGTGGCAGTTGCAAGTTGTAAGGAAAAAGAAGTGTATGGAAAAGGCAAACACAAAGTGGTTTTGGTTGATTGCGGCGTAAAAAACAACATCATCCGCTGTTTGCTTGAGCGTGATGCCACTGTAATACGCGTTCCGTGGGATTACGATTTTACCACCGAAGAATATGACGGCCTGTTTATTTCGAACGGCCCCGGCGACCCTGCCATGTGCGATGCCACGGTGAAATACATCAAATCAGCCATCGCCGAGAAAAAACCAATTATGGGAATTTGCCTTGGTAATCAGTTGCTGGCACGTGCTGCAGGTGCTGAAACCTACAAACTGAAATATGGTCACCGCAGCCACAACCAACCGGTTTTATTAACCGGAACCAACCGCTGTTACATTACCTCGCAAAACCACGGTTTTGCAGTAGCTACGGAAACATTGCCCGACGATTGGGAACCGCTGTTTACCAACGTTAACGACAATACAAACGAAGGAATCAGGCACAAAACCTTACCGTTTTTCTCGACTCAGTTTCACCCTGAAGCCTCAAGCGGGCCGACCGATACCGAGTTTTTGTTTGACGATTTTATGAATAATATAAAATAACAGCCTCTCTCCCTGCCTCTCTCCAAAGGAGAGAGGAGAGTTCCTCCCCTTCGGGGAGGTTAGGAGGGGCCTATAAATGGAATTATGATTACAACTGACATCAAAAAGGCAATTATCCTCGGTTCGGGGGCACTGAAAATCGGCGAGGCCGGCGAGTTCGACTATTCCGGTTCGCAGGCGCTTAAAGCGTTAAAAGAAGAGGGTGTGGAAACCATCCTCATCAACCCGAATATTGCAACCATTCAGACTTCGGAAGACATTGCCGACAAAATTTACTTTCTGCCGGTAACACCTTTCTTTGTCGAAGAGGTAATTAAAAAGGAAAAACCGCAGGGAATTCTGCTTGCTTTTGGCGGACAAACCGCACTGAACTGCGGGGTGGCATTGTTTAAATCGGGAGCGCTCGAAAAATACAACATCAAAGTGGTGGGTACTCCGGTGCAGTCGATAATCGATACCGAAGACCGTGAGATTTTTGCCAATATGCTTGCCGAAATCGATGTAAAAACACCAAAAAGCATTGCGGCCATCAACATGGAAGAGGCGCGTGCTGCGGCCAAAAAGGTGGGTTTCCCCATTATCATCCGTGCCGCTTACACGCTGGGCGGACTGGGTTCGGGGTTCTGCGAAAACGAGGAAGAACTTGAAGTTTTAGCACAAAAAGCTTTTTCCTATTCGCCGCAGATTCTTGTCGAAGAATCGATAAAAGGCTGGAAAGAAGTGGAATACGAAGTGGTGCGCGACAGGTTCGACAACTGCATCACGGTTTGTAACATGGAAAACTTCGACCCGCTGGGAATTCACACCGGCGAAAGTATCGTGGTGGCGCCATCGCAGACACTTTCCAATTCTGAATACCACAAACTGCGGGCAATTTCCATCAAGATTATCCGTCGTGTGGGAGTGGTTGGAGAATGCAACGTTCAGTTTGCGCTCGACCCTCATTCCGAAGATTACCGTGTTATCGAAGTAAACGCCCGTCTGTCGCGTTCTTCGGCGCTGGCATCAAAAGCAACCGGCTACCCGCTGGCATTTGTAGCTGCCAAACTCGGACTGGGTTACGGACTTCACGAACTGAAAAACTCGGTGACAAAAGTAACCACCGCTGCCTTTGAACCAGCTCTTGATTACTGCGTGGTGAAAATTCCGCGCTGGGATTTGAGCAAATTCGTGGGTGTGTCTAAAAACCTGGGAAGTTCGATGAAAAGTGTGGGCGAAATTATGGCCATTGGCCGCAGTTTCGAGGAAGCCATTCAAAAAGGTATCCGCATGGTGGGGATTGGAATGCACGGTTTTGTAGGCAACAAGGAAGAAATCAGTATTAAAGCGATTGACGAAGAACTTTCGAACCCTACCGACCGCCGAATTTTTGCCATTGCCGAAGCGTTCAATAAAAAATATACAGTTGATGAGATTTACAGCAAAACAAAAATCGACCGCTGGTTTTTGCAGAAGTTGAAAAATATTTTCGAGCTGAGAAATGAACTCGAAACCTTCGAATCGCTGGAAACACTGCCTGATGAACTTTTGAAAGTTTCGAAACAGGCTGGTTTTTCCGATTTCCAGCTTGCCCGTTTGGTGCTGAAAAGCACCAACAAAAACATCAACGACGACCTCATCCGTGTGCGCAATCACCGGAAAGCCGCAGGAATTCTGCCATCGGTAAAACAAATCGATACGCTGGCCGGCGAATATCCGGCGCAAACCAATTACCTGTACCTCACTTATCACGGCACTGAACACGATATCGACTTTACCAACGACGACAAATCGGTGATTGTGCTTGGTTCGGGCGCTTACCGCATCGGCAGTTCGGTTGAATTCGACTGGTGTAGCGTAAACGCGGTAAACACCATTCACAAAGAAGGTTACCGCTCAATCATGATAAATTACAACCCCGAAACCGTGAGTACCGACTACGATACCTGCGATAGGTTGTATTTTGATGAACTGACTTTTGAGCGGGTGATGGACATCATCGACCTTGAAAATCCACACGGTGTTGTGGTTTCGATGGGCGGACAGATTCCGAACAACCTGGCCATGAAATTGCACCGGATGAATGCACCGGTTTTGGGTACTTCGCCTATAAAAATCGACAATGCCGAAGACCGCGATAAGTTTTCGTCTCTGCTCGATGAATTGAAAATCGACCAACCACGCTGGGCAAAACTTACATCGATTGATGATATTAAAGTTTTTGCTGAAAAAGTGGGATTTCCATTGCTCATCCGCCCGTCGTACGTTTTGTCGGGCGCGGCCATGAACGTGGTTTCGAACCCCGACCAGCTTGAACATTTTCTGCAGATGGCCGCCGATGTTTCGAAAGAACACCCGGTGGTGGTAAGCGAATTTATTGAGGAAGCCAAGGAAATTGAGATTGACGCAGTGGCTCACAATGGCGAAATGATAGCTTACGCAATTTCAGAACACGTTGAATTTGCCGGGGTACACTCGGGTGATGCCACCATTGTTTTCCCGCCGCAAAAACTGTACATCGAAACCATCCGCCGGGTAAAGAAAATTGCCCGCCAATTGGCCAAAGGACTTGAAATTACAGGGCCTTTCAATATTCAGTTTCTTGCAAAAGACAACGACATCAAAGTAATTGAGTGCAATCTGCGGGCATCGCGCAGTTTCCCGTTTGTATCGAAAGTAATGAAACTAAACCTCATCGAAATTGCCACAAAAGTAATGCTGGGAATTGAAGTTCCGAAACCCGATAAATCGATTTTCGAACTCGATTATGTGGGTGTGAAAGCGCCGCAATTCTCGTTTGCCCGTTTGCTGAATGCCGACCCGGTTTTGGGTGTTGACATGGCATCGACAGGTGAAGTGGCTTGTATTGGCGAAAATTTCTACGAAGCCATTCTGAAATCGATGTTGTCAGTGGGCTACCGTTTGCCACTGAAAAATGTGCTGATTTCGTCGGGTCCGTCGCGCGGAAAAATCGAATTGCTGAACAGTGCCCGCATGTTACGCGACCGCGGTTACAACATTTTCGCCACCGAAGGTACACACAGGTTTTTCCTCGATAATGGTATCGAAAACACGCTGCTTTTCTGGCCCGATGAGGAAGACCGGAAGCCAAATACAATTCAGTATTTAAAAGAAAAGAAAATCGATTTGGTTGTCAACATACCGAAAAACCTCACCAACCGTGAGTTGCATAACGGATACCAGATTCGCCGGAGCGCCATCGATTATAATATTCCGCTGATTACCAACTCGCGGGTGGCCAGTGCATTTATATATGCCATTTGCAAATACGAAATCGGGGATTTACCAATAAAAGCCTGGAACGAGTATCGATAAAAAAGACTGATTTTATTAGTTTAGGTAAAAGGGCATTTTAAAATTCTGTGAAAAGAAGATGTTCCCTATTTGAGAATTTTATTTTACATTTGTTCGCAGTTTGAGAACGATGAAACGAATTTTTGCAAAAAGCACATTACGAGATTTTTGGGAGAATTATCCTGATTCGGAACAGTATTTAAAAACCTGGTATAATACAGCGATGAATGCCAATTGGAAAACTCCGGGCGATGTTAAAATGAGTTATGCAAATGCAAGTATTTTAAAAGACAGCAGGATTGTTTTTAACATTAAAGGAAATTCTTATCGTTTAGTGGTAAAATTCAATTTTGAACATCAATTGGCATTCGTCCGGTTCATTGGTACTCATACGCATTATGATGAAATTGATGCAAATACGATTTAAACAGGAAATATTATGGAACTTAAAACGATAAAATCAGAAGCTGATTACAGATTGGCGCTGAAAAGACTTGAACAGATTTTTGATGCAAAACCTGGTACAATAGAAAGTGAAGAGCTTGAAATACTTGGATTAATTGTTGACGATTATGAGAACAAACATTTCCCAATAGATGCTCCCGACCCAATTGAAGCAATTAAGATACGAATGGAAGAATTGCAGCTCAAACAAGTGGATTTGATTCCTGAGATTGGAGGGAAAAGCAGAGTTTCCGAAATTTTAAATCGAAAACGCAGATTGACCGTTGATATGATTCGCAAATTGGCCAATCGATTGAATTTGTCGTCTGGTTTATTGATTCAGGAATATCAACTCATTCGATAGGAATTTTCCTAAAATCTGGCAAAGTAAATTTGGCGAATTGGCAACTAACCCACTTACCTTTTGATTAAGCAAACTTTTGAATATTTTAAATCTCAAAATTGAAATGGGGTGTACCAAAAAGCGGTACACCCCATTTTTGTTTACTTCACACCATAATTACAATCCAATAAAGACTCGATTAAAACAATAATCTTTACATTTACGGCTTGAACCCAATACTTTACAATTAAAATGATACTAACTAAAAAACTTCTAACTGAACTACAAAAAAGATTAAAAATTGGAAGCAGACGAGGAGTCCATTTAAATGCAATTCCAGGAAATTCATTGTACAAATTTGATATCCAACGACTTTCAATCATTAAAAAAGAACTTCCAAATCAATTCATTGAATCTCTTTTAACAGAACTACCTTTAAAATTTAAAATTAGCTGGAAAGATAATGTCTCCGACCTAAATGATTTAGATAAGGAGGAACAATCAGCTTTAGTCAAAATCACAAAGTCTTTAGAAAACTTAATAAATCAAACAGATACTATTGAATCTGAAAAGGGCATAAATACTTTTGGGTTTGGATTTCCGCTGCTTGTCAGACGTGATCAATCAGACAATAAACTTACTGTTGCTCCAATACTTATTTGGTCCTTAAAAATAAATAGAACCAATGAATTCAATACTTGGATAATACAACGAAACGAGGATGATCCAATTTACATCAATGAGTTACTAATCAACCATATTCAAAATGAGCTAAACGCATCAATTAACCAAATATCTTCTGATATGCTTGATGATGGATTAATTGACAAAAATGAACTTATTGAATTATGCTATGAAATTCTATCAGTAATTAACACAAAAAACTCAGTAAATTTAAAAGAGATAATATCTAATAAACTGAAATCCGTAAAATCGATATCAGACTGGAAAATCCGGTCAAACTGAGCACTGGATTCCGGAGTAAAGTGAGCATATCAAACCGGAGCAAAGTGAGCACCTGATACCGGGGCAAAGTGAACAATCAGAAACAAGAGTTTTTATCGGGCTATTG
>JBFXFM010000024.1:0-56992 GCA_050179035.1 Draconibacterium sp. | reverse complement strand
TTGAGTATGATTTTCCGTTTCGCAATTCACTGATGATAAACCGGGTGATTATGGACAAAATGTATGGCTCAAAAACCATTCACGACAGGCTGAATATTCTTGGCATAAAAAACAAGCTGGTGGCGCTACCCGGCAAAGGCCACGAACCCGAACTGGAAACGTACAATACGTTGAATACTTACATCGATACCCTGATTTTCCATACTTCTGAGTTCTTTTATGAGCAGACTGCGCCTTCGGTTTTTCTGCCAGCCAGCCAGCTTTTGGTAAAGTCAGAATCGCCGTTAAAAAACATGTATTACGAAGTAACCAATGGGAATGTGGTCGAAATTCAGGCTGAAGGCGGTGTAAAAGCCAGTAGCAATCCGGCTGACGCCACCATTATCTGGTTCGACAAAGCCAACTCACGCAAAGTAAAAGTGCTTTCCTCCAATCAGTTTGATGCCTGGAGTTTAAAAGAGTTTGCGGTGGATGTGGTTAAGTAAGAGCTGACTTTTTCTATTTCTGCCAATTTTCAATCTCTTTTTCAACATCTTCCTGAGTAACAAAGTCTCCGGATTTAACTCTGAGTGAAGCGGCTTTTGCTCTTTTTATCAGGCTTTCTTTTGTTATGGCAGAACCATCAACATTATAACCTGCCACATCTGATTCCTTGTATTCTTTGCTCATGGCATATACCATTTTCAGAAATCTTTCGTCGGCATGATTAATGTATTCATGAATTTCTTCTCTTAATTTTTGTACTCCCATATCTGTTTTATTTTCAACAAAAATAACGATTTAAGCTACAAATGGTTTCTGTTTAATATTTATTTAATAACCTGAGTTCGATTATTAATCTATTGAAAATTAACAAATTGATTGAAAACATTTTTTATATAATTTTGTAAAAAACATGGATGTTACTAATCTAATGGTATGACAAACAATTAATTAGAAGTAAAATCCATGAATATTTGTAAAGATAAAATTATTGAAATTTTCTACCTGACAGACGAATTCTGTATATATATTGAAAAAACTATTTCAAAACATACCCTTGGAAATGAACCCCGGAGAAAGCCTAAAATAAGCCAGAGCAAGGTTATCACAATTATGATTTCGATTATTTAAGTTAGTGGTTCTTTTACAGTTTAGTTCACAAAAAAATGTCTAATTTAATCAACAAAGAATCCAATAAAATTTAATCAAAAATTATGGTTTAGAAATACCTGTTGACTCCCTGACAATAATATCAGTTTTAAGAACAATCGTTTCGGATGCAATGTTTTTGTCGCCTTCTTCAATTTGACGAATAAGTAATTTTGCCGCTGTTTGTCCCATCTGAAAAGCACGGTCATCAATTGTAGTTAAAGTTGGTTTAATAATTTTGGAAATTGGGTAATTACTAAATCCCACAATTGCAAGATCATCAGGAACATGAAATCCTGCTTTTGCAAAAACCTGGATTGAACTAATTGCAGTGTAGTCATTTGCGCAGAAAATTCCGTCTGGAATGGTCTTGTTTAAAAGAAAATTTTTTGCACATTTTACCCCTTCTTCGTAACTAAGTTCATTCGTGTATTCAATTAAACTTTCGTCTATCGGTAAGTTATATTTTGAGAGAGCAGCTTTATATCCTTCCAACCTACTTTTAAAAATTTGAGTATTCTGATGTCCTGCAATATGTGCAATTTTAGTACAACCTCTTTGTATGAGATGTTCAGTTGCTTTAAATGCAGCTTCAAAATCGTTGATCATAACTTTGCTGGCATCAAAATCATTCGATACCCGATCATAAAATACCAAAGGTATATTTAGCTCCTTAAATCTATTAAAATGACTGCAATCTTTCGTTTCCAGACTCAAACAACTTATAATTCCATCAACTTTGTTGGTTTGCAAAATGTTTGTGATTGCAATTTCGCGTTCAAGAGAATCTTTGGACTGGTAAATTGTCACGCCATATCCATTTTTATACGCTACTTCTTCCATTCCGCTAATAGCAAGCGAATGAAAATGAATGTCAATTCGCGGAACAATAACCCCAATACTATGCGTTTTATTTTTTCGAAGATTAGATGCTACCGAATTGGGGAAATATCCTAATTCAGCAGCCATCTTTTTTACATCGTTGGTTGTTTTTCTGCCAATGCTTGGGTGGTTATGTAAAGCTCTTGATATTGTTGACACTGAAAGGTTCATTCTTTCAGCTAAATCTTTAATTGTTATTCTTGATGTTTTCATTTATGCAAACGTTTGTGTATCGGTAAAAGATAGACTCATTTATAATAACCCGAATAAATACTCAATAGTTAAAACTTATTCATCAGTAAAATTAATCCTAAATCTTAAAGAAACAAAAAACATCACTAAATAATCAAATTAAAAAGGCAAACGTTTGCTTTATTGGCTTCATGGTGTATGTTAACCGTATCCATAGTATTACATTTGGTGCCAATTTCTTTGCTAAAATTCGTACATTAAAATTACAAAATTAATATAAAATAACCTTGAGAATATTTGGCTATATTTTTTTCTCCTTCAAGGAAAATTTTTAATCTAAAAAAATGACAATACAATTTTCATAAGTAAATCATTATATATCAATAAAATATAACTCAAGTGAGAATGACATTAGTTCCAATAGCAATAACTCTTATATTATAAATTGTATTTCTTATCTGGTTCAATTGCGTCGAACTTCTTTTGTAATTTCTCGGTGCTGAAATGGTTATATAATGCTTGTAAGGTTGTACATATTGCAGTTTCATTTTTCAACCAAATTTTTCATTAATAATTTTTACAATATAGCATTTATTACGCAAACGTTTGATTCATTTTACATGAAATATAATATTCAATAAAACATTGTATTACTGATATTTAAATAAATTTATTTATGTATTATGCGAAATAAAAATGCTAAATCATCCATTCTATAGAAATATTTACACAAACGTTTGTTTTTGATTTAAATCTTATTTAATATTGTATGCGATTTTTTAAAAAAAAATAACCGATCTGATTCAAATTTTCTTTTGTGTGAAAAAAACATTAAAAAAAGAAATGAATACTCTCCTTGATTTGTCTGTAAATCAGGCAAATAATTTTTAAAAGAAATACCCGAACAGAGATATATGGAGTCATCTCTAATTCGGGTAAATAGGTATTTTATTTATGCAAATAAATTCAAACTTATGGAAAAAAAGGGCACAAATGACATTTTTCATTTACAAATTTTCTTTCAAAGGAGCAAACATGTTTTTCTATTGATCTTGTTTGTCCTTAATTCTGTATTTTCTTTTGCGCAACAACGGAATGTATCAGGTACTGTTGTTGATAATGGTACCGGGCAACCAATCCCTGGTGTGAATGTATTAATTAAAGGGACTGCTACGGGAACATCAACCGATGGCAATGGAAAATACCATGTAAATTTATCTTCCGAAGGAAATACTTTGGTTTTTTCCTTTGTTGGATATGAAGCGCAGGAAATCACAGTTGGAAACAAAACCATCATTAATGTCAGGCTTTCTGAATCTTTCCAGCAACTTGATGAAGTTGTTGCCATTGGTTATGGCGTTCAGAAAAAAAGAGACATTACCGGGGCAATTACTTCTGTAAACAGTGAAACAATTGAAACTACTCCTGTAAAAGATGTTATGTCGGTATTGCAAGGCCGGGTATCCGGGGTACAGGTTGTATCAAATTCAGGTGCGCCTGGCGATGGGATAACCGTAACAGTCAGGGGGTATTCTACTTTAAACTCAGGGAATAGCCCTTTGTATGTAATTGATGGGGTTCCTGTCGAATCAAATTCTTTATCGCAACTTAACGGATGGGAATCGCATGGGTTGAACCCGTTGGCTGATATCAACCCACAGGATATCGAGTCGATGGAAGTGTTAAAAGATGGGGCTTCAACTTCTATTTATGGATCAAGGGCTGCGAACGGTGTTATTTTAATTACAACCAAAAGAGGAAAATCAGGGCAGGGAAAAGTCAGTGTTAACCTGCAATCGGGGGTTAGTACAATAACCCGATTTCTTAGCGTGTTAAATGCCCAGCAGTACAGGGATATAATAATTGATGCCTATAATAATTACAACGATTATGTTGGATCTGAATATTACAAAAATTATAATTGGAATTATAATTTACTCGATTCATTGAATCCATTAAACAGCGGCGATGTTGATTGGCAGGATGTTATGTACCGAACTGCATGGCAAAAAGAATTAAGTGTCGCATTTTCAGGAGGTTCTGATAATGCAAGATATGCCATAAGTTCTTCATATTTGGATCAGGATGGTATTTTTATTGCATCGAATTATAAAAGGTATACCTCAAGGGTGAATGCCGACTTCAAAGTAAACCCAAAAGTTGATGTTGGTTATAGTGTTTCCTTTGCCCACTCGAAAAATAACAGGATAAATGCCGGGGGAACTGGTAATAACAGTTTAGTCCAGTCAATACTGGTAAGGCCCCCAACATATTCATTAACATATCCCGATGGGACATCATTGAATTACCTCAATGGAAAACGAAATCCGGTTGCACTCGCAGAGGAGGTTACACACTTAAATACAACTAACAGGATAATTGGGAACCAATATATGGAATATGAGGTTCTGAAAGGATTAAAATTCAGGGCAAATCTAAATGTCGATTATATTTCGATGAAAGAAGATGAATTTTACCCAACTACAGTTGATTACCGCGAAGGCTACAACACGGGTTCTGTTAGGGCTATTAATAACTTAACGTGGGCAAACGAGGATTATCTTTCTTATGAAAAAACATTTAATGAGGTTCATAATTTTTCGGCTCTTGCAGGTTTTAGTATGCAGGAATGGAAAAAGGAAATTACCGGTTTGGACGGGATGTATTTTGTAAGTGATAATATTACAACACTAAATAGTGCCGGAACCATCTCGCAAAACGATAACAGTGTTAATACCACGGTTGAACATAGTATGGTTTCATTCTTTGGAAGGTTGGGATATAACTACAAAGGAAAATATATACTTCAGGCAAATATGAGGGCTGACGGTTCATCGCGTTTTGGAAAGGATAATCGGTTTGGGTATTTCCCATCGGCTTCAGCTGCCTGGCGTTTTACCGATGAATCTTTTGCCGGAGGAATAACCAATATTTTAAATGATGGGAAATTAAGATTGAGTTGGGGGCAAACAGGAAACGAAGAAATTGGGGATTATACATCGCAAGGTGAATTTTCCGTTGGCTCAAACTATCTGAGCTATTCAGCAGCATCTCCTACCGTAATGCCTAACAATGCGTTGACCTGGGAAACGACAACACAATATGACCTTGGTTTGGATTTGTCGTTTTTGAGGGACAAATTCATTTTAAATGCAGATTTTTACTTAAAGAAAACAAGCGACTTGCTTTTTGATGTTCCAATTCCGGAAACTACAGGGTTTGGATATATTACTCAAAACGTAGGTGATATTGAAAATAAAGGGACTGAGTTTGCCTTAACAAGTCATGTGCTGGATAAGAAATTTAAATGGACTTCAAGCTTTAATATTTCTTTTAACCGAAATAAAGTGGTTAGTCTGCCCGAAGATTTGCTCACCGATGGTTATATGCAAAACGGAAGCTATCATATCCTTCAGGAAGGCCAACCTATTGGAGTTTTCTATGGATTTAAATTTATGGGTGTATATTCAAGAGATGAAGACAATGTTGAAGAAGTTAGGTTTGGATCAGCAAGTGGAGCAATCTTCAAAGGCGGCGACCCGATTTGGGATGATTTAAATGGTGATCATATTATTGATGACAATGACAGACAAATAATCGGAGATGCACAGCCTAAATTTATGGGAGGTTTTAACAACGATTTCTCGTATAAAAACTTTACACTGAATGTATTCTTCCAGTTTGTTTACGGGAATGATATTTACAGCGTTCTTAACGGTCAAAGGAATTGGGTTTTTTCATATAACAACACTTCAACCGATGCATTGAACAGATGGCGTGAACAAGGCGATGTAACCGATTATCCAAGACCAATACGAAACGACCCTTTGCACAGTGGATATTACTACCGGGTTTCTGACCGATGGATAGAAGATGGCTCTTATATGAGATTGAAAAATGTCAGTTTAGCTTATAATGTGCCGAAGAAAATTACAGATAAACTAAAAATAGGCGGTTTAAAAGCTTATGTGACTGGCCAAAACCTTGTAACATGGACTCATTACACAGCTTATGATCCTGAAGTTAGTTCATATACAGGAACAAAAATTGGTGTGGATGAAGGATCGTATCCACAGAGTCGAACAATCATTTTTGGGGTAAATGTAGATTTCTAATGTTCAGTAAATAAAAACAGGTAATATGCGAGTTACATCAGATACCTTATGAACGGAGTTTCAGGAAACGGGAACAAATTTCACGCAGTTATTTGATTATATGCGATTCGAATCATATGAAAATTAAAACATTAATGAGATGAAATATTTAAAAATAATAATAGCTATCTTTTTTCTGATACAAGTAGTATCCTGTGATGACATACTTGATAAAGAACCGGTAAGCGCTTTTTCGGCAAGTAGTTTTTATCAAACAGAAAGTGATTGTGAAGCTGCTGTTTACGGAATATATGATGCCGTTCAATCTGCATTCGGTACTAATTTTGCATACTGGGGTGAAGGCCGTGCAGATAACGTTAAAACAGAACAAACAGGAGAAGCAATGTACCTTATGGATAACAACATGACCGTATCTTTAGCTTCTGGCGACTGGACCAAATTATACACAATTATTAGCAGGGCCAATTATGCCATTAAATATATTCCTGAAATTTATGATGAAAATGACGCAGCCGGAAATATGTTAATCGGGCAGGCAAAAGCATTACGGGCATTGGCATATTTTTATTTGGTGAGGGTTTGGGGCGATGTTCCACTCATTACCGAACCTTATACTTCTGTTGATCAGGATATATTTGTTTCAAGAACCGATCAGGAAGAAGTTCTTGATCAGATTGAGACAGATTTGATTTATGCCGCCGCAAATTGTAACAGTAAATACAATAGTGATAAAGACCGGATTCTGATGACCCAAGGCGGTGCAAATGCATTCCTTACCCAGGTTTATATGTGGAGAAATAAATATGAAAAAGCGCTGGAAACTTCAAATTTAGTCCTCAACAATAGCCTATATTCTTTGGTAACAACAATGGATGCCTGGAGTGCTATGTTTATTAGCGGTTATTCTAAAGAAAGCATCTTCGAAATTGCATATGATGAAACTGACCAGAAAAATGGGTTAAGAACATTATATGCAGTTGGTTCTTATAGTATTTATGTGCCATCTGATGTATTTAAAGCTTCCTTTGAAGTCGGAGACGCGCGTATTCCATACGTTTACAACACTACTTTGGCCGAACCAAAAGCGATCTGGAAATTTTTAGGTAAAGATGTTAGCGACGAGATTTCAACTTTATACGATTGTAACATTGTGATGGTACGTTTGGCCGACATAATGCTATTAAGGGCAGAGGCCCTGGTTCAGGTAAGTGGTTCCGCAAACATATCAGAGGCTTTGAATTTATTAAATCAAATCAGGGAAAGAGCTGGTTTGTACGCATTTGCGACAGAAGTTGAGGCAAAAGCAATGTATAGCGACCTTGAATCGGCAATCTTGCACGAACGTTCCATTGAACTCTGTTATGAAGGACATCGCTGGTTTGATCTTGTTCGTACCGGAAAAGCAATCTCCACGATGAATCCAATTAATGGATTGAGTAGTGAGAAAAATTTGGTATGGCCTGTTAATAGCGATATTATTAACGGTAATCCAAACATCGGACAAAACGAATATTATCGGTAATTTTTTAATAATTTTCTAAAATAGTGAGAAATGAAATGGCACAATAAAATATACAGAGGGAAAAGGAATCTTATCAAACTTTCTTTCTTTTCTTTTGCATTGGTTATGTTGTTAACTCAATGCGAGATACAAGATAATTTTGAATACCAGAAAAGCGCAAACACGGATATTAATGTTACTGCCTGGGAATACATTCAGTCAAAAGATATTCTGTCTTCAATGGCTGAAGCAATTACTGCCGCAGGAATGGAAAGTTACTATTCGGGAGCAACTTCATATACTTTTATACTTCCCGATAATGCAGCCTGGACTAAGTATCTTTCAACAAATCAATACAGTAGTATTTCTGATATTCCTGTAGAAACACTAAAAAAAGTAATTGGATACCACATTGTAAAAGATGTTGTTAACTTCTCCGATGTGGATTTAATGGAAATCAACAATTACATCGCTTACGAAACTGTAAGTGGGGAAGTCATGTACTTGTCTCACGATAGTAGCTGGAGAGGATATGTAAATGCAAAATGGATGATATACACATCGAATCTGGTGCCTACAAATGGGGTCATGCATGTATTAAATTATGTCGTATATGCAGTTGCAGTTAATTAATTGATACTTTGAATATACAATCAGGATATTAACGGATAAAATTTTTATCCGTTAATATCTCAAGTACACAAAATACATCTCTAACTTTCTTTCCTAAATTCATTGAATTTGGGTATATTATTTTCATGTTTTGAGAATTGCATATCTTTTCATTATCAATTGGTTTTACAATTAAATAATTTGGAGAATGTTGTGATGTATATAAAATAACAAAAACAGACACAGACTTAGATGAAAGAAGAAGATTACCAAAAGGTAAATGTGTTTCCTACGCGTGAAGAAATGGGGCAAAAGGCAGGAAAAGATGTGGAACAGCAAATTATCAAGTTGTTAGCGCACAAAAAAACAATAAGAATGGTATTTGCCGCTGCACCCTCTCAAAATGAATTGCTGGAATACTTAGTCAGTTCAAACAAAATTGAGTGGGAAAGAATTACTGCTTTTCACATGGATGAATACATCGGCCTAAATGCGAACGACTCGCGTTCTTTTGCCACCTACTTGAACGAACATTTATTTTACAGGGTAAATTTTAACAAGGTTTACCTTATTAACGGAAAAGCTCCGGTTGATGAAGAGGTTAAACGTTACTCGGATTTGATTGCAGAAGCGCCGGTAGACATTGTTTGTTTAGGTATTGGCGAAAACGGGCACATTGCATTTAATGATCCTCCGGTTGCCGATTTTAACGACAAGGAGATATTGAAGCTGGTTGAATTGGATGAAACATGTCGTATTCAACAGGTAAACGAAGAGTGTTTCGACACTTTGGATGACGTTCCAAGGGAAGCATTTACTCTTACAATCCCGGTACTTATGAATGCAGATTTTCTGTTTTGCGTTGTGCCGGGGAGCAGTAAAAGTGAGGCTGTTTATAATACTTTAAACGGACCGATAACCACAAAATGTCCGGCTTCGATACTCCAAAGCCTTTCGAATTGTAAATTTTATTTTGATCAGGATTCATATTCTTATACTTCAAATGAATTGAAATAGTAGCATGAGGTTAGACAGAAGAGGTTTTTTAGGAAAGATGGCTGTGGGAAGTGCCGGAATCATAGTCGCCGGCACTTCTTTTGCTGAGAAATTCGTTCCCGTACCTTACTTTATTAATTCCACTGACAAAGTAATTTTTCCTTTCTTCAAATATTTAAAATCCTACAATTTTGGCGATTTTAACTCTAAAGACCAGGGAGGAAAGTTTATTCAGCAACAGTTGATCAACTCTGAAGATGATGCCGTAATTGTTGAAACTGTCAGGAATGGAATACTTCAGAAAATTTTAGGAGACCCAATTAATTGGGCAAAGCTAGAAACGACAGAGCTAGAAAAAAGTGTCTGGCTTAACCGTTTTTATTATCTGCCCCCGTTTGCACGCTTGTATCACCTGACAAAAGATAAAAGTTATCTGGAAGATATGATGAACATTGTTCGTCTCTGGATAAATGACAATCCACGGGTAACCGAACATCCAACATCAAAATACAATTGGTATGATATGCAGGTGGCCTGGCGTTCCATTCATCTTTCGTGGTGCTATTATTTGGGTGAAGAGGGACTTTCGAGTGAAGATAAGACATTGATATTTAACAGTCTAAAAGAACACGCCGATATTCTTGCTGAAGGATTTGGAAAACAAAAACTAAATGAATTCAACCACCAGGCACACGGTGGGCTTGCCATGCTGTATTTGGGGATTTTGTTTCCTGATTTGCCACAGGCCAATGAGCTAAGAGATGGAGCCATCCGCATTCTCAATCATCATATTGAGTTTGCTTTTTACAGCGACGGTGGAAATGTGGAGCAAATGTTTGGCTACTATCCGTTTGAGACATCGATTTTCAGAGATGCATATTTGCTGTGCCGGATGAATGGAGTGAATCCTCCCGAGGACACTATTTCCCTGTTAAAGAAAATGGCCAATTATATTTCCCAGATAGCACAACCCGATTATACCATGCCTCCGGTAAACGATTCTTTTCCGATGCCTGTAAAACCAGTTTTAGAAACGGTAGGAGAATTATTAAAGTTGGACGATTTGAGTTATAATGAACCGGGATCAAAGTATCTTCCTGAAACACAGATAGGTGTTATGCGTACCGGCACATCCGCTAATGACTGGTATTTATTAGCCAACCCTGCCAAAACGATCGGGTCTCATGCCCACGCCGGACGGTTGGGATTTGTTGCCTGGCTCGGTCAGCAACCGCTTTTTATAGAAAGTGGTTGTAACAATTACGACGATTCGTTGCTTGTAAAATGGTACCGAACTTCCCGCGCTCACAATACAGTTATTATTGACGGACAGGAAGATGAAGCAACTTCCGGCGATGTGCAGTGGACCGCAAAACGACAGACAGAAAACCGGATTACTGACTGGGTTGAAAAAGAAAACTATCGTTTGGTGCGAATGATTTCACCTTCAACTGAAAAAACAAATCAATCGGTTAACTGGATTCGTAACCTGGCCTTGATCCGAAATGATTATTTGCTGATTTACGATTATTTTGATGCGAATGAATCACACAATTATGAGATTCTCCTTCATTTGCCACAAGTTGAAGTAGAAATAGACGAAGCCGAAAAAACATTCCTGATAAAAACAGAATCGCCTGTTGCTTTGATTCCGGCCAATAAAGAAACCTACAAACGGTTAAAACCCGACCAGTCTTATATCAGTGTAAATGCGCAGGATGTAATGGCACCATTAGTTTCGTATGAGATGGAAGGCAGTCAGGCACATTCTGTTTTAGTGGCGACTCCCGATACAGAATTGAATATTAAGCAGGAAATCCTGGATAATGGAATAGTTTTAACGATTGAACATACGCCGGGGAAAAAGGATATTATTTTATTCCGCAAACCCGGAGCTTTATCGTTCCAATACAAAAAATACATTACTGAAGATTGGATAGCTGTTTTTTAGATGGTTGTTTTGAAGTAAGTAAATACATAAAAATGAACTCATGAATTCTTTAAAGACAAAATTAAAAGCAATAATTCTCTTGGTCACGATAAATTTATTTTTCAATGGTGATTTTACTACAGCAAATGCGAAAACGGCCCCGGAAAAAGAGAAAAAGGAAGTATTTAAACCATTCCTCGTTCGCGGTTTTCATATCGATCTAAGAATCCAGGTGATGACCATGCCGGCTTTAAAAGACTTTGCAAAAGAACTGTCAGGATTCGGAATTAACACCCTTGTAATGGAATGGGAAGCATCTTTCCCTTACCAGAAACATGCAACTATTTCAAACAAATATGCTTACACACGGGAAGAGGTCAAAGACTTTGTTTCCTGCTGCGATAGTCTTGGAATTGAGGTTATTCCATTACAGCAATGTTTTGGACATGCCGAGTATATTTTACGCCACGACAGGTACAGCGGATTGAGGGAGTCGAATAGGGATATTTCACAGGTTTGCCCTTTAAAAGTGGAAGGCGATAAAGAATTATTTACCGATTTGTTTGCCGACATGGCTTCGCTTCATCCTTCAAAATACATTCATATTGGCGGCGATGAAACCCGGTTACTCGGTTATTGCCCGGAATGTTCGGCAAAAGCAGCGGAAGAAGGAACTTCGAAACTTTTTGCCGGTTACCTGACCATGATTTGCAAAATTGTAACTGACATGGGAAAAGTCCCGGTTCTTTGGTCCGACATTGTTCTAAAGTACCCTGATGTAGTTGACCAGCTTCCAAAAGAAACTGTTTATGTGGATTGGAATTACGGCTGGAAAATCAATTATTTTGGGGACTTGGACAAGTTACTTGAAAAAGGCCTGAACTTTTGGGGATCGCCGGCCATTCGCAGTCATCCCGATAATTGGTACACTACCGACTGGGAAAAACATTTCAATAATCAGCACGATTTTATTCCGTATGCAAGAAAAGCCGGATATCAGGGAATGGTAATGACTTCCTGGTCAACTTCAGGTGTTTACGGTTTTGACTGGGATACAAACAATGAAGTTATTGATATGTATGCGATGCGAAATGTTTATCCTTTGTCTGGTTTTAGAATACTGATTGCAGCTTACGCTCAATCATTAAATCAGAGCGAACCACTGGAACCCGAAAAATTTGTAATTCAATATTCACGGGAACGTTTTGGGTTCACTGCTCAGGAAGGAGAAAAACTTTGGCAGGTTTTAACATCGTCTCCTGCTCTGGCAAAGGTCGGAAACCCGGCAAATGATGCGGAATTGGACACGATTCGCCAGAGTGTGGAATATGCCAAAATGTTGATGGCTTCCTTGTCTCCAAAAAAAAATCAACAGGAATTTGAACATTTAAGATTAATGCTTGATTTGCGTTCATTTTATCTTGATTTCAAAAAAGTTGAATCAGTTTATGAATCAGAAAATTACAGCCGCGAAATAGCTGGAAAAATATTACCGGAATTGAAGCGATTGCTGGCTGAATCTGAAAGTTTGAATCAACGTTTTGCTGATTTAAACAAAGGATTTTTGTATGCAGATGAAATTGCTGAACAGAATCAAATTCGGAATCAGAAATTGAAAAATATCTATGCTGCTGTTGCCAATATGCGCTAATCTCTGAATGAATTTACGATGCAAAAAATATTTCCTGTTTTTATTTTGGTATTCCTTTTTTCTGTAAGTATTTATGCTCAGGATATGCAAGTGAATTTCCCCAAACAAGTTGAATATCCTGAAAAAATGCCGAACCCATCTAATTTCTGGATATTTATTATGGCCGGACAATCAAATATGGCCGGACGTGGAATTGTAGAGCCGGAAGATACGGTTCCGAACCCCGGAATCCTTACCATCAACCTGAATAACGAATGGGTAATTGCGAAAGAACCTTTGCATCTTTATCAACCAAAACTAACAGGAATGGATTCAGGGGTTTCATTTGCCCGTGAGTTGTTGAAGCAGTTGGGCGATTCCATTACCATCGGGTTGATACCCTGTGCGGTTGGTGGAAGCCCAATTCAAGCCTGGGCAGGCGATTCAATATTCAACGGAGTTCAATTGTTTAGTAATTTCAGGGAAAAAGCCGGAATGGCAATGGAATATGGAGAAGTAAAAGGAATTCTTTGGCACCAGGGAGAAAGTGATGCTTTTGAGGATAAAATACCGGTTTATAAACAAAAACTAGAATCGGTATTAACCGAAATGCGCAAATTTTTGAATGACGATTCACTACCAATAATTATTGGCGAATTGGGAAACTACACCTCTCCCGAAGAACGACAGGAAAATTGGAATAAAATAAATGCAATTATTCATCAGATACCCGCAGAAATGAACAACTGTTTTGTTGTGCCAACAAATAATTTAAATTGTAACCCAGATAATGTTCATTTTGATAATATTTCTCAGCGAATTTTAGGGAAAAGGTATGCCGACAAATATATTTCAATCAACGGGGAATAATTGGTAACGACAAAATTAGGTACAACCGATTTTAACAAAATAGAAAAAATATAACGATGCAACTGATTGACTGGATTGTTTTAGCCCTTTATTTTTTGGTGCTTCTTACCATTGGCCTGAATGCCTATCGAAAGGTGAAGAACTCTGCTGATTTTTTTACCGCCGGTGGTAAACTTCCGTGGTGGTTGTCCGGAGTATCCCACCATGTATCGGGTTACAGCGGGGCTGTATTTGTAGCCTATGCCGGAATTGCTTATACGCATGGATTTACCCTGTATATTTGGTGGGCTTGTGGCGTTGGGCTCGCCACTTTGCTGGCTGCTTTGTGGATTGCCCCACGATGGGCCAGACTGAGGATTAAAATAGGAATACAATCGCCAACAGAATACCTTTTGGCGCGTTATAATCTCACCACTCAGCAAATCATTGCCTGGAGTGGCGCTATCATTAAAGTATTTGATGTGGGCGGAAAACTCGCTGCAATTGCTGTTTTATTAAATGTTTTTACCGGTAGTTCGCTTACTGTCGGAATCCTGCTGGCAGGTACTGTTTCACTCTTGTATATTACGATTGGCGGACTTTGGGCTGATGTCTGGAATGATTTTGCCCAGTTCATTATTCAATTAATGGCAGGAATTACCATGCTTGTAATGATATTAATAAAATTGGAGGATGGCATATTTGGCGTGTTTACCTTGTGGCACCGATTACCGGAAGCGAATTCACATTTGTTTAATGCGCCCTACACCCCAGCTTTTGCACTGGCTATGTTGATTATTGATTTTTTTAGCTATAGTGGTGGAACATGGAACCTGGCGACCCGTTTTATTTCGTCGGCATCGGGCAAAGAAGCCCGAAAAGCAGGGATTTTTTCTTCCATCCTCTACTTTATTTGGCCACTAATCCTGCTGTTTCCTATGTTTGCGGCTCCAATCTTTTTCAAAGATTTGGCCGATCCAACCTTGTCGTACGGGAAAATGGCCACACAATTTTTACCCGCCGGGCTTCTTGGACTGGTTCTGTCTTCGATGTTTGCCAATACTTTATCCATGACTTCATCTGACTCTAATACTGTTTCAGCTGTAATTACCAGAGATATTTTGCCAATTGTTTTTCGAAAAGTCAGGCAATTCACTGCAAAACAATCTTTAATACTGGCACGAATCACAACTCTTTCATTTACACTGTTAACTATAATTATTGCGATGAACTCCAGTCATTTTGGTGGTGTTTTTGGATTAATTGTTTCCTGGTTTGCATCGTTGCTTGGACCAATTGCCATTCCAATGATATTGGGATTGCTCCCCATATTCAAAAGAAGTGGAAGTATTTCGGCGCTGGTTTCAATTTTTGGCGGTTTGATGGCGTTTGTCGTTACAAAAGCTGTTCCTGGTCTCAGTCTCACAATAGAGGTTGCCACTCCAATGTTAATTTCCTTGGTTCTTTTTATAATGACTGGCTTTCTGTATAAGAAAGATGCATCACAACAGGCTAATGAGATATTGGAGGCGATAAACACTAACGAGAAATAAAATTTAAACACTTGTAATATGTATATTGAAGGTTTGAATTATCAGGGAGGACAGCCTATTCGTATAAAAATTAGCGAAGGAAAAATTGCGGAAATCTTTCCCCTTTCCTATTCAGACAAAAAACTTCCTGTTATTGCACCGGGCTTGGTCGATTTACAGGTGAATGGTTACGGAGGAATCGATTTCAACACAGCGCATCTTCAAATCGAAGATATACACAAAGCGGTGAGATTATTGGCTTCACAGGGAATTACCTCTTTTTATCCAACTTTAATTACCAATACCGATAGTACAATTCGCCAGGCGCTACAAAACATTTTATTGGCTTGCAAAATTGATCCTGAGTTGGGAGCCGCCATTGGAGGCATTCATTTGGAAGGGCCATTTTTGTCAAAAGAAGATGGGGCACGTGGGGCACATAGTTTAGAATTTGTGCAACAACCCGACTGGGAACTCTTTCAGGAGTGGCAGAATGTAGCCGAAGGAAAAATCAGAATTATTACAATGTCGCCGGAATGGGACGGATCAGCTAAATTTATTAAAAAATGTTCTGACAGTGGAGTTATTATCGCCATTGGTCACACTGCCGCAACTCCCGAACAAATTAACGCAGCGGTACAGGCAGGGGCACAATTGTCGACCCACCTTGGAAACGGTGCTCATCTTATGCTTCCCCGACATCCAAATTATTTATGGGAACAACTGGCCCAGGATCAGCTTTGGGCAACCGTAATTGCCGATGGATTTCATTTGCCCGGTTCATTCTTAAAAGTTGTATTTCGGATGAAACCGGAAACATCAATTTTAATCAGCGATTGTACCGAATTTACGGGTTTAACTCCCGGTGTTTATAAAAGTCACATTGGCGGCGAAGTTCTTTTGAATTCAGAAGGACGCCTTTGTATTGCCGGGCAACCAAAATTATTGGCGGGTTCAGCCCAGTCATTGCTTTGGTGTGTCAATTCAGTGGTTCAAAAAGGGTTGCTCTCCTTCAGACAGGCCTGGGACAAAGCATCGTTAAAACCCATCGAGTTGCTAACCGGAAAACAACACACCTCTTTTCAGGTTGGAGAACCTGCCAATCTTGTATTATTTGAACAAAATAAGGACGCAATTAAAGTTATGATGACTTTAATTCATGGGAAAATCATATTTGACAATTCCAAAAAATAAACAGAAAATGATATTGCAAATGCTTTCCTTTTTGAGTTTCACCCTAATTTTTAAATAGAAGAATATGGAAGGGGAAAATGACGTTCCTAAAAGTGGACGGTTATTATCGCTGGATGCACTTCGTGGTTTTGATATGTTCTGGATAACCGGAGGGCAAAAAATTATTTATGCCTTGGCAACACTCACCGGGTGGCCGGTTTTTAAATGGATTCATTTGCAAATGCACCATGTTGACTGGGAAGGATTTGCTTTTTATGACCTTATTTTCCCGCTTTTTCTTTTTCTGGCTGGTGTTTCTATGCCATTTTCATTTGGGAAAAGGCTGGAACGGGGCGATTCAAAAGCCAGTATCTACCGACATGCATTCAAACGTATGCTTTTGCTGGTTATTTTGGGGATGTTGTATAACCGGATTTTGAACCTTGATGCTGAACATTTAAGGTTTGCCAGTGTCCTCGGCCGTATTGGGATTGCCTGGTTTTTTGCAGTAGTTATTTTTTTAAATGCAAACCTTCGCTGGCAAATTGTATGGTTCTGGGGCCTGTTAATTTTTTATTATCTGATAATGCAATTTGTTCCGGTACCTGGTTTTGGAGCAGGTAATTATACACTGGAAGGTAGTTTGGCCGGTTATATTGATCGTCTGTTTCTACCGGGAAAACTTCACCTCGAAGTTCTTGAACCCGAGGGGATACTTAGTACCATTCCTGCTATAAGCACAGCATTGATGGGCGTTTTTGCTGGAATTACACTTCGTTCGGAGATAGGAACCCTGAGTAAATTAAAAAAAGGGCTGATTTTAATTCTGAGTGGAATTGTTTTCTTAGTGTTTGGCAAAACCTGGGGTTCATTTTTCCCAATTATCAAGAATATCTGGACAAGCTCTTTTACACTTTACGCAGGAGGTTGGAGCCTTTTGTTCCTTGGAATTTTTTACCTGATTATCGATGTGTGGGGTTTCAAAAAATGGTCGTATTTTTTTATCGTAATCGGGTTAAACTCCATTACAATTTATCTGGTTCAGTACAAAATAATAGATTTTAACTCCACCCGCGATTTTTTCTTCGGAGGCATTGTTCAACTTGTACCAGAGTCAATTGCTCCTCTTATTGGGGCGATTGGCTATGTAGCCTGTGTTTGGACTTTTCTATATTTCCTTTATCGCTATAAAATCTTCCTGAAAGTTTGAAAATACTCAGAAATTCACTTTAATCAATATATTCGAAACACTCATGAGAAAACATAAAATAACATTTGCATTTCTGTTTCTGGTCATTCTTTCAATTTCTTCTTTGGCTCAGATTCAGGTCATTCCATGTACCCAGCAAATGAGTTTGGAAAATGGAAAATTTGTCCTCTCTTCGAAAACAGTTATTGTTTCAAAACAATCCACTCAAAAAGAGGCTGTTTATCTGGCTAATATTCTATATGCTTCTTTCGGACAAAAGCCAGCTATTCAATCAAAAGGAAAAGGTATTGAATTGAGGCTTAACAAGCAATTGAAAAACAGCATTGGTGAAGAAGGGTATTTTTTGAAGGTGCACCCACAGGGTATTGTTATTGAAGGAGCTACAAACACCGGAATTTTTTATGGCATTCAAACGCTACGTCAGTTGCTTCCTTTTGATTTTGAGTTTTTCCCGAGCATTCAAAAAACAACAGCATTACAATGCCTTTCCATTAAAGATTGGCCACGGTTTCAATGGCGTGCTTTTATGCTCGACGAATCGCGCCATTTCAAGGGGGTAGAAATAGTCAAAAGCTTACTCGACCAGATGGCCCTTCTGAAAATGAATGTTTTCCACTGGCACCTCACTGACGATCAGGGCTGGCGTATCGAAATAAAAAAATTCCCAAAACTGACATCGGTTGGCGCTTATCGCAAAGATACACAAACGGTAAAGCACGGCGATGAAAGAGAAGGTATTCCGCACAGTGGCTTTTATACCCAGGAACAAATAAAAGAAATAATTGAATATGCAACCGAAAGACACATTGAGATAGTCCCTGAAATTGAAATGCCCGGTCATGCAATGGCCGCTATTGCTGCCTATCCCTGGTTGGGGGTTTTGGGAACAACCATCGAAGTACCTGTCACTTTTGGGAAAATGGACGATTCTTTTAATATTTCAGACCCAAAAGTTATTCGTTTCTTAAAAGATGTTCTGGAGGAAGTTTTCGCATTGTTTCCCGGAAAGGTGGTGCATATTGGTGGCGATGAAGTGAAATTTGAAACATGGAAAGATTCGCCGCAAATAAGTACGTATATGGAAAAAAATGGTCTTGTTTCCACTGCCGATTTGCAGATTTATTTTACAAATGGAATGTCGCAGTTTATTGACAGTACCGGCCACCGAATGATGGGTTGGAATGAAATACTGGGAGATAATATACACGATTGGCAGAAAGCTGAAGATACACAAGCAAAAGAATCGCTGGCAAAATCTGCAATAATCCATTTTTGGAAAGGAAACCTGGAACTGATAAACAAAGCAGTTTCGAACGGATACGATGTTGTGAATTCATATCATGCGCAAACCTATCTGGATTATAATTATACAACAATCCCGGTTTCAAAGGCGTACTCATTTGATCCAATCCCTGAAGGTCTTGATCCTAAATATAATTCACATATTCTTGGGTTGGGGTGCCAAATGTGGAGCGAATGGATTCTATCAAAAGAAAGAATGGAGGCACAAATATTTCCGCGTTTAGCTGCTTATGCTGAAGTTGGATGGACAAACAAAAACAGGAAAAATTACGACTTATTCAAAGAATCGCTTTCCAAACTGAAAAAACGATGGAAATTACTCGGTATTAATTATTTTGAAGATTGAAATAAAGCTGATTTCAATAAAAAAGAACATAAGATCGATTCAGCTACAATAACCCTATTTTTATTTCCAGATATCTGGTAATCCACAATTTCATACGAAGGATTTGACGAACTTGAAAACATATCAGTTAACAGACTTCTGAATGTAGTTATAAATTGGTTTTGTTTTCTTTAGGGGGATTTTTATTCTGACAAATTTAAATTCTACTTTGAATCGATGATAGTTTGGTTTAAAACCTCACACATTATTCCTGTTCCTGAAAAACGAAGGTGTTACGCCTTCTTTCTTTTTAAACAAACTGCTGAAATGAAAAATCGATTGAAATCCAAGTTCGTAACTGATTTCCTTGATGCTTTTGTCGGTTGAAATCAGCAATTCTTTTGCCCTTGTCAGCCGCAGTTGCAAATGGTACTGTCCCGGTGACATCCCCGTGTATTTCCGGAACATCTTTCTGAAAAACGAATAGCTGACATTGTATTTCTGCGCCAGCTCTTCAAAATAGAGTTCGCTACCCATGTTTTGTTTCATGGCAAAACGGGCTGCTTCAATCACCTGTGCAATGGGTTTCCCCGAAAAACCTTTCTGTTTTTCAAACGAAACAATGTAACCCAGCAGTTTTATCACCATTCCCGAAGCAATTTGCTGGTAACCGGGCTGCTCTTTCTGAACAAGGTCAAAAATCTTAATATAGGTATCCAGAATCTCCTCTTTTATGCCAAAATTGAATACAGGTTCTTTGGCTGAAAACCGGGGCGAAACAATCAGTTCGCGCGCCAGTTTGCCATCAAAACCAATGTAATTTTCTGTCCAGCCGGTTTTGAAATTGGGTTTGTACCGGTGCCAGATTCCCGGGAAAGTGATAAAAATGCTGCCTTGTTTCATTGGGAATGTTCCAAAGCTGTTTTCAAGTATTCCGCTGCCTTCGCTGATAAAGTTTATCTGAAACTCGTTCAGAATCCGCCCGTCTTCCCAGTTAAAAAAGTACTCCGAAGGATGTTCCTGCGAAGGATAATTGTACCCGGCAGAAACATTGGCCGACCCTGCCACTTTCAGGTACAGTCCCCACTGCTGGTCGTCGTCGCTAACGGTTAAATATTTGAATTCGCTGTGTTTCATAATCCGGGTCAAAAAATATAAATTTTATATCATTTATTATATTGTTTTCACTGATTAGTAATTATAAATTTGTTTTTCAGGCAAAATGCCTGTTTTTGAACTGAACCAAAAAAATTAAAAAACTGTATGAATGTAATTCTTGGAATTTTGTTTCACTCGCTGGGCGGTGGAGCTTCCGGTAGCTGGTACATGCCTTACAACTGGGTAAAAAAATGGCGTTGGGAAATTTACTGGATTACCGGAGGAATTTTTTCGTGGTTAATCATGCCGTTTCTGGCGGTAGTTTTAACCATCCCCGACTGGCAGGGAATCATTCACGCTTCAGGCGGCAGTGTTATCCGCAATACTTATATCATGGGTTTGCTTTGGGGAATCGGCGGACTTACTTACGGTTTGGCCATTCGCTACCTGGGCATGTCACTGGGTAATTCGGTTTTGTTAGGAATTACTTCTGTCGTAGGTTCTCTGGGATTGCCGGTTTTACGCGATATTCCGGGAGTTGCTGAAATCATTCCGGGCGGACTTGCCTTTACCGACCTTTTTGGCAGCACCGGCGGACGCATTGTTTTGCTGGGTATTGCCATTTTGTTGGCCGGAATCATTCTCAGCGGTCGCGCCGGAATCAGAAAAGACAAGGATTTGGGGCAACTAAAAGAAGGTGTAAACAGCGAATTCAGTCTGTCGAAAGGGTTAATGATTGCCATTGTTTCGGGTGTTTTAAGTGCATTCTTCAGTTTTGGTATCGATGCCGGAAAAGAAATGGCAGCCACTGCCAGAACGCTGGCGGTTGAGCAGAACTATTCGTTTATTACTCAGGATGGCGAAAACTTCAAATATCTATTCGAAAATAACATCATCTTTTTTGTGATACTTTGGGGCGGTTTAACCACCAACGTAATCTGGACTACCGCACTGATTCTGAAAAACAAAACCGGCGGCGATTTTACCGATAAAAAAGCGCCGTTGCTAAGCAATTATCTGTTTTGTGCTTTGGCCGGAACAACCTGGTTTTTGCAGTTTTTTTTCTACGGTATGGGCGAAACTAAAATCGGTAACGGAGCCAGCTCATGGACTTTGCACATGGCAACCATCATTCTGACTGCCAACCTTTGGGGTTTCTACCGCAAGGAATGGAAAGGTGTTTCGAAGAAAACCTACAACATGATTCTGATGGGAATCGGTGCCATTCTCTTGTCGGTTATCGTAATTGGTGTGGCAAAATGGCTGTACCCTGAATTAAATGCGTTGGGGTAGGAGAAAGACGAAAGTCTGAAGACCGGAGTCGGAAGAAATCTCAATACTAAAATCTCATCATCTGAAAAATGAAACGACTTGCTTTTAAAATGCAGTTAAACGAGGGTCAGAAAGCTGAATACATCAAACGGCACAACGAAATCTGGCCAGAACTGAAATCGTTGCTGAAAGATGCCGGAATCAGTGAGTATTCCATCTTTCTCGACGAAGAAACCAATACACTTTTTGCCTTGCAGAAAGTCAGCGGTGAAGGTGGTTCGCAGGATTTGGGCCAGATGGAAATCGTCAAAAAATGGTGGAAATTCATGGCCGGTATCATGAAAACAAATCCTGATAATTCGCCTGTAACTGTTCCTCTTGAAGAGGTTTTTTATATGGAATAGTTTATTGTGCAATTCATATTTTTAAACCACATAGAATCATATGACACATAGTTTTTAAAAAGAGAATTTTCAGAAATCTATGTGAACTATCTGACTTTGTGGTCAATTTTTAATTTTGCATAATCTAAATCAATTAAAATAATCAACAATGAAACAAAATCAGTTTTGGGTAAAATTATTTACCATCATCATTTTACTTAGCAGTTTTGCGGTTGCAAATGCAGCTACAACCGTAACGGGGCTTCTTTGCGAATACCACGAAAACCCGGTTGGCATCGAGGTACAGAAACCGCGTTTAAGCTGGAAAATCAATGCCACTGAAACAAGTATTCTTCAAATTGCTTACGAAATCAAAGTAACTGAGCAGCCCGGTAACGGAAAAACCATCTGGAATTCGGGAAAAATTAATTCAGGTCAATCAGTAAATGTTGAATACGGCGGACCGGTATTAAACCCGATGCAGCGTGTTTATTGGCAGGTGCGCGTTTGGGACAACAATGGCAAAACATCAGCCTGGAGCCAGCCTGCATTCTGGGAAATGGGAATAACCGACCAGAGTTTATGGAAGGCCAACTGGATTATCATGGAAAATGAAAGCAGAAAGGAAGGCTCGAAACCTGCACAGTTTCTAAGAAAAGACTTTTCGTTAACTGATAAAATAAAATCGGCCAGAGTTTATGTTTCTGCGCTTGGTTTGTACGAATTGTACCTGAACGGCAATAAAGTAAGTAACGATTTGTTTACTCCCGGATGGACTGCCTACAGACATCGCATTCAGTATCAGAGTTGTGATGTTACATCGATGCTGAAAGCAAGTGCAAATACGGTTGGCGCGATTCTGGGCGATGGATGGTATCGCGGCAACATCGGTTTCAGCAAACAGCGCAATTATTATGGAAATAAAACAGCGCTGATTGCACAGATTCATATCGTTTACAACAGCGGCAAAGAAGAATGGGTGGTTACCGACAACTCGTGGAAGGCAACCACCGGGCCAATTATTGCTTCCGATATTTACAATGGCGAAACTTACGATGCGCGCAAGGAAATCAATGGCTGGAATGCTCCCGGTTTTAACGATAGTCAGTGGGGAAAAACAGCCGTTCTCGATTATTCAAAACAGCTTTTGGTGGCACCGCAGGGTGTTCCGGTTCAGGCAATTGAAGAAATAAAACCCTTGAAAATGATTACCACACCCAAAGGCGAAATTGTTTACGACCTTGGACAAAACATGGTGGGTTGGGTAAAACTGAAAGTAAAGGGAAAAGCAGGCGATGAAGTCACGCTGCAATTTGCAGAGGTTTTGGACAAAGAAGGTAATTTTTACACCGCCAATTTGCGCGCTGCCAAATGCACCGATAAATACATTCTGAAGGGCGGGGGAGAAGAAGTTTACGAGCCTCGTTTTACATTTCATGGTTTCAGGTTTGTTAAAATCGAAGGTTTCCCGGGAACACCGGCGCTGGATAACATCACAGGCGTGGTAATTCATTCGGCAATGAATCCAACAGGAACTTTCATTTGTTCTGAGCCGCTGATTAACCAGTTGCAGAAAAACATCCAGTGGGGACAAAAAGGCAATTTTCTGGATGTTCCGACCGATTGTCCGCAGCGTGACGAACGATTGGGCTGGACCGGCGACGCACAGGTTTTCAGTCCCACTGCCGCTTTTAACTTCGACGTTTCGGCTTTTTATACAAAATGGATGCGCGATTTGGCTGCCGACCAGTTGCCCAATGGCTCGGTGCCACACGTAATTCCTGATGTACTGAATGGTGGTGGCGGAGCTACTGGTTGGGCCGATGCAGCTCTTGTTGTGCCGTGGAATACATATCTGGCTTATGGTGACAAACGAATTCTGGAAGTGCAGTACCCCAGTATGAAAGCCTGGGTGGAATATATGCGGGGCAGAGCTGGTAAAGATAATATCTGGACAGGCGATTATCATTTTGGCGATTGGCTTGCATTTGCCTCAAATAGTTCGGATTATACCGGTGCTACTACCGAAAAAGATTTGATTGCCACAGCTTATTTCTCTTATTCAAGTGGTTTATTGGCAAAAATTGCAAAGATTATTGGCAAAAATGATGAATCTGCAAGCTATGAAAAACTGTCGGAGAATATTAAAAAGTCATTTGTTGACGAATTCGTAGCCCCGTCTGGACGTTTGGTTTCGCATACACAAACTGCTTATTTGCTGGCGATTGCTTTTGAAATGCTTCCTGAAATCCTTGTTCCGAAAGCTGCCGGTTTCCTGGCGGCTGATGTTGAAAAATTCAAACACCTGACTACCGGTTTTCTGGGTACACCGCTGCTTTGTAAAACATTGTCGGAAATTGGCCGTGAGGATTTGGCTTTTATGTTGCTCAACCGCAAGGAATATCCGGGCTGGCTGTATCCTGTAACGCAGGGTGCCACTACCATTTGGGAACGCTGGGACGGACAAAAACCCGACGGAACATTCCAGGACGTGGGCATGAATAGTTTCAACCATTACGCTTACGGAGCAATCGGTGAGTGGCTTTATACTTATGTTGCCGGAATTCAGATTGACGAGGCAAATCCGGGCTACAAACATTTCTTCCTGGCACCGCATCCGGGGGGTGGACTGACCAATGCTGCCGCCACCTTCCAGTCGGTTTACGGCGAAATAAAATCGGGCTGGAAAATCGAAAACAACCAGATGGTTTACGAAGTGAAAGTTCCGGCCAATTCAACAGCCACAGTAACATTACCATCGGCTCAGCTTGAAAAAGTGACTGTTAATTCAGCTTCATTAAAAGAAAATCAACTGATGGCAGCTTCCCAAAACGGCAAAAATGTTTCGTTGAAACTGGGTTCAGGAGAATACAAGTTCAGCTATCCGGCAGCTAATTAATGACACTGATAAAATAAAAATTTAAACCGCAAAGACACGGAGGCGCAAAGAAACCCAAAAAAAAGAGTGTTTTAATTCTCTGCGTCTTTGCGTCTTTGCGGTAAAAAGAAAGCTAATATGAACAAACAAAGAATACAACAAGCCTACCAATTAGCTAAAGAAGAATATGCTGAGTTGGGTATCAACACCGATGCAGTGCTCGAAAAGATGAAAGAGGTGGTGATTTCGCTCCATTGCTGGCAAACCGATGATGTGGGCGGATTTGAAACTCCCGATTCTACGCTGTCAGGCGGTGGAATACAGGCTACCGGAAATTATCCGGGAAAAGCGCACTCCATTCAGCAGGTGCGCGACGACCTTGAAAAGGTTTTGTCGCTGCTGCCCGGAAAACAACGACTGAATCTTCATGCCATCTACGGCGATTTTCAGGGCGAACGCATCGACCGCGATCAGATTGAACCGAAACATTTCCAGAGCTGGATTGACTGGTGCAAAAATCTGGGAATCGGTATGGATTTCAATGCCAGTTGTTTTTCACATCCGCGGGCTGCCGATGGTTATACGCTTTCATCGAAAAATGAAGAAAACCGCAGATTCTGGGTGGAACATGTAAAATGCTGCCGTGCAATTTCGGCCGAAATCGGCAAACAACTGGGTTCAACCTGTGTGCACAACACCTGGATTCCGGATGGTTCGAAAGACACACCGGTTGACAGAAACGGGTACCGTGTAAATCTGAAAAAATCGCTGGATGAAGCCCTGAAAGTAAAATACCCCGGCGAGTGGATGAAAGATGCCGTGGAAAGCAAGCTTTTCGGCATTGGCGTTGAATCGATGACAGTGGGTTCGCACGATTTTTATCTTGGGTACGCCATCAAAAATAACACGCTGATTTGCCTGGATAACGGGCATTTTCACCCAACCGAACAGGTGGGCGATAAAATTTCAGCTTGTCTGCAGTGGGTAGATGAGGTTTTGCTCCACGTCACCCGTCCAATCCGTTGGGATTCGGACCATGTAGTTACTTTAAACGAAGATGTACAACTGATTGCTTCTGAAATTGTCCGTAATAATTTTCTGAGCCGTGTAAAAATCGGTCTCGACTTTTTTGATGCTTCCATCAACCGCATCGGTGCTTACGTAGTTGGTACTCGTGCTGCCCAAAAAGCGTTTATGATTGCCATGTTGGAACCCACAAAAACCTTAATCGAACTGGAAGAAGCCGGGAAAAACTTCGAACGGCTGGCTTTATTGGAAGAACTCAAAACCAAACCTTTCGGTGCAGTTTGGGATTACTGGTGCATGACCGAAAATGTACCGGTTGGCGAAAAATACATTGCAGAAATTCAGCAATATGAGAAAGAAGTGCTTTTGAAAAGGTAAGATAATTTTTGTTTATTATTGAATTAAAACACTAAAACGGATAAATTGAACTTTATAAAGAGAATATTAAGTCTTTTTTACAAAGAAAATAATACAACGCTAATTCCAATTCAAAGAAACGATTTATGTTTTTGTGGAAGTGGATTAAAATATAAAAAGTGTCATGCACCAAAATTAGAACCTAAAAATAGAATTGCATGTAAATTCATTAATAAAGAAACAGGAAATATTGAAGTAAAAGTCATCAGAAAAAAATCTTTAAAAGTTAAATCTAATTTAAGGTGGGTTGATGTTGGTGTAGGAAGTTATGATAAAATTGAATAATTCGATTTAAGATATCCTGCCCTTCTTACAGTTTTTTTATTATCACTGATACCTCAGGTCGCTAACCTAAGGTTATGAGAATAAAACACCTTCGGTGTTATTCAAAATAATTTTAAGGTTGATTCGAAAGTTGGATATAGAGAATATAAAGTGGGTTTTGCCTTGAAAAGGCAGCATCTTCATAACCGCAAGGTCAACGACCTGCGGTAAAAAGAATAAAGAGTCAAATCTGCCTGAAAGGCAGGACAAAACATAGAAAGGATGAGTTATACACGATTTTTATATCACATCGTTTTCAAAACGAAAAGAAGTAAAAATGCAATTTCTGAACTTCATGAAAAAGAATTGTACGCCTACATCCTGGGAATTATTAATAACAAGAAATGCAAATTGTACCGTATTGGCGGAATTCCAAACCATATTCATTTGATAGTAGATATTCATCCAACGATTGCTGTATCTGATTTTATGAAAGAATTGAAAGAGTATTCGAGTAAATGGTTATCAGGTAATCCAGACTTCCCTGATTTTGAGGGATGGGCAGTTAGTTTTGCCGCATTTACTTATAATTTTAAAGAAAAACAGAAAATTATAGACTATATTAAAAACCAGAAGGAACATCATAAAAAGATAAGTTTCGAACAGGAATATCGTATGTTTTTGATTGAAAATGGAATTGAAATTAATGAGCGATATTTTCTGAAAGATTGATTTGGTTCTGCCTTTCAGTCAGTTTTTTAGTATCACAGATATCTTAGGTCAGCGACCTAAGGTTATGAAAATAGAACACCTTCGGTGTTAATGAGTGCAAACTGAAAATTGTTTGAAAAAATGGCGATATAGAATACAAAGTGTTTTTTGAATTGAAAGGGCTCCAGAAATTTAGGATTTCATAACTGCTTTGTCAATAACCTGCTGTAAAAAGAAAAGAACTAATACTGACTGAAAGGCAGGACAAAAAATAGAAAAAGTTTTGAAAGCAACATTTCAGCGGTGTAAACAGGTCAATTAAAATATTGAAACATTTAAACTTAAAAATCATGAGAAAACTCGATACAAAACTGATGCACCCCCGCGACCAGATTACGATGATTATCGACAAGGTTTACCGAAGCGGGCTGACCACCACGTCGGGTGGAAATATTTCGGTGATTGATGAAAACGGCGATGTGTGGGTAACTCCGTCGGCCATCGATAAAGGCTCGCTGCGACCCTCGGATATTGTTTGTGT
The DNA here is from genome assembly GCA_050179035.1 of Draconibacterium sp. Lineage (GTDB taxonomy): Bacteria > Bacteroidota > Bacteroidia > Bacteroidales > Prolixibacteraceae > Draconibacterium. Next base: position 29,022 of record JBFXFM010000024.1, on the reverse strand, counting down.
CAGAAATGACGGGACCATCGAAGGACGTCACAAACCATCCTCTGAATACCCGTTTCATATTGCCATTTACAAAGCCCGGCCCGACCTGAAAGCCGTTATTCATGCGCATCCGCCGGCGCTGGTTTCATTCAGTATTGTGCGCCAGATTCCGAATACGAATGTAATACCACAAGCAAAATATATTTGTGGTCCAATTGGTTATGCACCATACGAATTGCCCGGCAGTGACGAACTGGGCGTGGTGATTGCCAGGGAATTTGAGAAAGGTTTTAATGCCGTTATCATGGAAAACCACGGAACTGTGGTTGGTGGAACCGACCTTGGCGATGCATTTCAGCGGTTTGAAACGCTTGAATTTTGTGCCCGTACCATCATCAACGGCAGTACCATCGGCACTCCGAAATACCTGACCGACGGTCAGATTGAAGAGTTTGAAGACCAGATTCCGCGTCTGTTGCCTGAAATGGATTCAGTGGAATATCCTTCAGACGAACGGGCTCTTCGCGAAGAGATTAAAAAGATTGTGCACCGTGCCTGTTCACAGGGGTTGATGATAAGTTCTTACGGAACTGTTTCGGTGCGCTGGAGGGGCAATGATTTTTTGATTACTCCGCCAAAAGTTGCGCGTTGGGATATTCAAAATGAAGATATTGTGCAGGTAAAAGATGGCAAACGCGAGCCGGGTAAAATTCCCAGCCGCTCGACATGGCTTCACCAGGAGATTTACAAACGAAATCCGCATGTTAATTCGATTATTTTAACGCAGTCGCCATACCTGATGGCTTACGGCGTTACCGGACAAAAAATGGATGTGCGCACCATTCCCGAAAGCTGGATTTTTTTACAGGACATGCCCAATGTTCCTTTTGGGTCGCACTTTGCAGGTGAGGAAACCATCCTGAAAATTTTGTCGGAAAACACGCCAGCTATCATTGTTGAAAATGATTCGGTTCTGATTACCGGCGACAAACTGCTGGGAACTTTCGACCGTCTGGAAGTAGCTGAATTCAGCGCAAAATCGCTGACGATGGGAATATCTTTGGGAAATCTGGTGCCAATAAACGACAGCCAGGTGGAAGCATTGCGAAAGAAATTTTTAGGATAAACATTCCCCGTTTCAGGAAAAAACTCTCAATATTCTTAACCCCATAGCAGAGTTGGTTATCGAATCAGAGCCTGATTTGTAACGCAAAAAACAGCCCGAACTGATGTTTTATATCTTCATTATAATTAAAACGCCACACTCCATCGACCCTGATAACTTTGAAGATATTTTCAATGCCTGCCGAGAATTCGGTATAGGGTGAGTTATCCAGACCTTTCATATTGCCTGGTAAGAGAATGTCTTTATGCAGGTTGGTGTCATATTGCCCCCAAAGCATTCTGGTGCCAACCACTTCGCGCCATTTCAGTTTTTTAAAAAGTGGCACCTTATTAAAAAAGAAGCCCAGAAAATGGTGTTCCCAGAAAAGACTGACATAGGTATCGCTTACAAATTCCTGATAATTCATCAGGTTAAAGGCATTGGCATCATAAGCATAAGTTTCATTGCCTTCATGTATTTTCAGATAAGGAAACGGCACATCACCCCAGATTTTTCCAGCCTGAAGATAATAATAGGTGTAGCCGAAAGGGTTGAGCTTTATTTTATCGGAAAAGCCGGCATGTATTTTAAAATAGTTGTAATCGCCTCCCAAAAAGTTTTTAAATCCCTTTTTAGTTTCGAATGAGAAAACCGGGTCGTAACCCGATAATGCTGTTCTGTCGAAATCATCAACCATAATTTCCTCGTTGGGCGCGTACCTTAACCCAAACTTCAGTTCACTGCTTTGAATAGTCGGAATGATTTCGTTTTGCTGACTGATAAACGGAACATAGGGGGCGCTGTACATTTTTGCAAAATTTAAGCCCAGTTCATATTTCAAGCCGGTCTTCCATTCTTTTTTAACCGCAAGATCAAGACGGTCAATCATGCTCAATTTTGTGTTGGGCGTTTTTCTGAGAATCGTTGTAATAATATTCTGTTCCGTAAATGCATCGCTGCTTTTTCCTAACATTTCCATGTCGTGCTGAACCTGTAATGATATCAAAGACAAGGGTTTTACCGAGAAATAGTATTCAACCCCTCCTCCGTATTTAAATTCTTTGTCTGTTGTGCCATAAGCGCCAAAAGCATTGTAACGTATATTTTTATTGAATTTATAAGTGGTCCGCGCGCCCAACCGAAAACGTGACCCTTCAACTTTGTTGGAGCTGTACAGATAATAATAGGGGCCAAGTTCAACCTTGCCAATATCCCGATAACCGTAATAAAACATATAAACATACTCCGAAGCTGTATGGAAAAGCTTTACATCTTTTATTGAATCAACCATCTGATAAATGTTCATTTCCCTTTTCTGCAACTCAACGGGGCGTGCATTTATCCAAAATTCATCATCTTTATTTACAGCATCGGATGCAACCACAATCTGGTCTTTGAAATTTTTTATTTCATCATAAACAGGAGTAAAAACAAAGTTTTCGTAAATGTTGGTTTTACGGGCTATGATACCAAGCATTTTCGAATTTTTGTTTTTTTCAACATCAACATCTGCCACTATCGATTCATTTCGCGGAACCCATTTATTGTTTTTTTTCTGGTATTCAATCTCGTATTGAAAGTTATTGATGAAGTTTACATTGGCTTTCTCAGAAAGCTGAATTTCGACCTTGGTCAATGCAAAACTGCCGTCTTCAATCCACATTTTTCCTATAAAAGTGGGTTCCTGCGGAAGTTTAGGTTTAAACGATATTTCGTAAATTTTTAATGAATCGGTTGAAATACTGTCGTTTAAGTAGTATTTATAAAACTGAAGTCCCATGTTATTCACTGGCGAGATTAATCCCACTTCAGAGATAGTGAGGTAATTGTCATAAATATCGAAATCTTCGTATAATTTCCCCGAAAACTGCGAGAATATATCGCTTTTCATGCCCGAAGCCTTGTTTGCAATTATCTCTTCGCGGTCTTTCCCGGTTTTACTCTCGTGGTAATAATTCGAAACAGTTTCGTTGAAAAATACCGGCAAAAAGGTTTTTCCCGATGTTCCGATTGAGTCGAGATAATCAAACACAAAATCGAAATCAGTCAGAAGTTTTTTCATTTTCAGATCGCGGCTAACATTTTTTAAATCGATTTCTGCTTTCGAATATATCTTGCTCTTCCATGATGGAAATCCGGTTGGACTATTTGTTTTTTTATTGGCAATAACCTTCTTTATCAATGTATTTGCAGGATTCTCCCCCGGCAGAATATCAATCTCGCCAAGCAGAAACACTTCTTCGACAAGCGCAAAATTGATTAGATTTTTTTGCGCGATATTTATCTGAACCGATTGCTTTTTATAACCAATAGCGGAGATTTCAATTATTTTCCCAGGTTTTGATGTGGAGAGGTGATAGTTTCCGTTAATATCGCTGGTGGTGCCAATAATACTTCCTGCAAAATAAACATTGGCATACGGAATTGGAATTCCTGTCTTTTTCTCGGTTACCTGACCTGTGACTTCTGTATTTTGGCCCGAAATTTCTGACAGAGACAGCAACAACAACAAAATGCTGAAGATTAATCCTTTTATCACGTTTTCTGTTTTCATGTAATGCCGGTCATCACAAACCGGTTTAAATTCTGTTTTCCTGTGGGGTAAAATTAAAATTAAACACAGAGGTCTGTTTTTGCTTAATATTATTTAACCTTAATTTTCTGAATATTTAATATTATCCGAAAACTACATATTTTGTTTTGAATCAGATTGTAGCTTCAGTTCCCTGATTAATAATGGGACAGTTTTAATTAATTGTTTGACTTGATTACTGAAGTTGAAGCTGTTAAAGTTTTTGGTCTAATTTCTTTTTAATTTAGTCGTGTATTTTGCTGCCTGTAAAAATTAAAGTTTGATTGAAAAAGCAAGTCAGGCAGAAGCATATTTTACTGAAATAAAAAATAGCAAATGAAGAAATATTGGCCGCTATTATTAATAGTTCTGCTGCTTATTTTGTTGATATTCGGATTTTTAAGCAGGAGCACGCTGCTGAATAATTACATCTCTGAAAAGATGAAAAATCAGACGACTATGCTTGATTCCATTTCGGTTGCCCGAACAATTGAATCAAAATTCAACTACACAAATAATAAACTGAATTTCGATTTTACACTCATCGAATTTGGTTCAACAGGTTGCACGGTTTGCAAACAAATGGAGCCTGTTCTCGATGAAGTTCGCAAGCTTGAAAATCCAAAAGTGAATGTGGTTTTTCTCAATATTATGCACCCCGAAAACCTGCCACAAATGAAATTCTTTGGTGTTTCGGCAGTTCCACTCCAGATTCTGTTGGATAAAAATGGCAAAGAATTTTTCAGGCATTACGGATTTATTTCAGCAGCCGATTTGGTCGCAGAAACATTGAATCAATCCAAAAACTAGTGGCTGTCGATTCCATACAGCATTAAAAAAGCGTGCATCAGTATTTTATGAATTTCTGTAAGGTATTCGTTTACAGCTTTTGTGCTGCCCGGCAACGAAAATAGCAGTGTTTTTCCTTTTACTCCGGCAACTGAGCGACTAAGTAACGCGTTGGGTTTTTCAGCGCCATATTTCAGACGAATGTGGTCCATGATACCCGGAATTTCAATATCGATGAACCGTTTCACAATTTCGGGGGCAATGTCGCGTGGCCCGATTCCGGTGCTGCCGGTGGTGTAGATGATATCGAAGCCGGCTTCCACCGCCGATTGCAACTCGTTTTCAAAAAGCGATTTTTCGTCGGGGATTACCACGCGGCTGGTTTCGCACAAGTAGCTCTGATTTTTAAACCAGTCTTTCGAAAGTTTTTCAATCAGTGGACCACTTTTGTCTTCATAAATTCCTTCCGATGCCCGGTCGCTCAACGTTAGCACTTTTATCATGAATACTTTTGGAATATAAGTCAGTACTTCATTTTCGGTAAGTTTGCCGGGTTTGATTACCCTGCAAAAAATTCCTTCTTTGGGCATCACACAATTACCGGTTTGCTGAAAAATTTCGCAGTTGGTGCCGTGGCATTTCTTTCCAATCTGAGTAACTTCAAGTTCCACATTTTCAGTAATAAACTTGTCGAACGGTTTCGTTTTGTGGATGGCTAACCCGCTGGTGGTAATGTTTTCGGCAAATTCGCCAAAGCCGATTTTGCGGCCCAGCTCACCTTCAAAACTCAGGATGCTTTCCTCAGCTAGCAAACTCACCTGACGGTGCCATTTCCCGGCGTGCGCGTCGCCTTCAACTCCCAAAAGGTTTAGCATGATTTCCTTTCGGGGCGTTTTAATCGTTCCCTTTTTTTCTGAAATGTTCAGCGATTTGATGGTAAGCGTGGAATTTGTCATAGTTGGATACTTGATTCTGGATTTTTTTGATACTGGATTCAGGAAAATAGTAAATCGTAAATTGCTAAATAGTAAATCCTTAGATGTTCTTTTTCTCTTTCAATTCGAGTTTGATATCACTCAATATCATTTGTTTGTCAACGGCTTTGCACATGTCATAAATGGTTAAAAGAGCAACGCTCACAGCGGTCAGCGCTTCCATTTCAACCCCGGTTTGACCGGTGCATTTTACAAGGCTTTCCATTAAAATACCGTCGTCTTTTACTATTGATTTTACCTCAACTTTGGTAAGCATCAGCGGGTGGCACAGCGGAATCAGCCGTGAAGTTTCTTTAGCCGCCTGGATTCCGGCAATTTCAGCAATGGTTAAAACATCGCCTTTTTTTATCAGGTTTTCTTTAATCAATTGAATGGTTTCGGGCTGAAGGCGAATAAATCCCGATGCTTTGGCCATGCGCTGTTGTTCGGGTTTGCCGCCCACATCAACCATGTTTGCCTTTCCTTCGTTGTTCAAATGCGAAAATTGATTCATATTTTATCCTCCGATATTTGAAAATTCATGCGATTCAGTACCTGTCCCTTTTTCGGGTTTAAATTCAACGGCTTGCTGAAATGCCTGCAGAATGCCAAGTTCACGGACATTGTAACGCAATCCCGAGTGCAGGCAAGGTACAATAAAACCATCGGCGGTCAGCCGCAGCCGGTTGCATACTTCGCAAATTCCGCCGTATCCGCCGTCAACGGCATCAAATTCTCCGGTTTTCAGGTTCATCTGGCGAATAAAACGCAATTGAAGATTTTTCCTGTCGCAAAATTCTCTGACGGCTTTTTCGTCGTCTTCGTTTCCGCCCGGAATTCGCACAAAATTGATTTTTACAGGTGTCAGTCCTGCTTCAATGGCCGCATCAATTCCTTTCAGCACATCGTCCACATTTCCACCCCGTGTTATTTTGCTAAATTTTTCAGCGTCGAGTGTGTCGAGGCTGATATTGACGCGGTTCAACCCTGCTTCTTTTAGTGGTTTTGCCAGTTGGGGCAGAAAAACACCGTTGGTGGTGAGCGCAATTTCTTCGATTCCGTCAACCGCCGCAATCATTTTTACCAGCGTGGGCAAATCTTTCCGCACAAGTGGTTCGCCACCGGTGAGCCTGATTTTTTTTAAACCCAGTTCAGCACCAACCCGCACAATTTCAACAATCTCATCGAACGACAAAATTTCAGAATGCTTTTTCAGTGGCACACCTTCGGCGGGCATGCAATACATGCAACGGAAATTGCAACGGTCGGTGACCGAAATCCTGAGGTAGCTGATGCGGCGGTTAAAGCGGTCGTACATAAGCCAAATCTCCTTTATTAATTTCGGTCTGTTCAACTTGAATTTCCATCAGCGCATTGGCATAAACCAGTACGTTGATGTGCGCCGACCCGTTAAACGGAATGGCTTCAACCAATCCATCAGTATTTATGATGACTGGCACCAAAATCAGCCGGTCGGCTTTTCGCTGCCGGTACTTAAACGAAAGCGGCGCTTTTATTCTGAAAGGCTTGTAATTTGCACCAATCAGCCGGTAAATGGCGGGTTTGGCAATCAGTTCGAGTTGTACCAGCGACGACACCGGGTTTCCGGAAAGGCCAAAAACATACTTTTCTCCCTTTTGCGAGAAAGTCATCGGGTTGCCGGGTTTTATTCCTGTACGGTCCCAGAAAATTGTAAAACCCTGCTGTTTCAGAATTTCGGGAATAAAATCGAAATCGCCCACCGAAGCTCCACCGGTGAAAATCACAAAATCGTGCGTTTCCAAAACTTGCTGAAAAAGTTGTGTCAAAGCTTCAAAATCATCTTTCGCAAGCCCGATGTAGTTTACCGGGAGATTCATTTTTTGTAACTGAGCCATAATCTGACTGGCGTTGCTGTTTCGGATTTTGCCTTCGGAAGGTACTTCGGAAGGTTCAACCAGTTCGCTGCCGGTGGCAATCAATGCGATTTTTGGCAATGTTGAAACAGTGATTTTTGTTTTGCCAACACCCGCCAGCACTGCCATTTGCGAAACCTGGATAATTGTTCCCTTCGCGATGAGTTTTTCGCCTGAGCGATAATCTTCGCCCCGAAAAAGTATATTCTTTTTTGTAGCCGGATTGGTGCATCGAACTTGATTTTCAGTATCAATTTCGGCATCCTCAACCATGAAAATGCAGTCGCATCCGGCAGGAACAACAGCGCCGGTCATGATTTTTGAACACTGGTTTTTTCCCACCGTTTTAGATGGTACCATTCCGGCAGTAATCACCTCCCTAACTTCCAGCGGATTTGCGACATCTTCAAAATGACAGGCATAACCATCCACTGCCGATTTTTGAAAAGCCGGCATGTCGGCATCGGCAAAAATATCTTCCTGTAAAACCCTGCCCAACGCATTTTTTAACTCCACCACCTCGGTTGTGAAACTTGGCGGAAGCTTTTTAATTATCTTCTGAATTTCGTCGAACTTTCCCATATTCAGTTTTTTATGATGATTTGCCGGTTGCAGAAATCCAGCCGGTTGAACTCGAAATCGAAATTTTGACCATCGTTGTTTACAATGATGGGGGAGTGGGCGAGCAAATGGGTTTTTACGATTTCTTCGTTTTTGCGTTTTACCATAAAAAAGAGGCCGGGAGTAACCCACTCGTGCAATCCACCCGACTCGCAAACAATTAAGTTTTCGGGCAGATATTGTAAAAGTTTTTCCACTGCTTCGTGAAAAAAATCGCGATTGGCCATTACAAAAAATACTTTTTTTGCACCGGCTTGCAGCATCAGTGAGCTGTCTTTGCTGCTGATTTTTTTTTCGTTTACAATGATAAAATTGTCGGATTTAAAAACCACGTCGGCTTCGTTTACCGTGTGAAAATGAGGCGTGATTTTTAACCCAATCACTTCCGTTTCATTAGCAAACCGTGTAATGATTTTGCAGGCCAGCGTTGTTTTTCCCACATTTCGTCCGTTGCCTGCAATCAGCAGCAAATGTGGAATTTGTATCTTTTTATTTTCAGCCTGAATGTTCATTTTACAAAAACAAAAGTTTGTAACTGGCAAAGGTTAAAACTACCGAAAGTGCATATTTCAGTGCTTTGTCGGTGATTTTAAAACTTCCCATGTATGAGCCCAGCAACCCGCCCAAAACGGCAGCGCCCAACATGTATTTAATTTCGGGAGCAAGCTGAAATCCCTGAGAAACCTGGCCCAACAAACCAGCGACAGAATTCACAAGAATAAAAGCTGCTGAAACTGCTGCGGTTTCTTTCATGGTTGCCCATTTCAGCAAAATAATCACCGGACTGAGAATGATTCCACCGCCAATTCCAATTAATCCGCTTAAAAAGCCAAGCACAATGCCGATGATAAATGCCAGCGGTTTATTGATTTCTCTTATTTCAGTGTCTTTGTTTTTAGGGTTATAAACCATTCGCGCAATGGCAATTATCAGAAAAATACCCAAAATGATTTTGAAGGTTTTTGGGTTCACGGTAATCATTCCGCCCACAAAAGCCAGCGGAACTGACGTGATGATAAACGGCAGTAACAGTTTCAGCCTGAAATGGCCGTTGCGGGCATAACTGAACAAAGCGATTGACGAAACAAATATGTTAAGTACCAGCGCTGATGGCCGCATAAATTCGGGCGGAAAACCAAAAATCGCCATGAGCGCAAGATAACCACTGGCGCCGCCATGCCCAACTGACGAATACAGTACCGCCATTAAAAACACCAGTGTAAGAAAAAATAGTTCTTCCATTTTTATCCATCTAAAAAAAAGGGAAAGTTGAATGAAACATACCGGAAACAGGGTTTCGGATAAGTTCTTTCTCCTTTCCAATTCGCTCCAAAACCATTTTGGAACGGGGGAGGACAACCTGTTTCCGGGTTATCCCGTCGGCCAGAGTACCAGGTTTTTGAGCCTCAGGTACAAAAGCTCGGAGATAAATTTATGGCCACAAATTTATGAAGTGAAGTGAATAATAAAAGTAAAAGCTAAAAATTTTAATGAGAGAATGAGAAATAAAAAAGGAGTTTGGTAACCTTTAAATTTCATTAAAAAATGCCAAAAAACTTACCCGGAGAAAATTTAAAAGGTTAAGTTTGGAAAAATCACAAATCTTTACGTACAGTTTTTTTACCCAACAGCGTATAAAACAAGAGATTTCTAAAGTAGTAATTTAATGATTGTCAACGAAAATTTTCTTTATCAACCCCGACATTACAATTCGATTCCGGTTTGGAAAGATGTTACACAACAACAGTGGAATGATGCGCTATGGCAAAGGCAAAACTCGATTCACAGGGTAGAGCAATTGGAAAAGGTTATTAAACTCAATGCATTTCAAAAGGCGGAAATTGAGAGAACGATAAAAACCCTGGAAAGCCAGGGTAAGGAACCGATGCGGATTACGCCGTATTATGCCACCCTGATGCATTCCGACCCGTTTCATCCCGTTATGCCTTTGGGTGAGAAACCAAAGAAAAGATTAGACCCGGTTTTTTGGCAAAGTGTTCCGACACCGGCAAATCTGCTGTTTCCGGATACAGGAAAGGAAGGGGCGATGAGTGAAGGCTCGCGAAGTTACGGTGCTGCCTACCAGCGTTACCCAAATCGCGTGGCTTTGTTTGTGGCGAAAAATACAAGTTGCGCCTCGTATTGCGTGCATTGCCAACGGGCTAAGTCGCTAGATGGAACCGTGGATATGAATAGTGCTGAAATCGACCGTGGATTGTTTTACATCAATTATAACAAAAATATCAACGAGGTGCTGGTAACGGGCGGCGATGCACTGATGATCAGCAGGCACCGCTTGCAATACATCCTCGAAGAACTCAGCCGGATAGCGCATCTGCGTGTAATCCGTATTGCCACACGTGTACCGGTTGTGTTGCCGATGGCAATTACCGATGAATTGCTTGAACTGATTAATGTGTCGGTGAACAGGCATACCGAAGGCCCTGATAAATATGTCTATTTTATGACACACATAAATCACTATCACGAGATAACTGCTGATTTAGCCGATGCGGTTAAAAAAATCAGAAAGCATGGATTTACCATTCGAAATCAGACTGTTTTGCTGAATCATGTAAATGATTATTACAAAACCCTTGGCGAAACCTTCAGACGAATGTTCTGGATTGGTATTCATCCGTATTATCTTTTACAATGCCACAAGGAAAGAGGAATTGTACATTTTATCACGCCCATTCAGGTTGGAAAAATTTATATGAAGTATTTGCAGGGATGGATGTCGGGTGTTACAGTTCCGCGTTATGCTGCCAACGTGGAAGGTGGCGGTGGAAAAGTATTGCTGATGCCGTCGGGGCACGATACGATGAATTTAAAAGGAAATATTGAAGGAAAAATTTCTGAAAGCTCGGCCACCGTAATAACCTGGGATGGGAATGAATTGGTTCACTACGAAGCTTTGGGAAGAGCTACACGTGATGAATTCGATGAAGCGGTGAAAATAATGGACAAATTTATCGGTCGTAAAGGTGTGTTTTTGCCCAAGGTAATAATTATGGACGATAAAGGCAGGTATATTGAAACTACGAACCGCACGCGCTTGCCTTCTATCAATAATCGAAAAAAAGCCGCCTTACTTGAATATAAAATGTATAACCACGAAATGCCATTAACAAACCCGGCTGATATTGCTGATGAACTGGAACAAAAGTTTCTGAATTCAACATACATGAAATAAAAGAGAATTGCACAGAATTTTGTAAAGATTATTTTTGGAGAAAGATTGTTTGCAACTAAATAGGAATACAATGAATACAAATAATGTCGTCTTCAAAATACTGTCGTATTTCAACCTTGAGGATGAGCTAGATGATTTCGACAGGATTCATGAAAGCATCAAAAAAGATGTTGTTTTTAAAGGAACCAATCTCTGGATTCTGATGTTCGCCATCATCGTGGCATCGGTTGGGCTAAACATGAATTCAACAGCAGTTATTATCGGGGCGATGTTAATTTCGCCACTCATGGGTCCAATCAACGGGATGGGGTACAGTATTGCAATTTATGATATGCCTTTGTTCAGGCAGGCATTAAAAAATTTCAGTTTTGCAGTTTTCGCCAGTTTGGCTGCTTCAACCACCTATTTTTTTCTCAGTCCGATTTCCACCGCCCACTCAGAACTTTTAGCCCGCACCAGCCCAACAATTTACGATGTATTGATTGCATTGTTTGGCGGATTGGCGGGGATTGTTGCCATCAGCAGCCGGCAAAAAGGAAATGTGATTCCGGGTGTTGCCATTGCCACAGCCTTGATGCCGCCACTATGTACCGCAGGATATGGTTTGGCAACCGCGCAGTTCGAGTTTTTCTTTGGGGCCATTTTTCTCTTCACCATCAACACGGTTTTTATTGCACTTTCTTCGGTAGCCATTTCACAAATATTGAAATTTCCAATCAGCGAGGAAGTTGCTTTGGCAAACCGAAAACGAATTAACAGCTGGATTACTGTGGTGATTATTCTGGTTGCTTTTCCAAGCATTTATTTTGGTTACAACCTGGTTCAGAAAGAAAGATTTGTTGAACAGGCTAACCGGTATATTCAAAGTGTAAGTATTTATGATGGAAATTATTTGTTGAAAAGCGATATTAAACCTGAAAAGAGATTCATTCAGTTAACTTATGCAGGTTTATCAATGAACGACGAACAAAAGGACGCCATTCGGTCGAGAGCTACAGATTTTTCGTTGCAAAATCCTGAAGTGCTTATTCAACAAGGGCTGACCATAGATCAACCCAAAAGTAATAATTCGGAAACAGATAATTTAAAGACTCAATTGTTAAATCTTAATATAGCTTTGCAGCAAAAGGATAAATTAATCGATAGCATTTCAACACAAGGTTTAATCGGAAAAAGTATTTTAGATGAAATAAAAAATATTTATCCTCAAATTCAGGCATGTTCATTTTCAAAAGCAGCTGTGTTTAATAGCGCCACCGAAAATGCGGTACAGGAAGATATTGTGGTTTTCAGCTTAAGCAAAAACAATCTTAAAGCAATTGAAAAAGAAAAAATTGAAGCCTGGCTCAAAACAAGAATTCATTCAGAAAAAATACAGGTTTTTTATACAAACTGATTTATGATTAACTGAATATTTCTTTCTTAAAGAAACTCAGTTGATTGTTAATCAGCTATTTTAAAATAGTAACCATTGTTTTATTATTTTTTAATAACGTAAAAATACGTCATAAAACATTTTGACGTATATTTACGTCGTATTTTAAAATCGAAAATTATGGTACAGTCGAAAACCGAACTCTTTGAAAAAGACCTGAATGAAAAGGCGCTTCTGTTTAAAGCCCTGGCGCATCCGGCAAGATTGCAGATTTTGCAATACCTGGTAAAAACGCCCTCGTGTATTACCGGCGACATTTCCGATGAATTACCATTGGGCCGTACAACAGTTAACCAGCACCTCGATGAACTGAAAAAAGCCGGGCTGATTCAGGGGCACATTGAAGGCGTGAAACGCAAATACTGTCTGGAACCCGAACGGATGAAACAGATGAAGGAATTGCTTTGTGAGTTTTTGGATGAAATTCAACCTAAAGACGGGTACACGTGTGGCAATGCCTGAATGCTAAAATGCAATAATGAAGAATGTTCGAATGAAGGAATTTTAAAGGTCATAATATCAATAATTCAGCAGTTAACAGTTTATCAATTTAATAGTAATGAAAGTATTAATTCTTTGTACAGGAAACAGTTGCCGCAGCCAGATGGCACACGGCTTTTTGCAATCGTTCGACCCGAACCTCACGGTTTGCTCTGCCGGAACCGAGGCATCGGGCAAACTCAACCCAAAAGCGGTTGAGGTAATGAAGGAAGCTGGTATCGACATCAGCCACCACACATCCGATTCAGTTGATATGTATTTGGGCGGGGAGTGGGACTATGTAATTACGGTTTGTGGCGGCGCCAACGAAAATTGCCCCACTTTTCTGGGCAAGGTAAAACACCGTTTGCACATTGGTTTCGACGACCCATCGCACGCTGTTGGAACCCCGGAATTTATTGAAAGTGAGTATTACCGTGTGCGCGATGAGATAAAAGAAGGTTTTTGGAATTTTTATTTACTTAATCTGAAAATGGGATAATTTGAAAATTTGAAAATGAGGGAATTTGAAAATTTGAATATGTTTTAACTTGAAAAATTTAAATATCATGAGAAATGATAAAGAAAATGTAATTGTAAAACTAACACTTGAGTTTGCACTGGAAATTATTGAGTATTCTGAACTTCTTGAAGAAAAAAGAAAATATGTAATTGCCAGACAAATACTAAAGTCTGGAACATCAATTGGTGCAAATGCCCGTGAGGCGCAAAATGCTGAAAGTAAAGCGGATTTCATACATAAAATGAAAATTGCTGCCAAGGAAGCTGATGAAACAGAGTATTGGTTGTTGCTTTGTCTATTGTCAAAAAGCTATCCAAAGAATGAGCAACTAGCTGACAAACTGAATATAATTATCAAAATACTTTCGAAAATTATCAGCACTTCAAAAGTCGATTAAATTATTTTCAAATTTTCAAATTGACAAATTTTCAAATTAATGTAATGAAAGCAGACGATTTAAAATTGGTTGTAAAAGAAAAATATGGCGCGATTGCCAATCAGAGTGTACTTCTTTCTCAACAGGGTTGTTGCGGTACAACAGGCTGTTGCGGCGATTTGGGAATAAGTATGATTGGCGACGAATACAGTGATGTTGCCGGTCATAATTCGGATGCGGATTTGGGTTTGGGTTGCGGAATTCCAACACAATTTGCTGCCATAAAACCCGGAGATTCTGTTTTGGATTTGGGCTCCGGCGCTGGTAACGATTGTTTTGTAGCACGCACCATTGTTGGTGAAACCGGAAAAGTTACAGGCATTGATTTTACTGAAGCAATGTCTGAGAAAGCAAAAATCAATCTCGAAAAAACCGGATTTAAAAACATCGAATTTGTTCAGGGCGATATTGAAGAAATGCCAATTTCAGCCAACAGTTTTGATGTGGTGATTTCAAACTGTGTGTTAAACCTTGTTCCAGATAAAATACGCGCATTTTCCGAAGTTTTCAGGGTACTGAAACAGGGTGGGCATTTCTGTATTTCGGATGTTGTGCTTGTTGGTGAGTTGCCTGGTGGGCTTAAGGAATCGGCAGTAATGTATGCAGGTTGTGTAGCCGGCGCGTTACAAAAAGAGGATTACCTCGAAATTATTGAAAGACAAGGCTTCTCAGCGATTCAGATTCATAAGGAAAAAAAGATAGAAATTCCGGATTCAGTTTTGGCAGAATATATTGCAGAAGAGGAAACAGAGCTGTTTAAAAAATCGGATGTTGGAATTTACAGCATCACAGTTTCGGGTTATAAACCGCTGTAATTTTCAAATCAGGAGAATGAGAACAAGATTAAAATTTATTGATCGTTACCTCACTTTATGGATATTCCTGGCCATGTTTATCGGGGTGTTAGCTGGTTGGGCAAGTCCATCGGTGGCTGAGTTCTGGAACAGCATGTCAAGCGGAACCACCAATATTCCCATTGCCATCGGACTGATTGTGATGATGTATCCACCACTGGCAAAGGTGAAATACGAAGAACTTGGCGATGTTTTCAGAAATTACAAAATTCTGGGGCTTTCGCTTGTACAAAACTGGATTATCGGGCCGGTGCTCATGTTTTTATTGGCAGTAATATTTTTGCAGTTCAACATCGATTACATGTACGGTCTCATTCTCATCGGGCTGGCACGTTGCATAGCGATGGTGATTGTATGGAACGACCTTGCCCGCGGCGACAGGCAATATGCAGCTGGATTGGTGGCTTTTAACTCGGTATTTCAGGTGTTGTTCTTTTCGGTTTATGCCTGGTTTTTTATTGCAGTTTTGCCCGGCTGGTTTGGATTGCCCGTAAACAGTGCAGTAGAAAAAATCACTATTGGGCAAATTGCCGAAAGTGTATTTATTTATCTCGGAATTCCGTTTGTTGCCGGATTTTTTACCCGTTACGTTTTAATCAGGCTGAAAAACAAACAATGGTACGAAATGAAATTTGTACCCAAAATCAGTCCGCTGACACTGATTGCCCTGCTGTTTACTATTGTTGTAATGTTCTCGCTGAAAGGGGAGTACATTGTAAAAATTCCACTCGATGTGGTGCGTATTGCAATTCCGCTGCTTATTTATTTTGTGCTGATGTTTGTTTTTTCGTTTTACATGAGTAAAAAAACAGGCGCAACTTACGAGCAGTCAACAACACTATCATTTACGGCAGCCAGCAACAATTTTGAGTTGGCAATAGCTGTTGCCATTGCAGTTTTTGGCATTAATTCGGGTGAGGCATTTACTGCTGTAATTGGCCCGCTGGTTGAAGTTCCGGTAATGATTGCTTTGGTAAATGTTGCGTTTTGGTTTAAACGGAAATGGTATAGAGAGCCAGTCTGATTGAGAAGTATAAAATAGAAATCGAATCAGATTTCTCCGATATATTTATAAAAAAAGTCCCGGTGGACAGCCGGGACTTTGAAACTGTTGATAATAAAATAAGGGTTTTTTGATAAAAATCTCTGTCTAATCCTATGGAAAATAACTTCTGCTTCTTCAGTAATTTCTTACACAACAAAGTTATATTCTGCGTAAGAGGTGCATCTAATTTTTTTGCTGATAAACCGGGTTATAAATGCTGAAAAATAGCATCAGCAATTCCGGCAGGAAGTTAAAGTAATGCCTGTATAAGTTTGGTAATCAGAAATATTATAATTGCTAATCAGTAATAATTCCCTGAAATTTCAGATTTTTAACTTTGCTTGAGGTAACTGTTCAGGTTAACTTTACCACGTATAATTTTAAATGAAAAAGTTGAGGGAGAGGAGTGAGTAATAAAGTTTCAAGCGGCATATTCTGAACAACAATTGCTTTTAAGGATATGCCGCTATTTTTTATTCAAGCCCGATCAACCCTTTTTTAAGGGCATATTTTACCATATCGGCATTTGAAGAAAGGCCTAATTTTTCGAGAATATTCTGTTTATGGGTGTTTACCGTTTTTACACTGATGAATAATTTTTCACTAATTTCACGAGTAGCAACACCTTCGGCAAACAACATGAAAATTTCTTTTTCACGTTCTGAAAGCTGGTTGTATTCATCTTCACCCGGAGCTGTTGGCGAAAGGTAACCACTGATAACCAATTCGGTAATATCCTGGCTCAGGTATTTTTTTCCATCGTAAACCGATTGGATTGCTTCAGTAAGCTGCCGGTAGGTGCAGTTTTTAAGTAAATATCCATCGGCACCGGCTTCGAGCGCACCTTTCACATACTGTTTGTCAGAGTGCATTGAAACAGTAATAGTTTTAACCGATGGCATCAGCAGTTTCAGCTTTTTTGTTGCTTCAATTCCATTCATTACCGGCATAGCAATATCAAGCAAAATGACATCGGGTTTGTAATGCTTTGCTTTCTCAATGGCATCAGCACCATCCTGTGCCTGGGCAATTACTTCTATGTTTTCAGCCGAAAAAAGCAGGTTGGCAATTCCCTCCCTAAAGAGTTGGTGATCATC
The DNA here is from genome assembly GCA_050179035.1 of Draconibacterium sp. Lineage (GTDB taxonomy): Bacteria > Bacteroidota > Bacteroidia > Bacteroidales > Prolixibacteraceae > Draconibacterium. Next base: position 12,021 of record JBFXFM010000024.1, on the reverse strand, counting down.
GGCAATCAGTACTTTTATTTTCATAGTTTAAACATTAGCTGGTTATTTTATCTCAGGTATTTCAATTTTTGCAAGTGTTCCTTTTCCCGGCTCCGAATGTATATAAAAATGTCCTTTGAAGTTTTCTATTCTTTCTTTAATACTTAGCAATCCGAATCCTCCGGTTTTGGATGTGATTTTTCGATTATTACTGTCGAATCCTGCTCCGTTGTCGCGAACTGAAATATAGTATTTTCGTTTCACCTGGGTAATTTCAATCGAAACCTCGGTGGCTTTTGCATGTTTAATAACATTCTGAATAAGTTCGTTAACTATTCGGTAGATAAAAATAATAATTTCCTTTTTTACATTCAGATTTATTTCTTCACCAATGAGCTGTGTTTTCACTTTTTCTTTTTGTTCAAGAACCTCGAGCTGCCATTTGAATGCAGGTACAAGTCCGAGTTCGTACAAAATTGGTGGACTTAAATCGTAGGTCAAGCTTCGTGATTCGGCAATTGCCTTACTAAGCAGGCTGAAAGTATCGTTGTATATATTTTGTGTGGCGGGTGAAAATTCAGTTGTGTTTATTGCCGAAAGTTTTAAATAGGCCAGTGAGAGAGTTTGCCCGAGACTGTCATGCAGGTTTTCTGCAATTCTGCGACGCTCGTTTTCTTCAATACGTGTAATTTCGATATTCAGCTTTTTAAGTTTTTGCTGGTACTTTTCAACTTTTTTCATGTTTCTAATTAGTGCCAGTTCTGCCAATTTACGTTTTGTGATATCGAAACAAATTCCACGTGCACCGGCAAAATTTCCTGTTTTATCAAATATTGGGAAACTGCTAAGTGTAAGCCATAAATCTTTATTTCCGGCTTTTAGTACAATCTCGGCTTCCTGCAATTCTTCATACATGGGTACCTGGATGTGCCTGTTGGCTGTGGCAGACAAAAAAAGTTGGCTGAAATTTATTTTTCCAAGAATATCGAGTGGTTTCAATTGCAAAATTGTTTCAACAACCGGGCTGATATAAACGAAATCACCATTTTCGTCAATTTCCCAGTAAAACTGCCGGGCATGTTCTGAAATCTGATGAAACCGTTCTTCCTTTTGCATAAATTTATTAGTCTCCGATTTTATGCTTAGCTCAAGACTTTCGTTTCGTTTTCTCAAAAGGTCCTCAACCGATTTTATGCGAAGGGCCACATTTATTTGCGCTTGTAACTCGCTGGTTACAAATGGTTTTGAAATAAATGCATCAGCGCCGGCATTCAGTCCTTTTGTTCGTTCGGCTGGATTACCACCCAATGCTGAAATCATAAGTACAGGAATATGCCTTGTGCTATTGTCTTTTTTTAATATTTCGCAAACTTCGTAACCGTTTAAGCCGGGCATCAGAATGTCGAGCAAAATAAGTTCGGGCTTTTCAGTTTTCGTTAATGTTATTCCGTCATCTCCATTATTCGCTTTCAGAAATTGAAACGATGGATAATGTCTGGTAATTAGTTGATTAAGAAGTTCCAGATTAATGTCATTGTCGTCGATTGCTAAAATCTTTTTCATTTTCATGTTAGTTTTCCAGGTTTCAATTGTGGTATTCAGAACTCTGAATAAAACATATTCGGTTTAGTCAGGATTTTCTTTTAGCAGTAACAGTTTCTATTATGTGCAATTTAATTAAAAGTTTTGTTAGTCAAGTATTCCCTTTTTAAGGTAATTATGTTTTTTATCAACAATATTAGTATTTGAGATGTTGCTGGTGTTGATTTTTTAGCGTATTAATGACAGATGTCAATAAAAATTTCACTTACATTTGACCCTGACTTTAATATGCATTTAAATCATCAATTTAATATAATACTATGAAAACATTATTTTCTGTTTTATTTCTTGTATTTGCATTAGTAATGCAGGTTAACGCACAAAGCGCTGATTCAACATTAATTATAAAATTTTCATCAACAGTGCACGATTACGGTACAATTGAGCAAGGCAGCGACGGAAGTTGCAATTTTGTATTTACAAATACAGGGCAAACTCCCCTTGTTTTGAGTAATGTAAGGGCATCATGCGGATGTACGGTTCCAACCTGGCCGCGCGAACCAATTTTGCCGGGAAAGGAAGGGTCGATTAAAGTTGTTTATAATACCAACCTCATCGGTAGTTTCAATAAATCAATCTCAGTGAATTCCAACGCAAAAAATAAAGAAGTGATTTTGAATATCAAAGGCAGTGTAATTCAAAAAAAGCAATAGATAATTTTAATAAGATATGATAAAAAGGTGGTTGTTTAACCGCCTTTTTTTGTTTTCAGGGTCCAGAAATAGGTTTTATCGCTTCTCAAAAACTGAAAGTTTCTGAAAACTGGTTTTTATGCTTATTAACACACTGATTTGGAGTTATAATCAAAAAAAGAATTACTATCTTTTAAAGCTTTAAAATGTAAATTAACATTTTGCAGCTAATCGGGGTGTCAACAGTAAGTTACAAATTAATAACCGGTTGTGATTTAGTAGTCTGGACTTAAAAGTCATTTCGTTTTGGTAGAAACCTAATTAAATCTAATATGGATAAAATTCTGTTTATTGGAGTTTCAAAAGAAACTAAAAACACGATTGAGAAGATAATTTTTAAGTTGTGGCCAAACTCAGTTTTTAACGAAGAACAATTAACTGATAATATAAACTCCGCCACTTTAGGCAAACAACACTGGCTTATTGTTGCAATGAATTTATCGTCTAAAGCGTTATTCAACCTGAAAAACGCGAAGCAAACAAAATCGATTTCGGTTTTATTTATAACCAATTTGGTCGATACCGGAACTTCGGTACAAAAAGCCGGTTTTTTACCCGATGCAATTTTACAAGAACCTTTTGCTGATATCCAACTCGAAACAACCCTGAAAACGCTTCGCAATTTATATGAACTTACAAAGTCAAATATTGAAACCAAAGGTTATTCAACTGAACCAGAAGAAACTCATCGCGGATGCTTTAAAATTTTAGATTCGATGATGGAAGGATGCCAGATTATTGGTTTCGACTGGCACTATAAGTATGTTAATAAGGCTGCTGAAATACAAAACCGGCGTCCTGCAAGCGATTTGATAGGGAACAGTTTTTTAGATGTATGGCCTGATACTGAAGGTAGCGAGTTGCATAGTAAAATAAAAAATGCCCTTGAGAATCGTAAAAATGACATGATGAGCATAAATTTTGAATTCTCTGATGGTAAAGCCGGATATTTTGAATTGAAATTTCAGCCAATTCCAGAAGGAGTTCTAATCTCCTCATTTGATACTACGAGACAGAAAATAATTGAAAAAGGATTGTACGAAAGTGATGAACGTTGGCAGTTTGCTCTTGAAGGTGCCGACCATGGCGTATGGGACTGGAACCTTGTCACTAATACTGTTTTGTTCTCGAACCAATGGAAAAAAATGTTGGGTTATGAACCCGATGAGCTAAAAGATGAATTGAAAGAATGGGAGAAAAGAATCCATCCTGATGATTTAGACAAAGTATTTGCTGACATCGATAATCATATTGCGGCAATCACACCATCGTACCAAAGCGAATTCAGAATGAAACACAAGAATGGTACCTGGGTTTGGATTCTTGATCGTGGGAAAATTTTTGAAAGGGATAATTCAGGAAAACCATTACGAATGGTTGGCACCCACACCGATATTACCTCGCGCAAACAAATGGAATTTGATTTAATTGAGAGTGAAAGGGTTATACGCGAGTCGCAAAAAGTAGCAGGTATTGGAACCTATACCCTCGATTTTAAAACAGGTATATGGAAAAGCTCAGAAGTACTCGACTCAATTTTTGGAATTGAAATCGATTTTGACCACTCGATTGAAGGTTGGGGTGCTATTATTCATAGTGACTGGCGTGAAATAATGATGGACTATTTTACGAAAGAAGTTGTAACCGAAAGAAAGAGATTCGACAAAGTATATAAAATTCAGCGGATTAACGATGGTGAAAATCGTTGGGTGCATGGATTAGGACGACTTGAATACGATGCGGATGGAAATTTGCAGCAAATGATTGGAACAATTCAGGATATTACTGAACGAAAAGATGCTCAGGACGCGCTAATACAAAACCAGCGAATTTTAAAACTGTTTGTTGAATATGCCCCCGCTGCCATTGCAATGTTCGACAGAAATATGCACTATATGGCTGTAAGTAACAGATTTATTGCCAATTTCCATTTGAGCGAAATTGATATTATTGGAAAACTGCACTATGATGTATTTCCAAATATTCCCAAACGTTGGAGAGAAATACACCGTGAATGTTTGAATGGAGCAGTAAAAATTCAGGAAGAAGATGAATATATAAATGCTGATGGCTCAAAAGAGTGGATAAAGTGGGAGGTAAGACCCTGGTTTGAAGCCAGTAATGAAATTGGCGGCATTCTCCTTTTCACGGAACTTATCACCGAGCATAAAAAAATTATAAAAGCACTCGAAGAAAGCGAAGAAAGATTCAGAATGATTGTTGAATCGGCTCCTGCAGGAATCGCTATCAACGACATGAAGGGCAACATTGTTTATGTAAATAAATATTTTAATGAGTTATTTGGATACACAAATAATGATATTCCAACTGTAAATGAGTGGATGCAACTGGCTTACCCTGATGATAATTTAAGACATGAAGTTATTGAAACCTGGAAAGTTGTTATCGATTTGGCAATGAGAAGCGAAAAATTGCCATTAATTGAATATCCGGTTCGGTGTAAAGATGGATCGGTAAAACATACCGACTTCAGACCCGCTTATTCGAATGACCTGATTTATGTATTATTAACCGACCAGACTGATAAATATGCTGCCCAGGAAGAATTACGCCGGATAGAGTGGATGCTTACAAAAAAGGAGAGCGAGCCGGGTACTGAAAGGTTAAGACAGCAACCAGCTTATGGAGATTTAACTTTGCTGAATAAAAACGGACTGATTCTTCAATCGGTTGGAAAAGAAGTTCTTACTGATATTGTTAACGATTATCTGAGTTTGTTGGAATCCTCGTCGGCAATTTATGAGAAAAACGGAGATTATGCATACGGAATTTTTTCATCGGGGTGGTGTAGGTTTATGGACGAAACTTCCCGAAATCTTTGTAATACAGATGATAACAGCGAAGCACTGGCTTGCGGCAAGTGGCATTGTCACGAGTCGTGCTGGAAAGATGCATCGCTAAAAGCAATTGAGACCAACGCCCCGGTTGATATCGAATGTAGTGGCGGAATCAGATTATACGCACTGCCGGTTTTGGCCAACAACGAAATTATCGGGGCCATTAATTTTGGTTATGGCAATCCACCAACCGATAATCAAAATCTTACAGTGTTATCTGAAAAATACAAAGTTCCAATTAGCGAGCTATCGAAAAAAGCAGCAATGTACGAAACGCGGCCACCTTACATCATTAATTCGGCAAAAGAGCGTTTACAAGCTTCGGCCAATCTAATCGGAGAAATTGTTTCAAGAAAATTATCGCAAAAGAAAGTTATTGAATTGAATGAAGGACTCGAAAGAATTGTGGCTGAAAAAACAAGCGAATTAAAAGAGAGAATAAAAGAACTGGAGCGATTTCATGAAGCAACAATCGACAGAGAGTTCAGAATTAAAGAACTGCGCGATGAAATTGAGATATTGAGAAAGGTGAAAAATTGATTCGGAAATTTATACTGATTTAAAATTCCGCAACATGAATTTAATAATAGCCGAACCCGAAAAAGGATCAACATTGGTCAAAAATTTTCAGAATAATACCATCTCCTTTTGGCAAAATGATGGTTTTAATTTTTTGAAGATATTTCTTCTGATTGGCATAATCTTAACGCTTATGCATTCAACAGCATCAGGGCATGATGATTTGTTGCCTCACCAGCTTCACGATACGATTGTAGTTGGAGCAGAACCCGATTATCCGCCTTATTGTTCGCTCGACGAAAACGGAAATCCCGAAGGATTTGCCATTGATGTTTTTAATGCTGCCGCAAAAGCAGCCGGACTGAATGTAAAATACAAAATCGGTTTGTGGCTTCAGATTAAACAATATTTAACTGAAGGCAAAATAGATGCTTTACCCGTGGTAGGCCGAACTCCTGAAAGGGAAGATATTTTCGACTTTACACTTTCGTACCTTACATTGAAAGGTGCAGCTTTTGTGCTGAAAGGAGAGAATAGCATAAAAACCTTGAGTGACTTAAAAAATAAGCGAATTCTTGTAATGAAAGGCGATAATTCGCACGAGTTTGTTACTCGCGAAAAAATATCGGAACATGTTTACACCACAAATACTTTTGATGAAGCATTTGAGAAACTGGTGAATAAAGAAGGAGATGTTGTTATTATTCAGCACATTATCGGCTTAAAACTTATTGAACGGATGAAGCTGCAACGTAAAGTGGTTCCTTTACCAATCGATTTGGGCAATTTTACGCAGGAATTTTGCATGGCAGTTACCGAAGGCGACAAACAATTACTTAACAGGCTGAATGAAGGCTTATCGATAATAATTGCAAACGACACTTTTCGTAAAATTCATGAAAAATGGTTTGGCCCTGTAATCAAGGAAGAACTTTCAGCTGCCGATATATTTAAGGTTATTTTGCTCGTCGTTGTCCCGCTTTTTGCGATTATGATTCTGCTTTGGATTGTTTTTTTGCGCAACGAAGTAAAAAGACGTACAGAACGCATTTACCAGGAGATTGCAGAACACCAGCACACCATGGTAAATTTAAAACACCAACAAATCCTTGTAAACGAGAGTGAACAACAAATAAGACTGCTACTTAACTCTACCGCTGAAGGAATTTATGGAATTGACAACAATGGCCGTTGTACTTTTATTAATCATTCGGGTATAGAGATTTTGGGTTATAAAAATGCTGAAGAGTTGATAGGTCATGGAATACATGATTTAATTCATCACACTAAACCAGACGGTACTCCAAACGATGTTTCGGAATGCTTAATACATAATACAGTGCTGAAAGGAGAAAAAGCCGTAAACGATAATGATTTCTTTTGGAAAGCAGATAACACAGTCTTTTTAGCCGAGTTTTCATCATTTCCTATTGTTAAAGAGGGTATTGTTACCGGTGCAGTGGTTACATTCAGGGATATTACAGAACGGAAAAAATCGGAGGAAGAATTGTTACAGTTAAAAAACGAACTTGAGATAAAAGTAGCAGAACGAACAACCGAATTAGAAGAAAAAGTGCAGAAACTGGCTAAGAGCCAGCAAGCCATGTTATTTATGGTTGAAGACCTGAACCGGATTACAACCGAATTAAAAGCCGAACGGCGTAAACTCGAAATCTCAAATAAAGACCTCGATGCTTTTACTTACTCTGTATCGCATGATTTGCGCGCTCCGTTACGAGCAATAAACGGATTCTCAGGATTTTTAATTGAAGATTATTATAACAAACTCGACGACGAGGGCAGACGATACATTAATATTATTAAAGAAAACGCAACACGAATGGACCACCTCATCAACGATATGTTAATGCTTTCGCGTATTTCACGTGCTGAAAGAAAATCAGAAACCGTAAATTTCAACGAGTTAATTGAGAAAATTATAGAAGACAATAAAAATGACTTCAAAAATCAGGATTACGAAATTGTGATTGCTGAATTGCCCGAAATTAAATGTGACAAGGGCTTATTAAAACAAGTTTGGACTAATTTAATCAGCAATGCATTTAAATATACTTCAAAATCTGATTTCAGAAAAATTGAAATAGGAGTTGACGAGAATGCACATGAAACAATTTTTTACGTAAAAGATTCGGGTGCTGGTTTCGACCCGAAATACGTGCATAAATTGTTTGGCGTATTTCAGCGGTTACATACCGATTCTGAGTTTGAAGGTACCGGGGTTGGACTGGCTATTGTTAAGCAAATCATTCAATTGCATGGTGGACGTGTATTTGCCGACAGTTTACCGGGTAAAGGAGCCACTTTTTATTTTACACTGCCTAAAATATAGTTTAATAATTGAAAATTAAGATATTATGAACGAATTAGAAGAAGTTGAAATCCTTATCGTAGAAGACAACGCAAATGATGCCGAAATGGCATTACGCGCACTCAAAAAAAACAACCTTACCAACCATGTTTTGGTTGTTCCCGACGGAGAAGAAGCACTCGATTTCATTTTTGCACGCGGTAAATACGAAAACCGAAAAGATTACAAACAACCACGAATGGTTTTACTCGATTTAAAATTGCCAAAAGTTGACGGGATGGAAGTTTTGCGTGTTATGAAAGAAAATGTTGAAACCCGGATAATTCCGGTTATTATTTTAACATCGTCGCGCGAGGAGTGCGATTTAATTGACAGTTACCGTCTTGGGGTTAACAGTTACATTGTTAAACCTGTTGATTTTGATAAGTTTGTGAAAGCAGTACATGATTTGGGCATGTATTGGTTACTTCTGAATCAACAACCCAAATAATTTTTATATTAGAGCAATCATTATTCAAATTTATGGGAAAAGCTAAACCAATAAGGATATTGTTTGCAGAAGACCTCGCAGCCGATGCTGAACTGGCAATCAGGGTTATACGCCGCGAAGGAATTGAATTCGAATATAGAACTGTACTTGAAGAAGTTGATTTCAAACGCGAACTTACAAGTTTTAATCCCGATATCGTAGTTTCAGATTACTCAATGCCGGCATTCGATGGAATGACAGCGCTTCTTATTACCAGGGCACATTCTGCTTTCCTTCCTTTTATTGTATTAACCGGCTCGATGAACGAAGAAACCGCCGTTGCCTGCATGAAAGCTGGTGCCAACGATTATGTAATTAAAGAACAGATTAAGCGGTTACCCTTTGCCATTCTTGAAGCAATTGAGAAGGGGCACGACAGGCTGGAAAAGGAGCACATGCAGCAAATGCTTCGCGAAAGCGAAAACAAATTCAGGTCGGTTCTGCAATCGGCAAACGATGCAATCATTTCTACTAAAAATGATGGAACAGTAGTAGGCTGGAATTTGGGTGCCGCGAAAATGTTTGGATACACAGAAGACGAAATGATGGGTAAAAGCATTCTTCGTATTATGCCGGACAAAGTTCAGCTAAATCATCATAACTGGATTCAACGAGCCGTTGCCCAGGGGGCTTCAGCTTTTCAGACTAAAACATTGGAGCAGGAAGGAGTTGACAAGAATGGGCGTGTTTTCCCTATCGAAATATCATTGGCAAGTTGGGAATCATCAGGCGAAATGTTTTTTACAGCAATTATCCGCAATATAACCGATCGTAAAAAAGCTGAACAAAATTTAAAAGAAAGTGAACAGCGTTTCAGGATGATTTTTGATAACATTAATAATATTGCTGTTCAGGGTTATCTGGCCGATGGAACAATCATATTCTGGAATAAAGCCTGCGAACAGCTCTATGGATACACCGCCGCCGAAGCGCTCGGAGACAATATTTTTAACCTGATTATTTCAGAAAAACATGAAAAACATGTAAGAACAGAAACCGAACACATGTTTCAGGTACAGAAAACAATACACGCTGAAGAACGTGAATTGCGTAAAAAAAATGGCGAATTAATTCATGTATTTTCAAACTACACATTGGTTATTATTCCCGATAACCAGGTTGAGCTTTACAGTATTGATGTTGATTTAACCCAGCGCAAAAAAGCTGAGCAACAGCTGCGTTTGTTAAGTCGCTCGGTTGAACAAAGCCCTGTTAGCATTGTAATTACCGATCGGTCAGGAAATATCGAATATGTTAATTCAACTTTCACAAAAAACACAGGTTACTCATTTAAGGAAGCAATTGGTAACAACCCCCGTATTTTAAAATCAGGAAATCAGGATGATACTGTATATCGTAATTTATGGAATAAAATTTCGGCAGGCAAAGAATGGAAAGGCGAATTGCTGAATAAAACCAAATCGGGAAAGCTGATTTGGGAAGATGTTAACATTTCGCCTGTAACCGACGAATTTGGGATTATAACACATTTTGTGGCTATAAAAGAAGACATAACTGAAAAGAAAAAAATTATTGAAGAGCTGATGTACGCCAAAGAAAAGGCAGAGGAATCAGACCATTTAAAATCGGCTTTTCTGGCTAATATGAGCCACGAAATACGTACCCCTATGAACGGGATTTTAGGATTTACCGAATTGCTGAACGACCCAAATTTCTCGGGTGAAGAAAAACAAAATTTTATCAGCATCATTCAGAAAAGTGGCCAACGAATGCTGAATACGGTAAACGACCTGATTGATATCTCAAAAATTGAAACCGGCCAGATGGCGGTTGTACTTTCAGAAACAAATGTAAAAGAACAACTCCTTAACATGTACTGTTTCTTTGAACCCGAGGCTGCAGAAAAAAAGCTGAAATTTATTCTCAATAATAACCTTGATGATGAAAATGCACTCGTTGTAACCGATGCAGTTAAACTCGACTCCATATTAACCAACCTGATAAAGAACGCAATAAAATATACCGACACAGGAAAAATTGAAATCGGCTGCAATTGCAGAAATCACGAAATTGAATTTTATGTGAAAGATACTGGTATTGGAATCCCCAAATACAGACAGAATGCTGTGTTCAATCGTTTCGAGCAAGCCGATGTTGGCGATAAAAGAGCTTATCAGGGGTCGGGCTTGGGCCTTGCCATTGCCAAAGCTTATGTGGAGATGTTAGATGGCAGAATGGAACTTGAATCAGAACCCGGGTACGGTTCCACTTTTAAATTTTACATTCCTGTAAATAAATCAGGTGAGGAAGTTCAGGTAAATATTGCCGAAGTTGTAAAAGATGAAATAATTGAAAATCAACAACACAAGCTAAAAATAATTATCGCAGAGGACGACCTGATTGGTTTTGAATACCTGAATGCAATTTTAAACGATTTAAATTGTGAACTCTATCACGCGGCTAATGGAATCGAAGCTGTTGAATTGATTAATGCAAATCCCGGGGTTGACTTGATTCTGATGGATATCAGAATGCCTTTGATGGATGGCTACCAGGCAACACAAAAGATTCGGGAAACAAATACGAAAGTGCATATTATTGCTCAAACAGCTTTTGCTCTGGCCGGCGACCTCGAAAAAGCGTTAGCAGCAGGATGTAATGATTATATTACAAAACCCATCAACAAAAAGGTTTTACTGCAAAAAATAAACGATTTCGTACTGAAAAACAACACTTAGCAAGAATACACCGGAATTCAATTTATAAAAACAAATAATAAACAAACTGAAATGAGACCACATTGAACCTTAATTTAGTGATAAACTGAGCAAATAATCAAATGAGAAATAATATCAATTGTGTTGCTGAATTTTTAATCCAAACCAAAGGAATTGATATTCGCTGTTATGATGATTTGTATGTGAGTAAGCTGATTGAGAAAAGATTACAAAGCAGAGGTCTTGATTCGGATTTTGATTATTGCAGGCTGATTGACACAGAAAAAAATGAAGCCCTTGAATTTTTAACCGCCCTTAATAATACCTTCAGCGAGTTTTTCAGAAACACATTTACATTCGAAATTCTTGGCCAGTTTGTAATACCTGAATTAACCAAACAAAAAAAGGAAATCAGAATCTGGTCGGCAGCTTGTGCTGCCGGACAAGAACCGTACAGCATTGCCATTTTATGCGATGAATTTTCAAATTCAACCGATAAGTCTCCCCGGTTCAGAATATTTGCGTCAGATATAAACTCAAACGAACTTAAAAAAGCAGTAGAAGGTGTATATACCGAAAACTCACTCGGAAATGTAACATTAAAAAGGCTTACAAACTATTTTGTACACAACATTGGAAATTACAGCGTAAAACAAAACCTGAAAAATTATATCGATTTTTCAGAATACAATCTTTTTACAAACGAAAACATGTTTCCTCCTTCAAGCATTTTCGGAAATTTCGACCTCGATTTTTGTACTAACCTCTTATTTTATTTCAAACCTGAGTGCCGTCAGCAAATTTTGAAAAAAATAACCGGAAGCCTGGCTCCGGG
>JBFXFM010000023.1:0-57361 GCA_050179035.1 Draconibacterium sp. | reverse complement strand
TGTGCTGTTATTGCAGTTACATCTTTAATGATTCCGGCTTCTGTCCAGGCTTTAAACTGAAAATAGTTGGCTTCCGAATGGCCCTGGTTCCCCATTTGTGTTACTACTTTGTGGCGCTGTGCCGCATTTGTCATCAGTTCAACTTCGTTGAAAGTGCGTCCCATTGGTTTTTCAACATAAACATGTTTGCCCAGCGACATGGCCAACATGGTAATGGGGAAATGCGAGTGGTCGGGCACGCCTACCAAAACAGCATCAATTTGATTGGCCATTTTGTCGAACATCACCCTGAAATCCTGGAATCGCGGAACATCGGGAAATTTTTCAAGCACTTTTTTTGTGTGTGGCGCGCCCATGTCGGTATCGCACAACGCCACAATATTGCAAAGCCCTGTATTGTAAAGCGACATTACATCGGAGCCACCCTGGTTACCAATACCCACGCAGGCAAGATTTACACGTTCACCGGCAGCAGCCATTTTAGCGAGCGGCCGGTCAACTCCCGACATCGCTTTTGTTATTACTGTTGGAAAAACAGTCAATGCTGATAAAGCTGCTGCATTCCTGAGAAAGTTTCTTCTTGAATTTTCATTTTGACTATTCATAGTTTTCTACTGGTTTAATTTGATTTTAAAATTCTGGTGACCAATGTAATGATAAAAATCTTTAGCTACTGCTTTTCCCGGGTGGTTTAATTCGGCAAAAAATGAGCAGAAGAAGAATCAGAATCTGAAATTGAGGTAAAAGTTCAGCGTAATTTCCTGTGCTTTTACCAGCGTGGTTTCGGTGGTCTGATTGCTTCCTGAACCAAAATTACGGGTGTAAATATCAAGGTAGTTCTGTGTATTCAGCAAATTGATAACCGAGAATCCGGGAGTAAGATTGACCTTACCAATATTGAAATTGTAGTTGGCCGAAATATCAATTCTGAAATAATCGGGTAAACGGTTGTACACACGCGTTGTGTTAAAATCCTCATCTTTCGAGGTGCTTTCAACATACGGCTGACCGGTTGAAAAAAGTGTGAGCGACGAAAAATTCCACTTTTTGTAAGCATAAATATTGGTCCATTTTACCTGGTGGGTCTGGTCATACGTCGAGGGAATATCAGCTCCACTGTTTATCTGGTCGAAATTTTGGGTGGCTTTTGCCAGCGAATACGATAGCCAGCTTGTAAACTGTTTGGTTTCATATTTCGCCAGAAAGTCGATTCCAATAGCCTTTCCGGTTCCGGAAATAAACTGACTCAATCCCGGCGTTGGCGGTGGAGGTTCGACAAAAGCCGACTTTCTCTCGTCGGGATTTTGGAAGAACAGGTATTCCTGCAAACCATTCACCGATTTGTAATATGCCTCAACATCAAAAAAGAGTTTATTTGTTTCGTAACTGGCGCCGGCTATAAAGTGGGTGCTCGAAATTACGGGGTGCTCATCACCGTCGGCCAAAACCCAGAAGTCGCGGTTGTAGCCGTAAGTTTGTTCTGTTGCCGATTTGTTCAGGTACTGAAAATATCGTCCGGCAGCCATTTTCAGCACCACCCCGTTGCCTGTATTATAACTTGCAGCTAATCGTGGTTCAAAATAAACCCGACCTGTTTTATTGTAATAATTCAGCCTGAAACCCGGCTTCAGCGTAAACCGTGTTGATGGCGAAATTTTATCCTGCAAAAAACCTGAAAACAAAACCGATGATTCGCTCAGGTTGTTGTAAACCACATCGAGTGCTGCATCTTTATAAAATTCAAACTGGTTAAATTTAACTGCGGCCCCCCACTCTAACTGGTTAACCCGGTTGATTTGATACCTGTTCTGAAAACTCACAAAATAATCGGTAAGGTCGTTGGTTTCGTTGGTGATAAAATCGGCTGAGAGATTTGAAACAGGCCGTGGTAAAGCTGAATCGCCCGAAACTACCGTTTTATTGTTGTAATCATTAAAATAGCCCGAATGCCCGGCTTGCAGATTGGTAAAACTTTTCGCATTCCACTGCTTTTTCCACGAAAAACCAAATCCGTAATTTCCCCACTCATTGATATCATCGGTATTGATGGTGAGGTTTGGCCTTTCCTGATACGACGAGCTGTTCAGGTAATCTTTGGCGCCATAAGCGCTCAACGAAATATTTTCGTTCTGACTGAAGTTATACGACAGTTTGAAATTGACGTCACTGAAGAAAAACTTTGGTTCAATTTTATTAACCTCCTGTCCCGGAAACCGCTCCGACTGTCCTGTTTTACCTGCCAACAGTGCATCGGCCAGCCAGCTCGAATAAATATCTGTATAAGCACGACGGGCAGCTGCAACGAGTGTCAGCTTTTTGGTAACCGGAATTTCGGTTGTGAGATTGGCACTGATGAGGTTGACTCCTCCGTAGATTTCGGGTTTTAACTGGTTCCCCGATTTGCTTGTGATATCAACAATTCCGGCAACCCGCTCTCCGTAACGCGAGTCGAAACCACCCCGGTAAACCTGTATGTTTTTGATAACATACGGATTCAGTGCTGAAAAAACGCCAAAAAAGTGGTCGAGGTTGTACAACGTGAACCCATCGAAAAGAACAAGATTCTGGTCGGCTGAACTGCCACGGATGTTGAGTTGCGCCGAATTTTCGGTTGAACTGATTCCCGGTAACAGCTGCAATGCCCTGAAAACATCGGTTTCGCCATAATTGGGCAAATCGGCAAAACGGGTCGGGTTAAACGCAAAATGACCGGGCTCCCCGTTCTGACTAATCATTTGCAGTTTTTCGCCCGGAACATCCACAGTTGGCAGAGTTTGCATTTTCCGGGTAAGCCCCAGCCTGAAACTGTTCTGCCCGGGTTTTACCACCAACAGCGTATCAAGCAAATAGTAACCCAGATACTGAACCATTAGTTGTAGATTGGCAGAATCGGCAAACTGCACCCCGAAAGTCCCATTAACCGAAGTGGAAAGCGACAGGTTTTTGTTGCTGAAAAACAGGTTGGTATAAGGTAACTGCTCGCCCGATTCATGGTCGAAAACCACACCCTGCACCTGAACGGACGGAATTGCAGCTTTTACCGGGTCACCGGCTTTTACAACAAGCCATGTATTGTATTTTAATTCGGTGATGTAACCGGTGTTTACAAGAATTTTCTGAATGATATCGCCCGGCGTGTGACCAGAAATGTTGCCCGAAATGTTGAACCGGGACATTTTATCCGAATCGAAGGAAATTCTGATACCCATTTCTCCAGCAGCAATTGTAAGCGCTTCCGACAGGGGAGTCTCGTTAAAACTGAATTGGTAAGTCTGGGCTGAAACTGTTTCCGACAAAAATAAAAGTACAATTACACCATGCAGTATATGATTAACGATTGTTTTCTGTAATCCTGACTTTATTTTTATTGTCCACCTCATATTTCAGCCCCATCGGGATGCAAATCACATCAAGTGCTTCTTCCAGTTTTTTGTTTGTGAAACTCACGGTGATTGAACGTTTTGCATCGCCATCGAATTGCACCGACACATTAAACTGTCGTTCAATTTCGCCAAAAATAGAAACAAGTGGTTTATTCGCAAAATAAAAGACGCCTTCTTTCCATGATGCTGTTTGTTCAACGTTGCTGATGGTGGTTTTTACCAGGCTGGTTGGAGTAAGTTCGGCCATTTCGCCGGGAGTTAAAATCACCCCGTTTTTGTGGGCCGAAACCGCCACTTTGCCGGTGATACAACTCACCCAAAACTCGCTGCCACGCGAAAAAACATTGAGTTGAGTTCCAAGAATCCGTACTTCACCATTACCGGTTTTAATGTTAAACGGGGTACCTTTTTGCACATCGAAATAAACTTCGCCTTCAACTTTTATCTGTCGGTTTGTGATAAATTTTTTGTCGTTCCAGCTGATTTTTGAACCTGCATTAAGCGAAACCAGCGACCCATCGGGCAATGTTACACTCGTTTGATTAGCCAAACCAGTGCGCACCTTCTCGTTCGGGAACACCACCGAAACCGAGTAGAAACCAATCAGCAAAAGGAAGACTGCCGCGGCAGCCATCAGCATTCGCGGTAACCTGATGATGCGTGTTGGCGCTGTAACTTTCCCGCCGGCAAAAATGGCTTCGAGCACCTGGTTCTGGTCTTTTCCGGGCGGAACCACCAGCCCTTCGGCCATCCGCATGATTTTCCCTTCAGTGTCGAGCGACCTGAATTCAGCGATGGACTTATTTTTTATGGAATTATTCATATTGTTCATGACTATTTCCTTTTTAAATTTTGTATTCAATTTTTGTTTTTAAATCATCGAGTGCGTTTCTCATCCGCTTTTCGATGGCTTTCACACTCAGTCCCAGGTTAGTGGCAATTTCGGCGTAGGTAAGCCCATCGATGCGGTTCATCAGAAAAACAACCCTGTTTTTTTCGTTCAACCCGTTAATTGCACCTTTCAGACGTTCATTAAACTGGTTCATTTCCATTTCAAACTCAGGCGATTCGGCGTTTCCGGCAGCGTGATATCCGCCTTCGAAAGCGAGCACAATTTTCTGGTGCTCGAAACGGTTTTTGCATAGGTTTGCAGCGATTGTGTAAGCCAGTTGTTTTGCTGTCTCCTTGCGAATCGTATCTCTTTTTTCCCAAATCTTCGAAAAAGTGTCCTGTGCAATATCGTCGGCCACACCAGAGTCACCAGTCTGGTAGAACACAAAGTTCCGCACAGGCTGGTACAACCTGTTGAATAGTTCAATAAAATCAGACTTCTCTATCCCGGGCATTTTTTTTCAGTATTAATACACTAAAATTAATTTATCAATATTACAGCTAAAACAGGTATTCCCCTAAAATTCAATCGTTGAAAACGCTACAATTTCAGTTTATAACTCAAAAACCAGGTATTTATAAACCTGTAACAGAAGTGATTGTATTTGAAATACTGATTGATTTCCGCAGGTTTCCGCCCGAATAAGTTCCATCGGTATAAAGTCCGTTGGAAGTGGTTCCGGTTGCGGTTCCCCCTGTGTATATTTTCAGTGTTTTTCCTGAAGTAATTTCGGCGGATGAAAATATAATAGCCGAGTAATTTCTTTCAGGTTTGAAAGTTACCAGTGTATTTCCGCTGTCATCCTGAATGTTGCATAAAGTTCCGGCGGTGAGCGATGAATTAAAAAACAATCTGACTGATTTCTGGGCCGACGACGAACTTGGCGCCTGCGTCATGTTTGAAGCAATTCCGGCAGCAATCAGAAATCCGTTGTTCAGGTTGAAAGTTCCGTTGTAATCTATCGGCACTTCGGGTTGTTGTTTTGGCCCGTGAATAATTACTGTTCCGCCTTTCATTGTAATATTTCCGTTGCTATCGAGCGGGTCGCCGTTAGCACTGCTCAGAATGAGTGTCCCGCCGTTGATATAGGAGTGACTTCCATCGTTGGCCTCTGTGCGCATTCCGTTTGTCGAATTGGAGCAGTCGTCGTTCGATATCACTTCAATATTTCCTGAATTGTAAGTGATGAATTTGGCTTCAATCCCTTCTTCTGATTTGGTTATCGAGACATCGCCACTGTTGATGATGATATTTGCGGTGGCGTGAATTCCGTCGTCGGCTGCCGAAATGGTAAAACTGCCGCTGTTGATGGTAACATCGGTATCAGAATGAATAGCGTCTTCGGCAGCGCTTAAATCGAAAGTCCCGGCCAGGGTAACAGCACCTGCCGCTTTTAAAGCTTTAGCCGAAAGGGTTGAACTGACAGTTTTTGAACTTCCTCCGCCCGATGTAATTTTAAAATTTCCGTTGAGCGTGGTTAATGAGGAGGCAGCGCTGATACCGTCGCCACTGGCTGTAATGTTGAACGTGCCGTTTTCGATGCGCACAATTCCCACTGAAGCTGAGGTTTCATTATCGGAAAGCAAACCGTCGCCACTGCTGACAGTAGTGATTTTTGCATCGTAAATGTGCAGGTAATCTTTCCCGCGAATGGCGTCGTCGGCAGCGGTTACGTTGATATTCCCACTTTTTATTACAAGACCGTCTTTCCCCGAAATCCCATCCTTGTATTTTCCTGTAACCGTCAGCGTTCCGTTGCCAAAAACCGAAAGATACGACTGGCTGAAAATGGCGGCGTTTTGTCCTTCGTCCAAATCAGAATAGTTGGCGCCATCGGTAAAAACATTGTTTGTATTGTCGTTCAGTATTAAAATTACTTTCACGGCTTTGTCAACAAAAAGCGGCGATGTAGTGGTGTTGGTGATGCTCATTCCGTTAAGCACAAGTTTTACCGCATCGGTATCGTCGGTTTTAACCACCAGCTGACCGCTTGTAAGTGTGCCGGTGATTACATAAATTCCGTTCGCGGTGATGGTAACTTTTGAACCTTCGGTTGTTGCTCCGCTGCCGGCAATTGTGGCGCTGCTGCCATTCAGTGTAATTTGGGTGGCTCCGTCAGTCGAAAATACATAATCCGATTCATCCTCGGTTCCGGTAATGTTTTCAATTTCGTTTTCATCATCATCTTCTTCATCATCTTCTCCGTTGTTTACGACTGTGTTACAGGAAAAGACTGCATTTAACGTGAAAAGCAAAAGCAATAATCTGAAATATGGTTTCATGATTGTGAATAAGTAAATGTTTCTTTTCGGTTAATACAGGTTTTAGTTTTTGCACCCTACCCGGCATGTAACATATTTAAGTAATGCGAAAGATATAACGTCATATTTCAATATATTCTCTCACCCCGAAAAGGTGGCTTGCCCGCCTGACCAGCATAGTCGGGCAGGGGGTGAGTGAGTTAAAATACGACAAGAAATACCTCCCATTTATAAATAAAAAAGTGGCCATAACCCTGAGATTACAGCCACAGTCATTGAAAACAAAACATTGATTAAATATTTACCCCTTCACCAAAAAATCGATCCTTTCTTTTTACCCCCAAATGTTATTTCAATCAGCTTGCTGCCAACAATTAAAGTGGCAGTTGTAACACCTATTTTACAGTCAGCTTTGAATTTACCCTACCAAAACTGAACTGCCTGGCAAAATTTTACTTCAACTGTGGTAAAAAAATTCAAATCAGCCAGTGGTAGTTTAACTGAAAACTTTATGGAAGCTATATTTTGCTTATTTTCGAACAGCAAAAAGTAAATCATAAAATCGATGAAGAACCTATTTACACTCATTATGGCAGGAGGAGCCGGAACGCGTTTCTGGCCAAGGAGTAAAGCCGCACGCCCAAAACAATACCTGAATATTTTTGGCGACGAATCGCTGCTGCAATCCACCGTTCGCAGGTTTTCAATGTTCACAGAAACCGAAAAGATTTATATTGTTTCGGGAAAAGACCAGGCAAAAGTGCTTGAAGAACAAACCCCGATGTTGCCAAAGCAAAACCTGATTTACGAGCCTGTCGGAAAAAATACGCTGCCTTGTATTGGTTTAGCAGCCATGTTTGCCGAAATAGAAAATCCTGATGGAGTGATGGTGGTTTCTCCATCGGACCATTTAATCGAAAACGATGAACTTTTCAGAGATACAGTGATGGCCGCGGTTAAAATTGCGGAAGAAAAAGATGGCATTGTAACCATTGGAATAACTCCGGCATTTCCGGCAACAGGTTACGGTTATGTAAAAACAGCCGGAAATATTACTGGTTCAGAAAAAATAAACCAGTTTAAAGTTGAACGCTTTGTTGAAAAACCCAACGAGAATACAGCCCGCGAATACATTGAGCAGGGTGGTTATTACTGGAACAGCGGGTTGTTTGTATTTAAAATTTCGGTTTTTCTTGATGCTGTAAAACAGTTTGCCCCGGCGTTGTATGCCGATTTAAGAAAAATTCAGGCCGAACTTGGCAAACCTTCGTTTGAACAGACACTCGACACAATTTACCGCACTGTGGAAGGCATTTCGGTGGATTACGGGATTATGGAACATGCAAAAAACATTTACCTGGTTGAAGGTAATTTTGTGTGGAACGACCTTGGCAGCTGGGAATCGGTTTATCTGAATTCGGAAAAAGACAAAAACGGAAATGCCGTTACCGGCGAGGCAGTGATTGTGGATTCGAAAAACTCGTATGTTTTTGCTGAAAAAGGAGTGGTGGCGCTGGTGGGTCTCGATGACGTAATTGTGGTGCAGGATGGTGATACACTGCTGGTTTGCAAACGCAGCAAAGCCGAGGAAATTAAAAAAGTGGTTGACCAACTGAAAGCAGAAAATAAAAAACATTATCTGTAAAAATCCATGGCATACGTTACAATTAAAGAATCGCATTATCAGGCTGATTTGGTGGTTTTGAAAAGCCGGTTGGAATCTGATGGAATTGTATGCAGATTCAAAAACGAATTAACGACACAGGTTCTCAATTATATCCCATCTTTTCTTGTCGAATTACAGGTAAGCGAAGAAGATGTTCCGCGTGTGAAAGAAATTCTGATTGAAACAGGCGAATTACAAACCGAAAAAGTAAAAATTGTGTGCCCGAAATGTGGGTCAGAAAATGTAAAAATGAAGGTGGGCGTATTCAAATGGATTCAACTGTCAATTTCAATGTTGCTGGCGTTTGATTCAAATGTTCCGATGGACAAATTATTTAAGAAATCGAAATATTTTTGTAAAGATTGTAGATTAGAATTCTCAAACTAAATTATTATCCTGTCTTACAAAAAGAATGGCAGATAATCACGAGCAAAATAATCTTCGCAAAATAATCCATATCGACATGGATGCATTTTATGCATCGGTCGAACAGCTTGACAATCCCGGACTGCGCGGAAAACCTGTTGCTGTAGGCGGGGCTGCCGAAAGAGGCGTGGTTGCTGCAGCGAGTTACGAAGCCCGGAAATATGGTGTACGCTCGGCAATGCCATCAAAAATTGCTATCAGAAAATGCCCTGGGCTGATTTTTGTAAAACCCCGGTTCGACCGTTATAAGGAAATCTCAGAGCAAATCCGCCGCATATTTTTTGAATACACCGATTTGGTTGAACCGCTGTCGCTCGACGAAGCCTACCTTGATGTTACTTACTCCAAACTTGGCTTACCATCGGCAACACTGCTTGCCCGTGAAATCAGGGAGCGGATTTTTGCCGAAACAAATCTTACTGCCTCGGCAGGCGTTTCGTACAATAAATTCCTGGCAAAAGTAGCTTCCGATGTAAATAAACCCAACGGAATATTTGTTGTAACACCCGCAAAGGCTCAAACTTTTATCGATGAGCTTGAGGTGAAGAAATTTTTCGGTATCGGGAAAGTCACTGCGGAGCGATTAAACAAAATGGGCATTTGGTTTGGCCGCGATTTAAAACAAATCGACAGGCTTGAACTGATAAGGCTTTTTGGGAAAGCCGGAGGTTATTATTACAACATTTGCAGGGGCGTTGACGACAGGCCTGTGGAACCCTGGCGCGAACGAAAATCGGTGGGCGCCGAAGAAACTTTTGCCACCGACCTGCTTTATTTTAACGATTTGCAAACCGAATTACTGGCGGTTGCCAACATTTTGTGGCGGCGCATCGAAAAATCGGAGGTAAAAGCCAAAACGCTTACACTGAAATTTAAATATTCTGATTTTGAACAACACACCCGCAGCATCACTATTCCGGGATATTTCGAAACAAAAAGCCAGGTTGAAAACGAAGGATTGAAGCTGATGATGCGTGATGGTGAATTTATAAAAGGAGTCAGGTTGTTAGGACTGACAGTTTCAAACTTTCAGACAGAAGAAGCGGAAAATGAGCCGGTGGCAAAACCGGTTCAGTTGGTCATTGATTTCTGAAAGACATAAAAAAAGCCGCTTCTCAGCGGCTTTCAGTACTATCCCAAATATGTTTTCAATAATTTGCTTCGCGATGTGTGGCGTAACCTCCGGATTGCTTTTTCTTTGATTTGTCGCACGCGTTCGCGGGTCAACCCAAATCTTTCGCCAATTTCCTCGAGTGTCATTTCCTGGCAACCAATGCCAAAGAAAAGCCTGATAATATCGCTTTCGCGTTCGGTCAATGTAGCTAAAGCCCGGTGTATCTCTTTGGCAAGTGATTCCATGATAAGAGCGCGGTCGGCATTGGGTGAGTCGTTGTTGACAAGCACATCCAGCAAGCTGTTGTCTTCGCCGTCAACAAACGGTGCATCCACCGAAACGTGTCTTCCTGAAACCCGCAGGGTATCGGCAACTTTATCTGCCGGCAGGTCGAGTGATTCAGCCAATTCTTCGGGCGACGGTTTACGTTCGTGTTCCTGCTCAAACTTCGAGAATGCCTTGTTGATCTTGTTTAATGAACCGACCTGGTTCAACGGCAAACGTACAATTCTCGACTGTTCAGCAAGAGCCTGAAGAATGGATTGACGAATCCACCAAACTGCATAGGAAATGAATTTGAAACCGCGGGTTTCATCAAATTTCTCAGCGGCTTTAATAAGCCCCAGGTTGCCTTCGTTAATTAAGTCGGGCAAACTAAGTCCCTGGTTTTGGTATTGTTTTGCTACCGAAACCACGAAACGCAGGTTTGCGCGTGTTAATTTTTCCAAAGCAGCCTGATCGCCCTTTTTAATCCGCTGTGCTAATTCAACTTCTTCCTCGACAGTAATCAGTTCTTCCTTCCCTATCTCCTGTAAATACTTGTCTAAAGAGGCACTTTCACGGTTAGTGATTGACTTTGTGATCTTTAGCTGTCTCATATGATTTTTTTAAAAAAACGTGCAAATATAGAACAATAAAACTTAACCATCAAGGAGAATTTTTGTTTAGTGAGTGTATTAATAATTCTTTAATTCAGATTATTATTCACTTTTAATCGAGCCCGAACACAAAATAGGCCTGCTCACCATTTTCATACAGTCCTTCCACTAAAATTCCTCCCCTGGCATTTCCAATCTCTCTTTTAAAATCCCTGACTTCGAAAATGGGTTTCTTGTTAACGCTTGTGATTATAAATCCCTCTTTTAATCCTGCTGTTTTCAGTTTTCCCTTGCCAACCGATTTTATTTTTATTCCACTCCCGATACCGAGTTCATCTTTTTCTTTGGCTGAAACCTCTTCAAATTCAGCGCCCAGAACATCCGTTTCATTGCGCACAACCTCGGTATCGCCATGTTTGTTACGCAATGTAACTTTATATTGTTTCTTTTCCTTATCACGAATTACCACAACACTCACCGCATCTCCGGGTCTGTATTGACTTACAGTTTCCTGCAATTCGGCTGTGTTTGTAATAGGTTTGTTTTCAATTTGAATAATTACATCACCTTCTTTTAATCCGGCACCACGGGCTGCACCATTTTCAGGAACACTCCCGATAATTACACCTGTAACTTTGTCGAGACCGAGCTCTTTTGCCTTTTCGGCATCCACATCGCCGCCAATCCCGATTCCAAGCAGCGCACGCTGAACCTCGCCATATTGTTTCAAATCTTCCACAACTTTTCTTACAATAGTAACCGGCACTGCAAATGAGTAACCGGAATACGAACCAGTTTGTGATTTAATGGCCGAATTAATTCCGACCAGATATCCCTGCTGGTTAACCAAAGCTCCCCCGCTGTTTCCAGGATTTACAGCTGCATCGGTTTGAATAAACGACTCGATGGAAAGCTGGTCGGAGTTGATGCCCAGGTTACGCGAACGCGCGCTTACAATTCCGGCAGTGACTGTTGAGGTGAGATTAAACGGATTTCCGACTGCCAGCACCCATTCGCCCAGTTTTAAACTGTTTGAATCGCCATAAGTTAAATAGGATAGATTCTTTTCATCCACCTTTAGCAAAGCAATATCGGTTGAAGGGTCTGTTCCCACGAGTTTTGCCTCAAACTCGCGTTTGTCGTTCAAAATCACCTTTATTTTTTGTGCACCTTCAATTACATGATTGTTTGTTACAATGTAGCCGTCGGCTGAAATAATAACACCCGAGCCAAAACCCTGAGCAAGTTGTTGTTGTTGTCCCCTGAGCCCGAAAAACTCATCGAAGAAAGGATTTCCGGTTGTCCAGCCGCCACCGCGAACCGATTGTGTGGCAATGTGAACCACTGCATGAATTGATTTTTCAGCAGCAAAAGTAAGGTCGGGTAGGTTTCCTTCCGAATCCAGACCGGCGTATTTTAAATGTTGAGTTTCAGTTACGGTTACAATCTGAGGTTTGTCGAAAAACCTGCTGTAAGCCCAAACTGCAACAAAAGCGCCTGCAATTACAAGCAAAAAGGTAAAGCTGTATTTTCCGATGTTTTTCATTGTTTTAAAAATTTTGGTACATCAAATATGAATTGTTTATCACAGTGTACCATAAACGCAAAAACGCTGCCACTGTTTTATGGCGATCGGCTTCAGTTCTCCGATTTTCGATAAATTAACAACTTTATATACCTTTTGTTAAAAGGCTGAAAAGTTTTTTGTCTTTAAAAATGAAAATTTGTCAGTTGCCCAGAATATCGTCATTGACGTTCCGGCACTTTAAACCATTTTGTATCGAGCACCACTGGCGTGTAATTCATAATAAAATCCATTGCTTCAGCTGCATTTTCAGCTATAAAATAGAGTTCGCGGTAAACGTCCTTGGCAAACATCTCGTAATACGAAACTTCAAACTGTTTAAAAAGATGATTAAAAAAGCCACTTGTATTGATGAAAACAATGGGTTTTGTGTGATACGAAAGCTGACGGAGCGTAATTACCTCAAGAATTTCCTCAAGCGTACCAAATCCGCCGGGCAGTGCGATAAAAGCATCGGACATGTCGCGCATACGGGCTTTTCGCTCCTGCATATCGGGAGTTACGATTACCTGGTGAGCATTGTCTGAAGCCAGCGATCTTTCCTTTAACATTTCAGGAATGATACCGATGGTTTTTGCACCATGATTGCTGGCTGCCACAGTAACAGCTTCCATTAAACCCACATTGGCGCCCCCGTTGATGAGGGCATGGTTGCCTTCAGCAATCAGTTTTCCCAAGGCATGGGCTTCTTCGAAATATACTTCGGCAATGGCGTTGCTCGACGATGAAAAGACACAGATATTCATTTTGTAAAAATTAGCGATGAGATATGAGCTGTGAGATTTGAGACTTGAGTAGTGAGAAAAAATCCGGACTAACCGGATTTTAAATTTCCTTTTCGAAAAATAAGTTTGAATTCTGCCTGTATTTCCCAGGCACTAACTCATCTCTCATCACTCAATTCCCAACTCTTTTTTATGCGTCAATATTGGCATAAGTGGCGTGGTCTTCAATAAATTTCCGGCGTGGCGGAACATCGTCGCCCATGAGCATTGAGAAAATGTGATCGGCCTCGGCAGCATTTTCGATGGTTACCTGCTGCAGCGTACGCTGTTCCGGATTCATTGTGGTTTCCCAAAGTTGTTCTGCATTCATTTCACCCAAACCTTTGTACCGCTGCACGTGCACAGCACTTTCGTTGCCTTCTGCCCATTCATTAATCAATTGTAACCGTTGCTGGTCGGTCCATGCATAAGCTTCCTTCTTCCCTTTTTTTACCAGGTAAAGCGGCGGTGTTGCAATGTACAGATGCCCTCGCTGAATCAGGTCGTTCATGTACCTGAAAAAGAAAGTCATTATGAGTGTTGCAATGTGGCTGCCGTCCACGTCGGCATCAGTCATGATTACAATTTTGTGGTACCTGAGTTTATCCAGGTTGAGTGCTTTTGAATCTTCGGCTGTGCCGATAGTTACACCAAGTGCGGTGAAAATATTTTTGATTTCCTCGTTTTCGAGGATTTTGTGCATCATCGCTTTTTCCACATTCAGGATTTTACCACGGAGTGGCAAAATGGCTTGCGTACGACGGTCTCTACCTTGTTTTGCAGTTCCACCTGCTGAATCTCCTTCAACAAGAAAAATTTCGCAAACAGCCGGATCCTTTTCTGAACAGTCGGTAAGTTTACCAGGCAATCCGCCACCGGTAAGCGCATTTTTACGTTGTACCATTTCGCGGGCTTTACGCGCTGCATGGCGCGCCTGTGCTGCCAGGATTACCTTGTTTACAATGGTTCGTGCATCTTTGGGATTTTCTTCGAGATAATTTTTGAGCATGTCGCTCACCGCCTGGTCAACGTGCAGGCTCACTTCCGAGTTCCCCAGTTTTGTTTTGGTTTGGCCCTCAAACTGTGGTTCCTGCACTTTCACTGAAACCACTGCGGTTAAACCTTCACGAAAGTCGTCGCCGCTGATTTCAAATTTCATTTTTGAAAGCATCCCGGACTGGTCGGCGTAATTTTTAAGCGTACGGGTTAAACCGCGCCTGAAACCGGTGAGGTGGGTTCCGCCTTCAATTGTATTGATGTTGTTTACGTATGAATGAATATTTTCGGTAAACGATGAGTTGTATTGCAGCGCGATTTCTACCGGGATTCCGCTTTTATCTGACGAAACATGGATAATATCGTCGATAATCCGGATACGGGTTTCGTCGAGATATTCAACAAATTCTTTCAAACCGGCTTCTGAATAAAAACTTTCCGATTTAAAACTTCCGTCTTCTTCCTTCGTTCTTTCATCCACAATCGAAAGTTTGATTCCGGCATTCAGAAATGCCAGCTCTCGCAAACGTGCTGTAAGTATTTCGTACTTATAAACTGTTACGAGGAAAATCGATTCATCGGGTTTAAAATTAACAATTGTACCGTGTTTGTCGGAATCACCGATTACCCGTGCACTGTATAAAGGTTTGCCAATTGAATACTCTTGCTCCCAAACTTTTCCATCACGGTGAATTTCGGCGCGCAAATGCGACGAAAGTGCATTTACGCACGATACGCCCACACCATGCAAACCACCGGAAACCTTGTAAGAATCTTTATCGAATTTACCACCGGCATGAAGCACTGTCATTACCACCTCAAGTGCCGATTTGTTTTCTTTTGAGTGTATTTCGGTAGGAATACCGCGGCCATCATCCTTTACTGTAATCGAATTGTCGGCATGAATAATTACATCGATATTGCTGCAATATCCAGCCAGCGCCTCGTCAATTGAGTTATCCACCACTTCGTAAACCAGGTGGTGCAGCCCTTTTTCGTTGGTATCGCCAATGTACATCGACGGACGTTTTCTAACCGCCTCCAAACCTTCAAGTACCTGAATACTATCAGCTGAATAATTTCCGTTCGCGCTGTTTCCTGTTTCGTTTTTTTCTATTTCACTCATTGTAAAATGCCTGTTTTGTTGTTCTGATTCAAATTCGTAAAATAAAATAGTTTCCATTGTAAAAAGCGATTTTCTTAATACAGGAAACTACTTGATTTTTAATATTTTAAATGGATTGTTGCGCCATTTCAAATTTAACGGGCAAATATAACAAAATAAACCAAAGCACGGGGTTGCCTCATTGTTGAAACCAAGCGGATTTTTCAACAAGTTATCAACCTGAAAATGAGAAATAAAACCCGTTAAAGCAGTTTTTAAAAGGTGTTGACAGGTAAGGTTTTATTTTCGATTATTTAACATTCAAAACGCATAGCTTACCCCTGCCAGAAAATTAAAACTTTGTACCGGGTAACCAAACCAACGTTCGTATTTCTGAAAGCCAAAATTATTAAGACTGGCAAAAGCAGAGAACTTCTCTGTAATCTTGTAATTGCCCCGCACATTCAGGTCGAAAGCTGCATCGAGGTTGAAAGATTTGAACATATAACTGTCTCCGGTATTAATTTCATCATCGGCAAAAAGTGTTTCAACCACCAATGCTTTCCTTGTTCCAATCAAAAAAATATCGGCGGCAACATTTAACCGTTCAGTGATGTTGAACCCAATTGTAAATGTGGCGTCCCAGTCGGGCATATTCCAGGCTTCAATTCCGTTCTTCACTTTATAAACGTAGTAGTTGGCGTTTGCCAATAATTCGAATTTTCCGGCTGAAGTATGAAAAACCTCGGCATTGATTTTAAACCGGTTAAAATCGTCGTACAAAATTTTGAAATCATTGTCGATAACCTGTGGATTCGGATTGATTTGCGGGTCGGGATAAGTATATTCGTGCAGGTAATAAAAAGGCTGGTCGTCGGTAATGGCATAGTCGAAACCGATTTTGAAATTTGTTTTTTTGCCGAACTTTCCATCAAAACCACCATAGAACCTGATTTTTTCGAAACCGTTTTTTACGTCGTGCTCAGGGTCAACAAACGGATTTTCGTAGGCAATTTTTGAATAGTGGTTGCTGATGTGGTTGCCGTCAATTCCGGCATAAATCTTTATCACATCTTTCACCGGCGTGTAATTCACTCTCAAATCGGGAGCAATTCTTACCTGTGCTTTCAACTCCTGGTCGCTAATGTACCAGACTTTAAAACCGCCGCGCAAATTGAGTGTATTTTTACCGAGATAAACTGCAGGATTGGCAAAGAACCACGATTGCTGGCGGGTGTCGCCAATGCCCGTAAAACGAATAATATGGTTATCCTGCACATACGAAACACCGGCATCTAACAAACCGGTACCAAAGTTAAACGGCTGTTGCAAATGGGCGGTAAAGTTTCCAAAATGCTCGTTTTGCCCTGTTTTGGTTTGAAAATAGTTGTACACAAAATCGAACCCGAAATTCGGGTCGTTCATTTCGAGCGACGGGTTATTCAGCTTCACACTAAGTCCGCCTTTGCTAAAAGTTTGTTTTGTCCCGAAGTAATTAATGTTCTGGTTTTCTTCGAGCAGCGGCGCAGGTACAGCATCTTTCGGATAGCCGTAGTAGTTAAAACCATCGTGGTTAAACGACACACTTGTTGAAAGGATTTTCTGACTGAACGATTGTGTCCAGTAAACTTCGGCTTCATTTTTCGAAAACGGGGCTTCAACTTTGTCGCCGCCTTCAAGTTTCAGCTTTCCGTGCGAGGACAAGTGCATGGCATGAATTCCAAAAATCGATTTTTTTGATGCAAGGTGATTAAAGAAAAACTCGCCATAAGGTTTGTAGTAGTTGCCAACACCGGCTTTTATCAGTCCGTAGCCTTTTTGCTCCGGCGGATTCGATTCGATGGTGGCAGCCTTCAGCGGGTTTACAGCGAATGAATTTACCACCGGCTGACTGCTGATGTTATAATCAAAAACAGGCTTTTTAGGTTCGGTATCCTTAATTTTCGGCAGATCGTTTATTTTGTGCACATCCAGCAGTGTGGGTGTAAACGATTTTACAACTTCAACCTCGCGGTTTAGTGTGGTATCACGCTGAGCGCTTGCCCAACCCGGGATTCCGATGATTGCAATGAGTAAAACGGCTTCTATTCTGATATTCATGGTTGCGAAGTTTTATTGTTTAATTTTCATCTGGAATGAGCTGTCGATGGCATTTTGCTGCTCCTGTTTCTCGTTGTTTTCGATTACCGAAAGTTTTTCCGATGCCTCATCAATGATGCCGTCGGTGGTGTTGTTGTAGTTTTCAACTAAACTTTTCAGTGTGTGTTTTGCCTGAAATTCATCGTTCCGGCTCAGGTAAATATCGGCAAGCAGAATAAATGCCTTGCCCAGCCAGTATTGGTGCGGCGTGTTTTTATCAATAAAATCAACGATTTCGGCTTCCGATTTCTGCACATTTTTCTGTTTAAACAGGATTTCGGCCACAAGATATTTGGCCTCGGCGCCCTGTTCAAAATTCACATCGGTTGCTGTGGTTTTTAAACCTTCAAGCGCTTTGTCCAATTTGCCAGTCATATAATTCGATTTGCCTTCAACAAAGCTGGCTTCGCGTTTCACAACCTCGCTGGCGGTTTCCGATTTCTTGATTTTTCCGGCGGCAATCAACGCATTGTTGTAATCTTCGAGGGCAAAGTAACATCGCATTTGCCCGGTGTTGGCGCGTAAAATATTCCATTTGTTGCTGGCCATGGCTTCAAGCCGGTTACACAAATCAAGCGCGGCGGTATGGTTTCCCGAATTCAGCGTTAATTCTGCAGCCCGCGAAACAGCCTGCTCACTAAAAATATTTTCGGGTTGATTTGCCACAAAAGTGTAATGGTTGTTGGCATCGGTAAATTTACCGTCTTTGTATAACGATTCGGCTAAATAAAAGTGTGCGCTTAATATAAAACTGCCATCAGGAAACTGCTGAAGGTATCTGCTTAACTGGGCTGCGGCATTTTTATCGGCTGCCATATACAACCTTTCGGCTGCCATAAAAGTAAGTGAATCCTGTTCAGAAGCCCTGATGCTGGTTCCACCCGATTGTTTTGAATAATTGAAATAGCCGTCCACATTATTCAGTTCGATGTAACAGTTTTTGATGCCCATCATGGCAGTCTGTGCTTCAGGTGTTTCGGGGAATTTTTCGGCCACCTCTTTGTACTGCGCCAGTGCCGGATTGTAGTTTCCGTTGTTAAAATTTATAAGCCCTGATTGTAAGAGCGCTTTGCGGTAAAAGCCGCTCTGTTTGTGGTTTTGCATAAGGCTGCTGTATTGCGCCGATGCTTTACCTGTATCGCCAAGGCGTTCGTAAGCGCGCCCCAGTTCAAAAAGTGCATCATCCTGAAATGCTGATTCGGGGTAAGCCGAAAGCAGTTGCTCAAGGTTGGCTATTTTTCCCTGGTAGTCGCGTTGTAACCCTTTGCAAAACGCAATCTGGTAAAGCGAATAATCGGGCTCAAATGTTTTCAGGCTGAACGACTGCTGATAGTAATGCTGTGCTTTTGTATAATCGGTTTTCAGAAAACTGATGTCGCCCAGGCGGTTAAGTGCGTCGGCCAGTTTTTCTGACCGGCTGCTTTTTACAGCGTCAGCATATTTCGAGAAATTGTTTGCAGCCAGATCATAATCTTCGAGCTTGAAATAAGCATATGCAAGGTTGTAGCGGGCCGCATTAAATTCAGGCAGCACCGAAGCGCCGTTCGATGTAAGAAAACGCACAAAATTGTTGATGGCTTCGTTGTAGTCGCCGGTGTGGTAAAGCGCTTCGGCTTTCCAGTAAAGGGTTTGAGCATAAATGGTGCGGTCCTGGTTATTTTCGAGCGACTGATCGAAAAATCCGATTGCCTGCTGGTAGGCAAGGTTGTTAAACAACTCAAGCCCACGGTAAAAGGTAACTCTTTGATAAGCCTTTAAAATGGCAGGCGTTTTCACTTTAATTTTTTCAATCGAGCTGATGGCATCCTTGTAGTTTTTGGTTACCATGTAAACCTCGCTCAAAATTTGGTAAGCCTCGGTATTGTGCTCCGAATTGGGGTAAGTTTCAATATAAGTATCAAAGGCCTTGATGGTTTCGTTGAAAGGCGAAAACGAAAGTTCGTAGGTAAGTTTGGCATAATTAAACAACGCATTTTCCTTTATTTTTTCGTCGAAACTAAGTTTCGAAGCTGCGTCGTAGGCCATTTTTGCCTTCTCTTTTTCGTTGGTTTTTACATAGCAGTCGGCCAGATGGTAATAGGCATTTTGTGCCAATGCATCATCGCCTTTCGAGGCCTTTTCGAGCAGTGGCGCTGCCTTGAAATAGCTTCCTGTGTAATGATAACAGTAACCCAAAACATAACTTTCCTCGCGGGTTTGCAGTTTTGAGGCAGCAAAATATGCTTCCATAAAAGGCATTGCTTTTTCGTACTGGCCCAATTGAAAATAGGAATCGCCCAGCAGTTTCGAAAGCTCAGGTTTTTGCTCTTCCTCCACATCGTTAATCACCTGGCTTGTATAATTCACCACTTCGGCGTAATTCTTCTGTTTGTAATAAATGTGGCTGATGTACATCGGAATTACCCTTGAGTAAGCCGGATCGTTGTTCAGTTTTCTGAAACCATCGAGCGCCTCCGGAAATTTTTCTTCAAGGTACATGATGTGCGCCCAGTAGTAAGTGGCAGGTTTACCGTAAATGGTATTTGCATCTTTTACCTTTGCAAACTCTTTTGCGGCCTGTTGCAAATTGTCGGTCATCATGTTGGCATACCCGCTCTGGTACGTCAGCTTCAGCCTGTCCTGCTCGTCCAGGTCGTACCGGTTTACATTTTCAAAGGTTTTCAACGCTACTGCATACTGCTTTTTATCAAACTGGTATTCGCCCAAATAGAAAAAAGCGTTGTTGATGTATGGACTCTCAGCATAATTTTTGGTGAAAGCAGTGAGCATTTTACTGCCGGCGGTGTAACCGGCTTTCAGCGAAGCAACCGATTTGTAATACTCGGCTTCTGAATAAAGCTCCGATTGTACATCAAGCCGCGACTGGATTTTTTGAAATTCGCGGAAAGTGGAAATGTATTTGCCATTGGCAAACAACTCTTTTGCCATATCAATTTCGCGCCTTACATTGCTGTAATAGCCTGTTTCCTGGCCGTTTACCTCAAACTGCAACAAAATGGTTATGGCTACTAAAAATAACAGGTGAATTGTTCTCATGCTTTTTGTTTCTGTTGTAAAATGCCAACTGCCATGGTTGACCGGTTTCAGATTTAAACTTGTTTTAACACTCTAAAATAGGTGAATCAAATGGCAGTTGCGTTTCAAATCAATGTAATTTCTTAACAGGAAACTGTTTATTTCTTTGTTTATTATTCTGAACGCTCATAAATTTACCGAACTTCACCGGAC
This sequence comes from Draconibacterium sp., assembly GCA_050179035.1. Lineage (GTDB taxonomy): Bacteria > Bacteroidota > Bacteroidia > Bacteroidales > Prolixibacteraceae > Draconibacterium. The sequence goes on along the minus strand of JBFXFM010000023.1, from coordinate 36,924 downwards.
TATATTTGAGTTATGGAATCGAATAAAATTGTGGAATTGGTTAAAGCCGAAATTTATCAGCGTGAAAACCTGATTCTTGCCGATGTGAATCTTGAAATCAGCAAAGGCGAATTTATATATGTAATTGGTAAAGTGGGCACCGGGAAATCGAGCCTCATCAAAACAATTCACGCCGAAATTCCGCTACAATCGGGCAGCGGCAAAGTTGCCGGTGTTGAACTGTTTAAACTGAAACCGCGCGATATTCCTGCACTGCGCCGGAAAATCGGCGTGGTTTTCCAGGATTTCAGACTGCTGACCGACAGGAATGTGCACGATAATCTTTCGTTTGTGCTGAAAGCCACAGGCTGGAAAAACAAGCTGGACATTGAATCGCGTATTGCAGAGGTGCTCGAAAGCGTGGGCATGTTAAGCAAACTTACAAAAATGCCGCACCAGTTAAGCGGAGGCGAACAGCAACGTGTGGTGATTGCCCGTGCCATTCTGAACAACCCCGAACTGATTCTGGCCGATGAACCCACCGGCAACCTTGACCCCGAAACTTCTGCTGAAATTGTAGATTTATTTATCCGGTTAAATAATGAAGGAAAAACTGTGCTGATGGTGACCCACGATTATGCATCGATTGCCAAAAAACCCAACCGCACGCTGGTTTGTGCCAACAACAGCATCACCGATTCGTTGAGCAACAATGTACTTGTTGATTTTGAAAGTTTATTGGAAACAAACTTCTGAAAACAGTTTAAGCACATTTCCTCAATGGCGATTATTAACCGCCTGTTCCGTTTGAGAATTATTGCCGTCAGCTTCAGCTGACGGTCAAATTGAAAATGCAAAACCTGGCTTTAGCCACATTTCCTGAAAATGAAAAAACCTTTGAAAATATGGGGCTAAAGCCAGGATTTTTCGATGACTCTGACCGTTGGCTGAAGCCAACGGAAATTAAACATCCGAAATAATTCACGGTCAATTAAAAGCTAAAAACCGGCGATTGCAAATCGCCGCACCCTTACACCAACCCTTTTGTAAAATTAAACGATGTAGTGGGCTGTAGCTGCTCCGATTTCAGAAATCTTGTTTTCAAGGTTTTCAGCCTGTTTTTTGAGAGGGTGTCCCAGGTTACATCAATCAGAAACGAAGAAAAACCTTTGGCTGTGAGCCTGTTTTTGTGCTGAAGGATGGAAACGGCTTTGTCGGGAACCACCACCGTAAGCCCGTTTTTACGAAACCGGCGGTAGCGGCTTTTGGTGTCATCGCCTGAAAACGATGCTTCGTTTTCCAGCTGCACCGGCATACGCGAAAAGAAAAGCTCGGGGAAGAAATACATGGGGACAATCCCGTTTTTGTGTTGCATCGAATCCAGGGTTTCAAAGTCGCTTTCAAACGGGTAAACAAAGTTTTCAACGCCTTCATTTTCCAGGAAACGGGCCGCGGCATCGTTAAAAACATACACATTTTCGCTGGCAAAAATGCGGCAACCGGCAGGAATCATCAGCTTTTGCGACAGGTGACTCACCACAAACGACCGGATGCCGTGTTGTACCATTTTTTCAACAAGTTCAGCATAAAAACCAAGCGATTTTTCAGCAATAAAACGGGGCAGCTCCACGATTACCTTATCAAGGTTTTGCTGAATAAATTCATCAGCGGGATTAAAACGCATCCAGCTTTGTTTCGAAAACGACAGGAAAAGCCCGTCCAACTCGGCAAAACTGATAAGTTTGAGCCATTCAGCCGACCCGATTCGGAAATACAACTGCTCTCCTCCCCGCTCCTTTTTTACCGGTTGAATTTTTTCAAGTATTGTTTTTTTCAGTTTTGCGTCTAAAGGCAGCGGCATTTGCCGGGTTTCCTCCAATTTGTTGGGAAACTGAATGTCCTGCAGTTTGGTCAGATAAACCCGGCTTCCGGCCGAAACCGGAAGGTTGTCGCGGTTCACACGGTAAAAAGCGCCCTCGCGGGTTACCTTTTTCACCACAAGATGCGCGGGTTCGCCGCTCCCGGTATTCATCAGCCGCAGCCTGTAACGGTTTTCGATGGGCAGCGACGAACTGATGACCACCGAATCGTTGGCAACGCCCTCCACTTTGCCCACAAAAATTCCGGTGGAGCTGTCGTCGGCCACAGCTTCTTTTACATCGCCACCGGCAAACCAGCGGGTTTTCTGTCGCCCGAAATCAAGCGCCAGCAGTTGCTTTGCCTCATCCATGCGGCGGCTGTCGTTGAGCACCATCCGGTACGCCGAGCCCACCCTGAAAACATATTCGGCCGGTTTCATGCGGCCCTCCACTTTCAGGCTGGCAACACCCATCGCAGCCAGTTGCGGAATCAGGTCGAGCAACTGGTTATCTTTCATGTTAAAAAGGAATTTCTGTTTTCCCGCATCATCGTAAGTGCGGCGGCACGACTGCGAACAAATGCCGCGGTTAGCGCCGCGTCCTCCCGTGTAGCTGCTGAACAGGCACATCCCCGAAAACGAATAACACAGCGCGCCGTGTACAAAAACCTCGGTTTCCGACGGCGAATTTTTTACCACCATTACCAGTTCTTTGAGTGTGAGTTCACGGGCCAGCACGGTGCGGGCAAAACCTAAGCCGGCCAGGTATTGTGTTCCCTGCGAATTGTGGATGCCCATTTGCGTGGAGGCGTGCACAACCAGCCGCGGGAAAAAGTTGCGGGCGAGGTAAAAAACGCCCCAGTCCTGCACAATCACCGCATCGGGCTGGGCTTCGCTTAAAAAAGCCAGCACTTCGAGCAGTTTTGCCAGTTCTGTATTTTTTACCACCGTGTTGAGCGTGATATATACTTTTACATTTTTTTTGCGGGCCTCGCGCAAAATGGCGGGCAACTGGCGGCTGTTGAAATTGGTGGCCCTGCCGCGGGCGTTGAACTGCTCCAGTCCCAGGTACACCGCACCCGCACCGGCCTGCAGCGCAGCAAAAAAGGCTTCGGGATTTCCGGCGGGTAATAGCAACTCGGGACTGTGACTCATGCTCGTTTTGTTTGTGGCAAAAATACAATTAAAATCAGATGCCACAGATTCACCGATTTTTGATACTGGTTATTGGAGGGAAAAAGTGGTATAAAACACCGGATTCCCTATCAGCAACTTCACATGTTAAAGCATGTGTGTTTATATTGAATTGGTGATAGAAATGAATATTTTTTGCATAAAAAAATATTCATACTACACTAATAACTAATTAATTATACTTACCTTTCTCAAATAACCAAAACATATACCCATAAATTAAATGGTTCTGGTATGCAATTTCAAAACTTCGACATCAATTAACCTAAATAAAAATGAAAACAGAACTTAAAAGAAGCTTGATTCAAAGCGTTTCATTAGTTGCTTCGATTATTGTTATTGTGAGTGTTGGATTTTATCTTAACCGTCCTCCACGAATCGTGTCTGAAAATGCTCCGTCAGATGAATTTTCGGCGGTGCGTGCAATGAAACACATGCAATATATTGCTGCAAAACCACATCTGATTGGCACAAATGAACATCTGAAAGTCCGTAATTATATTATTGAGGAGTTGAAACGAATGGGGACACAACCAGAAATTCAAATTGCTGAGGTTTTTTCACCCGGGCGTTTTTTTTCCGCTGCCACTGTAGGCAACATCATTGTAAAAATACCCGGTAAAGAAAAAGGCAAGGCCGTTTTATTGGTTGGGCATTACGATTCAGTCGAGAGTTCTTATGGTGCTTCAGACGATGGAGCGGCTGTTGTTACCATGCTTGAAACCATAAGACTTCTTCAAACCAAAGCGCCATTTAAAAATGATATCATATTCCTGTTTTCTGATGGCGAAGAAGTTGGATTAATGGGAGCCAAAGCCTTTATTGAACAACACCCATTGGCAAAAGACATTGGAATAGTCCTGAATTTAGAAGCCGGTGGAACTAAAGGTGAAAGCATAATGTTTGAAACCAGTGCTGATAACAACTGGCTGATTGCTGAATTTGCAAAAGCAGTTCCTTATCCTATCGCTAATTCGGTTAGTTATGAGATTTACCGAAATATGCCAAACGATACCGATTTAACTCCATTTAAGGAAAATGGGAATAAAGGTTTAAACTTTGCTTATATCAGAAATAAATTTGACTATCATACCGGAGGCGACAATATTAAAAATACTTCAGTAGAATCGATTCAACATCACGGTTCGTATGCAGCAGCACTGGCTCAGCATTTTGCCAATATCGATCTGAACAATTCAGAAAAAGGAAACGCCGTTTACTTCAACTATATTGGCAAGGCTTTCGTGCACTATTCGTTTAAATGGATAACTCCTTTTCTTATTCTCACATGCCTTGTTCTTTTGGCTGTTTTGGTCATCGGATTCAGAAAAAAAATCATTCGGCCTCTTCGTTTATTATTTGGTTTTTTTGCCTTTATAATTCATCTGGCAATAGCTCCTCTGATGGTAACTGGCCTGTTTTTAGTTTTGGCTGAATATTATCCGGGGAGTGACTTCAGGTTATTGTTTTATAATCAAAATGTATTGTTGTTTGGTTTTGTATGTTTAACTGTTGCTGTGTCATTATTATTCTTCAAACTGTTGATGATTGGAATCAAAATCCGGCATGTTTTGTCATTCCTTTTGGTTGCATTTACACTTTTGTTATGGAGTGGGCAAATCAGCCTGATTACTTCTTTAATTGCTGTGGCAGTTTCAGCGATTATTTATTTTTTGTTTCGAAAACCAACCAGCATTTGGGAATTATCGATGGGCTCTTTTGTTGGCTTGACAATTATGATGATTGCCGTGTGTTTAATGATTCCGGGTGCCAGCTTTTTGGCAACCTGGCCCATTTTATTTAGCTTGGTTCCCATTGGTATTTACTTCTTTCAGAAAGATCAGGGTGATTATTCATTCCTGCAAATTGGATTGTTTCTGATTTTTGCATTACCTGCATTATTATGGTTTTCGAATTTCACTGACCTTCTTTTTCAGGCGATGGGACTTAGAATGGCAGGTGCTGCAGTGCTTTTTACTGTACTGTGTTTAAGTATGCTGATTCCTCATATCGAAATAATTACAAGAGTAAAACCATGGGCTGTTCCAGCGATTACCTTTTCCATTGGATTGGCTTTTATTTTGTATGGTTCAATTAACCTCGATTATAATGAAAAACATCAAAAGGAAAATTCGCTGCTTTATGTCACCAACGGAAATACCGGCGAAACATTCTTGTCCAGCTTTAATAACAGAAATGATGAATGGACTGTAAATTTTTTAACCGACCATCCGGACACCACTAAACTGAGTGATTTTTTTGCCTATATCGACAACGATTACTTAAAAAAGACGGTTAAAACAGAACCTCTTCCTGTACCAGTGATAGAATTATTGCGCGATACCATTTCCGACAACAACCGCCTGTTAAAACTTTATCTGAAATCAGGGAGACAAGCAAATTCTTTATTTATCCAGATAAAATCCGACTCAATCAGCGCGAGTATCAATCAATCGGAAATGAGAGAACTAGAGAGAGTAGATAATACCGATTGGAATCTGATCAGGTATTATGCTTTCCCCCACGAGGGTATTATTATGGAATTGAAATTTCAGGAAGAACAGAAAATTGAAATTCGCTTAACAGATATTGTATATGGGTTACCCAAAATACCTGGTATTGAAATACCAAAAAGACCAAATAATATGATGGCCAGCGGAGATAGAACAATGGCAACCAAAAGCTATTCTTATTAATTTCTGTTGCTGTTTTTCAATACTACAATTTCAAATGTTCAAATAAAATTAGCATGACCCAATAACCCCGCACCGACGTGCAGCACAGCAAAAAAGGCTTCGGGATTTCCGGCGGGTAAAAGCAACTCGGGACTGTGGCTCATGCTCGTTTTGTTTGCGGCAAAAATACAGAATATAATACAACCCGAACCGTCAGCTTAAACTGATGGAAATATTTCCCCCGAACAGTCGGGGGACTACAGTCAACAGGCTGGCAATCCGCGAAAACCACCACCCCGTCCTTCGTAAATCACCCTGCTACTCGTTAATTTCACTGCCTCAGGACACCCCTCCTGACAGGAGGGGAAATTTTGACACATACAACTTTTGCTTCGAAAGGAAACCCGATAAGGGTTAAATGTGAATAACCCCGGGTTTCAACCCGGGGTTGGCTATCCCCAAAATACCAGCAAGTAGTCCCGACAATCCGGGAGAAAAGCCATCCCGCTGATGCAGCGAAATGCAAAAACCACTGCTAAAACGCTGTCAGATAAAATTATAAAGCCATGAAAATCCTTAATTCGTTTCTTATTTTTATCAGATATAAATTACAGTCGAAAATAAATTCTGCTATCTAAAGATTGCAATATTTTCATATTTCTGATTAGTTTTGCGTCAAAATTATACAGCATTGGATTTTTTTCAGCTTACACATAAATCGTTGCTCGAAAGCCGGAAGCCCACCATCAAAAGGGAGCTTTCGAAACAAATCGACTGGAGCCGGAAACTCATTGCAGTTAAAGGGTTCAGAGGAGTGGGCAAAACCACTTTTCTGCTCGATTATATCCGCGACAATTTTAAAGACGACAACTCGGTGCTGTACATCAATCTCAATAATTTTTATTTTACCAAACGCCGTATCAGCTCGTTTGCCGATGAGTTTGCCAAACGTGGCGGAAAACTGCTTGTGCTCGACCAGATTCAGAAATACCCGGAATGGTCGTCGGAACTGCGCAAATGTGCCGATGAAATTCCGGATTTAAAAATCGTGTTCAGCTCGTCGCCTGTGCTGCGGATTACCGAAGGCAACCCCGATTTACAGGGGATTGCACACATACATCATCTGGCCGGGCTTTCGTTCCGCGAATACCTGAACCACCAGACCGGCAATCATTTCAGGTATTATTCGATTGAAGAAATTATTGAAAACCATGTGGAAATCGCCCGCGAAATTGTTTCGAAAGTGCGTCCGCTGGCCTTTTTTAATGAGTACCTGAAAAGCGGTTACTTCCCCTATTTTATCGACGACCCGAACTTTTACATCAACCGGTTGCTTACGCATGTAAACCTGGCGCTCGAAATTGATGTACCGTACATCAACCAGATTGAGTTAAAATATTTGCCCAAACTGCGCAAACTGCTGCACCTCATCGCACTTGAAACGCCATTTACTCCCAACGTGAGCAAACTGGCCACGGCAATAGAAACTTCACGCGCCACGGTAATGAACTACCTGAATTACCTGAAAAACGCCAAACTCATTCACCTGTTGTATGCCAACGGCGACGAGGAACAGGTAAAAAAACCTGCAAAAGTGTATCTGCACAACACCAACCTATTGTATGCTATTGCACCCACAAACACCGATAATATTAATCTGCGCCACACCTTTTTTTACAACCAGCTCGATTATATTTGCGAGGTAAAGAGTTCGCCAGAAGCCGATTTTTTTGTCGATAACAAATATCATTTTACTGTTGGTGGCCGAAAAATTGAATCAGAACCGGGAATTTATGCTGCAGCCGATGTGATTGAAATTGGCGAAGGCAATAAAATACCATTGTGGTTGTTTGGGTTTTTGTACTAAGAACTGGATACTGGATACTGGATAGAAAGATACTTGATGTTGGAGAAGAGGATACCGGATATTGAGGAAAACGGATGCTGGATTAGAAGATAAAAGATACTGGATATTGAAGATTGAGATTTAATCGAAAAGATGTCTTATAAGAAACTGGAAATATGGCAGATTGCAAATGAGCTTGTGGTAAAAATTCACAAGATGACTTTGCATGAACTTCCCTCATTCGAAATGTACGAAGAAGGCAGCCAGATAAGACGTTCATCGAAATCAGCAAAATCATTAATCGTTGAAGGTTACGGCAGAAGAGTTTACAAACAGGATTTTTTAAAGTTTCTGGTTCATTCGGTTGCTTCCAACGATGAAACTATCGATCATCTGGAAAATTTGCACAATACAGAATCATTGACAAACAATCCACTTTATTCAGAATTGCATGAACAATTAGAATTATTGGAAAGAAAACTGAACAACTTTATAAACGCGGTTCAGGAAAAACATAACATTGTAAACGAAGCGGAACCGACATATCAACTTCGGGATGACGATTACCTCGCTCCCTGAATCAAGAATCGAGTATCAAGTATCAGATTTTAAAAATTAACAACACTATAAAAATCAGTTTAAAAATGACAAAACAAAAAAAGTTTATCACATGTGACGGAAACTATGCCGCAGCGCATATCAGTTACATGTTCAGCGAAGTAGCCTGTATTTATCCCATCACCCCATCTTCAACGATGGCCGAATACGTGGATGAATGGGCAGCTTTCGGTAAAAAGAATATGTTTGGCCGTCCCGTTCGTCTTGCTGAAATGCAGAGCGAAGGTGGCGCTGCCGGCGCAGTTCATGGCGCCTTGCAATCAGGCGCTTTAACTTCAACTTACACTGCATCGCAGGGATTATTATTGATGATCCCAAACATGTATAAAATTGCAGGCGAATTACTGCCTACAGTTTTTCACGTAAGTGCCCGTGCACTTGCCGGACATGCACTTTCGATTTTTGGCGACCACAGCGATATTTATGCTGCCCGTCAGACAGGTTTCGCCATGTTGGGCGCCGGTTCGGTGCAGGAAGAAATGGACCTCGCGGGTGTTGCTCACCTTGCTACATTAAAATCGAGAGTTCCGTTCCTCGCTTTCTTCGATGGTTTCCGCACTTCACACGAAGTTCAGAAAATTGAAGCTATTGAAATGGAAGACATCGTTCCGCTGGTTGACCAGGAAGCTTTAACAGAATTCCGCAACAGGGCTTTAAATCCTGAACACCCGGTAACCCGCGGTACTGCGCAGAATCCTGACATTTTCTTCCAGGCCAAGGAAGCTGCCAACCGTTATTTCGATGCAGTGCCCGATATCGTGGCCGATTACATGGATCAAATCAGCGAATTAACCGGTCGCAAATACCGTCCGTTTACTTATTACGGTGCTCCGGATGCTGAAAATATCATCATTGCCATGGGTTCGGTTACCGAAACCATTCGCGAAACCATCGATTACCTGACAGAACAGGGCAAAAAAGTAGGTTTGATTGCCGTTCATTTGTTCCGTCCGTTCTCGGCAAAACATTTTGTTGAGGCGCTGCCAAAATCGGTAAAACGCATTGCTGTTCTCGACCGTGCTAAAGAACCGGGCGCTGGCGGAGAACCGCTTTTCCTCGATATCCGCTCGCATTTCTACGGAACAAAAGACGCCCCGATTATTGTTGGTGGCCGTTACGGTTTAGGATCGAAAGACACTACCCCGTCGCAGATTCTTTCGGTGTACGAAAACCTGGATATGAATGAACCAAAAGGCGATTTCACCATCGGTATTGTTGACGACATCACGTTCAAATCGTTACCGTTAAAAGAAGAAATCGATATTACACCCAAAGGAACAAGACAAGCTAAATTTTATGGTTTGGGTTCCGACGGAACTGTGGGTGCCAACAAAAACTCAATCAAAATTATTGGCGATGCCACCGACAAATATTGCCAGGGCTATTTCCAGTACGACTCAAAAAAATCAGGCGGTTTTACCTGTTCGCACCTTCGTTTTGGCGACAAATTGATTCGTTCCACTTATCTGGTTACCACCCCCGACTTTGTGGCTTGTCACGTTCCGGCCTACCTTCATTTATATGATGTTTTAAAAGGACTGAAAAAAGGCGGTTCGTTCCTGCTCAACTCAATCTGGGATGTGGAAGAAACCAAAAACAAACTTCCCAATAAGATGAAAAAATACCTCGCTGAAAACGAGATTAATTTTTACATCATCAACGGAACACAGTTGGGTGAGGACCTTGGACTTGGAACCCGCACCAATACGATTATGCAGGCCGCTTTCTTCAAAATTTCCGAAGTAATTCCTTACTCGGTAGCTGTTGACGAAATGAAAAAAGCCATTGTAAAAACCTATGGCAAAAAAGGTGAGCAGATTGTAAACATGAACTTTGCCGCTATTGACGCCGGTGGAAAAAATGTGATAAAGGTTGAAGTGCCAACCGAATGGAAAGACATTAAGGTTAAAGGCGAAAACGAAGAAGAAAACCGCCCGGCTTATATTAAAAACATGGTTGACGTGATTAACGCGCAACGTGGCGACGATCTTCCGGTTTCAACCTTTAAAGGATACGAAGACGGCACTTTTGAAATGGGAACAGCCGCTTTTGAAAAACGCGGTATCGCAGTGAGCGTTCCCGAATGGCAGGCTGAAAACTGTATTCAGTGTAACCAGTGTGCTTACGTTTGTCCTCACGCTGCCATCCGTCCATTCCTATTGACAGAAGAAGAAGTAAACGGTGCTCCTGCAGGAACTGAAACACGCGTAGCTACACCAACCAAAACATTTGCAGGCTTGAGTTTCCGCATTCAGGTTAGCGTATTAGACTGTACTGGTTGCGGCAACTGTGCCGATGTTTGTCCGGCAAAAACCAAAGCGCTCGAAATGAAACCGCTTGAAACACAGCAGGCCGAGATCGCACGCTGGGATTACATGGATCAGCACGTTACTGTAAAAGAAAAAGTGGTTGACAAATTCCAGTCGGTGAAAAACTCACAGTTTGCACAGCCACTCTTCGAATTCTCGGGTGCCTGCGCAGGTTGCGGCGAAACACCTTATATTAAACTCATCACCCAGTTATATGGCGAAAGAATGATGGTTGCCAATGCCACAGGTTGTTCTTCAATTTATGGTGGTTCGGCTCCTTCAACACCCTATTGCAAACACAAAGAATCGGGTCACGGACCAGCATGGGCCAACTCACTTTTCGAAGACAACGCCGAATATGGTTTTGGTTTTGCTGAAGGAGTGCAGGCACAGCGCGAACGTATTGCCGAACTGATGAAAGGCGCAATGAGCAACGGTGCAACCGACGAAATGAAAGAAGCATTTGGTGAATGGCTGGCTGGCATGAATGATGCAAAAGCATCGATTTCAGCCACTGAAAAAGTTAAAAATGCAATTGCCGGTAGCGATAAACCTTACGCTGTCGAAATTTCAAAACTTGAACAGTATCTGGTAAAAAAATCAATCTGGGTGTTTGGTGGCGACGGTTGGGCATACGACATTGGTTACGGTGGTCTCGACCACGTAATGGCCAGCGGACAGGATATTAACGTTTTGGTAATGGATACCGAAGTATATTCAAATACCGGTGGTCAGTCATCAAAATCGACTCCGGTGGGTGCTGTTGCAAAATTTGCAGCCTCGGGTAAACGAATCCGCAAAAAAGACCTTGGCGCAATGATGATGAATTACGGTTATGTATATGTGGCACAGGTTGCTATGGGTGCTAACCAGGCGCAATACATGAAAGCATTGAAAGAAGCTGAAGCATATCCGGGTCCATCACTGATTATTGCTTACTCTCCATGTATTAACCACGGATTACGCGGTAGCATGGGCAAATCGCAGGATGAATCAGCCAAAGCAGTTGAAGCCGGATATTGGTCGCTGTACCGTTACAACCCATTATTGGAAGAAGAAGGAAAAAATCCGTTCCAGCTCGATTCAAAAGAACCGGATTGGAACAAATTCCAGGATTTCCTGAATGGCGAGGTTCGCTATACATCACTGAAAAAATCGTTCCCGGCTGCAGCTGATGAACTTTTCCAGGCAGCTCAGGAAAATGCTAAATGGCGTCACGATTCGTACAAACGTTTGGCTGCTATGGATTTTTCAAAAGAATAAGAAGGTCCCTCTTAATCTCCCCAAAGGGGAGAAACAGGGAAAAAACAAAATAACAAAGCCGCTGTAATTGATTTTGCAGCGGCTTTTGTATTTTCCCGGTAACAATGGAATTTGATTTTTCCATACCTTTGGGTTTTAAAAATTATTGAATGAAACAAATAGTGATTCAGGTGCCTGAAAGCAAATACAGTTTTTTTGTTGAACTGATAAAAAACCTTGGATTTGTAAAAATTCAAAGTGAAAAGAAACTTTATACCGAACAGGAAGTTCTGCTTGATGAGTTGAATGAGTCATTACATCTTGTTGAAAAACATATCAAAGGCGAAATAAAACTAAAATCGGCGGAAGAGCTTCTGGATGAACTTTAGCATTTACACAACACCTGTTTTTGTAAGAGATTTAAAACGTCTCTCAAAAAAATATCCTTCGATTAAAAACGATTATTATGCTTTGATTTCTTCTCTCAAAACCAACCCTGAACAGGGACAAGCCCTTGGAAATGATTGTTACAAAATAAGGATGGCAATTTCATCAAAGAATAAAGGGAAATCAGGCGGAAGCAGGGTAATTACATGTGTTAAAATTTTAGCAGAATCAGTTTTTCTTTTAATGATTTACGACAAGTCGGAAAAAGAAGATTTTAAGGACAATGAATTAGATGAGGTCTTAAAAAGAGCTGGATTACTTTGAAACCAATAAAATACAAAAGCCGCTGCAAGTAATTTTGCAGCGGCTTTTGTTTGTTTTAAACCATCAGTTATTCACAAGCTTATCACATTTTCGTTTCCGGTTTTGTTGATGAGTAAACAATTAAATCGCCAATATTCACCTTGAATCCGGCAGTTGGGTTCAGCAACTTGATACTCACTTTGTGCGGCCCGTCAGTAAGTTGGTATTTCCAGGCAACTTCGTGGCGGCGTTTGCTGAATGCTGATGGCATTGAGAATTTCTCAGTTGTTCCGCCGTCAATGCTCATTTCGAGTTGCAAATCCATGTCAACGCCATTCTCATCAGCCTTTTCAACGCCACCAGTAAGTGCAAAACCAATTCCGGTAAATTCAAATGTTATTTCCTTCGATTTTGTATCAAGCTCCTGCCCTATTTTTCTTCGTTCAGCCGGGTAATGCCCCTCAAAAGCCACTTCCAAAACCACAGGTTTTATTTCCTGAAAAGGAATTTCGATGGTTTCACCATCGGTTTTAGCGCCGTTTTTCTCCAGAACCTGCAAGGCATGTTTGTTTCCCATTTCATAAACATCATTCAGCGAAACTGTGGTGTATTTAAAATCCATGTCTTCCACCGGGTAAACTGCTTTTTTCCAATCCTCAGGAATATTTGAATAACCAAGCATTGTTCCCAGAATACCACCTGCGCTGGCCGGATTGCAATCCGAATCCTGTCCGCACCGCGTGGAAATATCCAGCGTTTTTCCATAGTCACCTTCGCCATAAAGTAACCCGATAACAATGTATGCCGCGTTGATTTTCGCATCAATATTAAAATCGCGGTAAACACCATCGGGGCAGCCAATATCGTGCGACCATTTTTTCTGAGTTTCGTTCCAGGTTTTCGACCAGTCTGTGGGATATTGACTGTGCCACACAATCACATCGGCAATACAATGGTAAAACTGCGACTCTGCAGGAATTGTTTTCAGCGCTTCGTTAACCACAAAATTCACATCGTTTGACACAAAAGCCAGCGAATACATGGCAGCCACGTAAACACCACCGTACCAGCCATCACCGTAATTCATAATATGCCCCACCTTATCGCAGATTTCAGAAGAAGTATTTACCATTCCCGGTGACATCAGGCCTGCAAAGTCGGCTTCAATCTGAAAATCAATATCATCGGCATGTGGATTATTGAGCCAGTGGCCTGACTGTGGTGGCATAATTCCGTTCAGGATATTGTAACGCCCGGCCTGATTGGCGTGCCACAACATATATTCGGCATTGGCATACGCCATTCCGTGCGAACTGGCCGGTGCGTCAATTCCTTCTTTTTCGAAAACATCCACAAAAGTGAGGTCCATATACACATCGTCGTACAAACCGGGTGCATTCTGATAGTACCACAAACAGCGGGATGAATCCCAGGGAATAACAACCGAATCGGGAATCATTACACCATTGTACCTGAATTCGGTTGGTCCGCCATAAGTACAGCCAATTACCTGACCGGCCCAGCCACCTTTTATTTTATCCTGTAATTCGACTTTGGTTAACGAGGTTTTCAAAGTTTGCTGTTTTTCAACAGAAGGTTTTGAAGTGCAGGCAACCATTATTACAATGGCAAACAAAAAGGCAATTTTTTTCATGTAATGTTTAATTTTATAATTCAGTAAATTTAAACGCAAAGGGCGAAATGAATTCGCAGAGAACGCAAAATTTTGAAGATATTCAATTAACCATTGCGTTCATTGTTTTCTATCCTTGCGTTCTTAGCGGTAAAATAATTTTCCTTTGAAGCCTTCCATACCAACAAAAGCCTATTCTAACTTTTTCGCCTCATCCCAGATTACGTCCATTTCGGCCAAACTCATGTCGTGCAGCGATTTTCCCTTCGCAAGTGTCTGGCTTTCCAAATAATTAAACCTGTTAATAAATTTCAGGTTTGTGCGTTCAAGTGCAGCTTCGGGGTCGATTCCGTACAAACGCGCTGCATTCACCATCGCAAAAAAGAGGTCGCCAAACTCACCTTCCATTTTATCTTTGTCCACCTTGTCGATTTCGTGCGCCAGTTCGCTGATTTCCTCTTTCACCTTATCCCAAACCTGCTCGCGGTATTCCCAATCGAACCCAACGCCGCTGGCCTTTTCCTGAATCCGGTTGGCCTTCACCAGCGCCGGCATGGCAGTTGGAACGCCTTCCAGCACCCGTTTATTGCCGCCTTTTTCCTTTAGTTTCAGTGCTTCCCAGTTCTGCTCTACTTTGCGTGCCGAGCCGTCAACATCCACTTCCCCAAAAACATGCGGGTGCCGGTAAATCAGCTTTTTATTGATGCCCTCCAAAACATCGGCCATATCGAAAGCTCCGTTTTCCGAACCTATTTTTGAATAGAAAACAATGTGTAACATCAAATCACCCAGCTCTTTTTTTATTCCATTCAGGTCGTTTTTCAGTATGGCGTCGCCCAGTTCGTAAGTCTCCTCAATGGTAAGTTTCCGCAACGATTCGAGTGTCTGTTCTCTATCCCACGGACATTTGGCACGAAGTTCGTCCATAATTTCAAGCAATTCCCTGAAGGCTTCCAGTTTCTTTTGCATGGTATTTATTTTATGCTGCCAAATTAATCATTCCGGCAGATTTCACCCCTTTCAACATCTTGTTTTCACCCCAGTAATCCGATTTATTTTCTAATTTTGAATCCTGAACAATCATTTAAAAATTGCAGTTTGGACAAACAAATTATTTTAGAAGGAATTGACCCGCTGGAGTTTTTCGGGGTAAACAATTCAAAAATCGACCTCATCACTTCCTTCTTTCCGAAGATTAAAATTATTGCGCGCGGCCATTCACTCAATATTCAGGGCGAAGAATCGGAACTGCGCATTTTCGAGAAAAAGTTTGCCATTATTCTCGATCATTACGTGCAATTTAACATTCTTACTCCCGATATCATCCGCGAAATTATGGGTGCAGGTTTTTCTTCGCTGGAAGAAAACGGCCTGACTGACACCGACATTATCGTTTTCGGGAACAACGGAAAACCGGTGCGTGCACGAACACCCAACCAGCGGGTTTTGCTGGATGAAAGCACAAAAAATGACCTTTTATTTGCTATTGGTCCGGCGGGAACCGGAAAAACCTACACCGCCATTGCACTGGCTGTAAAAGCACTGAAAAACAAGGAAATAAGAAAAATAATTCTGAGCCGCCCCGCAGTTGAAGCCGGTGAAAATCTGGGCTTTTTGCCCGGCGATTTGAAAGATAAAATCGACCCTTATCTGCAACCGTTGTACGACGCATTACAGGATATGATTCCGGCCAAAAAACTGGAAGAATTTATGAAAGACGGCACCATTCAAATTGCACCGCTGGCATTTATGCGCGGCCGAACGTTGAGCAATGCTTTCGTAATTTTAGATGAGGCGCAGAACACCACCGTAAACCAATTGAAAATGTTCCTCACCCGAATGGGGATGAATGCGAAATTCATCATCACCGGCGATGTAACACAAATCGATTTGCCGCCAAAAACCCAGTCGGGACTGGTAC
The DNA here is from genome assembly GCA_050179035.1 of Draconibacterium sp. Lineage (GTDB taxonomy): Bacteria > Bacteroidota > Bacteroidia > Bacteroidales > Prolixibacteraceae > Draconibacterium. Next base: position 20,959 of record JBFXFM010000023.1, on the reverse strand, counting down.
ATGCGCTGAAAATCCTGAATAAAATTCAATCCATTTCGGTGATTGAATTCGACAAACGCGATATTGTCCGTCACCGCCTTGTGCGCGAAATTGTGGAAGCGTATGAAAAGGAGAAACACAATGCATGAATGCGTGAATGTTATAATGCATGAATGCGTGAATGAGAAGAAAATGAGGGAATATTATAATGTGAAAAGGAAATAAAAAACAAAATATCTAAGTTTCGAAAATCATTTATAAAGTATCTAGAATCAAGTTTCAAGAATAATCATTAATAAATAATAAATTGCTATGGGTAACGCATTAACAAAAACTGAATTCAACTTCCCGGGACAGGTGAGTTTGTACAAAGGGAAAGTGCGCGATGTGTATAACATCAACAACGACTTTTTGGTGATGGTCGTTTCCGACCGTATTTCGGCTTTTGATGTGGTATTGCCAAAAGGAATTCCATACAAAGGCCAGGTACTGAACCAGATTGCTGCGAAATTTCTTGATGCCACTGCCGACATCGTTCCCAACTGGAAAATTGCTTCGCCCGACCCCAATGTGACTGTTGGTCATATGTGTGAACCTTATAAAGTTGAAATGGTAATCCGTGGTTATCTTACCGGCCATGCCTGGCGCGAATACAAAAGTGGAAAACGCACACTTTGCGGCTGCGCCATGCCCGATGGAATGGTGGAAAACCAGAAATTCGCCGAACCACTTATTACTCCGACAACAAAAGCATCAGAAGGTCACGATGAAGATATTTCGCGCGAAGAAATAATTGCATCAGGTTTGGTTGACAAGGCTGAATATGAAATTATTGAAGACTACACCCACAAACTCTTTCAACGTGGCACTGAAATAGCAGCAAAAATGGGTCTTATCCTGGTCGATACAAAATATGAGTTCGGAAAGAAAGATGGCAAAATTTATCTAATCGATGAGATTCACACACCCGATTCATCAAGATATTTCTATTTGAACGGTTATGAGGAAAGGCTTGCAAAAGGCGAACAGCAAAAACAGCTTTCGAAAGAATTTGTTCGTCAATGGCTGATTGAAAACGGGTTCCAGGGGAAAGAAGGGCAAACTGTTCCGTTGATGAGCGACGAATTTGTAGTTTCGGTTTCCGACCGTTATATCGAATTGTATGAAAACATTACTGGCGATAAGTTTCAAAAGTCGGATGCCTCAAAAATTGAAGCCCGCATTGAAAGCGCTGTAAATGAGTTTTTAAGAGGCAAAATTTAACAATCTTTAGTCATAAATCTTTAGTTATAGCATCACTTTGAGTGATACTATGACTAAACCTACTGATGCTATGAAAATAAAACAATTGCTACTGGTTTTTACGCTTTTTGCGTTTACTGTGCCGGTTTTTGCACAGGACGAATTTACGCTGGTAAAAATGGGCGATACTGCCCCAGATTTTTCGTTTTCGACCGAAAATGGCCAGACAAAAAAACTTTCGGAACTGAAAGGCAAAGTGGTATGGATTAACTTTTTTGCAACATGGTGTGGCCCGTGCCGGCAGGAGTTGCCTCACCTGCAAAAAGAGGTGTACGACAAGCTGAAAAGCGACAAAAATTTTGAACTGATTATTCTCGGCCGCGAACACTCGTGGGAAGAAATCAACAAGTTCAAAACCGACAATAAATTCAACATGCCTTTTTACCCCGATACCAGCCGGAAAGTTTTTTCGCTTTACGCTAAACAAAACATTCCGCGCAACTTTATTATCGGAAAAGATGGAAAAATTGCCATCTCTTCATCGGGCTTTACCGAAAAAGAGTTTGCCAAAATCATCGGAAAAGTTGAGGCATTGCTGAAATAATCTGTTCTGCATAAAATTGTTACATTTCCTGTTTTCGCAGAAAAGCAAACCTGAGAACAGAATTTGATTGCAATGGTTAAACTACCCCGTTATTCGTTTTTTCTTTTCTTTAAGGTTTCAATGTTACTGATAATATGGTGCAAAAATCGTGTGTAATCTTTTGCCGCTGCGGTGCGGGAATCATTCAGGAAGATGCGTTAAATAAGCTTTCTGAAGGATTGCAGCAATTCGAAATTTCCGTTTTCGAATTGCGCGATTTGTGCGCTTTCACGGTAAATGAAAAAGATGTACTGAAAACCATCGCTGCTGAGTTTCAGCAAAAAATAATCATTGCCTGTTATCCGCGGGCAATTAAAAATATGTTCCGGCAGGCTGGTGTTGATTTCGGCGATTTTACTGTACTGAATTTCAGAGAGCTCACACCTGACGCCATCTTTTCGAAACTAAAAAATGATTGCCAAATCCCCGCTGGCAAAGCCAGTTACCAGGTACAAATAACCGGGCTCGATGTTCCTGCCTGGTTTCCGGTAATCGATGAATCGCGTTGTACACTTTGCGGACGATGCGCCCGGTTCTGCCTGTTTGGTGTTTACACTTTCGACAAAAAAAGCCTGACGGTTGTTCACCCGCTGGCATGTAAAAATAATTGTCCGGCGTGTGGCCGCACTTGTCCGACTTCAGCCATCATTTTTCCGCGACTGGCTGAAAACTCGGCACTTTCGGGAGCCGAATCCACCGAAAATAAAATTACTGTTGACCAGGGAAGCCTGCTGATGACATTGAATGAAAGAAACCTGAACCGACGCAATATTTTCAGACAAGGCGTTGTTGAACAGGCAGAAGCTGAAAGAAAAAAAGCGCTGGAAGAGTTTAAAACAGGGCAATTCAAACTGAACAGAAATGATTAAACGCATCCTTCGGAATACCGATAAAAAATGCCTTTACAAATTTGTGGTAAACATGGGTGTAAAGGGAACGATGAGTTTCAACCGTTTTCAGAAGAGACTGAAAAAGGGTGAATTTTTCCCGGCATTTCATTTTATTTCGGTCACCGACGATTGTAATCTCAACTGTCAGGGCTGCTGGGTAACCGGAAAAAAGAAAAACGCGCGCATGTCGCCCGAAATGTTAAACCAGATTATCGACGAAACAAAGGCAAAAGGTTCTTATTTCTTCGGAATTCTGGGTGGCGAACCGTTGCTGTACAAACCGCTTTTTGATGTTTTCAGAAAGCACCCCGACTGCTATTTTCAGCTTTTTACCAACGGAACACTTTTAACCGCCGAAACGGCTGAAGAGCTGCGCAAAATTTCAAACGTAACTCCTCTAATCAGTTTCGAGGGTGATGAACAGGTGGCCGATGTGCGCCGCGGTGGAAACAATGTTTTCAGGCGAACGGTTCAGGCTGTGGAAAATGCAACCAACGCCGGACTGATTACGGGTGTTGCCATGAGCGTGTGCAAATCGAACTTCACCCTGGCCTTGTCAGACGAATTTGTAACCTCGCTCATCAGTAAAAATGTGGCTTACCTGTGGTATTATATTTATCGGCCGGTGGGCGAAAACGCCACACCCGAACTTGCGCTCAGCATTACTGAAATTCAGCAACTGCGTGAATTTATGGTAAATGCCCGTGGCAGATTTGATATTGCCATTATTGATGCTTACTGGGACCACGACGGGAATGGGTTGTGTCCGGCGGCATCAGGACTGAGCCACCACATCAACGCATCGGGTTATATTGAGCCCTGCCCGGTAATTCAGTTTGCCACCGACCGCGTCGGTGAGAAACCGCTGCATTCGATTTATCGTGATTCTGCTTTTCTGAAAGAATTGAAAATCGAAATTCCGGAAAAAACTTCGGGCTGCATCATTATGGAAGACCCGCAATGGCTTGTTGAATTTACAGAGAAACATGCTGCTGCCGACACTTCGGGGCGAGGAAACGAGGCAGCAAGATTAAAATCGATGCCTCAGCTTCCAAGTCACGGTTCAGGAGTTCCGGTTCCTGAAAAAGGATGGATTTATCGGTTTGCAAAAAAACGGGCCTTTTTTGGTTTGGGAGCTTACGGATAAAAAATGAAAACAACTAAACAACTTCAGAAAGTACCCCGCGATAAAAAACTGCGCGAACTGTTGCGCATCGAATCAGCGCGGGTTGTTGCCGACAGCAGAATGCTTCCTCCTTCGGGCATGGAAATCCTCGAAAATATTGCAAAACAAATTATTGAACGTGTAAAAGTCAGTGCTGAATATCTTCATTTTACCATGATTTTGCTGGGAAATGAAATCTGGCGCGAAGTGGTTTCGGCCACGCCGTTTCAGCGCCGGTTGTTGCTTCTGCCGCAATGTTTGCGGAATAACCTGCAATGCAAGGGCGTTTTCGACGAAATGGGTTTGCTTTGCGCCGGGTGCAAAAGCTGCCAGCTCGACAATATTCTTTCGAAAGCTGAACAATTGGGCTACGCCACGCTGGTTGCCGAAGGTACAACTGTTGCCATCGGGCTGGTGGAGGAAGGGTCAATCGATGCTGTGATTGGTGTGAGTTGCATGCCTGTTTTACAAAATTCATTTGCGCCGGTTACCCGCGCTGCAGTACCCGCCATCGGTCTGCCACTTTTATTCGACGGATGCGAAAATACATCACTCGATTACGACTGGCTGTTCACCGAAATTGAACAATTGAGCGACAAAACGGCATTCAGTCCGCTTTCGGTTTCGCTGCTGAAAAACAAGGTTAACGAATATTTCACGCCTGAAAGTCTGACTGCATTTTTCCCCGGAAATTCGGAAACAGAAATACATGCGCGGAATATGATGGCAATGGGTGGACAACGGATGCGCCCGCTGCTGGCAGTTCTGGCTTACCAGTCGTACACAACAGAAATTAATGAAAAAGTACAGATTGCACTTGCGATGGTCATCGAATGTTTTCATAAAGCATCGCTGCTGCACGACGATATTCAGGATGATGCAGAAGCACGATACGAAAAGCCAACACTCCATAAAACAGATGGAATTCCTGTTGCCATCAACGTTGGCGATTATCTGGTTGGAAAAGGGTACCACATTTTATCGCAAAGTCAATGCGACCCGGTGGTTCACGCCAGGTGTCTGGGCGTTGTTTCTGCCTCGCACCTGAAATTGTCGGAAGGCCAGGGTTCCGACATTCTGTTGCAGAAAAATATTGCAAACACCTCGGTTGAAAGTATGTTGGGGATTTTTGAACACAAAACCGGGGAAGCTGTAAAAGTAGCTTTGATGACGGGCGCTATTGCCGGAAACGCCCCGGATGAAGATATTGAACATCTTTCAAAGTTTTCAGAATGGTTTGGAATTGCTTACCAGATTCGCGACGATATCAACGAGTTTCGTGGCGAATCGGAACGAAAACATCCGTTTGATTTTCCATTTTTACTTGCATTGCTAAACCAAAGTATGAATGGTGAATCGCTGAAATTCCCCGAAATGTTGTTAAAAGACAACTTTGAAATTCTGCTCGAAAACCTGATAAAATATAAAACTGAAGAAAAAGCCGACGCGTATTTGCAGCAATACATTTCCAGATGTTATGCGGAGTTGGATAAGTTGCAAAACCTGAAGCTCCGGCTCAGTTTGTATGGTATTTTGGGTAAAGTGTTTAAAACCTGAAAATGGCAACTAAAAATCACATCCCTTTTATTTTGCAGTTCGTTTCAGGCGTAAAAAGCGGGTTTTTGATGCTCGATGAAACTGCCCGTTACGAAGTAAGGAGTTTTGTAGAAAGTTATCAGCACCCCGACGGAGCATTTACCGACCGTGGTGGAAAACCCGATTTTTATTACTCGCTGTTTGGAGTTTTAATTGCATCAGCACTCGATTTAAAAGATTTGACAGATAAACACAGCCGTTTTATTCAGCATACTGAACCACCGGAAAAACAGGGTGCAATGTTTTTTGCATACACGCTCATCCGTTCTTTATTGCCTGAAAATAATGCGCAAAAACCTTCATTACTGAAACTTACAAGAATGCTTTTCAGCAAAAGCGGAAATGTAAACCCGGGGTACCGGCTGTTTATGTGGATGCTGACTTTCGATTTTTTTTATGGGAAGCGCAACCTCATCCTTTTTCCGGCAAAAATATTTTTGTCAATGTACAGACCAATCTCCAATTTGCCTTGCAGTGTGGTGGCGGCATTCACGGTTGCCCGCCACTTTTCGGGTTTAAGGGTCAATAATGAACTAAAAATGCTGTTCTCGTTTTTCGAAGAAGGAAAGGGATTTAAAATGTTCCATGATGTTAACCACCCCGATTTGCTTTCCACAGCAGTTGCACTTTTTGCCTTGAAAACGGCTGGCGTCGATTTTCGACTGGTTATTCCCGATTGCCTGAACCTGGTTCAGCATAATTATGCTGACGGTGCTTTTTTATCGGGCGACGGCGACACAACGCGCGACCTCGAATATACTTTTTACGGACTACTGACTTTAGGAGTACTTTCGCAATATGAAACGAATTGAGATTCAACATTGGTTAGAAGAAACCGGGAAAATACTTGTCAACGACCGTAATTCAGCAGGTTTTTGGGAAGGCCGGCTTTCGTCGAGCGCGCTGGCAGTGGCTGTGGCAGTAGCCGCATTGCATTTCGATGACAAGGAGAAAAACTCAGCAGAGATAAAAAACGGACTGCAATGGCTGGCAAATAACATCAACAACAATGGCAGTTTTGGCGACACGCCTGAAAGCCCTGGCAACGTAAGCACAAGTTTACTTGTTTATGCAGCACTCAATTTATATGCTTCTGAAAATCTAGATATTAAAGAAGTTCACACCCGCGTTGCAAATTATCTTTTACAACGTGGAGTTGATGTTACAACATCGCAGGTTGCCCAATCGATTTTGGAACATTATCAAAGCGATTATACTTTTTCGGTTCCCATTTTAACAATGTGCGGATTGTGTGGCGTGCCTGGCAACGATGCTTTTAACCATATTCCGCAATTGCCTTTCGAACTCTCGCTCCTGCCCCGCCGATTTTACCGGGTGCTGAATTTAAGTGTGGTAAGTTATGCAATTCCTGCGCTCGTGGCCGTTGGGATTGTGATTTTCAAAAAGAAAAAATCCAATTTTTTCTGGCGCGGTGTCCGCAAATTTTCAATCGGAAAAGCCATGAAAATACTACACCGCATACTACCGGAAAGTGGCGGTTATCTTGAAGCCATTCCGTTGACGGCATTTGTGGCCCTGAGCCTGATAAATTCAGGTTTTGCTGAAACCGAAGTCGTAAAAAAGGGCATTCAGTTTCTGAAGAAAACACAACGCGATGATGGTGGCTGGCCCATCGATGTTGATTTGTCAACCTGGGTTAATTCGCTTTCGGTAAAAGCTTTTCGTGGTAAATTAAATGGATTTTTAGATTCTGATGAACAGGATAAAATAGCCGACCACTACCGCTGGATTCAGAATAAAACAGTACACCCTTTTAATGGTGCCAACCCCGGAGGCTGGGGCTGGACGCACTTTTCAGGCTCGGTACCTGATGGCGATGATACACCCGGAGCAATTCTTGCGCTTTTAAAACTTCAGCCCAAAGAGAAAATCAGGAAAGAAATTTTTGCAGCAATTGAATGGCTACATCAACTTCAGAACAGCGACGGCGGATTACCCACTTTCTCAAAAGGATGGGGGAAACTGCCCTTCGACCAAAGTTGTGCCGACCTGACCGGACATGCCTTGTTAGCTGTTTCGGCAGTTGCGGAGGAGTTTCATGAAACGCTGAAAACTGCTGAGAAAAAGATGCTGAAAAAGATGCTTTACAAAACGTTAAAATTCCTCGATTCAGCGCAATTGGAAAATGGAAGCTGGCTGCCACTTTGGTTTGGCAATCAACAAACATCAAATCATACGAATCCGGTTTACGGAACAGCGCGTGTACTTACCTATTTAAAAGATGCTGCGGCACACCAATGGCACGACACTGAAACACAAACCCGACTCACCACGTTGATTGAAAAAGGCACTGATTTCCTGATTTCGGCACAAAATGCAGACGGAAGCTGGGGTGGCGACAAAAATATTGCAGGAAGCATGGAAGAAACAGCACTGGCAGTTTCGGCGCTGGCATCGCAGAAAAATATTGATTTGTGCAATTCGGGTTTGAAATGGATGAAAGAATATTACCTGAAACACGGTTTTAAACCAGCACCCATCGGGCTTTATTTTGCATCGTTATGGTATGATGAAAAGCTTTATCCAATCACTGCATGTTTGGAAGCGCTCGCCCGAATGGAGGAAATTGCAGAAATACAAATGGAATCGATTTCAAAATAAAAGATTTGAACATTTGGCAGATTTTTTTGTTCCGAAAACAAAACCTGAAATTGAGATTTTCGTACATTGCAGGTGGTTTACAAACTGAATGATAACTAAAATTAAATGAAAATGAAAAAATTGTCGCTAATCGCAGTCGTTATGCTTTCGGTTGCTGTTTTTCAATCATGCAACGAACCATTGGTAAACGAGCCAACAAGTGATGAGTTATCACTGAAATCGGCCGATGGCAAAAAAAGCTACATTGTGGTTTTAAAAGACGCTGAACTTGAAACTGAACTTGATGCTGTAAAAGGCTATGAAGCAAAACAGGGAAAAGCAAAATCGGCTGCCGAAAAAATCATGAAACGCGCCGGCATTACCGATGGTGAACTGGGATTTGTTTATGGCTCGGCCATCAAAGGATTCTCAGTTAAAATCGCACCCGGCCAGTTGAAAAAACTGCAGGATGACCCATCGGTAAGTTACATTGAGGAAGACCAGATTGTAACATTAATTCAGCCCGAACTCAGAATTAATGCAAGACCTGTAAAACCAACGCCAACTCCACCAGCACAAACAACTCCCTGGGGAATTACAAGAGTAAACGGCGGAGTCAGCGGCGTTGGTAAAACAGCGTGGATTATCGATACAGGTATCGACCTGGACCATCCTGATTTAACTGTGAATACTGCGCTTGGAAAAAGCTTTGTAGTTGGAATTACATCACCTGATGATGATAACGGGCATGGTTCACATTGCGCAGGAATTGTAGGTGCAAAGAACAATACTGTGGGCGTGATTGGAGTTGCTGCCGGTGCTACATTAGTTCCGGTAAAAGTGTTAAACAAACGCGGTAGCGGAACTTATGACGCAATAATTGCCGGTGTAAATTACGTAGCTGCTGCCGGCACTCCGGGTGATGTGGCAAATATGAGTCTTGGCGGTGGTTTTTCGCAGGCACTCAACGATGCAGTAATAGCTGCTGCCGCTACAGGTATTAAGTTTGCCCTCGCCGCCGGAAACGAAAGTACCAGTGCAACCCTAAAATCTCCTGCAAGTGCAAACGGAGCAAATATTTACACCATTTCGGCAATGGCTTCAGGTGATTTATGGGCATCATATTCTAACTATGGAAACCCTCCGGTTGATTTTTGTGAGCCAGGTTCAAGTATTTACTCTACATACAAAAGCGGCGGTTATGCAACTTTGAGCGGTACTTCGATGGCTGCACCGCATGCTGCGGGATTGCTTCTGCTTGGAAGTATTAGAAGCGGCGGAACAGTTTCCGGCGATCCTGATGGAACCGCAGATACGATTGGAATTCATTAAAAAAATAACAAAATAAGGTTTTCAAACCCGGGGTCAAACTCCGGGTTTTTTATTGCTATTTCAGAAATAAACCCTTTTTTGTCTTTTAAACAGATTTCCCTATTTTTGCGCCTCAATTTTGAAAGTTTTTGTGATGCACTTGTATAACCGGATTAATAAAGAAGAGCTGAAAAAAAAGTTGATGGAAGAACCATTTCAGCGGAAAACCATTTCGTTTTATAAATATCATTATCTCGAAAACCCGCAGGAATTCAGGGATTCAATTTTTCGCGACTGGTATTCACTTGGCTGTTTCGGCCGTATTTATGTGGCACGCGAAGGAATCAACGCGCAAATGAGTGTGCCGGAACATTATTTCAGCGATTTTCTGAAAACCCTTGAAAAATATGGTATTCTGAAAGACATTCCAATAAAATACGCTATCGAGGACGACGGGAAATCGTTTTACAAACTCACGATTAAGGTGCGCCCTAAACTGGTGGCCGATGGATTAGACGACAGCGCATACGACGTAACCAATGTTGGAAAACACCTTAGCGGACTTGAATTCCACGGGCAGATTGGCAAACCCAATACAATTGTGGTTGACATGCGCAATTATTACGAAAGTGAAATAGGCCGTTTCGAGGGTGCAATTTGCCCGGAAGCTGACACTTTTCGCGAAGAGCTGGAAATCGTCACCGATTTGCTTCAGGATAAAAAGAACAAAAAAATATTGTTGTATTGTACTGGCGGTATCCGTTGCGAAAAAGCAAGTGCTTACCTGAAACACCAGGGGTTTGCCGATGTAAACCAGTTACATGGCGGGGTTTTGGAGTATGCCCGTCAGATTAAAGCTGCAAAACTTGAATCGAAATTTATTGGCAAAAACTTTGTATTCGATGAACGTCTCGGCGAAAGCGTTGATGGACAAATCATTTCACACTGTCATCAATGTGGGAAACCCTGCGACTCACATACCAATTGTGCCAACCACGGGTGTCATATTCTGTTTATTCAGTGCCCGGAATGTGCTGAAAAATACCATGGTTGCTGTACACCTGAATGCTCGGATTCGCTCATCATCGGAAATACAAGAACAAAAGCTGCTTTTGGTAACAGCCGAAAATACAGGAAAAGTCTGGCGCTGATTAAAATTGAAGAAACAAAATAGATTAATGACAGAACCCCAATTTTAACAATAGATTTGTAAAAACGTCAACCTGAACTTGTTTCAGGTTCTTTAATTTAATTTTCAAAGATTCTGAAATAAATTCAGAATGACGTTCTAAGGAAGTTTTGCAAATAATTTGTTGCTAAAAAACCAAAAATGAGCAACTTTTGGAAAGAATTTACCGGTCCGGTTTTTTCGCTGGCACCCATGGAAGACGTTACCGACACGGTTTTTCGGGAAATCGTGCTGGGCATGGCGGCTCCCGGAAAACTGCACGTAGTTTTCACCGAATTTACATCGGTTGAAGGAATGAACCACCCGGTTGGCCGACCCCGTGTTTCGGAAAGATTGATTGTAAATGATTCAGAGCGGGAGTTACTTCAAACCATGAATGTAAAACTTGTTGCCCAAATCTGGGGGCGCAGTCCCGAAATTTATAATAAAATTGCCCGTCACCTCACCGAAAACTACCAGTTTGATGGCATCGACATCAACATGGGTTGCCCGGTAAAAAAGGTAGTGAAACAAGGTGCGTGCAGCGCATTAATAGGTGAACCATCGCTGGCAAAAGAAATAATAAGTGCTACAAAGGAAGGAACTCATCTGCCGGTGAGTGTAAAAACCCGAACCGGAATTAAACAGCATCAAACCGAAGATTGGATTTCGCAATTGCTCGAAGTTGAACCGGCTGCTATCATTTTGCATGGCCGCACACAGCGGATGCAAAGCGAAGGCAATGCCGACTGGAATGAAATTGCAAAAGCTGTTCAGCTTAAAAATCAACTCGATCTTTCGATTCCGCTGCACGGAAACGGTGATGTTTTTACTTTCACCGACGGATTGAAGAAGATAGAAGAAACAGGTGTCAGCGGTGTGATGGTTGGCCGTGGAATTTTTCAAAATCCGTGGTTTTTTAATCCTGAAAAAACTGAGATTTCGAAAGAAGAACGGATTGAAAAACTGCTTCAGCACACTCGTTTGTTCGAGCAAACCTGGGGCGGCAGAAAGAATTTCAACATTTTGAAACGGTTTTATAAAATCTACCTGAACAGTTTTGACGGCGCCGCAAAAATGCGTGCCGATTTAATGGAAGTAAAAAATTTTTCTGAAGTTTATTCTTATTTCAAAATCGGTTAGGGGGAAACTTACACTCAATTGTCATGATAGTAATTCAACCTGAAAAGAGTTACTAATATTTAATAATCAAAAACCATGACGAATCAAATTAACCGGAGAAAATTTGCTGCAACCACTGCTGTTGCAGGATGTGCAATGCTTTTATCAGGATTTAAAGGATTTGCACACCTGCAAAACCAGGTTCCCGACCCTAAAAAACTGAACTATTGCGGATACACTTGCCCGAAAGATTGTGTCTTTCTGGAAGCATCGGTAAAAAACGATGTCGAACTGAAAAAGAAAGCTTACGAAACCTGGGAAATGAAAGAGCGTTTTGGGGTTACCGAATTCAACCCTGATAAAATTTTCTGCTTTGGTTGCAAAATAACCGACAAACCCGTTGGAGTCAGGCTTCAAAAATGCGATGTCAGGAATTGTGCAATCGACAAAAAATTGGATTCTTGCATTGAATGCAAAGAATTGTCGGCTTGCGAAAAAGACCTCTGGAAAAAATTTCCTGACTTTAAAAAAGCAGTGATAAAAATGCAAAACGAATATCAGAAAGCCGGATAAAAAAAAGCCCGGATATGAAAAAATCCGGGCTGCCAACCATTTTCTGTATAACTAAACTACCAATTGAGAACTCTTCTTCAGATTTCAAGGTATCTTAAAAACTCATCGCGCACAGCTTTGTCTTTAAATTTACCTGAATATTCGGCAGTTACAGTGCTGCTGCTTTCATCCTGAATACCGCGCGATGAAACACACATGTGTTTGGCATCGATAATGATTGCAACATCATCGGTTTTCAAAATGCGTCTGAGTTCGTCGGCAATTTGCACGGTTAAACGTTCCTGCACTTGTGGCCGGCGTGCATAATAATCAACAATACGATTGATTTTACTAAGTCCTATTACTTCTCCATTCGAAATGTAGGCTACATGCGCTTTCCCAACAATCGGCAGAAAATGATGCTCGCAGGTCGAATTCAAGTTGATATTTTTTTCGACCAGCATTTCGCCATATTTAAACTTGTTTTCGAATACCGAAATTTTAGGTTTGTTTTCTGGATTCAAACCATAAAATATTTCTTTAATGAACATTTTTGCCACACGGTGCGGTGTTCCACGCAAACTGTCGTCAGTTAAATCCAGTCCCATCGTTTCCATTATATCCCTGAATTTATCTTCAATGATGGCCATTTTTTCTTCATCCGAAATATCGAAGGCATCATCACGCATCGGTGTATCAATTGATGTTGCGATATGATTATCGCCAAAAAGTTCAAAGTCTTGTATATCGATGGTGCGATGTCCGTTTCCATTTCCGTTGGCATGACCGTTGGTCTTACCATTTACCTTTGTCAAAATTAATTCGTCTCTCATAGCTTTCGTTTTTTGTTTCCGCTACCGGAATTGTTTCCTTATTTTATAATCTCGAAAGTATAAACAGACTATTTTGTATTTTGTTTATGAAATCGAAAATTTTTCTTAAACAAAATGATTTTATTTTACCTGAAATACTCCATAATATTTCAACTTTATTGTTATTCAAGGGGAATGAAAGTGATTTAAACTCCTGACCAAATAATAATTTTCTAATTTCGTCTTCAAATAAATCATAGGATTATGAATTTCAAAATGTTCGTTCTTATCATGGCTGTTATGGCTATTTTTGGTTGTAAACAGCGCATTCCGAAATACATTTATAACGATGGAATTATTCATGGTGCACCCTATCATATTGTATATAAAAGTCCTGCAGGTGAGGATTTTCACACTGAAATTGATACGCTTTTGAAAGATATGAACATGATTTTCTCGACATACGAGAAAGAATCGACCATTTCAAAGGTGAACCGTAATGAAGAAGTGATACTTGATTCTGTTTTTACAAACGCATTTAAACAATCGGTGGAAATCTCTGAATTATCGGGTGGTGCATTCGATATTACCTGCGGCCCATTGGTAAATGCGTGGGGATTTGGCCCTGAAGAAAGGGAAAGAATGACCCCTGAAAAAATCGACAGCCTCTTACGAATTACAGGTTTTCAGAAAGTTAAACTTGAAAACAGCCATATTATTAAAGAGAATCCAAACATGAAAATCAATATGAATGCAATTGGAGATGGTCTGTTTTGCGACCAGATTGCGCTAATGCTTGATAAAAAAAAATGCACAGATTTTCTTGTTGAAATTGGAGGTGAAGTGGTTGCCAAAGGCAAAAACGAGAAGGGAAATATTTGGACGATTGGCATAAACAAACCTGTTGACGAAAACACGTTTGTAAACAACGAGATTGTGGCTAAAATTCAGATTGAAAACAAATCAATGGCAACATCGGGCAATTATCGAAATTTTTATATTGAAGACGGGAAAAAATATGCGCACACAATTGACCCCAAAACCGGATATCCTGTGGAACACAGTATGCTCAGTGCCACTGTTTTAGCAGGTGACTGCACAAATGCCGATGGATTTGCCACTGCCTTTATGGTTTTAGGTATCGAAAAAAGTATTGAGCTTTCCAAAAAGCTTCGGGGCTTTGAAGTATATTTTATTTATGCTGATTCAACAGGAAATAACCAGGTTTACATGTCAGAAGGATTCAAAAGAATTCTGAAAGAATAAAAAAGCAGGAATTAATTCCCGGCTTTTTCATCGGCAATTAATTTAACATTACCAAATTTTAAATTCTTATACGCATTCCGTTGTTCAAGCTTATCCTGTGTTTGCGAGCAGTAAACACCATTCTTTTTCAAATGTTTATTTCCACTCACGTGTGTATTGGGGAATTTTCCGCCTTTTTTCACAAGTATAGTAATTGCCATGCCAACCATCGATAACGCTAAAAGCCCTAAAGCGAGCAAAAAAACTGTCAACAACTCCATTTCTTCTTTTTTTATTTGCAAAAATATATATTTCACATAGGTTTTACGCTTATTATAACCTGTTCAACAGCGAAAAGTTGATTCTGAACTAAAATTTAATATCCGAAAGAATACATGTTCTGGTTTTTTGTAATTTTAATCTCACTTTAAAATAGCAGGTTATGGAAAAGCATATCAATATCGTGGCCGCCCTCCAAATCGGGTTCAGTATTCTTGGAATTATTATCGGAATTTTTCTTTTTACCCTGTTCTTTTTATTAGGTGAATTTATTGAAGAAAATGAAGCCCAAACTGTTCTTACCATTATTGCAAAGGTGATGCTGATTTTTATAATTATTCTGAGTATCCCAGGTATTATTGCGGGTATTGGATTACTAAAAAGAAAAGAGTGGGCAAGAATACTTACACTTGTAATATCGGTTCTCAACTTAATAAATGTTCCGGTTGGAACAGCAGTTGGTGTTTATTTCATTTGGACACTGGTTCAACCCGAAGTTATTTCCAAATTTAAACAAACAGTAATTTGAAACATTACGAAATCATTGTTACCGGACGTGTTCAGGGAGTTGGATTTCGTCACTACACACTGCAAAAAGCCAATGAATTAGGTATTTTTGGTTGGGTAAAAAACATGCCCGACGATTCAATATTAATTGTAGCTCAGGGCGACGAACCTGTAATAAAAACTTTTATCGACTTTCTATATGTCGGACCAACACGCTCGCGTGTAATTCAGGTTTCAAAGTCTGAAATCATTTCTTCCACCAATTTTCATAATTTTAGCGTGAAATACTAAAATCAATTCAATTGGAAACCAAAAATTACCACATGACCCCGGAACAATTCCGGACCGAAGGCAAAAAAGTAATCGACTGGATTGCCGACTATTATGAAAACATTGAAAAATACCCCATTCTTTCTCAGGTTAAACCCGGGGAAATCAGGGATTCATTGCCACTTTCGGCACCACAAACGGGTGAACCATTTGACCAGATGATGCACGATGTTGACACTTTAATCATGCCCGGCATAACCCATTGGCAATCACCCAATTTTTATGCTTACTTCCCCTCTAACACCTCTTTCCCCTCTATTCTTGGTGATTTAATATCTTCGGGTCTCGGGGTTCAGGGAATGATATGGGCCACAAGTCCTGCCGCAACCGAACTTGAAACCTGTGTATTGGACTGGCTTGCTGAAATGATGGATATGCCGGAAAAATTTAAATCCAAATCAACTGGTGGCGGTGTAATTCAGGATACTGCGTCAACTTCGGCATTAACCGCTGTAATCGCTGCCCGCGAAAGAGCGACAGGTTTCAGTTCAAATGAAAAAGGAATTGATAAAAAATTAACAGCCTACATTTCAACGCAAACACATTCATCCATCGAAAAAGCCATAAAAATTGCAGGTATCGGAAGAGAAAATTTGCGATTGATTGATGTTGACGAGAAGTTTTCGATGCGACCAGAACAGTTGAAGAAACAAATTCAACAGGATAAAGCTGCTGGTCTTACACCGTTTTTTATATGTGCTGCAATGGGCACAACTTCGTCAAATGCAATTGACCCAATTGCAGCAATCGGGGAAATCGCACAAAATGAGAATTGTTGGTTACACATTGATGCTGCCATGTCGGGCACAGCCATGCTCTGTCCTGAATACAGGCATTATTTAAAAGGCGTAGAGTTGGCAGACAGCTATTGTTTTAATCCACATAAATGGATGTTCACCAATTTCGATTGCGACGTGTTTTGGGTTGCGAACCGGCAGGAACTGATAAATACATTTTCGATTTTACCTGAATATCTGCGTAATAAGGCAACCGAATCAGGCGAAGTATTTGATTATCGCGATTGGCATGTTCAGTTGGGCCGACGGTTCCGATCTCTTAAACTTTGGTTTGTAATTCGTCATTACGGTGTAGAAGGATTGCAATTCCACATCAGGAAACATATTGAACTTGCAAAAAGATTTACAGCGTGGGTTAACCAATCTGATGATTTTGAAATATTTGTAGAACCACCATTTAATCTTGTGTGCTTTCGGCACAAAGCAGGCAACGATTTCAACATGCTGTTAATGAACAATGTTAATGAAACCGGAAAAGCATATTTTACCCACACAAAACTGAACGGACAAGTAGTTCTGCGCCTGAGTATAGCTCAAACACACACAGAAGAACACAATGTCAGGGAAACCTGGGAGCTTATCCGAAAAACAGCAACCCAATTGTTGGCTTAAATTTTTAAAAAATTCAAAAAGTGTAAGAATTACGTTTATGTTTTTGCTATTTTAGCCATCTAATTTAAATCATTAAAAAAATGACAGACTTTAAACAAATGGAAGTATGGTTTGTAACCGGAAGCCAGCATTTATACGGCCCTAAAACCTTAGCCCAGGTAGATATTGATTCCTCAACTATTGTTGATGGGTTTAACAAATCAGGCAAATTTCCGGTAAAAATTGTTTTCAAACCAGTAGTAAAAACTCCTGATGAGATTTTAGATATCTGCATTCAGGCAGTTGCCGACAAAAACTGCATTGGAGTTATCACATGGATGCACACATTTTCTCCGGCTAAAATGTGGATTGCCGGATTAAAAGCCTTAACCAAACCTTACATGCACTTACATACCCAGTTTAACAGAGATCTGCCCTGGGGCGAAATCGATATGGACTATATGAATCTCCACCAAAGTGCTCACGGTGACAGAGAGTATGGATTTATTAATTCAAGAATGCGTAAAAACCGCAAAGTAGTGGTAGGTCACTGGCAGGACGAAAATGTGCAGAACGAAGTAGCCAAATGGTGCCGCACTGCAATTGGCTGGGCCGATTCACAAGGGTTGAAAGTGGCACGATTTGGTGACAACATGCGCGAAGTAGCTGTAACAGAGGGCGACAAGGTTGAGGCGCAGATTAAATTTGGCTGGCAGATTTCGGCTTTTGGCGTGGGCGATTTGGTGAATTATATCAATAAGGTTGATGATGCAGATGTTGACGAACTGTACAAAACATACGAAAAAGAATATGAAGTTGCCGCTGATTGTAAACCAGGCGGTAAATACCACGAAAATGTTCGTGTTCAGGCGCGTTATGAAATTGCAATGAAACAGTTCATGGTTGATGGTAATTTTAAAGCATTTACCACCAACTTCGAAAATCTCACAGGACTTGCCCAGTTACCGGGTCTTGCTTCGCAACGACTGATGGCAGCAGGTTATGGTTTTGGTGCAGAAGGAGATTGGAAACAGGCAGCTATGTTGCGGATTATCAAAACAATGTCAGTTGGGTTAAAAGGAGGTAGTTCGTTTATGGAAGACTACACCTATCATCTCGATCCTTCCAATGATGGCGTTTTGGGTGCCCATATGCTTGAAATTTGTCCATCAATTGCCGATAAGAAACCAAGACTTGAGGTTCACCCTTTAGGTATTGGAGGAAAAGACGCCCCTGCCCGACTAATATTTGATAGTGCCACAGGAGATGCAATGAATGTTACACTAATTGACCTTGGCAATCGCTTCCGGCTTATTGTAAATACGCTTGATGTAGTTGAACCACTTCAGAAAATGCCAAAACTGCCTGTAGCATCAGCATTCTGGAAACCAATGCCAAACCTTGCAGATGGTGCCGCTGCCTGGATTTATGCAGGCGGAACACACCACTCAGCATATACTTTAGCATTAACTCCTGACTACATTGAAACCTTTGCTGAATTTGCTGATGTAGAATATGTAGTTATCGACAAAAATACCTGTGTCGATAATTTCAAAAAAGAATTACGTTGGAATGATGTTTATTACTTGCTTTCCAATGGGTTAAAATAAAATCCAGTCTGTTAAATAAAAAATGCACACTCATCAGAGTGTGCATTTTTTATTTAAATCCTAGGGGTATAAACGGAAAGAAGGAGGCTCAATAGCCTCCTTCTTAAATGTTAACCCCCAAACACACAATATGGGATGAATCCCAAATGCCTTACAAAGGTAACCGGTTTTTTTAATTAAAAAAATTTTGATCCGAAATTTTTCACATTTTCTGAATAAAAAATCATCCGACTTTTATTTTGGATATCAAAAATATTCGAGGTGAAGTGGTTAAATCTGTAAGTTCAAAAAAGTCAGATGCCTGACTTTTTTGAATCAAATCAGCTAAAATTTCATCAAATGCTTTTTATAATTTAACTTTAGCCACAATTAGAAAAATTCTTGAATATGATTAAGAAATTATTCATTTCTGTTATAATAATGGCTTTGCAGCTATCAGTTTATAGTCAATATCCTAATGTTGACAATGAGTTAGACAAAAAGATTAAATCATTCTTAAAAGGAAACGCAGACAGCTGGAACGACATGAACATTCCAATCTCTGACGGAAAGATCCTTTTTGATATTATTATCAAAAACAATTATAAAAATGCTCTTGAAATTGGAACTTCTACCGGACATTCAGCGATTTGGATTGCATGGGCACTTAGTAAAACGGGAGGAAAACTTACCACTATTGAAATTGATAAAGAAAGATATTTACAGGCTAAATCTAATTTCAAAAAGGCCGGTGTGGAAAAATATATTGACGCAAAGTTGGGCGATGCACATGAAATTGTACCCGCAATTGAGGGTAGTTTTGATTTTGTTTTCAGTGACGCTGATAAGTATTGGTATAAAAACTATTTTATTGCGATGGACCCAAAAATGAAGACCGGTGGATGTTTTACAGCCCATAATACCGCCATGCAGGTTTCTGGAATAAAGGAATTTCTTGATTATATTGAAGGATTAAAAAATTATAAAACAACGATAGATACTTCAAGCAGGTCGGGTATTTCGGTGAGTTATAAAATTGGCGGGAAGCAATAAAAAAATCCGACATCTGAGATATCGGATTTTTTGAGGTTTCTGGCGTACTTTGTTTTCCGACAAAAAAATCATATATAAAACTATATTTAAACATATTGCTGATAATCAGTTAAATAACAATTATAAAAGTAATATTTCGAGGGCCATAAAATGTAATATATTACGTTAATGTAAAAATATCGGCCATAAAAGTTAATTAATACTTGCATAAAAGTAAATAAATACTTATCTTTGTGTAAAATATAACATTTATGGTCACAATTAACGAATATCAAGAACATGGATATGTAAAATATTACTTTACGAGTCCATATTTTACGGGAAGGCTTAAAAAGCACATTGGCAAAGGTACGATAGATGATTTTGCAGATTTCAAGGTGAAGTTATTAGGCGATTTGAGAGTTTATTTCGCACGGGAGAATCCTACAAAAGAATCTTTATCTGCATTTGTGGATGATACGGTGAAAAAATTAAAGTTTGGCACTAATATATTTGATTACGTGCCTGAATTTATCGAAAGGAAAAGAAATACGATAAATCGACATACAAATAAACCGTTATCTCAATCAAATATTAATAGCTACACAAGAGCAATTGAATTATTTAAAAGAATGTTAATCGAGAAACGGTTGAAACCCATACCAGAAATTATCGATGAGCAATTATTAAATGAATTCATGTCGGTAAGAAAGCGATTTAATTACAACTACTTGGTAAAGTTGCACACAAGGTTAAAAAGTTTTATTAGCTATCTTGAATACAAAAATTTACCCATCGATAAATCTTATCATCATTCAAATTTTTCTGAAATATACGACAACCAACAACCTGCTGATGATGATGTCGCATTGAGTGTAGAAGAGGTATTAAAACTAATTAAACTGAGAGAGAAGTATCGAAACGATTTGGTAAAACTACCAGTTTATAAAACCGCAAAGACTCTAAGTAAAGAGCTTCAGGCAAAACAAAAAGGAACTAAGTTAATCAACTTAAAACGTGTACTGGACTGCTTTCTTTACATGATTGCAACAGGAATGTATGTGACCGATGTAAATGATTCAACGGTACAAATTTTCCCACACAAAGAACATCCGTATTTAAATTATAGGAGGGCAAAAAATAGTTCCTTGTGTAAAGCTGTGCCTGTGAATGATTTCGAATGTTTTATTGGTGGTACATTGATTAAAGAATATGGTGTAAGAAGTGGTTCAAATTTCCCGCTTAACCTTACAGTGAATACGTTTAATAGGCATCTGGAACTTATTTCAGAACAGGCTAATTTAGGATTTGTACTAAAGTCCAAAATGGCACGTAAGACTTTTGCAACGTTGAATCATTTCAATTTTGGTGTTGCGTTGGAAGATTGGAAAATCCGGTCAAACTGAGCACTGGATTCCGGAGTAAAGTGAGCATATCAAACCGGAGCAAAGTGAGCACCTGATACCGGGGCAAAGTGAACAATCAGAAACAAGAGTTTTTATCGGGCT
>JBFXFM010000022.1:0-57822 GCA_050179035.1 Draconibacterium sp. | reverse complement strand
TGTCAAACTCCTTGAGGATCCCTGCTATTTGTGCAGGACTGAATGTGCTCTTTTTCATCTTATACGTTTTTTTAAAGTTAAACTTTTTGTCTACTTTCAAAACGTACTATTTTCGGGGGAGCTTACATTATCACTGCTGCTGCACCCGATCAGCGCAAACTCCCATTACAAACACTGGTTGACAGGGACCGCACAAAAAAAACTGTACTCGAAATTCTGATCAACGAAATCAGATCGGCTGGAATCGATGAAATTGGGATTGTGATTCAGCCTGAAGATGAGAAAAGCTTTGAACAGGCGCTGGGGGCTGTTTCAGGTCCGGGAATAAGTTTTATTCCGCAATCAAAAGACAAACCAGGGTATGGTAACGCAATTCTGTGTGGCAAAACATTTTTAAATAACGAACCCTTTCTGCATCTTGTGGGCGATCATCTTTATGTAAATCGTCACGGCGAAAATGTGGCAAGGCAACTGGTAAAACTGGCAGAACAAAGCAACTGCCCGGTTTCGGCTGTACAACCCACCCGCGAAAACCTGATTGGTAATTACGGAACAATCAAAGCCATACGAATGCAAGGCGAAACCGATTTGTTCCAGATAAAACGTGTAACCGAAAAGCCAACACCTGCTTTTGCCGAGTTGTACCTGATGGTACCGGGAATGCGTGCCGGATATTACCTCTGTTTTTTCGGGATGCACATTTTTACACCGCAACTAATGGAAATTCTGGAAAAAAAGGCAATTGCAGCACCAGGCACACGACTGGGATTGAGTGAATCGCTGAACGAACTTGCCGTAAGCAGCAAATACCTGGCGGTGATAAGAAATGAGTCGAGATATGATATAGGCCTTGACTATGGTCTGCTGAAAGCGCAGCTGGCTTTAACCTTATCGGGTAAAGACAGGGAAACCCTGCTGGCTGAACTTTTGCAGTTTTTTGTAGAAAGGGATATGAATTCAAACCCGAACAGCCATGAGTAAGCTGGTGGAAATTATTACATCCAAAATTCCTGAAGTCAGAAATCAGTCGCTGGACCAATTTTGCAGGGGAAAATCGATGGCAGTACTGCTTCAGGAGTGTGCCGCACTTGAGAAATTCAGAAAAGAGAGCAATAACCTTTATGAAAAAGTACGGGCGCTGTTTTTTTTGTACGCCATTCACAGGTTTTACATCCCTTACTTTTCCGAAACAGGTAAAAAAGCAGTTACACCTTATCAGGCCTATGAACATATTCTGAACCGCCGGTTCGAAGAAGCCATTGAAATTTTATTACGCGTTCAGGATGCCAAGGGTGTAAACGAAGGACTTTCGAGTGCACTTGCCGATGCATGGCACAAACTGGCATTTCAGACTCTGGCCGACCAGGTGAAAATAAGCGTGCGGACCACACCTGGAAACAACTGGATGTTTCGAATCGGTCATCCCGAAGATCAGCCGCTGAAAATTAAACCCGGGCTACTTATAAAAAATGAAGACAACGGCCTTTATCCGGTTTTAAAAGAGAAAACTCCTGTAAGGATGGATTTGTCGCATAGTTGTTGGAGCGATATTTTCTTTTTAGGCATGGATTATCCCGAAGGCGCTAAAGTTCTGAATATCTCTGTTGACCTATGTATTAACGGGGCAGCAACACAACCTGCCCCACCTGTCGAAACCTGGTTCAGAATTATCGACGAGCCAGTTATCCGGCTTACCAGTATCGATTTGGAAACTACTGCCGATATTCGTTATATCAGCGAAATTTTTGACTTTGCCAGCGATTATCTTGGGTTATTAAAAGCAGCACTTATTGCTTCGGGCATTGTTCCGCCTGCAATGGAAGGCATCGGTTTGCCGGTTTCGGTATTGCTCGAAAAAATGGCTGGCCCCGGACTGGGGATTGAAATGGTGAGCCACGTAAATAATATCCCCAAAGGTTCTCGCCTTGCAGTTTCCACCAACCTGCTGGCATCGCTTATTTCGCTGTGTATGAGAGCAGCCGGGCAAACCGAAAGTATAGAAGGATTGCTTCTCGAAGAAGAGCGCCGGCTGGTGGCAGCAAAGGCTATTTTGGGTGAATGGCTCGGTGGCTCTGGTGGTGGTTGGCAGGATTCAGGCGGCGTTTGGCCGGGGATTAAAATTATTCAGGGATGCAAAGCTGGTGAAGATAACCCTGAATTTGAAGTAAGCAATGGTAGGCTTTTACCCAACCATACAATTCTCACTCACCATGACGTTTCGGCAGAAACACGACAAAGACTGCAGGATTCGCTGGTGATGGTGCATGGCGGAATGGCTCAGGATGTAGGCCCGATACTTGAAATGGTAACTGAAAAATACCTGCTGCGATCTGAAAAAGAATGGAAAGCACGTAAAACAGCCATCAGCTATTTTCAGCAAATTGTGGATGAACTCAAAAATGGCGATATCAAAAAGGTTGGGGAACTCACCGAAAAGAATTTTAATGGTCCTATTCAGGATATTATTCCCTGGGCTACAACGGCTTACACCGAGAAAATCATTAAGGAAACACGTGCCCATTTTGGCGAAAAATTCTGGGGATTCTGGATGATGGGTGGTATGTCGGGCGGCGGTATGGGATTTATTTTCGATCCCGGCATTAAATCGGTTGCTCAAAAATGGCTGCTGCAAACCATGCTCGAAATTAAAAAGGGAATGGAAAAAGCTGTCCCTTTTGCCATGAACCCGGTAGTTTACGACTTCAGGATAAATGAAAACGGTACTATTGCTCAGCTAAAAACAGGTGAGAATGCATTGCTTCCTGTAAAATATTATACACTTATTCTGCCCCGGCTATTAAAAAAAGATATTGGAGAACTTTCGCTATGCCGGAAAAATGAACTTGAAGCGCTTTCAAAATCTCAGAAGATTCAGGGTTCGTATGCCAATTTTGTAGCATCGTTGTTTGAACGGATGATTCCAGACACTTCGCTGGAAGGGCAGCAGAAACAAAATCTGGGCGAGCTGCTCGAGAATCTCGGGTTTAACAGGAGTTTTCATGAAGAGATAAAATCGGCATTGAAATCGGGAATGATTGGCCTTGCGCAAAACCGGCTCGCCGGAAATGTGAGTATAACTGATACTGTTGATCATGAAATCGACCATGTTGGTGATCACGAGATTAATCGGCTTACTGATTTAGGAATAAAAGCACTGCAAAACCGTGAGCTGGCCATTATTTCGCTGGCCGGCGGGGCTGGCAGCCGCTGGACAAAGGGTGCCGGTGTGGTGAAATCGCTTCATCCGTTTGCCAAATTTGCGGGCAAACACCGGAATTTTATCGAAGTGCACCTGGCAAAAAATAGAAAAACCGCCCGTTCGCTTGAAACAGTAATTCCGCATGTTTTTACCACAAGTTACCTGACTCACGAACCGATAGAACAATTTGTAAACAAACATCCTCGAAATGAGAATGGTGACGTGCTGCTTTCAGAAGGAAAATTTATCGGGTTGCGTTTGTATCCCACCGAGCGTGATCTGCGGTTTTACTGGGAAGAACTGTCGCAGCAAATACTCGATGAACAGGCGCAGAAAATGCGCGAAAGTCTCCATAATTCATTGATTGCTTGGGCTAAAAATAATGGTGAAGCCGAAAATTATACCGACAATATGCCCAATCAGTGTATTCATCCGGTAGGGCATTGGTTCGAAATTCCTAACCTGTTGCTCAATGGAACTTTACAACAACTGCTAGCAAAGTTTCCTGATTTGAAGTATTTGCTTGTACACAATATTGATACGTTGGGAGCTAATGCAGATCCTGTGTTTCTGGGCAAACACATCGAAAACAACAACGCGGTTTCGGTTGAAGTGATTTCGCGTTGGATTGACGACAGGGGAGGGGGCCTGGCTAATGTGAACGGTCAGCGTCGGCTTGTCGAAGGTTTATCATTGCCCGATGAGAAAACCGAATTCAACCTTACTTATTATAATACCAACACGTTCTGGATAACAATCGATTTGCTTTTGCAAGCCTTTGGTCTTACACGAAGCGATTTGGATGATCATCAGAAAATAAAAGATAGAATCCTGTTGTTGGCGCACAAAATGCCCACCTACATCACATTAAAGGAAGTAAAAAAGAGATGGGGTAAAGGGCAGGAGGACATTTATCCGGTTACTCAGTTCGAAAAATTGTGGGGAGATATTACTGCTTTGCCTGAAATTAAAACAGGGTATTTTTCGGTGCCCAGAAAACGGGGACAACAACTGAAAGAAGTAGCTCAGCTTGATGGCTGGCTCCGCGATGGTTCTGCTGATTTTATTAATAGCCTTTGCGACTGGAGGGTTTAAACCGCAGTTGAACACTTGCTGTGATGAAATAAAATAAATGTTGTTTTTGAAAAAATTAAGTCTTAAATTGTATGGTTTTAACTGAAAAATCAAACTAATGAAAAACTTAGTGGTTAAGTTAAATTATTACAAAAGTGTTATTTATATTAATTCTGAATGACAGGTAGAAAAAAACCGGAAATTAAAATGACTTATTCAGACTGTTTTAACGATATTTGTAACATTATAATTTAACTGACCATTAAATTCGTTTTACACCCAATAATAGGATATGGAAATAACGCTCACTTTAATAGCATTCTTTTTAGGTTTCATACTTGTTGTATTTACGATTCCGCCCATCATAAGAGTTGGCCATGCCAAACATTTGTTTGATCCTGTAAATGAGAGAAAAATTCATAAAAAAACGATACCTCCACTGGGGGGTGTCGCCATTTTTATTGGATTTACCTTGGCTACGGTTGTTGCTACCGATGGGATTCGCTTTGATGAGTTAAAGTACATTCTGGCTTCTGTCATTGTCATGTTTTTTATTGGCTTAAAGGATGATTTGATGGATATTTCTGCATGGAAAAAGCTGATCGTTCAGATTTTTGCCGCATTTTTACTTGTAGGGATGGGAGACCTCAGATTTACCAGTTTGCATGGTGTTTTTGGTATCTATGATATTGGCGTATTACTGAGTGTAATTGTCTCTGTTTTTGCTGTTATCGTAATTATCAACGCCTTTAACCTGATTGATGGGGTTGACGGACTTGCTTCAGGACTTGCAATGACAAGTAGTATTTTATTAGGTTACTGGTTTTTTATTTCCGGAAATTACACTTATGCAATTATGGCGTTGGCCCTGGCAGGTAGTTTGGCAGGTTTTTTTATTTATAACGTATTTGGCGATAAACATAAACTTTTTATGGGCGATACAGGCTCATTAATTATCGGGTTAATTATTGCGGCACTTATTATCAAATTCAACGAACTGAATATCAAATTTACAGGAGAATATGCTGTTTATGCATCTCCGGCAGTTTCGTTTGCAATTATTATTATTCCACTGATTGATACACTGCGGGTTATGACCATCAGAATTAAAAGTAAGAAATCTCCTTTCTCTGCTGACAATAATCATATTCACCACCGGTTATTCTATTTTTTCAAACAGCACATCATAATTACTTCTATACTTGTTACTTCAAATATTACGCTGTTCCTTTTTTCTTTATACCTCAATAATACCAGGATAAATGTAAATTATCAGTTACTGATTCTTGTGGTTACGAGCATTGTGATTTCTTTTGTCCCTTCGGTTTTTATCAGGTTGAGTGAAGACCGTAAAAATAAGGTGGTGTTGAAATCGCGCTGGTCTTCAATATCCAGGTTGTTTTTCTGGTAGCCAGTTTAATCCGGCCTCTTTTATTACTTCAATTAAATGGTAATTTTGTGGAATGAAATCTCATACAAAGTTTGCTGGTAATTTTGTCTTTGTTCTGGCACTGATTTTTTCAGCTACTGTTAAAGCTCAGCAACCTGTTCAAATTCAGGTTTTAAGTTCAACACTTGCCGCCACCGACAGCGTGCAGCCCTTTTGGTTTACAGCCAATCGGCAGGGTAAAATTCCTCAGAATGGTTCATTCTTTAATGTCACTGATATTTTTATTGGACAAAATCACCGTCAGAATGTAAATTCTGCTTTTTCAACAACCTGGGGAATAAACGGAGTGGCTGCTTTGGGTAGTGAGAGTTCATTTCAACTTAACCGGATTTATGCAGGTGTGGCCTTTAAAGGTTGGGAACTGAAAGCAGGAATGTTTTATGATTCAATCCGATATGCAGGGTTATCAACTACAAACGGTAATCTGGCCCGCAGTGAAAATGCACGCCCCATGCCTTCCATACGCTTTTCAACACTTGGGTACAAATCGATGCCATTTTTTAAAAAATGGTTCAGGTTTAAAGCCGAATATGAAGAGAAATTGCTTAACGATGAAAGATATGTCGATGGAGCTCATTTACACCATAAATCGTTGTATGGTAAGTTCAGGCTCACTGAAACAATGAATTTCACATTAGGTCTTGAGCACTTTGTGATGTGGGGCGGCACTTCGCCGGTTTATGGCGAACTGCCGGGCTGGGATTATTACCTGTATTATGTGCTGGCACTGCCCGGGAACGATGATTTTCCGACGACCGACCAAAAAAACATTTCGGGTAACCAGTTGGGAACTTATCAGCTTGAACTTGAAAGGCGCTTTCAAAATTTTGAAGCTACTTTGTACGTGAGTCATCCGTATGAAGATAACTCGGGTCTTAACTGGCACAACAGAACGGATAACCTGGTCGGGTTGTACATTCATCGTTTTAAAGAAAAACCGGTAATCTCGGATGCATTATACGAATTCACATATACCAAACAACAAAGTATCCGTAATTCCTCCGACCGGGAATATGATTCCTATTTTAATCACGGTGTTTATCGTTCAGGTTTTACTTACCACGGGCGTGTATTGAGTTCTCCCTTGTTTTTTCCGGTTAAAATGATTGATGGTGTTTCTGACGGTATCCAGTCGAACAGGTTCTTTGCCCATCATCTGGGAGTACGCGGGTTTATCAGTGAACATCTGCAATGGCGCGGATTAATTACGTATGTTGAACATTTTGGTACATATCAGCAACCCTACCAAACGGCTCAGAAGAATGTACTGGGAATGCTCGAAACCAATTATATAAATCCTGACTTTCCTGTTGAACTTGGTTTGTCAGTAGCTGGAGATGCCGTTAATACAACAGGTAAAAATCTTGGAATTCAACTCACCGTTGGAAAATCGTGGTAGCTTTTATTTGCCGGCTGGTACAGGATGATTGATTCCGGATGCCGGGGAGAGGAGATTTATTGAGACTGATAGAGACTGGTTGAGATTTTTTACTGCTGGATACTGGATACTGGGGAAAAGTGATTGGTAGAGATTGTTTGCCCATCGCTCATCGCTCATCGCTCATCGCTTCTGGATACTGGATAAACAGAGATTGGTAGTGACTGATAGAGATTGATTGAGATTGGTGGAGATTGATTGCTCAATACTCACCTCTCATCGCTTCTTGCTACTGGATACTGGAAAAAAAAGATTGACGGAGACTGATAGCGTTTGACATCTCAATACTCAATACTCATCGCTCAATTCTCATCTCTCTTCTCTCATCTCGCTCTGTTCTTCCACTTTGGTTTTTTCCGGTGGTTTTTCCTGCATTGTCTTCCATTCAAAAATATCGGATTTTGATAATGGCCGCATGTCGATTTTCCAGTTGAATCCTTTTAATTTTTTGTCATCTTCAGAGAGTTGTGCTATCGGTTTAAGCTCACCTTCAGGGGCTTTCAGAAATGAAATTGTATTTATTTTTCCTTCTTTGAACCGGATGGAAATTTTGCTGCTCTCGGCCCTGTTCAAGCCAATAATTTCTTCTTTTTCTATTGCATAATAAAGTGTTTGCCCGTTCCCATTCACATCAATACGATTGAGTTCGTTGTTAACAACATAACCAACCATCTCTTTCCCTTTTATCTGGTCGAACCGGTTGGAATCCTGTTTTGAGATAATAAAACTATTTCGGGTAAGCCTGAATTGGTCGGGGGTATTTTCAAATTGCTGCATTTCAATGAGGTCGGCAGAAAGCTGATGAATATCGGACCACAACACTGGTGAATAGTGCAGTTGAATTACCGAATCGCGGGTAAAGTAAACCATCGAATCGCAAACACCCTGCATGTCGGTTCTGAAGAAACGTACTTTCCGGTAGGCAAAAACAATTTTTTCGTCGGGAACTGTATCAGGAACTGTGCGCAAGGTATCGGCGTGTAAAAACAGTGTATCCTTTTCGTTATAATTCATATAAACTGCCGAGTCGGTAACCATGGCAGTTTCGTTTAAATCGCTGTATTCGGCAATATTCCCTGAAATAATGGAGCTGTTTTCAATATCTGTAATCCATACATTTTTCAGCGCTTTTCCCGACTTTGTTTCTTTATCGTATTTGATGTACCCTGCCTTTATATTTTGTTTTTCGTTTGACATAACAGGGTTTTTAAGCAGTTCAGCATCACCAGTTTTTGAGTCGTACCATCCATCTTCAGCATAAAGTGTATTGGCAGTGTCACGGATGGTTGTTGGGCCGGTGATAAAAATACGCCCCGTTGTTGTGTTATAGCTCACTGTGTCGCTGGTCATTGTATAATCTTTATCCACCGCCACCACATCGCGGTAAAGGTAAAGCATGTCGTCGTTGATAAAGTATTTCCCAATCTGACTTGTAATTGTTGTAGTGCTGTCAACTATTTTCCCTTTGTCGTCATAATAGCTGATGTTTGTAGCCAGATCGTAATCAAGCGTGTCTGTAAAAATAGTTGTCGATTTATTAATCAGTTTAACATTTCCCCAGGCGCGGGCAAAACTGATGTCGCCATCATAAAAAACTGTACTGGCATAAAGGTGCAGCGTGTCATCCTGGTTGATGTGTACATTTCCAAACGCATCGACCCGGTTGGTTCCTGTGTAGGTGTAAGCGCTGTCGCACCACATCAGAATATTTTTATGGCGAATATGAACCGAATCGAGCAGGCGCTGCGCATTTGCAGCAATTTGCTCATTGGCTTCAAGCGATCCTGCCCTCAGAATTTCCACCATTTTTTTTTCCTGTGCCGAAACATTCAACGCAGCAATAAAGAAGGCAAAAACCAGCAGCCTGTTTTTTAAACCCGATGTGAGGAAATTGAAAAGCATTAAAGCAGTTTTTCAATGATTTTATCCACCGGAATATTTTCGGCTTCGGCCTTGTAATTTTTGATAATACGATGGCGGAGAATGGAAGGTGCAATGGCTTTCACATCCTCAATGTCGGGCGAATATTTGCCATGCAAAGCGGCGTGTGTTTTTGCGCCCAGCACTAAGTATTGCGAAGCACGCGGACCAGCACCCCATTTCAGGTACTGGTTGGCAACATCGGCTGCTCCCGGTGTATTCGGACGTGTTTTTACCGCCAGTTTAACTGCGTATTCCAAAACGCTGTCGTTAATCGGAATTTTCCGGATAAGTTGCTGATAAAAAAGAATTTCTTTTCCAGAAATTACTGGTTTTAAATCGATATCGAGGGTTGAAGTTGTATTTTTTACAATCGTGATTTCATCGGCAAATTTTGGATAATCGAGCCAAACCGAAAACATAAACCTGTCTAACTGCGCTTCGGGCAGCGGATAGGTTCCTTCCTGCTCAATGGGATTTTGTGTGGCCAATACAAAAAACGGATCTTCGAGTTTAAACCGCTGTCCGGCTGTGGTAATTGCCCGTTCCTGCATGGCTTCTAAAAGTGCCGACTGGGTTTTTGGTGGTGTACGATTGATTTCGTCGGCCAGCAGGATGTTGGCAAACAGCGGCCCTTCGATAAATTTGAAATGGCGCTCGTTGTCGAGGATTTCAGTACCAATAATATCAGATGGCATTAAATCGGGCGTAAATTGAATCCTGTTGTATTTCAATCCCAGGATTTTGGCGATGGTGGTAACAAGTAATGTTTTTGCCAGCCCCGGCACCCCGATGAGTAAAACGTGCCCCTGGCTGAAAAGCGAAATCAATACCTGGGTCACAACTTCATCCTGCCCATAAATTACACGGGTGATTTCGCTTTTTAATTCATCATATTTTTTGCGGAGAGCGTCGAGCGCTTCCACATCGTTTTTAAAATTCACCGACATATTTGTATTAGATTCAGTTAATTATTTAATCCACTTTTCGAAATTGAAATTGCAGTTGGCGTAGGTATCGTCAATGCGAATGTAATTTTTCGACTGTTGCGCCACAACCCAATCGTTAAATACCTGTTCTTTTTTGTGTGAAAGGTATAAATCTGATAACTGCTGGTAATCGTTTTGCAAATCGGCCTTGTGTGAATCAGTCTTTTTTGTGAGTTTGATGATTTTATACACTAGTTGCTGCGAT
Source organism: Draconibacterium sp. (assembly GCA_050179035.1). Taxonomy (GTDB): domain Bacteria; phylum Bacteroidota; class Bacteroidia; order Bacteroidales; family Prolixibacteraceae; genus Draconibacterium. The sequence continues at coordinate 47,547 of JBFXFM010000022.1, read as the reverse complement.
TCTTTGTCAGTGGTCTGAAAAGGTGCTGAAATTTCGTTCAGGTTCATTTTCGTAATTACTTTACTTACATCGGGGTCAAGTTCCTCTACCGCAAATTTCGACGACATGGTATTGGGGTTGATCACCATACCTGCATTGTTTCTTGAGTTTTTATCCGAAGACAACATCATGGCAGCCTCATCAAACGGAATTTCGTTTCTGCGAATCATGTTGGCCAGACTGTCGAGCCTGTTGTACGATTTTTCGCGTGCTTCAACAGAAACTTTGGGTTTCATCAGGATATGGCGGGTATTTACTTTGTCGCCTTTTTTGTCAACAAGCTGCAGAATATGATAGCCAAAAGCGCTCTTTACCACGTTCGAAATTTTATCGTCTTTCAGGTTAAATGCCGTGGCTGCAAAAGTGGGGTCGAGCTCGGCACGGCCCGAATAGCCAAGCACACCACCGTCTTTGGCCGAGGGGCATTCTGAATAAAGCACAGCCATTGTGGCAAAACTCGAACCATCTTCAATTCGTTTTTTAATATCACGAAGTTTGGCTTTTATCCTGTTTTCCTCGTCAAGTTCAATCTGAGGCTGAAAAGTAATCTGAGAATATTCATACTGGGTTGGGATAGTGGGAATTTCATTGCTGCTCAGATTACGGTAATAATAACGGACTTCCGAAGGTGTGACTGTTACGTCTTTTGTGATTTTTTCGCGCATTTGCTGGCTTAAAAGCTGCGTACGGATACCTTCTCTCATCTCCGATTTTATTTCCATGATCGGCTTTTTGAAGTAATCTTCCACTGCTTTTTCTGACCCCAGATACGATACATACATGGCAAGTTGCTGGTCCATCCGCTGGTTTACCTGGCTGGGTGTAACCTCAATCAGCGTATCAAGTTCAGCTTCAGCCACCAGCAGTTTATCGATAAGAAAATTCTCCAGGATTTCACATTTCATATCACCCTCCGAGGTAACTCCCTGCGCCTGCTGGTCGATATTCATGCGTTCAATATCGCTTTTCAGAATAATGTTTCCACCTACAATGGCCACAATCTGATCAACCACCTTGTCCTGTGCCATCAAATTGACAGAAAGGGTGCTGAGCGCCAGAATAAGTGCCAGTGTTGTTTTCGATTTTACTGTTTTCATGTTTATGCTTTTCATTCTTGTTTTCATTTTTAATGGCAGCCAGGCTTAGTTTGCCTGCTCCGCAAATATTTTGAATTTATTTTGTCTCAATCCTTCTTTGTACACATTTTCCTCAATCTGTTGCAAAAACTGAATTTTACGTTGATTCAGAATCAGGTCCCTGATGTTGTCCTGCACATATTCAATTGGTGCGGGCTCGTTTTGCAGCTGGTAGTCCTGAATACTTACCATATAATAGTATCCGGCATCTTTTTGTTCGATGAGGTTGTTGCGTTTAAGTACTTGCGAAACGTCTTCAATTTCGGTGGGTAAATAACGGCGAACCATTCTGAACGCGACCCATTTGTCGGTGAAAAAATCAAACGATACTGCAAACTGAATACAATACTCTTTCAAGGCAGTAATTCCCTGTTCCGAGTTGTCGTCAATCATTTTTTTCAACTCATTGGGTTTTGCAATTCCGAGCGGAATTTTAATAAAAACACCTTTTACTATGTTTGAGGTTAGTTTAAAATTGTCGGCGTTTGTGTTGTAATATTGTTCAATCTCGTACTGTGTTACAACTGTATCCATTTGTTCGCTCAACAGCGCATTTTTGTATTTATAAATTATCAGTGAGTTGCGGTATTCTTCAATCTCGCGGGTCAGGTCTTTTTGCTCTGCCGAAAGATTTTCATTGGCTTTCTGTATCAGCAATTCCTGTCGTATCCACTTTTTAATGTACTCACCGGCAATTGCAGCGCTGTCAGCCGGACTTAAACCCAATGGAACAATTTGTTTGATATCGGTTTGCAGTAATACTTTTTCTCCAACCCTGGCAACCGGCGATTCGCCGGGAGTTTCAGAGCGGGTACATTGTACCGCAAGCAAGCCTGCTGCCGCCAGAAGAACAGGTATATTACGCAGTTTAAACACCTTTTATCGTTTTCAGCAGTTTTTTGTTAACGGTTACTTTGTATTTCGAATGCAACTCTTTTAACCATTTTTCTTCAATTACTTTCTGGTAGTCGGAAACATAAAGTCCGCGCGCCTCTTCCAGCTTTTTTTGCTCAGGCTGAATTTTATCTCCGCGTACAAAAGTAAGTGCACTGTCAAATTTGGCTGGTTCAGGGCCATTCCAAACATAAAAATCGACTATCGGATTTACACCTTTTTCCCAGGCTCCTTCGGTAATGGTAATCAGCTTTTCCTTGGTGTTCAGCAAATCCAGAATCTCCTGAACACTCATTTCTTCGGCCAGAAATTTATCGGCTTCCTGCCGCGCCGAATCGTTTTTACAAGTAATGACCATTCCTTTGAACCGTTCTTCCCACATGTATTTTTTACAACCTTTGTAAAACTGTTCCAACCCGGCAGTGTCTTCAGCTGCATAATTCCAGATTTTTATTTCAGATATATTGAAAAGCAGCATTCCATCGTGGTATTCCTGCATCAGGTATCTGAAATCTGGATATTTTTCTTCCAGTTTTGAGTCTTCGTAAGCTGTAATTTCAGCTTCAACCCAAGGTGTGTAGTTTTTGTTAAAAGAGCCTTTACTTATGTTTTCGTTTTTCAGCCAGGTGGTAAATTGTTCTGTTTTATAATCCTTGCCATTCAGTACAAACAAAACATCACTGGCATTCACCGTTGAATCACCAATATTTTTCTTCATCAGATTATCGATGTTGGCCAGGTTTTCGGTGAAATTGTACTCTTTTTTCAGTTTCGAAATGAAAACTGTTTTGCTTGTCTGACTGCGCTGCGGGTCTTGTTTTATGCGTGTTTCAAGTTCCTTTTTTGATTCTTCAAACGAAGGAACCGGACGCGTGTCAAGTTTTTTAATGATGTGATAACCATACGGACTTTCAACAATTTCACTGATATCGCCTTTGTTTTGAAGGGCAAAAGCCGGTTTTGAAAATTCCTGAATCATACGTCCCGATGCAAACCAGGGCATTTCTCCACCTTGTTGTGCCGACCGTTTATCGTCAGATTTTTCGCGGGCAAGTTGTGCAAAATCGGCACCGTTTTTCACTTCGGCATAAATTGAATCAATTTGTGATTTCAATTTCGCTTTGGTTTCGGGCGTCATATCGCGCGGAAACATTTTCATGATATGCGCAACCAATATTTCGCCCTGGTTTTTGCGGATATCATGAACTTTAAGGATATGCCATCCGTACTGTGTTCTTACCGGTTCTGAAATTTCGCCTGACGGTGTTGAAAAAGCAGCGTTCTCGAATGGAACTACCATGTTAAAAGCCGAGAAATAACCAAGCTCACCCTTGTTGTTTTTGGCCGACGGGTCCTGCGAATATTCCACAGCTGCATCGCCGAAATCTTTGCCTGCTATTATCTCTTGCTTTATCTTCAGAATTTTTTCGCGAACTTCTTCTTCCTCCTGCCTTGTGGCGTTGGGCGAAACATTCAGTAGCAGATGGCTGGCACTGATTTCTTTAGTTGTGCGGTCGTACAACTCTTTTACCATTTGTTCGGTATAAGTAACATCGGTGAGGTAGGGCGCTGCCAGTTCGGTACGGTAGCCGGCAAGTTCATTCACAAAAGCGGCGCTTGTATCCATTTTAAGGTTTTCAGCTTCAATCACTTTCAGTTTGAAATCCACAAACAGCTGAAGGTAATCTTCAGGTGTTTTTTTATCGTCAGGGTTGTATAAATTGTTGTTGTTCTTTTGGTAGATACGTTCAAATTCACCCTTACTTATTTTTGTGCCGCCAATGGTAATCAGCGTTTCGTCGGGTTGCGATAAGCCCGGAAAGGTAAAAACAGATAAAATAAAACTCAGTAATACAATATGTTTCATTGCTGGTAATGACTTTTTAATGTTAAATCGATTTAACATGATTGATTCATTGTTGAAAGTGCCCTTGAAAAATAATTCAGAATTATAACCACGCTCAAAATCAATTTATTGTCTCGAACTGTAGTTGGGCGCTTCACGGGTAATGGTTACATCGTGCGGATGACTTTCCTGCATACCTGCATTCGAAATGCGGGTGAATTTGGCATTTTGCAGCATTTCAATATTTCGTGCGCCGCAATACCCCATGCCAGCACGCAACCCACCGGTAAGCTGGAATAGCACTTCATCCAGCGTTCCTTTGTAAGGTACACGGGCGGCAATTCCTTCGGGAACCAGTTTTTTGATGTCGTCTTCCATATCCTGAAAGTAGCGGTCTTTTGAACCTTGCTGCATAGCTTCAATAGAACCCATTCCGCGGTACGATTTGAATTTTCTTCCCTGGAAAAGGATGGTTTCACCCGGCGATTCTTCAACACCTGCAAACAAACTTCCCAACATTACCGAATTGGCACCTGCTGCAATGCCTTTAACAATGTCGCCCGAATAGCGTATACCGCCATCGGCAATCACCGGAACGCCCGAACCTTTGATGGCTTTTGCCACATTGTAAACCGCTGAAAGTTGCGGTATTCCAACACCGGCAATGATACGTGTGGTGCAGATTGAACCCGGTCCGATACCCACTTTAACCGCATCGGCACCCAATTTAACCAATTCCACAGCGGCTTCGGCTGTGCCAATATTTCCAACTACAATTTCAGTTTCCGGGTATTTCTTTTTGATGGCTTTCAGCATCTCGAAAACCCCTCTGGAGTGGGCATGTGCTGTATCAATAACAAGTGCATCAACCTGTGCTTTTACAAGTTCGTCAACACGTTCGATGGTGTCGGAAGCAATGCCAACCCCGGCAGCAACGCGTAAACGGCCTTTTAAATCTTTACAGGCCAGTGGTTTGTCTTTTGCTTTTGTAATATCCTTGTAAGTTACAAGCCCGATGAGTTTGTTGTTTTTGTCAACCACGGGCAGTTTTTCGATTTTATAATTTTGAAGAATGTCGGCGGCTTTTTCAAGATTTGTTGATTCGGTTGTGGTAATCAGGTTTTCACGTGTCATTACTTCGCTGATTCTGCGGTTCATGTTTCTTTCGAACCTGAGGTCGCGGTTGGTGACAATTCCCACCAAAATTCCTGTTTCATTAACCACAGGAATACCGCCGATTTTGTATGTTGCCATAAAATTAAGTGCGTCGGCAACAGTTTTGTCAGGAGTAATGGTTATCGGGTCGTAAATCATCCCGTTTTCAGCTCTTTTTACAATGGTCACCTGGTGTGCCTGTTCGGTAATGCTCATGTTTTTATGAATCACCCCGATACCACCCTCACGGGCAATGGCAATCGCCATTTTCGATTCAGTAACCGTATCCATGGCTGCACTCACCACGGGTGTGTTAATCACAATATTCCGTGTAAATTTCGAAGTGAAATCAACTTCACGGGGTAATACTTCAGAATAAGATGGAATTAAAAGGACATCATCGTAGGTTAAACCTTCGAATTCTACTTTATCAATCAGGAACGACATGTTATTTTTATTTAGATAAAACAATGCGCAAAACTACAAAAATTAGCGAATTAACCTCGACAAAATTCGGAACGGCGGGTGTTTTGGCCGATAAAAATTGTTAATAGTTAAAATGATTTCTTAATTTGTATTAATGGAAAATTACAGGCAAATATTGGCACGTTACTGGGGCTATTCCGATTTTCGTCCGTTACAGGGTGAGATTATACAATCGGTGGCTGCAGGCAACGATACGCTTGGTTTGATGCCTACCGGCGGCGGTAAATCCATCACTTTTCAGGTGTTTTCTTTGTCGCGTGAGGGCATTTGCATCGTAATTACTCCATTAATTGCGCTGATGAAGGACCAGGTGGAAAAGCTGCAAAGCAAAGGCATTAAAGCGCTGATGATCCACAGCGGAATGTCGCCCATGGAGATTAAAATAACACTTGATAATGCGGTGTGGGGCGACTACAAGTTTTTATATGTTTCGCCCGAAAGACTGGGTTCGGAGCAATTTGCCGAAAGGCTTGCACAAATGAATGTAAACCTGATTACTGTTGACGAAGCGCATTGTATTTCACAGTGGGGATACGATTTCAGACCCAGCTACCTGAATATCATCCAAATCAGAAAAATATTATCAGGAGTCACTTTTCTGGCGCTGACGGCAACCGCCACTCCTCGCGTGGTTGATGACATTCAGGAAAAACTGGGGTTTAAAAAGAAGAATGTGCTGCAGGTTTCTTTTCAGCGCGAAAACCTGAATTACCTTGTGCGTAATGTGGAGAACAAAAACGGCTACCTGCTCGATACACTGCAAAAAGTAAAGGGTACAGGTATTATCTATGTGCGCAGCAGGAAGGCCACCCGCGAAATTGCGGAAGAGCTCAGAAAGAATGGGATCAGCGCCGATTTTTATCACGCCGGACTTACCACTTCGGTGCGCAGCGATAAACAGGATGCCTGGATAAGCGGAAAAACAAGGGTGATTGTGGCAACCAACGCTTTTGGCATGGGTATCGACAAACCCGATGTACGTTTTGTAATTCATTTTGCACCACCTGAATCGCTTGAAGCTTATTTTCAGGAGGCGGGAAGGGCAGGGCGCGATGGGAAAAAAGCGGCTGCCGTATTGCTTTTTAACAATGCTGAAAAAACAAAGCTGAAAAAGCAGGTTGCTGTTTCATTTCCTGAAGTAGCCAACATTAAACGGATTTACCAGTCGTTGTGCAATTATTTGCAGGTGGCTGAAGGGTTTGGTAAAAATCAGACTTTTGGATTTCAGTTGCAACAGTTTGCACAAACTTTTAAATTGCAGCAGGCCATGGTTTACAACAGCCTGAAGATGTTGCAACTCGAAGGTTATCTTGAGTTTACCGAAGAAGTGGATAATCCTTCGCGGGTGTATTTTACTGTTTCTCGCGACGATTTATACAAATTTCAGGTGTCGAACGCCGAAATGGATGGTTTCATAAAACTTTTGCTTCGATCTTATACAGGGCTTTTTACAGGTTTTGTTTCGGTTGATGAGGGACTGCTGGCAAAGCGCGGCGGTATTTCACAGGAGCAGGTTTACCAGTTTCTGAAACATTTGCGCCAGGCAAAAATCATCGATTATGTGCCACAAAACAACACACCGTATATTTTTTTTACTAGGGAACGTGTTGCTGTTGAACGTCTGAAAATTTCGAAGGAAAACTACGGCAACCGCAAGGAAGATTTTCAAAAACGGATTGATGCAGTTATTCATTATGCCACCTGCACAACGCATTGCCGCAGCCAGTTGCTGCTCGAATATTTTGGTGAAACCGATGCCCCGCGTTGCGGGAGTTGCGATGTGTGTAAGTCGCTGGCACAACTTGAACTCACTGGCTATGAATTCGAACAGCTATCGTTACGGATAAAAAAAATACTTGAAACCCCCTGTTCGTTTGAAAAACTTTTACTCGAACTTGAAGGCGACCAGCATAAACTCCGTCGTGTAATCAAATGGCTGACTGATAATGAAAAAATCATTTTTAGGGTTGATGGACTGATTGAGTGGAGAGTTTAAAGAAGCCGGAAGTCGGAGAACCGAAGCTGTAAGAAATTAGCGATGAGAAATGAGAGTTGAGCAGGAAGTTTATCAATTTCTCCATAAATCTCTAACAATCTCTACCAATCACCATCAATCTCTTTCCCAGTATCCAGCATCCAGTATCATCTGTTATTCCTCCCCCAAATATTTTCTGTATAAATCGGGGCGCAGCTTTTTTGTGCGTTCAACAGACTGGTCGTGTTTCCAATTGTCGATGAGCTTGTCGTTACCCGAAAGCAGCACATCGGGGACTTTCATCCCTTTATATTCAGCCGGGCGTGTGTAAACCGGCGGACTCAGTAAATTATCCTGAAAAGAATCGGTAAGCGCTGATGTTTCATCGGATAAAACACCCGGAAGTAAGCGTACCACACTGTCGGTAATTACTGCCGCGGCGAGTTCTCCGCCAGTAAGCACATAATCGCCAATCGAAATTTCGAGCGTAATATAATGGTCGCGAATGCGCTGGTCAATTCCCTTGTAATGCCCGCAAAGAATAATGACGTTTTTGTACATCGACAAAATATTCGCTGTTTTCTGGTCGAAAACTTTTCCATCGGGCGTTGTGTAAATAATCTCGTCGTAGTTGCGTTCACTTTTCAGTTTTTCGATGGCCTTTTCAATCGGTTGAATCGCCATCACCATTCCGGCTCCTTTGCTAAACGAATAATCATCCACCCTGCGGTGTTTGTCGTCGGAATAATCGCGCAGGTTGTGTACAACAATTTCAGCAAGTCCTTTATCCCGGGCTCTTTTGATGATGGAGAAGTTCAGCGGACTTTCCAGCATTTCAGGCAAAACTGTGATGATATCAATTCTCATGATTTTCTGATTCAGTTTTGCAAAGGTAAAGTTTAAAACGAAACTGATAATGGGAAATAGCAGCGGCTGAATAATTGTTTTCGGACAAAATAGCAGATAAAAATTACTTCGAGCTGACTATGTGGCGCAAAAAAGAACGATTTGACGGTTGATTTTTCGTTTTTGTATTGTTGGAACAGGAATTGATTTTTAAGGGTCATGAAACATTTTAAAAGTTAAACAATTAAAAAATAGGAGAAACAAATTATGAACTTAGTAAGATTTTATCAGCCCCGTTACAGTGTGAACAAAAATTTGGTAAACGAAATGATGAACAGCTTTCTGACCAACGATTATCATGAAAATTATCTGCAGAATTGCCGCAAACCGGCAATCAACATTTTCGAATCGGAAAATGATTTCAAAATTGAAATGATGTTGCCGGGGTTTACCAGGGAAGACATGAAAATCAATTTCCACAATGAAATGCTGACCATTAAAGTGGATAACAAGGAAACTGAAAGCCGGAACAATGAAGAATACAAATATGTGCGTCGTGAATTCGATGTGTATAATTTTGAAAAGCAGTTTAAAGTTCCACAATCGGTTAATGCCGAAGGTATTGATGCAAAATTTGAGAATGGTATTTTGAACATTGTTCTTCCGAAAAAAGAAGAAGCGCTTGAAAAAGCACCGGTGGATATAAAAGTTTTATAAGATTGGTTTGTTTGGTTTAGTTTGATTGAATTCCGGTGAGCTTATTAACCGTCAGCTTTGCTGCGGTGTAAGCGAACAAAACACTAAAAAAATCCTTGACGGAATCGGATTCCTCGTCAGCTTGCTGCGAGGAGTTTCAATAGGTTTTGTTTTGCAAAGCTCTGACGATAATGTCAGGGCTTTTTTTATTTTGTAATTTGTTGTTTCTTTTGAAAAAAGTTTTGCTGTTTAATTGTAAGTGTTATTTTTACGCTTTATTTAATAACCAAAACCTGTAAAATGACAGTCGAATCTATTAAAATGCTGATTTATATATTGTTGTTTCCTGTGCTTATCAGTGCTGCCGACTACAATATTCTATCACCCGACGGAAAAATAAAAGTTGTTATTCAACCTGGAGAAGAGTTAAAATATGCAGTACAATTTGCCAACAACAAAGTGATTGAACCTTCTTCTATTTCATTCACCTTTGAACAGGCGCCGCCAATTGGGAAAAATCTGATTGTTACCGGAACAAAAAAAAATTCGGTTGACGAAACCTGGACTCCGGTTCTGAAACGATTCGAAAGCATCAAAAATAATTACAATTCACTTTTGATTGAATTAAAAGAGGAGAAATTTCCTCAGCGACTTTTGAATCTTGAGTTCAGGGTTTACAATGACGGAGTTGCTTTTCGCACCATTTTCCCCGAACAGTTTACATCTCACAAATACGCCATGACCGATGAATTAACCCAGTTTATTTTTCCGGAAAATTTTTCCTGCTGGGCTGTAAATTACGATAGTTACACCACTTCGCAGGAAAAAGAACATTTTGAGAGAAAGTTAAATGAAATAACTTCTGATATGGTCATCGGCCTTCCGATGACTGTTAAACTTGGCGACAAATGTTATGCAGCCATCACTGAAGCCGATATAGAAGATTATGCCGGAATGTACCTGAAAACTGTATCGGGACAAAACGGACAAAATCTGAGAACGGCACTATCTCCCCGCAAAGGCCAACCTGAGAAAGGAACAAAAGTCATTTTTAATGCGCCGCATAAAACACCCTGGCGTGTAATTATGCTGGCCGAAACTCCAGGAAAACTGATTGAATCTGAAATCATTGTCAACCTGAACGACCCCTGCGAAATTGAAGACCCATCTTGGATAAAACCTGGAATCAGTGCCTGGGACCACTGGTGGAGCGGCGAGGTGAAAATGGAACAACCGGTGATTTATGAATACATCGACCTGGCATCAAAAATGGGCTGGCCTTACATGCTCATCGATTGGCAGTGGTATGGGCCGTTCAATCAAAAAGATGCTGATATTAAAAAGGTTGCTCCTCAAATCAACATGCCGGAAATTCTGGCATATGCGAAAAGTAAAAATGTAAGCTGCTGGTTGTGGTTGTACAATACTGATGTTGACCGCGGTAATTTTGAGGAAGCTTGTGCTTTGTACGAAAAATGGGGAATTGCAGGAATCAAAATTGATTTTATGGACAGCGACGACCAGGAAATGGTGAACTGGTATCACCGCATTGTAAAAACAGCGGCGAAATATCATTTGATGGTCGATTTTCACGGAGCTTTCAAACCCGATGGGTGGCAACGGACTTACCCAAACCTCGTAACGCGTGAAGGAGTTTTGGGGAATGAATACAATAAATGGTCGCTGCGGATAACACCGGAACACTTGTGTACCTTGCCATTCACCCGGATGCTGGCTGGTCCGATGGATTTTACACCCGGCGGTTTTCTCAACCGGAATCCTGATAAATTCAGAAATGGAACACCCGCCAACGTGCAAGGCACAAGGGCAGCCACTCTGGCACAATTTGTAATTTTCGACAGTCCGTTCACAGTTGCTTGCGACCACCCGAAAAATTACTACGGGCAAGTGGGAGAGGAGTTTCTCTCCAAAGTACAATCGGTGTGGGATGATACAAAAGTGCTGAATGGTGTTGTTTCAGAATACATTACAATGGCACGCAGGTCGGGTAAAACCTGGTTTATTGGTGCCATGACAAACAGTTTTGAACGCGAACTAGAGATAAAACTTGATTTTCTGGGGGATGGCAGCTACAAAATGACAAGTTTTTCGGATACAGAAAAAACAAAAGAAAATGCTGAAATTGCAGAGCAAAAAACAAGCACTGTAAAAAATGGGGATGTTGTAAAACTTAAAATGGCTCCCGGTGGCGGATTTGCTGCGTGGATTGAGTAAAGAGCCAATGCGTGAATGCTAAAATGAGGGATTAGAGATTAATTGAAATTAATAGTGATTAATGAATATTTGAAGAACATGAAAACCGTTACAATTATCAAGTATCCTATCCGTCAGCCAGCATCAAGAATCCAGTATCAAGAATCCAATATCAATCTTCCAGTAGCTAAAAGCCGGAAGCGCTAAACATTAAACTCGAAACTAAAGAAATATGTTAGAACAATTAAAAGAACAGGTTTTTCAGGCTAACCTTGATTTGGTTAAACACGGCCTTGTAATTTTTACCTGGGGAAATGTTAGCGGAATCGACCGCAGCAAAGGGCTTGTGGTTATTAAACCCAGCGGGGTTTCATACGAAAAAATGAAGGCATCAGATATGGTGGTGGTGAATCTTGATGGCGAAGTGGTGGAGGGGAAACTAAAACCATCGAGCGACACGCCAACTCACCTTGTTTTGTACCGGAAATTTCAAAATATTGGAGGTGTTGTACATACGCATTCTGAATGGGCAACTTCGTGGGCGCAGGCTGGCAAAGGAATCCCGGCTATCGGAACCACACACGCCGACTATTTTTATGGTGAAATTCCGTGTACCCGCGAAATGACGAAAGCTGAAATCGAAGGTGAATACGAAAAGGAAACCGGAAATGTAATTGTTGAACGTTTTAAAGACCTGAATCCGGATATGATTCCGGGTGTTCTGGTGAACAATCACGGCCCGTTTTCGTGGGGAAAAAATGCTGACGATGCTGTTCACAACGCAGTTGTGATGGAGGAAGTAGCCAAAATGACTTTCCGTTCACTGACTTTAAACCCCAAAACAGTAATGGATAAAGCGTTGTTGGATAAACATTTTCTGCGCAAACACGGGAAAAATGCGTATTATGGACAGAAATAGTTACGGGTTGCGTGTTGCAGGTTACGGGTTACGGATAGCAAGTTACAAGTTACGGGTTGCAGGTTATGGGTCTCAGATTTCAGAAATACAATCAATCCCTTTTAATCTCCATCAATCTCAATTTTTTAATCCAGTATCCAGAATCGAGTATCCATTTTCCAAATCCCATCAATCTTTATGAATCTCAACCAATCTCAATTCTTCAATCCAGTATCAAATTCAAAAATCCAGTATCCAGTACCAGTATCGAAAATCAAATAATCAATAATCATTAATCAATAATAAATCAAATGAAATACACTATCGGATTAGATTACGGAACCGACTCTGTTCGTTCGCTGATTGTAAATGTTGAAACGGGCGAGGAAGTTGCCAGTGCAGTGTTTTATTACCCGCGCTGGAAAAAACAGCAGTATTGCGATGCTCCGAATAATCGGTTTCGCCAGCACCCGAAAGATTATCTCGAAGGGTTGGAATACACCATAAAAGAAGCGTTGAAACTTTCGCCGGCAGGCGTGGCAGAAAATGTTGTCGGAATTTCAGTGGATACCACCGGTTCAACCCCGATAGCGGTTGACGAAAAAGGGGTTCCACTTTCGTTAACTCCGGGATTCGAAGAAAATCCGAATGCCATGTTTGTACTTTGGAAAGACCATACAGCGGTTAAAGAAGCTGAGGAGATTAATCAGCTTGCCGGAAAATGGCAGATCGATTTCACCAAATTCGAAGGCGGAATCTATTCTTCGGAATGGTTCTGGGCAAAACTGCTTCATGTAATCCGCGAAGATGCCGGAGTTTTCCGTGCTGCTTACTCCTGGGTAGAACATTGCGACTGGATTCCGGCAGTTTTAACCGGTAACATAAATCCGAAAACATTGAAACGGAGTCGTTGCGCAGCGGGCCATAAAGCCATGTGGCACGAAGCTTTTAACGGGTTGCCCGCTGAAGAATTTCTTGTGGCGCTTGACCCGCTGCTGAGCGGACTACGTGACCGTTTATACAAAGAAACGTTTACCTGCGACGTTTCAGCCGGAAAACTGACGCCCGAATGGGCAGCAAAACTGGGTCTTTCGACTGATGTTGTTGTGGGCGTTGGCGCTTTCGATGCGCATTTAGGAGCAGTGGGTGCAGAAATAGAGCCCTATTATCTTTCAAAAGTAATGGGAACATCGACCTGCGATATGTTGATTGCCCCGATGGATGAAGTTGGTGATAAATTGGTAAAGGGAATTTGCGGTCAGGTTGACGGTTCCATTGTTCCGGGAATGCTCGGGCTTGAAGCTGGTCAGTCTGCTTTTGGTGATATTTATGCCTGGTTCAAACGCCTGCTGGAATGGCCTTTGCAAAATATTCTGGCCGATTCGGCTTTGTTGGATGAAGCTACAAAACAGAAATTACTTGACGAAACTTCTGATAAAATTATTGCAAAACTGAGCGAGGAAGCTGCCAAACTCCCGATTGGCGAAAGTGGCATTGTGGCACTCGACTGGATGAATGGCCGTCGTACACCCGATGCCAACCAAAACCTGAAAGGTGCGATTGCCGGGCTGAATCTGGGTTCTGATGCCCCGCGAATTTTTCGTGCATTGGTTGAAGCCACCGCGTTTGGGTCAAAAGCCATCAACGACAGGTTTATTGCCGAAGGTGTGCGCATCGATGGTGTAATTGCATTGGGTGGTGTGGCAAAAAAATCGCCGCTGGTGATGCAGATTGTGGCCGATGTGCTGAATATGCCTATTAAAGTTGCCCGTTCGGAACAGGCTTGTGCCTTAGGTTCTGCAATGGCTGCTGCTGTTGTAGCCGGAATCTATCCAAATACTGCCGAAGCTCAGAAAAAAATGGGTGGCGGAATTGAAACGGAATATCACCCGATTCCTGAAAACGTTAAGAAATACGAAGCTTTATATGAGCAATACAAAAAATTCGGGAAGTTTGTTGAGTTTGAATTCTGATTCAATTGCTTACTGAAATAAAAAAGAATCCATCCGGCGATTGCCGGATGGATTCTTTTATTTAATGGAGGTTGAAAACCTCCACCCTCATTTACTCATTTACTCAATCACTCAATTACTTACTGCTTTCTATGGTCCCTGAAATTAATCCCCAGTTTTTCAAGCCGCAGATAATCAGTTTCAAGCCGTTTGGCAAAATCGTCAAAGTTTTTCAGCTCTTTGGGTGTCCAGCCAACTTCAGCTTGTGCCTGTAAACGGGGCAGGAGCATGTACTCTGCTTTTTTGGTGGTGGCCACATATTCAGTCCAGAGATTGGTTTGCACACCAAGAATAAATTTTGCTTCTTCAGCAGTCAGTTCAGCCGGAACCGGTTCGTAGCTATAAACTTTATCAACCGGCAGAAAACCTCCGATTGCAAGTGGCTCGTTGACTTTGTTCTGCGACTGATAGTAGTCGATGTACATGTGTGAATTCGGAGTCATTACCACGTCATGTTTTTGTTTGGCGGCTTCGATTCCGCCTTTTTCTCCGCGCCAGCTCATCACGGTGGCCTGTGGTGCCAGTCCGCCTTCCAGAATTTCATCCCAGCCAATCAGCCTGCGGCCTTTTGATGCAAGGTAATTATCCATTCTTGAAATGAACCAGCTTTGCAATTCGTGTTCATCTTTCAACCCATTTTCTTTCATCCGGTTCTGACAGGCATCACATTGTTTCCATGCATCTTTCGGGCATTCATCGCCACCAATATGGATAAACTGTGAGGGGAAAATGGCTATAATCTCGTCCAACACATTCTGCAAAAACTCAAAGGTTTCTTCTTTGCCAGCGCAATACACATCTTTATGGACACCCCAAGTTTCCTTTACTTTATATGGTCCACCTGTACAACCCAGGTTGGGATATGCAGCCAACGCTGCAACCGAATGCCCCGGCATTTCAATTTCAGGAACAACAGTAATGTATCTTTCAGCAGCATAACGGACAATTTCGCGTGCCTGGTCCTGTGTGTAAAAACCACCGTAGCCAATTCCGTCCATTTCTGCATTATCGCGCTGGTGACCCACAATTGTTTCGTCTCGCCAATGCGAGATTTCAGTTAGCAACGGGTATTTTTTAATTTCAATTCTCCAGCCCTGGTCTTCGGTGAGATGCCAGTGAAATGTATTGACTTTGTACATAGCCAGAATATCGATGTATTCTTTTATAAAGCTGACCGGGAAAAAATGTCTTCCCACATCCAACATATTTCCGCGCCATGCAAACCGCGGCTGGTCTTTAATTTCAACAACAGGTACTTCAAGTTTACCGTTTGTGGCTTCAACCGGTAAAAGTTGTTTCAGGGTTTGCATTCCGTAAAACAAACCGTTGGGTTGAGAAGCTGTAATAATTACCGAATTTTCAGTAACCGCCAGCAAATAACCTTCTTTTGGAAGATTCGAATTGTTGTCGATTATAAACTGAATGATTTTGCCTTCTTTATTTGTATTCAGTTGAATATTATACAATTGATTCAGATAATCGTTGAAGAATCCTGTAATTCTTGCAATTTCAGGGTTGCTGGTATCAAATTGCAGCGAACAATTATTGTAGATTATAAATTCACCGCTTCCTATTTTCATTTCCAGCGGTTTGGGAATAACGGACAGATTTTGAGCGGAAATGCCTGATACCATCAGTAAAATAATGGTCATCAGATAAAATTGTTTTACCATTTTGTATAGTTTTGAATTTGTTTAAGGCGAACAAAAGTAGTGACTTAATTATTAAATTATACAAAACTAAAATCATGAGTTTAACAAGAAGAAATTTTCTGACACGCTCAGCAGCCGGAGTTGCAACTTTGGCAAGTATTCCGGCAATTGTTTCGGCAGTTGTTCCATCAAATACTGATGCAAAGGAGAAATATCCGCTCATTAAAAACGGAAGCGTTATTCTTTTTCAAGGCGATTCAATTACCGATGCCGGTCGTGATAAAGAAAAAGAGCTTGCCAACAATGCCCGTTCATTTGGTCAGGGTTATGCATTTCTCGCGGCTTCTGCATTGTTAAATACATTGGCCGATAAAAACTTAACCATTTATAACCGTGGCATCAGTGGTAACAAAGTTTATCAACTGGCTGAACGCTGGCAAAAAGATTGTCTCGACCTGAAACCTGATGTGCTCAGCATTTTAATCGGTGTTAACGATTATTGGCATAAACGCAACGGTCATTACGACGGAACTGTTGAGGTGTATGAAAATGATTTTCGCAAACTACTGACGCAAACTAAAGAAACATTGCCAGACATTAAATTTGTGATTTGCGAACCATTTTATGTAACCGGAACTTCGGCAGTTGATGAAACCTGGGCCGAACCCATGAAACAATACCAGGCTGCAGCCAAAAAAATTGCCAAAGAATTTGGCGCATTGTGGGTTCCGTTTCAGGAAGTTTATGATGAAGCTGTAAAACATGCGCCGGCAACTTACTGGACCGGTGACGGTGTTCATCCTGCCATGCCCGGGGCTCAACTGATGGCCGAAGCCTGGTTGCGGGTTGTGGAATAAATCTAAAATATCGAATAAGAAATAAGGAATAAGAAAGTTTTATGAAACAACCGTTAAACTTCCTGATTCGTTATTTCTTATTTTTTATTCTGACTTTTTAAAAACTCTTTCAACCCAACAACTTTTGCATAATTCCTTAATGTTGCCAAAGTCGAGTAGTGAACCTGTTTTGCAGGAACTGTAACATCGTCGAATTTAAGATCGCGTGTGGTACAGGCATCTTTTATCACCGTGCATTCGTAACCCAAATCGTGACCGGTGCGGGTTGCTCCTTCGAGACACATGTGTGTTTGCATTCCGCACAGTACAAGCTTTTTAATTTGATTTTGTTTCAGATATTCTTCCAAACCGGTACCGAGAAATGAATTCACTTCCTTTTTGGAAAAAACTTTTTCCGTTTCCAACGGGGCAACCAATTTGTATATCTCGCCGCCGGGATTGTATTCATGTTTTACATGAACAACCAGCGCATTTTTCTCACGAAAAAAGTCGAGCAGTTGTTTTGCTTTTTCCGCTGCTTTTTCAGGTTCCGAAAGTTCCATATCACCGCCCGGAAAATAGAAATACTGAATGTCGATTATTACAAGTGCTGTTGAATCAAGAGTTTGTGATTTTGCTGACATTGTTATAATCGTAAAAATTGCGATTATCCAAATTTTTTTAATTTTCATGCTGGTTTTGTTTGCATCAAAAATAATCAAAAAAAAGCGCGCCTTCCCATCAATTCAGGAAAGCGCGCTTTTGATATGTTTTTAAAGATAAAACTATGCAAGCATAGCTTTTACCTGGTTGTACACGTTTTGTCCGTTAAAACCCAGTTTTTCGTCTAAAACAGTGTAAGGAGCCGAGAAACCAAACGATTCCAATCCCCATACTTTTCCGTTCTCGCCAACCAGTCCTTCCAAAGTTACAGGTAAACCGGCTGTCATACCGAAACGTGGCACCCCAATTGGCAGCACTTCATTCTGGTAAGTTTTTGGCTGATTTCTGAATAATCCTTCAGAAGGAACAGAAACAACCTGAACTTTTAGCCCATCGTTTTTGAGGAGTTTGGCTCCTTCAACAAGGGTTGCAACTTCAGAGCCGCTGGCAAGCAATACAACATCGGGTTTTTCATCGGGTTTTGAAACAATGTAAGCTCCCTTTTCAGCTTGTAAAGCCGATTCATATCCATTTCCTTCAACAGGCAAATTGGCAATATTCTGGCGCGAAAGAATTAGTGCGGTAGGAGCGTGTGTGTTTTCCATTGCCATTTTCCAGGCAACAGTGGTTTCGTTGGCATCGGCCGGGCGAACCACCAGGGTGCTGTTGTGGCCTTTATGGTTTTTCAGTTTTTCCATCAGCCTGATTTGAGCTTCCTGTTCCACGGGCTGGTGAGTCGGACCATCTTCTCCAACGCGGAAAGCATCGTGAGTCCACACATATTTTACAGGCAGTTCCATCAATGCAGCCAACCGAACTGCGGGTTTCATATAATCGCTGAAAACAAAGAAAGTTCCGCAAACCGGAATTACGCCTCCGTGTAATGCCAAACCGTTGGCAATACAAGCCATAGTTAATTCACTCACACCTGCCTGCAAAAACGAACCGCTGAAATCGCCTTTTGTAAAGGCTTTAGTTTTTTTCAGGAAGCCGTCGGTTTTATCTGAGTTTGATAGGTCAGCTGAAGAAACAATCAGGTTTTCAACTTTACCGGCAAAAGCGGCAAGTACTGTACTTGATGCTGCCCTTGAAGCTGAGTTGGCTTTTTGATCAACTGTTTTGTAATCAAATTCAGGTGCTTCGCCCGAAAAGAATTTTTTTAGTTTGGCAGCCAGTTCGGGATTGGTTGCTTCCCATTTTGCCTGTTCTGCCTTTTTTGCCGCCGCAGCTTTTACCAGTTCTGCTTTGCGTTTTTCATAAAGCGCCTGAACATCGTCGCAAATTACAAATGGGTTTTCAGGGTTTCCACCAAGGTTTTCGATTGATTTTTCGAACGATGCACCTGCTTCTCCTAAGGGCATTCCGTGTGTTGCAGTTTTACGCTCATAGCTTGAACCATCGGCAGTAACTGCACCTTTCCCCATAATTGTTTTACCAATAATCAGGGTTGGCTTTTCAGTTTCAGCATTTGCTTTTTTTAGTGCAGCCCTTATTTCAGTTGGATTATTTCCGTCGATGGTCATCACACTCCAGCCCCAGGCTTCGTATTTTTTTGCTGTGTTTTCAGCAGTAACTTCGTTTGTGGTTGTCGATAGCTGAATATCATTTGAGTCGTAAAACATGATGAGGTTGCTCAATCCAAGATGCCCGGCAATACGGCCAGCACCCTGCGAAATTTCTTCCTGAACCCCTCCATCGGAGATGAAAGTATATGTTTTGTGGCTCATCCACCCGCCAAAACGCTGAACCAAAAATCTTTCGGCGATAGCAGCACCCACAGCCATGGTATGACCCTGACCAAGTGGTCCGGACGTATTTTCAACGCCACGTAGCACATCCACTTCGGGGTGACCTGGTGTTACGCTTCCCCACTGGCGGAAGTTTTTCAGGTCTTCCATTGAATAAAATCCGGACAGAGAAAGTACCGCATACAACATGGGCGACATGTGCCCGGGATCGAGGAAAAACCTGTCGCGGTTTATCCAATTCATATCCGTGGGGTCATAGTTCAAAAATTCGGTATATAAAATATTTATAAAGTCAGCGCCGCCCATCGCACCACCCGGGTGACCCGATTTGGCTTTTTCAACCATTGAAGCGGCCAGAATCCTGATGTTGTCGGCAGCTTTTAACTCAATACTTTTACTCATTTGATTTTTAGCTTTTTTTGATATAATAAAATCTGTTTCAGTTGATTTTTATAATGCCTGAATAATACGAACCATAAAGATTCCATCAATGGCCATCAGTTTTTCACGAATCGACTCATCGATAACTTTCTTGTCAACGTCAATAATATTGTAGGCAATGTTTTCGCGTTTTTTATTCAGCATTTGATCGATGTTAATTCCTTCAGCAGCAAGTACTGCTGAAATCTGGCTTACCATATTCGGTACATTTTGGTTGGCCACAAGAATACGGGCTTCGTTGTGTGTTTCCATCTGCGCTTCAGGGAAATTCACCGAGTTGATGATGTTCCCACATTCGAGGAATTCTTTTACCTGGTTCACAGCCATGATGGCGCAATTCGTTTCAGATTCAACTGTCGATGCCCCAAGGTGAGGAATTGAAATCACTTTGTCCATTTTAAGCGTGGTTTCATCGGGGAAATCGGTTACATAACAAGCTACTTTTCCTTCGGTAATGGCTTCAGCCAAATCGGTGTTATTCACAAGTCCGCCACGGGCAAAATTGAGAATGCGCACACCCTTTTTCATCATTTTGAATTTCTCTTTGTTGAGATATCCTTTTGTTTCGGGTGTTTGTGGAATATTGATGGTAATATAGTCGGCTTGCGAAAGCAAAGGTTGAATGCCTTCCACCCAGGTTACTTCGCGGCTAAGTTTTAATGCCTGTTTTACTGTCATGTAAGGGTCGTACCCGATAACGCGCATTCCCAGAGCGGTTGCAGCATTGGCCACCAAAACGCCAATCGCACCAAGACCGATTACTGCCAGCGTTTTTCCCTGTATTTCATTTCCTGCAAAATTGTTTTTTCCTTTTTCGATAAGTGCGGGAACCTGGTCGCCTTGCCCGACAAGTGTTTTGGCCCATTCAATTCCGCCTGCAATGTTTCGTGACGAAAACAGCAACCCTGCAATTACCAGTTCTTTTACACCGTTTGCATTAGCACCGGGTGTATTGAAAACTACAATGCCCTTTTCAGTACATTTATCAATTGGGATGTTGTTTACTCCGGCACCGGCGCGGGCAACCGCTTTCAGCGAATCGGGCAGTTCCATGCCATGCATTTCGAAACTGCGAAGCACAACTGCATCAGGGTTGGGCAACTCACTGGCTATTTCGTACTTACTTAAAGGAAAAAGGGTCAGCCCTTCGGCATCAATTTTATTTAACGTTTGAATCTTGAACATTTGGTTTACTTTTTTAAAGGTAGAATTCTTGTAACTGTATGTGTGCAAATATGAAGATTTTATCGAAAAACATGAGCAATGTCAGTCAATAAAAATGGGATTTCAATTTGAAATTAACATTGAATAAAAAGAAAAGCCAGTCTTCACTAAGACTGGCTCAATAACCTTCAACTACTAACCGATTTTATAACCCAAAAAATTATGAAGTAATAGTATTGAACTATTTACCATGAATAATCTGGTGCAAAGAAAATCAGTTCTGGAAACGTAGTCTGTAATTTATGTCACACAAGCTGAGAAAAGTCGATGAAATTTCTGGAAAGTTTTATTTTCCCTTCGTTTTCAAGTTTTTTCAACAGTCTCGAAATTACTTCACGCGAGGTATTCAGTTTTAGTGCCAGTTCCTGATGGGTAACTGATAATTTGGAGTTGCCTGTTTTTGTGTATCTGTCGTAAAAATAACGCACCAACCGTTCGTCGAGATTTAAAAATGCAACTGCGTCGATGGTGTCAATCAGTTCACGAAAACGGTTCTGGAAAGTTTGCATCACAAAAGTTTTCCACGACGGATATTTACACATCCAGTTGTCGATCAGGTGAACCGGCAGTAGTATTACACTGGTTTCCTCTTCGGCAACGGCATTTACAGTACTTTTTAAGTTTGTCATGCAACAAGTGAGGGCCATCGCACAAACTTCGTTTCTTTTCAGGTAGTAAAGTAACAGTTCGTTACCTTCATTGTTGTTTCGCGAAACTTTGATTAATCCTCTCAGTACTAATGGAAAACTGGAGATAAATTGTCCTTCACGGATTATTACTTCTTCGGGTTGGAATATCTTGAGTGTTCCCAACAACTGAATCTCTTCCTGAAGTGATTTTTCAAGAAAATAGTATTGATTATTAAAGTCCTGCATTAGTAGTTGAAAGATTGAACAGCAAAAAAAACTGCTGTTATTCTGGCATTTTTTCACCTGTAATTGGGGCTTCACCCTGGTACGAAGAGCCCATCCCCGAGAATTTATTACCGTCCACTTTTACATCAATTTTATATTCGTCAGCTTCGGTTTTCATTTCTATTACCAGCTTTTTATCTTCTTTATATTCAATTTTTGTAAAAGGAATTGTGTACCCCTCAACAGTTGCATCACCGGTAAGTTTCCCATCAACTTCAGCAATTCTTACAACTCCGGTCATCAGATTTCCTCCGGTATCAACTGTGTATTTCCATTTACCCAGAATTTCTTTTGTGTCAGGTTGTGCAAATAGTTGTATTGCAATAAATAACACAAATAGAAAAGAGAACAATTTTTTCATAGGTCAGATTTTTATTGGTTAATATTTTCAAATTGGCTTAAAAGTAAATAATAATATTCAACCACAAAATGCAATAAAAAGAAAAGACAAGGCTTTGATGGCCTTGTTTTCTTTTTAGTCAAACATATCTTTCATTTTCTGGAAGAATGATTTTTCATCGGCAGAGGGTCCATCAAGGAACCCAGGCGAATTAAGCAGCCTTTCCATTGTTTTCTTTTCTTCTGCGTTGAGTCGTTTCGGAATCCATACATGAATGCGAACCAACAGATCGCCACGGCCATACCCGTTTACATCAGGGATTCCCTTTCCACGCAAACGAAGTATTTTTTCGGGTTGTGTACCGGCGTCAATTTTTACCTTAACTTTTCCTTCGGCAGTTGGTATTTCGGCTGTTGTCCCCAGCGTAATTTCGGGGAACGACAAAAACAGGTTGTAAATAAGATTATTGCCATCGCGTTGCAGATCGGGGTGTTCTTCTTCTGCAATCACCACAAGTAAATCACCGTTAATGCCTCCGCGTCGTCCGGCATTTCCTCGTCCCGAAACATTGAGTTGCATTCCTTCGCCGACACCGGCAGGAATACGGATGCTGATAACCTCTTCGTCGCGCACAATTCCTTCACCTGCACAATGGGTACATTTGTCGGTAATTATTTTTCCATCGCCCTGACAAGTGGGGCAGGTTGATGAAGTTTGCATTTGCCCGAGAATTGTGTTGGTGATTCGGGTTACCTGCCCCGAACCACGACAAGTACTACAGGTTGAATACGATGAGCCGTTTTTTGCGCCTGTTCCGTTACAATGGTCGCAGGCAACATGCTTTTTTACCTTAATTTTCTTTTCAACGCCTTCAATAATTTCTTTCAGGTTGAGGCTTACTTTTACACGGAGGTCGGAGCCGCGGCTAACACGCCTGCCTCCCCGCGAACCGCCGCCAAATCCACCGAATCCGCCAAAATGACCACCAAAAATATCACCAAAAGAGGAGAAAATATCTTCCATATCACGGAATCCGCCACCGCTGAAACCACCCCCGGCAGCGCTGCCTACTCCGGCATGGCCAAACTGATCGTACCGTTGTTTCTTCTCGGGGTTGCTGAGCACTTCGTATGCCTCGGCAGCTTCCTTGAATTTTTCTTCTGCTTCCTTGTTATCCGGGTTTTTATCGGGGTGAAACTGAAGTGCCTTTTTGCGATACGCCTTTTTTATTTCTTCAGCTGAGGCTGATTTACCCACCTCTAATACTTCGTAATAATCTCTCTTTGCCATTTTCAGGTTATCGATTGTTATTCTCCGATTACAACTTTGGCAAACCGGATTACCTTATCGTTTAAAAAATATCCTTTCTGAACCACATCCACTACTTTGCCTTTCATTTCTTCTGAAGGAGCCGGAATTTTTGTGATTGCCTCGTGTAAATCAACATCAAAAGGTTGGTTCACTGCCTCAATTTCTTTAATGTTATTTACTTTTAAAAAGTCGGTGAATTTGTTGTAGATCAACTGTGTACCGGTTTTCCCTGCATCCGAATCAGGCACATCTTTCATCAGTGTAAGAGCCCGCTCAAAATCGTCGATAACTGGCAAAATACTTATCAAAACCGATTCGCCCCCTGATTTTATAAGGTCGGCCTTTTCTTTCATTGTACGTTTGCGGAAATTGTCGAACTCAGCTTGTAAACGCAAATGTTTGTCGGAATATTCAGCAAGTTTTGTATTTAGTTCTTCAATCTGCAAATCGCGGTTGTCTTTTTTTGCATGTGCTTTTTTTGATGATTTTTCTTCAGAATCATGCTCATTTACTGAGGGCTCTGCATTTACAGTTTCCTGCTCCTGAACTTGTTGTTCAACGGTTACAGCCTGTTTTTCCTTATTCTGTTTTTTCGAATTCATTCCAAACATTCTTTTATCTGGTTAATTACTTTCTGATTAATTTTTGTTGACGGCTGAATATTACAAAAATACTGCCATGCGCTTTAAAACGACAAATTGACACTCATTACTACAGAATGAATGTCAATTTGCACAGAACCGGTGGCAGAATAGCCGCGGATTATTTCTTCAGGTATTTTTCAAGCGCTGCTTCAAGCGCCGGGCCTCTGAGATTTCTCTCAATAATTACCCCGTTTCCATCAAGCAAATAGTTGGTTGGAATGCTGCGTACTCCATAAATGGCTGCATGTTTTGAGTTCCAGCCCTGCAAATCGCTGATGTGGTATGGCCATGCAAGTTTATCCTGCGCAATAGCCTGTTTCCATGCATCGGCAGTTTTGTCGAGCGATGCTCCGAAAACTGTAAACCCTTCGGCGTTGGTAAATTTTTTGCTTTTGTATTTGTTGTA
Source organism: Draconibacterium sp. (assembly GCA_050179035.1). Taxonomy (GTDB): domain Bacteria; phylum Bacteroidota; class Bacteroidia; order Bacteroidales; family Prolixibacteraceae; genus Draconibacterium. Next base: position 23,171 of record JBFXFM010000022.1, on the reverse strand, counting down.
AGCGTTAACCACATTTGGGTTTTCGCGGCGGCACGGACCACACCAGGCTGCCCAGAAATCGAGCAAAACCAATTGTCCTTTGGCGTCAGATAATTTAACTGTTTTTCCATCTGGTGAAGTGCCAGTAAGTTCCGGCGCTTTGTTGCCGATGTTTGTGCCAATGGTTTGTGCCATCGCAAAACTGCTGATAAACAATGCAAATAAAACTGCTAATCCTGTTTTTTTCATAACTACTTTATTCTTTTTCTGTTATAATTTTTTTTCTATTAAAAGAAGCGGTTTTTACAAAAACCGTACCTGTTTCAAAACATTTTATTTACTGAAAAGTTTACACTTTAAAATTCAGCCTGAATTTTTACCCGCGTGAAATTTTTGCACCGAGCATATTTAACCTCAAATCGATGCTTTCGTACCCGCGGTCGATTTGTTCAATGTTTTCGATGGTGCTTTTCCCCTTTGCCGACATGGCTGCAATGAGCAGCGCAATTCCGGCTCGAATATCGGGCGAACTCATTTTTGTTCCGCGCAGGCTGTGATTACGGTTTAACCCGATAACCGTGGCGCGGTGCGGGTCGCAAAGAATAATCTGGGCGCCCATGTCAATCAGTTTATCCACAAAAAACAAACGGCTTTCAAACATTTTCTGGTGTACCAGCACACTTCCTTTTGCCTGGGTTGCCACCACAAGGAAAACACTCAGAAGGTCGGGAGTGAGTCCGGGCCAGGGTGCGTCCGAAATGGTCATGATTGAACCATCGATATATGTGTCGATTTCGTAATGGCGATTGCCCGAAATTAAAAGGTCATCGCCTTTTTGCTCCATTTTTATCCCTAACTGCCTGAACGAATTCGGGATAATTCCCAAATGCTCAACCCCGGCATTTTTAATGGTCAAATCAGAGTCGGTCATCGCAGCCAGGCCAATAAAACTGCCAACTTCAATCATGTCGGGAAGAATGTTGTGTGTACAGCCTTTTAGGGAATTAACGCCTTCGATGGTGAGCAAATTGGAGCCGATGCCTGAGATTTTTGCGCCCATCGAAACAAGCATTTTACTCAATTGTTGCAGATACGGTTCACAGGCCGCATTGTAAATTGTTGTTGTTCCTTCGGCTAAAACTGCAGCCATCAGAATGTTGGCGGTTCCTGTAACCGAAGCTTCATCGAGTAACATGTAACATCCTTTCAGTTTTGAAGCTGAGACTGAGTACCATTGTTTGTCGGTATCGAACTCAAATGTTGCACCAAGTTTCTGTAGCCCGATAAAATGGGTGTCAACCCTGCGGCGCCCGATTTTATCGCCTCCCGGCTGCGGAATTAATCCTTTGCCAAAACGGGCCAGCAACGGACCGATTATCATGATTGAACCGCGTAAACTGGATGCTTTTTTTGCATATTCCGCGGTTTTCATAAAATCGATATTGACGTGTGCGGCGTTAAAACGGTAAATCCCCTTTTGTATCCTGTCAACCTGAACTCCCATGCTTCTGAGAATTTCAATCAGTTTCAAAACGTCACTGATTTCGGGCAGGTTGTTTATCAAAACATCCTGATCGGTAAGCAATGTCGCACAAATAATCTGAAGTGCTTCGTTTTTTGCGCCTTGAGGTTCGAGTTCACCTTTCAGTTTACAACCTCCTTCGATGGTGAAAGTTGACATGTAATCAGACTGTTATTTTGATTGTTTCTTTTTAAACTGCTGGGGTTGTGGTTTTTTCTTCTTGTTGGTATTTCCCATTATCGATTTGGTGTCGGCAAGTTGCACCAGTTCTTTGTTTACCTTAACCTGTTTGCCTGAAAGCTCATAAAGATCCATGAAAATTTTTTCATCCTCCACAGCATCTTTGTTCCAGGAGAGGTACGATTTTTTCATGTGGTTGGCCACCTGCTCAATTAAAATTTCACGCTCTTCTCCCTGAAGTTCCGAAATTTTATCAATCATCAGTTCCATGGTGTAACCGTAATGTTTGTAAGTGATGTTGTTTTGCGGATAAGGTACACGGTTTGGCTTTTCGGTAAGAATATCGGGTGTTGGCGGGTTGTAAGGGTAATCGATATCAAGTTTGAAATCGGACATGATGGCAAGGTGGTCCCAGAGTTTGTGTTTGAATTCGGCCACATCGCGAAGGTAAGGATAGAGGTTGCCCATCACATCAATCACCACCTGAGCCGATTTGTTCCGTTTGTCACGGTCTTCAACAGTAAACAGGTAATCCACCATTTTCTGTATGTTTCTTCCGTATTCGGGGAGCGGTAATTTTTTACGTTGAGTATTGTAATCCATTTCTGTTTTTCTTTAAATTTTTAATATCAGCAGGAACCGGCAGTGTTTTGGTTTTGTGGATTTTGTTGCAAAACTAATGATTTCCGTGCAATGTGCAATTTTATTTTTGGGTTGTTAGCCTTTGATTTTCAGTTTTGCAAACTTCAGTAACAACTGTTTCTGCCCCAATGTCGGGAAAAAAATGGTTGCTTTTGTGTTGGGCATAACGCCTTCAACGTGTATCACTTTTCCTTCTCCGAAACGCTGGTGTTCAACAGTCATTCCCTGCTGAATGGCGTTTGGATCGTCGCCTTCGAAATTGCTGCTTTCTGTATTCCGGCCAGCAGCCAACGGTCGCTTAGCCAGAAAATTCGGGCTTGAAGGAATCAGCGATTTTTTAATTGTGCGGTTAAAATGAAATCCGCTGTCTTCCAACGGCTCAATGTTTTTACTTCTTGTATCTCTGAGACCTGATCCTGAAAAGTCAATGTATTTTTCGTCTAACTCCTGCAGAAAACGGCTGGGTGTGCAAAAATCGAGACTGCCCCAGCGGTAGCGCTGATTGGCATAGCTGAGCCACGCGTTTTCCTTAGCCCTGGTAACCGCAACATAAAACAAACGGCGTTCCTCTTCAATCGGATCATCTCCCTGTTTTTGGTCCTCCCGTAACGACGGGAACAGGTTTTCTTCCATTCCCACAACAAACACATTTTTAAATTCGAGGCCTTTGGCCGAGTGCACTGTCATCAGCGTTACTTTATCGCGGTCTTCCTCTTTTTCGTTATCCTGGTCGGTTAACAAGGCCACATCTTCGAGATAGTTTGCCAGTTTCGATGGTTCGCCGGTTTCGAGCGAATTCAGGCTGAATTCCTGAATGGCATTGAGCAACTCCTGAATATTTTCATACCGGCTTACGCCTTCGGGCGATTTATCGTTGTAAAGTTCTTTTAATAAACCAGTTTGGTCGGTAATCATTTTAGCTGCCGAAAAAGCATCGTTATCTGCCGCAATCTCCATAAAACTTTTCATCAGCCTGTGGAAGCCCATCAGTTTTGAAACAGTTCCTTTGTTCAGTCCCGCATCGTTTTGCAGTTCAAGGTTTCCGATAACCTGCCAAATCGATTTGTCGGCAGCTGCCGCTGCATTTTCAAGTTTATCGAGGGTTGTATCTCCGATTCCGCGTGCCGGAAAGTTGATAATGCGTTTCAATGCCTCGTTGTCGGCCGGGTTAATGGTGAGCCTGAAGTAGGAGAGGAGGTCTTTGATTTCCTTTCGCTGGTAAAAGCTGAGGCCACCATAAATTTTGTACGGAATATTCCGTTTGCGCAGCGCTTCCTCAAAAATGCGCGATTGCGCGTTGGTACGATACAAAATGGCGTAATCGGCATTTTTATAATGGTTGCGGAGTTGTGTTTCTGCAATCTCCTGCACCACCATAAAACCTTCTTCGTTATCTGTTAATGCCGAAAGTATTTTAATTGGATTTCCTTTTTCGTTTTCAGAAAAAACAGTTTTCGGAATTTGTTTTTTATTGTTCGATATAATGCTGTTTGCCGCATTTACAATGGTTTGCGTTGAGCGGTAGTTTTGTTCGAGCTTAAAGATTTTATGGTCGGGGTAGTCGTTTTTGAAATTGAGAATGTTTTCAATCCTTGCTCCGCGGAATGAATAAATACTTTGTGCATCGTCGCCCACTACGCAGATATTTTTGGTTTTCGATGCCAGTTTTTTTACAATGAGGTACTGGGCATAATTTGTATCCTGGTACTCATCAACCAAAACATAGTCGAAACGCTCGTGGTATTTGGCTAACACTTCGGGATAATCGCGAAACAAAACATTTGTTTTCAGCAGCAGGTCGTCGAAGTCCATCGCCCCCGAAAGAAACGAACGTTTGGCGTATTCCTTATAAATCTCGGCAATAGCGCTCATTCGCATACTTTTATCAACCTGCCTTATTTCGGCTGAGTTGGCGTAAACCGCGGGTGTAATCAGGTTGTTTTTCGCCATCGAAATTCGCGATGCCACAACTCCCGGTTTGTATGTTTTTTCGTCGAGGTCAAAACTTTTGATGATTGTTTTTATCAGGCTTTTGCTGTCGGCGCTATCGTAAATTGTAAAGTTCGAAGGGTAACCAAGTATTTCGTGTTCGGTACGTAAAATGCGTGCAAAAACACTGTGAAAAGTTCCCATCCACAAATACCGCGCTGTATTTTCGCCCACCACCGAAGAAATCCTTTCTTTCATTTCGCGGGCAGCTTTGTTGGTAAATGTAAGCGCAAGAATGGTGGATGGCCGCACACCCTGCTTTAACAAGTGAGCAATCCGGTAGGTTAAAACCCGTGTTTTTCCCGAGCCGGCACCGGCAATAATCAGCGATGGGCCTTCGGTTCGCACCACTGCCTCATGCTGTGCTTTATTCAATTCATTTAAATAATTGTTCAAATCTATTGTGTTTTCAATCAAACGCAAATGTATATGATGTTCGTTGTAAACACCATTTCGTTGCACTTGTTTTATTAACAATACAGGCTGGAATACTTTTGCCCGGGCAATTCAGATTTTTAGGCAGATGCAAACAATTTAATAAAAATTATACGTTAATATTGCAGCACAAACGGTATTTATATGAATGTCAGCACCTTTTTAAAACCACTTTTTATGGTACTTGCAGTTGCTTTTTCAGCAGTTGCCAATGCACAGATTTCAGCGCCCGGTTCAACAGGATCAGCTAAAACCAGTTACCCGGTTTTTACCGAAACCGACAGCATTTTTGTATTCTGCAGTGAGGCTGCGGGCAGTGCCGAAGCAATGTTAAGTGTTACAACAAATCTTACAGGTACAAAAACCTTTTTGTGGGAAAAATATGAAGCCGGCAGTTTCATATTCTATTTTTCTGAAAGTGCCGACGCCACTCAATCAATCATTAATAACCTCCCTGACGGTTGTTACAGGGTTACCATTACACAAGGCGATAATTCGCAGGTCTATCGTGCCTGGGTTTTTAACGATTGGTTCACTGCTGAAGCTGAAATAACCGAATCGAATTGCGATTTCTTCCAACTTACCTCGAAACATGAAACTGGTACTTTTGAGTACAACGACCTTTCGACAGGTGCAACTGTATTGTTGAATAAAGTAGTAAAAGTTCAGTGGAAGAAAGGAAACGAGGTAATTGCCGCTGTTTCGAATCCGCAAATTTTTGATCCGCCAACAGAAAATACCGATTACACATTCAGGGTTTACGACCAGTTTGGATGCGAAGCTAATGTACCGGTAACTTATGAATCGGTGGTTACCAAAGCTTTTTTTGCTGTTGATGAATCTGAAGGAGAAGCGCCTTTGACAGTGACTTTTACAAATACTTCAGAAAACGGAACCGCCGGACAATACGAATGGTTTTTCTTTCGCGACCTTGACGAAATCAAAGCAGAATCGGCTGGTTCAACAACACCTGTCGATAGTATTATGGTAGTTGCGTACGATGACAGCCCTGTGTTTGTTTATGAAAATACAGGTACTTACATGGTTAAACTTGTGTCGAAAAAAATATCGCCTGATTTGGTTTGTGTCGATACTTTTTATCTCGAAGATTATATAAAAGTTGATACCTCGTTTATTGCAGTTCCCAATGTATTTACGCCCAATGGCGATGGCACAAACGATGAGTTTGTGGTGAAATTCTGGTCGATGCAAAGTGTTGAAATTGACATATACAACCGCTGGGGGAAACGTTTACACTCATGGAAAAGCGGCGATGTGCGTGGTTTTGAGCAAACCTGGACGCAAACCGTTTGGGATGGCCGTGGAATGGGCGGACGCATGGCAAGTCCGGGAGTATATTTTTACAATGTAACCGGTATTGGCCGCGATGGGGTAAAACGCCACAAAGACGGGTTTTTCCACCTGTTCAGGGACAAGGACTAAAAACCTTCAACCTGTCTGAAAGTATTAAGAATTTCTTTTGTAATATCTTCTGTTTCTGTTTCCTGAATATTGAAAATCCGGACAGGCGAAATATTGAATTTTTGAATTATTTCAGCCAGAACTTCCTGCCTGACCGAGAAAATAAGATGACAACTTTTGTTTGCCAAAAGATGATTAATCGACGGCGCCCATCCTTTATCATTGAGTTCAAGCAACCCTGTTTCGTCAATAATTACAATTCCTGATTTGCAAGTAAAAAGAACAGCATTCCCTTTTTCAAGAGCATTTTTACTGATAAAATATTTGCCAACTTTATCCTGTCCATCAATACCCGATGTACTCAGAAAAACCATCTCTTCCCCTGTTTTAACATCGAAAATATTATAACCTGTGGTTGTATTCCCCTGCATTTTTCGTAACGAAAGAATACCGGCAACCGGAATATTTTCCGTAGTAAATCTGGGTACTAAATTCTTCAGCAAAGTGGTTTTTCCTGAACCTATTCCACCAGTTATAATGTAAATTTTCTGTTCGTTGAGCCTGTTCTTTTTTAGTTCATCTAACCTGAATTCGGCATAATTTATCAAATGGCTGACAACCAAAACAGGATTTCTGAGGATGGTTTTTACATCGGGTGTATTGGCAATCACGGCAGGCAGCGTGTCAACCGAAATTTCGATGGCCAGCGGAAGTTGTTTGAAATAGCCGTTGCCAAAGAATTTTCTGATTCCGGGGTGGTACAACTCGGTCCCGATAGCGGTAAAACCCATGATAACCAGAATGGCACGCAGGTTCATTTCAATTCCCATCAAAATGGCTTCTGAAACAGGTACAGGTTCTGTTTCGAGTTGGGTAAAAACCACGGCAGTAAGCATGGTTATTAAAATAAAGAAAATCCAGAAACGAGGTCGTATAATCTGCCGGTAAGCGCGTTTATATCTGAAAGCCCAGATGGTGGCAGTTACTAATACGAATAAAGCCCAAATTCCAAAGTTAATCCTCCCGGCAAACAACAGTAGCCCAATCAAAAGGGTAATATTTGCAAACAACCAGCCCAATGAATAACTGAATTTGTTTTGTTTTCCGGTTCCGGGAGTATTTATTTCCTGAAATCTAATTGAATCGGAATAAGTCGTTTTCCCTGATTTTATTGCTTTTCCGGTTCTTATTCCGATGATTGCTGTCACAACACCGAAAACAATATACAAACCGAGTAAAACAAAAATGGGCGCCCAAACCGCGTTGAACTGAAGCCGGAGCTGTTTCTCTGCAAACTTCATCAGGTTGGTATATACTTCGATAATGTTATTTCCATAGAAAATGATAAAATTGAAGATTTTGTGAAACAGGTTCCACGACATTGCCAGCGCTGAACCTACAATAAATCCGGCCATATTGCGACCCAGCAGCCGAACTGAAAACTCGAGCAACAAAGCTTCACTGAAAATGGCAATCATCGGTCCAAAAATGACCGCACTCGGGGACATTGTTTTTAACAATGCACAAATCAGTCCGGCCCGCCAGAACAAACCTTTCTCAGTCCATTTATAACTTGCTGAAATAAGAATGATTAATCCAATTGCGGTTAAAATGTTTCCGCTGAACGGAATACGCAGATTGTGCAGAAAACTCCCGAGAATTATTTCTGATGAAGCCCATGTTGTTCCAAGAAGCGCCGATTTTATCCATGTTTCGTTGAGCAGTCCGTTCGATTTCACCATGCCAGTTTCCTCTATTAAAGTACGATTTCTGAACCTGGTTTGTAACCAGAGCCAGGCTCACAAAAATAGCAATTGAATAAGTTATCCCACCACATGGAATGCACGAACGAGTGCAGATTGGCCGTCAGTTATTTTTGTTTAGGATTTATCTACTGCGGCAAAACCCCGGCTGTTTCTTCGTTTATTGAAAAGTAATCGCCGAATTGTGCCAGAAACCCGATGCTGAAAGCACGGAAAGTGTAGCTTACCGGCAACAAAATTACCGACCCTACAAATGGAATCATAATCAGCAACAACCCTATACAACATGTTAACAAGGCGGCTAAAAGTATGAGAATTCCCACACCGATGCCAACTGCAAAAACAAAAAGTCCGTAAAGAATAAACGAACCCGGATGCTGCAGGGTGAGCGTCAGAAATTTGGACCAGGCTTGAGTTGCAGTAAGGTTGTGTTTGTACATGATAGGAACAATAAAATCGTTCAGGAACAGAGATATGTACCCGAAAATAACCAGCAAAGCAACAATGGTAATTACAAAACTTACAATAAACCCTACTTTTGAAACTTCGGGTACAACACCGGTATGTATATTTTTTGCCACGCCAAAACCATAGATAGCCAGTAAAATAATCACGCCAAAAACCAGCCAGCCATAAAAGAATTGCCACCAGAAAAGCGAGTTTCCCTGTTTCCGGTAATCATACCAGGGCTTAACAACGGCATCGGTATTATTTGCCACGTTGTACAGGAACATAAACTTTCCGCGGGAGCTAACCCAGGTAAGAACTGTGGCAATGACAAAAATTAAAACAAGGGCCGCAATAATCAACCCGAACCAAAGCGGGTGTTCAAGCAGCCAGTCGCGGGCTATTTCAGGAAATGAAAAAATCTTGTCGAGGTTAAAATCATTAATGTTGTTGTTTATCTTTCCATTGCTTCCGCCGCCGCCGCCGCTGCTGCATTCAGTTAGTCCGGCAAGAAAAGCTGTAAATCCGACCGTTATCCATTTTGGCAAATCGAAAGGTTGAAAAAGGGCTTTTTTCATGCGGTTGAAACCCTCTGAAAGAGGTTCGGCATAATTCACTGTCATGGTTTAAAATTTTTCAGGTTCGTGGCAATTTACAAAAAATATATGTTTGGGCAGTATGTTTTAGAACAGTAAAATTAAACATAAAAAAAGCCCCGACTCTTTCGAGCCGGGGCCGTTCATTGGTTTATAGTGAAATGGATTAGAAAATGTTCTATTCTTCGTCTGCCTCTTCAGCGTAAGCTTTCAGCAGTTCTTCCTGTACATCGGCAGGTACTTTTTCGTATTCGCTGAATTCCATATTAAACAAACCACGGCCTCCAGTAATTGAACTCACTGCAGTAGTGTATTTGTACATTTCCTTTAACGGAACTTTTGCAGTAATTTTTTCGAGATTTTTTTCTGAGCCCATACCCATTATCATTGCACGACGGCCCTGAAGGTCACTCATCGCGTCACCCATTCTGTCAGACGGAACCCAAACATTCAGGTTATAAATCGGTTCAAGAATTTTGGCCCCGGCATTTTTAAATGCTTTACTGAATGCGTTACGTCCGGCAAGCCTGAACGAAATTTCGTTTGAGTCAACCGGGTGCATTTTCCCATCGTAAATATAAACCCTGATGTCGCGGGCATACGAACCTGTCAGCGGACCTTCTTCCATTTTTTCCATGATACCTTTCAGAATCGCAGGCATAAAACGGGCATCGATTGAACCACCCACAATACAGTTGCAGTAAATCAGTTTTCCACCCCAGGGTAAAACATGTTCCTGCACGTCGCGAACCGACATTTTTTGTTCTTTGTCGCCAAATTTGAACATTGTTTTGGGCTGGCTGCCTTCTTCGTATGGTTCAATAATCAGGTGAACTTCGCCAAACTGACCGGCTCCACCCGATTGTTTTTTATGTCTGTAATCCGCTTGTGCCGGTTTTGTGATGGTTTCCCGATATGGTATTTTGGGTTGATAAACTTCAACTTCAATTTTATAAACATTATCGAAAAACCATTTCAGAATATTCAGGTGATATTCACCCTGGCCCTGCACTATCAACTGTTTCAGCTCTTTTGAGTATTCTATGATGAATGTCGGGTCTTCAAACCTGATTTTATTTAATACTTCACCAACTTTTTCATCGTCCGATTCATTTTTGGCTTTCATGGCCACTGTTATTCTCGGAAGCGGGAATTTAATAGGCTCGTATTTGGTATCAGCTTCTTTTGTGGTAAGTGTATGGTTGTATTTTGTTTCTTTCAGTTTTACTGTGCAGCCGAGGTCGCCGGCAACTAATTCTTCCACTTTTTCGCGGTTTTTACCAACCGATACAAAAATCTGCGAAAGTCGTTCCTTATTGGCAGTTGTGGCATTAATCAAATCGAGACCTTCGGTGATTTTGCCCGACATTACTTTGAAGTAGGTGATTTCGCCAACGTGCGGTTCAACGGCGGTTTTGAAAACGAACAAGCTTGGTTTTTCGCTTTCGTCCATTTTCGGTTCTTTACCGCTGGCAACTTTTATGCGTGGCCTTTCACAAGGCGACGGTGCATTGTTGGCAATAAATTCGATTAAACGGCCAACGCCGATGTTTTTCTTTGCGCCGGTACACAAAACAGGGTACAAACTGCGGTCGAGAATACCTAAACGAATGCCCTTGCGCATATCTTCCTCAGAAAGCGAACCTTGTTCAAAATAGAGTTCCATAAGCGACTCTTCGTTTTCAGCAGCCATTTCAACAAGCTGGTTGTGCAGTTCGGCTGCCTTTTCGGCTTCCGAAGCAGGAATATCGACTATTTCAGGTTTGCCACCATCTTTCCCGTATTTGTACATTTTCATCTTCAAAACATCGACGATTGAAGAGAACCCCGGGCCGGCATCAACCGGATATTGTATGACTGTAACTTTATTTCCGAATAAATTTTTGCACTGTTCAAGGGTTGAGTCAAAGTTTGAGTTATCGTGGTCGAGTTGGTTAAATATCAATCCTACCGGAATATGGGCTGTGTCGGCATGGCGGTTTGCTGCTTCGGTACCGGCTTCAATACCGTTCGAGGCATTAACCACGATAAAATTCATGTCGGTTACATACAGCGAAGAAACTACTCCTCCGCATAAATCGTCCATTCCTGGAGCATCGAGAATATTGATTTTTTTACCGTTAACTTCGGTGTACATCAGCGATGAATACACTGAGTTGCCGTAGTCCTGTTCAATATGAGTGTAATCTGAGGCTGTATTTTTTGCAGTGACTTCACCTCTGCGATTGATTATACCACCCTCGAAAAGCATAGCTTCTGCAAGGGTGGTTTTCCCACTGCCGGCATTTCCTGATAAGGTAATGTTACGAATCTGATTCGTTTTAAAAATTTTCATATTGTTGTTCTTTTTTGATTTGTTTTATCTGCCGCCCGAACTGGTTTTTCGGAGAAGGCCACCAAAAATAGTAATAATTTATTAACACACAAGAGTGCCCGGTTTTGTTGAAAATGTAGTACGGGAAATGCCTGTTTTCGGTGATTTGTAAGTGTGTGTTTATGAGTGATTTGTTTTTTTTGGAGTTTCAAATGACTAATGGTTAAATTACAGGTAATGAATGGTTTGATAAAAAGTGAATTATTTTCTTTCGCGTGGAGTTTTGCCCGTGAAATATATTGTTATTCAATTAACGATGTTACGTTTTTGTTACTTTTTACAGGTCCCTTTTTTGCCCGATAATATTTCTACTTTTGCCTGCCTGAGAAATACTTGAATGCACCTGAAAAAGATACACTTATTTACAATTTTGTTACTGATGATGAATCATTTATCAGCACAACAGAATTTTGTCATCAGCGGGCACATCAGCGATGCAGCTACCGGCGAAGATTTGCCCGGTGCATCAATAGTGGTTGAAGGTCCATCAACTTCAGGAACAGCAACAAACAGTTATGGTTTTTATTCGCTTACACTTCCGGCAGGTAATTATCGGGTACGTTATCAGTATGTTGGTTACGAATCTCAATTGATGCAGGTTGAATTGAACGGTAACAGGAAAACAGATATAGAACTGGTTGAAAAGACATTCGAACTGGGAAACATTGTGGTAACCGGCGAACGTGCCGACAGGAATATAACGTCGGTTGAAATGGGCAATGTAAAACTGGCGCCAAAGCAAATTGAAAAAATACCTGTGATTTTTGGCGAGCAGGATATTCTGAAAACCATGCAGCTTACTCCCGGTATAAAATCGGCTGGCGAAGGAAATTCGGGTTTTTATGTTCGCGGCGGCGGAATCGACCAGAACCTGATTTTACTTGATGAAGCGCCAATTTACAACGCCTCACACCTGCTGGGTTTCTTCTCTGTTTTTAATTCGGAGGCAATTCGCGATGCCAGCTTGCTGAAAGGTTCAATTCCGGCTGAATATGGTGGTCGCGCATCATCTGTTTTCGATATAAAAATGAAGGAAGGTAATTTGAAAACGTTTGGAGTTGCCGGCAGTGTGGGGTTAATCTCGTCGAATATTGCACTGGAAGGGCCTTTTGAAAAAGACCGTGGTTCGTTTATTGTGAGTGCCCGTCGAACTTATGCCGACCTTTTTCTGGCATTTTCGAGCAAAGATGAACTTAAAAATACAAGCCTCTATTTTTATGATTTGAACCTCAAATCGAATTATAAAATCAACGAAAACAACCGCATTTATCTTTCTGGTTATTTCGGTCGCGACAATTTCGGGTTTAATAATGAATTTGGGTTCGATTGGGGAAATCTTACCGGAACACTGCGGTGGAACCATAATTTCAGTGAAAAATTGTTTTCGAACACTTCGTTTATTCTCAGCAAATATTCATACGATGTAAATATTCTGGGTGATGTTGAAATTAAAATTGGTTCGCAAATCGACGATATTAACTTGAAACAGGATTTTACCTGGTATGTTAATCCACTGAATATGATGAAATTTGGTGGAAATGTGATATATCACAATATTTTACCCGGCGAAATCAGCGCATCAGAAAATTCGGGCGTTAATCCTGAAACAATTTCAAAACGAAAAGCCATTGAATGGGCGGGATATGTTTCCAATGCGCAGCAAATCAGCGATAAATTAAAAATTTACTATGGCTTGCGGCTTGCACTTTTCAGCAATGTGGGGCCGGGTGAATTTTACGAGTTTGGCGAAAATAACCAACTCAGTTTTACCGAAAAAATCGATGATTTTCAGTTTGTAAAAACACAAGGCGGCCTTGAACCCCGGCTCGGAATCAATTATATGATCAACCCAAAAAATTCTGTAAAAGCATCATACAACCGGATTTACCAGTTTTTGCACTTGCTTTCGAATTCAACAACAACAACACCCACCGATTTGTGGTTGCCCAGCAGCAATAATGTAGAACCACAGATTGCCGACCAGGTTTCGGCAGGTTATTTCCGCAATTTTAAAGACAACGAATTTGAGTCGTCAGTCGAAGTGTATTATAAAGACATGAAAAACCAGATTGATTACAGGAACGGTGCAGAACTTGTATTCAACTCAACGGTTGAGGCTGAACTCGTTTTTGGACATGGCTGGGCCTATGGCGCCGAGTTTTTTTTCAAACGTAATTTTGGCAGGCTGAATGGCTGGGTTAGTTACACATGGTCGCGAACCATGCGGCAATTTAGCGGAATTAACAACGGAAATGCTTATCCGGCACGCCAGGACAGGATACACGACTTATCGCTGGTGGGAATGTTTGATATTACAAAAAAACTGAATTTTTCGGCTACCTGGGTTTATTATACAGGTAATGCAGTTACGTTTCCGGGTGGAAAATATGTAATCGACGGGCAAACTGTAGGGTATTACACCGAAAGAAATGCCTACCGGATGCCACCTTACCACCGCCTCGACCTGGCGCTTACCTGGCAGCGAAAGAAAACTGAAAAGTTTGAATCGAGTTGGAACTTCTCGGTTTACAATGCTTACGGACGTGAGAATGCTTATTTTATTCAGTTCAGGCAAAACGAGGATAATCCTGAAATTACCGAAGCCGTACAGTTTGCCATTTTCAAGGCAATTCCTTCGGTGAGTTACAAGTTTAAGTTTTAATGCGAGAATGCGAGAATGCTATAATGCATGAATGCATGAATGAAAGAATGAAGAATTTAAAATTAAAATAGTGGATTTTGAGTCCTGGTACTTGAGTTTTATTGTGTTGTGTTTTGAAAAACAGCGATTTATGACCTTAGTGAAATTTTTTGAAATGAAGAATATTTTTTATCTGCTGATTTTAACCTTCGTTTTTTCGGCCTGCGAAAAGGTGATTGATGTGGATTTAAATGATGCCGATCCTCAAATTGTTATCGAAGGAAATATTGATGGAGATAACGGGTTGGCTGAGGTTAAAATTTCGATGACTTCAAGTTATTTCGATACGGTTCCCGGAGCTAAAATTTCTGATGCAGACGTTTTCGTAACCGATTCAGATGGGAAGCGGTTCAGATTTTATGAGACAGGCCCGGGAATTTACCGTTCATTCGAAATGAGGCCCCGAACAAATGCGGCTTATAAACTTACAGTTGAAGCAAACGGTGAAATTTACGAGGCTGAATCAACATTAAAACCTCCGGTTGCCATCGATTCGATCACCTGGTTTTACGATGAGGGAAATTCGTTTTTTGATGCCGGTTATTACCTGTATGTTTACTTGCTCGACCCGGCAGAAACAGATAATTACTTCAGAATAAAAGTTTACCGCAATGGCGTTTTAAAAAACAGCAGCGACGACCTGATTGTTTTTAACGACCGTTTTGTGAATGGTAAGAAACTGGAAATATCACTTTTAAACGATCCATACAGAATAAATGATACCATAACAGTTCAACTGATTTCTATTGACGAAAATGCTTATGAATATTTTAAAACATTTACCGAACTGTTAAATAATAACCCCGGCTCGGCTGCTCCGGCAAATCCGAATACAAACCTTTCAAATGGTGCACTCGGTTATTTTTCTGTATGGAGTTCGGATACGATGTCGGTGATTATCAGGGAAGAATAATCGGCTGAAGTTCAGTTATAACAAAAAGTTATCGCCATAAATTTATATGTGAATATTTGGTTTACTCAATGCATTGAGTAAAATTGATAAAGATGTTCAAAAGATTATATTTTCAGGAAGTTACAAAAAGATTAACTGAGCCGAAAAAGTTCATTCAGGTAATAACCGGACCGCGTCAGGTTGGAAAAACCACATTGATCAAACAGGTACTTAATAAAACAGACATACCATCGATGGACTTAGCCGGGAGGTATTTCTGAAATTAAATCCGGTTGATTTATTCTGAAATTGCAAAATACACCTGCCTTTACAATTCAGGCAGGTGTATTTTCAATGCTTTCAAATCATCTTTTGTAAGGTAGGGCAGTTTTTGCTCACGCAGTTTTTCAACTACAAAACCTGCGGTTTTTAGTGCATCGGCTTTTGTTGCAAACGAAGCTTGGCTCGAAATTGCCGGAATTAAATCCTGGTGAATAATTTCGCGGTTGTTCAGTAATACAGAATAACCCCAGCCATTGCCCGTTTCAAATGTTTTTACCGAATATGCAGCAGATTTTGAATCCGGCTTTATTGTAAAAATCAATATAGCCAAAATGGTTACCAATGCTGCAATTGCCCCCAAAATAAAGGGTGTCCGGGTTTTAATAAAATCAATAGTTTTCATCGTATTCAACATCGGGGTCAAAACTCCAGATATCATCGAAATAGTAGCTCGAACTTCTGCCGGTTGTTACGTACCCTGTTGAGCCAACTGCAAAACCAACGGCTTCGGTTCGGCTGGCACCCTCAAAAGCTGTTTTTTCAACCCAAAGGTCGGTTGAGGGGTCGTATTCCCATACATTGTTTAAAATAGAACCTTTGCTTCCGCAGGCCAGATAAACTTTTCCGTTTATATCAAAAGCAACGCCATTAATGCGCGAAATAGATGTGTAATCGTCGTCAAAATCTTCATCGGTGTAGTCGGTAATTTTTCTTTTTTCAGTCCATAATCCGGTCGAAGGGTCGTATTCCCATAAATCGCCAAGGTAAGTTCCGTTATCGATTCCTGATACCACGTAACCCTTGCCATTAATGGCAAATGCAGTGGCATCGCGTCGTTTCGAGCCGCCAATACTGATGATTTTTGTCCATATGTTGGTTGCCGGTGAATATTCGTAGAAATCTTTCAGGTGATTATCATCATATCCGCATCCTACATAACCTTTATCGCCAATGGTAAAACTTACGCTGCCATAACGGGCGGTGCCTGCAAAATCGGCTTTTTGTTCCCACGTGTTGGTTTCCGGGTCGTATTCCCAGAAATCGTTTAGTTTCAGGTCACCATCGTAACCTGTCCCGATGTAACCTTTGCCTTCAATGGCCATTCCAATGGCGCCATTACGCGGTATTCCGGGCAAATCTGCTTTTTGTGTCCAATAATTTTGTGTAGTGTTATAAACCCAGAAATCATTCAAACGGTCTTCACCATCATATCCTGTTCCCAGATACGGATTTCCGTCGATTACAAATCCTACGGCATCACTTCGCGGTACACCATCGAAATCATATTGTTCCGACCAGTTTCCATTCAGCTCTTCTTCATCTTCGTCGTTACAAGCTGAAATAAAGAATGTTAAACACAAAAACAGATAAATAAGATAATTAATTTTCATGACTTTACAGTTGCTTAATTTTTACATAAACGGCTCAATTCGGGTTGATACCGGATACAAACCTATGCGACTGTTTGCTGACAAAAAAGGAAATTAGACTACCGGTTGAAAAGTATAGATGAACCTGGCGTATTTATCGTTTTAACCTGTTTCTGAGCATTTTTTAACGACAAAATTTGGTTAACAAACCATAAAGTCAGCAAATTAGTAGTTTGTGTCGGTCGAAACAGGGCGTTGGTATATAATTTTTTCTGCTTTCCCCGGGCTTCCCTTTTTTTGAGCCTGAAATTCAGTTTTAAGTCATGAATAATAACAAGCAAATAGGCCTGGTATTCTTTTTTATTTCAACAGGACATCATTTTTCAGGAACCAAAAACCAAATACAATGAGATATTTCTTCCGCCGTTTGAAGCTGCTTCCGGCTTTACTTTTTATTTTGATTTCGATAGCGGGTTGTACCGGCGATGGTACTGAATCGTTTTCGATAGGCGAAAAATACGTGAACAATCAAACCACAATTACTGTAGTCGATACTTTTTCGCTGGGATTATCGACATTTTTGATTGATTCAATTTCAACCACCAGCCCCGACAATTTTCTTATCGGAAGTTTTACCGATGAATATTTCGGCAAAATAGAAACTTCTGCCTGGTTTCAGATAAATAAACCGGATTCGGTCGCCATTAATGAAGAATCCGTCTTCGATTCTTTAACCATCCAAATCAGGCTGAATGGTTTGTCGTATGGCGATACATTGCAGCCTTTTACGCTTTCTGTACATCGGGTTACCGAAACCATGGAAGCGCCTGATGAATATTATTTTTATAATACCACCCATTTTCGGTACGATGAAAATCCACTGGGTTCTGCAACATTTAAACCACGCCCAAATTTTGATAATGAAATTGAAATCAGGCTGAATGACGCGCTGGGTGCTGAGCTTATGAAATTTCTTTTAAATGAATCGGACGAAATTGCATCAACCGAAAATTTTCTTGAATTTTTTGAAGGGCTGGTTTTGTTGGGAGGACCCGATAGTAAATCGGTTCTTGGATTGGCAGCAGCCGATTCTGTACTCAGGATGGTACTCCATACACATTATATTGGCGAGGAAAGAGAAGAAATAGAATATAGTTTCCCGATTTATACCTCGGGGGCATATTTCAATCATATTGAAGGCGACAGAACAGGTACTGAAGTTGAAACCCTTTCGACACAGAAAGAAGAAATTCCGGCTTCATTCACCGGCAATAAAACATTTATCCAGGCCGGAACAGGCATTTTAACACGAATTGATTTTGCTTCACTCACACGGATTATGGAGATTGAAGACAGGTACATTTTTTACAAAGCTGAACTTATTCTGAAACCATTTCCGAAAAGTAACAACCAGGTCGATTTCCCGGGCGACGTAATCATGTATTCAACCGATAAAAGTAACCGGCTCATTTCAGTTTTAACCGACAGCGACGGAGAAACAATTACCGCAGAATTCGG
Organism: Draconibacterium sp.; assembly: GCA_050179035.1. GTDB lineage: Bacteria > Bacteroidota > Bacteroidia > Bacteroidales > Prolixibacteraceae > Draconibacterium. The sequence goes on along the minus strand of JBFXFM010000022.1, from coordinate 5,059 downwards.
TTTCGACAGCCAATACAACGAAGCAAACTATTATAAACTCGATATTACCGATTTTGTAAACGACGAACTGAGTGATGCATGGGTTGACCCAAACAGCGGATTGGTTCTGAGTTTTCCGGACGAAATATTCACTGGTTCGCTCGAACGTGTGGTTTTTGATACACGCCAGTCCGATGCGTATCGTCCTTTACTGAAACTCTATTTTGTTTTTTATCAGTAACCCAATTAAAAACAGAAATCGCAATGCAAAAGCTGAAACTATACATTTTTCTCACACTCGTTTTGGTGAAAAGCGCGGTTGTTGCGCAAAACACCATTTCGCCCTATTCCATGTTTGGCCCGGGCGAATTGCAAAACAAAGGTTTTGGCCGCAGCCAGGCAATGGGCGGCGCTGGTATCACACTTCGTTCCGACAGTCATCTGAATAACATCAATCCGGCTTCGTATGCGTGGATGGACAGTTTTCGAATTATTTCGGAAATCGGAGTACAAGGGAAATATTACAGCCTCGGTTCATCAGACAAAAGCCAGTCGGGAGTTAACGGTAACCTGAATTACCTGGCGCTCGGATTCAGATACAACAGTTGGATGGCCGGCTCTTTCGGGCTGGTGCCGTTTAGCACTGTGGGTTACACGGTCGAACGCCAGAACAGCGTTGAAGGAACCAATGAAAAATACCTTTCAGTTTACAAAGGTGAGGGTGGAATCAGCCAGATTTATTTTTCGAATGCAGTTAAGCTTGGAAAACATTTTTCGGTTGGGGTTAATGCTTCGTATCTTTTTGGGCCGTTGACACAGGAAGAAAATATAAATGCCACCGAAATTGTACCTGAGCTGCAAATCATTCGACAGGATTTTCTGAAAAGCTTTTATTTCGAATACGGAATCCAGTATTCGCAAAAGTTTAAAAAGTCGGAATTTTCGCTTGGCGCGGTTTTCAGCAACAGGCATAACCTCGAATCGATGCATGTGCTGAGCGTGTACGATGCCAGTTACTCTTTAATCAGGGGCGAAACTTTCGATACCGATTACCTGATTATGCCAATGACTTTTGGCGCAGGTGTTGGCTATAAGCGCAGCGACCGTTTGCATGTTTTATTCGATTATAATTTTCAACAATGGTCGCAGGCCGATTACCCCACACAAAAAGACGAATTTCAGGATTTGCACCGTTTTACGCTGGGTTCTGAATTTAAACCCTGGGAATACAGTGTAATGAACAAGGCATATAAAAACTGGGTTTACCGGTTGGGAATCAATTATCAGCGTTCGTTTCTGAGTTTCGGAAACCAGGTGATTGAAGATAAAAGCATCAGTTTTGGCGCAGGAATTCCGCTGCCCGGAAAAATCTCAAATTTCGACTGGAGTGTGCGTTACGGGCAAAACGGAACAAAAGCCAACGGACTGATTCGCGAGGATTACCTGCTGTTTCAGATTGGTTTCAGCTTGAATGAACATGCATTTATCAAACGGAAATTTGATTGATTATTTTAACCAGTGGTCCGAAAGAAATATGCTGAATTATTTTAAAAATTCCTGATTCCCTCAATTACCCAGTTACTCAATTACCCAATTCCTCAATTACCCAATTCCTCAATCACCCAATTACCCATTTACTCAATCACTATTAGAAACAATCAAATTCTCATTTCACTGAGTTTATTCATAAAAACATCCTTGTAGCTTTCGCCAATCGGAATATACCTGTCGTTAATTAATACCTGTGTTTTGTTGATGGCTTTAATATGGTCGAGTCCAACGATGTACGATTTGTGAACGCGCGAAAATCTTTTGGGTGGCAGGTTTTGCTGTAGCCTTTTCAGTGAGTTCAGCGTAATAACCGGCTTTACATTTTGCGAAGTAAAAATCTTGATGTAGTCTTTCAATCCTTCAATAAACAGAATATTATCGAGTTTGATTACCAGAGTCTGGTAATCGGTTTTTACCATTACAATATCGTTGGGTTGATTTGTGTTTTCCTGCATTTCACTGTTTTCTCCCGGTTGTTTTTCTGAATGAAACTGATTGCGTTTTACAATTGAATTGTACAAAAGCGCTTTGTTGGCCGATTTCAGGAACCGCTCATACGAAAATGGTTTCAAAAGAAAGTCAAGCGCATTCAGGTTATAACCTTCGATGGCCAGGTTCGAACTCGATGAAAAAAAGATAAACAGCGGCTTGTTGTCGAGGCTTTTAATAAAATCGATTCCCGAAATGCGGGGCAAATCGGTATCTAAAAAAATCAGGTCGATTTGCTTAAACTGAAGATATTCAAATGCTTCGAAAACTGAACTGCAAACAGCAACCAATTCAAAATAGGGAATCGTACCAATAAATTCAACAATATTGTTTTGTTCGGCTGGTTTTTTAATAACAAGGCATCTCATACAATCGGGTAAAGTTTTTTTGTTTTGGCTTCTTTAAGTTTTCAATTTTCAAACTAACATACAGCCGTCATCAGAATTACCATACCCAAAAAATGATAATATTGGTTAAAAATCCGATTTTTGAATGTTTTTTAACTATCAACAAAAAATAGGCTTTTCTATTTCAGATTTATTAAGAATTAAAAATGGCTCGATACAAACTAACCATTGAATACGACGGCACACGATACGCGGGCTGGCAACTTCAAAAAGGGTCAAAATCGGTGCAGGGCGCTGTTATCGATGCATGCAAACTGATTTTTTCGGGCGAAAAAATTGAAGTTTATGGCGCTGGTCGCACCGACCAGGGCGTTCATGCACTGGCACAGGTTGCACACCTCGATGTAAACCGGAATGCAAACCTGCAAAAACTGAAATTTCAGCTCAACGATAATCTGCCACCCGACATTGTTGTAAAAAAGGTTGAACAGGCTTCACCAAAATTTCATGCGCGGTACGATGCTGTGCACCGCTGTTATCTTTACCAGATTTCGAAACGCCCCACTGCTTTTGGCAAAAAGATGGTTTGGTGGGTGAAAGACCCGCTCGATATTGAAAAAATGAAACAGGTGGCTGCGCTGTTTACCGGCATGAAGGATTTCAAGAATTTTGCCGAGAAATCGGATGAAGATAAATCGACGTTGGTTGAAATCAGCAAAATTGAAATCGTTGAAACCGGCGATTTGATTCTGATTCGTGTTTCGGGCAGCCATTTTTTGTGGAAACAGGTACGCCGGATGGTGGGTGTGATGGTGGAAGCAGGCAGGGGAAAACTCAGCACCGGCGAAATAGAAGCCATTTTTACACGACCTTCAGAAATTGTGGCAAAACTAACTGCGCCACCTTCGGGCCTCTATCTTGAAAAGGTTTGTTATGCAGGCGATAAGTTGCCGGAAGAAGTGGTGCAGGTGATTAGGGTGGAGTGATTCTTCTGGGTGGCTGATAGCTGAATTTGAATCGGATAAGATATATAATTCTTAAAATTGCCAAAAGGTAATCCTGATTTTTATATATTTTTAAACAAATAAATCACCTGATTATACGTTCTGCCTCAATCTACATGCAGGTTCTCAGAGTTTACATGTTATAAAACATGTTTTTTAATTGTTTTAATCATATTAAATTGGGTTTATGAACCTCCGGCTTTTGTTAGCTGGCCTGAATAGATGAATATGAAAGCAAACTTCAAAACTATAAATTTCAGACATAACAAATTTAGATTATCACTATTGATATTACTGCTGGTCCCTTTTCAAAACTCTGGGCAGGACAAGTTTTGTTGTACTGTGGTTTACCTTGATTCAGTTACTGAGATTCAACCTTACCAATTGGTTTTCGATACGGTTAAAATGTATTGTACTGATAGATGGCATCGAATTGATTATATCGTAAACAAACCTGATTCCACCTTATATTATCCGAATACAATAATTCAAAACGACAGTGTCCGATATTTTTCATATCAGAATATTGAGAATCAGTTTTATGCTGAAAAAATTGACAACGTGTTGCCACATGGGAAAGATATTGTGAGTGTTAATGTTATTCCAACAAACGATGAGAAGGCTATTTTAGGTTATAACTGTCAAAGGTACATTGTACAATCGGTTTTAACCAATGGTTTTACAACAACAAAGTATTACTGGATAACCCGTGGTTTTTCCCTTGGTAAATGGGATTCCCTTATTTCAGAGGGAATTGAAGGATATCCTTTGCAAATTGAAACAGTATATGAAACAAAAGAGGGTATTATCAAATACACCGATGTTTTATATGCCATCGAAGTTAGTTTCGATGAAATAAACCCAGGTCTTTTTTCTAAACCAGATGAAATTCAATTGATTCCCTATTCTTCTGAAAAATTCAGGAACAGGTTTAAAACAAAGTAAACGGATAAAATTTAATCTAAAACTCAAAGTATGAAAAAAGGTAAAGAATTTAAAAAGCTATCTGAAAGAGAAATGTCACGTTTAACGGGTGGTACATATTATGTATTCTGGACGGAAACTTGTACTTCGTACACAATGGGTATTGATTTGGTTCAAAGTTTTGAATCATTTCAGCAGGCTCAAGATTTTATGATGATTAAAGGTTCATATTCATGTGTTACTAGCATGAGTTGTTCTTATGGTTGCGACCCAATAAACGTATATGGATGATTTATTGACCATTTTAAATCAAAATCTTAAGTAAGAATAAAATGCTAAGATGCCCTTTTGCCAATACTTTCATCTTTAGCCTTTGAAGGGAGAGAACGGGGCATAAAAAACCGGGGAAGGTTTGCCGCCTAACCCCGGCTCAAATAAGCAAAAACTACAACTTAATGCAGTCGCCGGCAAAAGTAATAAAATAGAATCAATGTAATCCGGTTTAAATTGATAAACCTGTTTGCCGGAGTGCGCGATGCTTCGAAACCAAACCGCCGTAGTTAGAAATTTCTCGCGTTTGAAGAAACCCCGGTTGCTGAAAAGGGAAAGAGTAAGCGAAAATCAAATAAAAATAAATGTTTTGAATTAGGCATTTTGACAATAACGCAAAAATGAGTAAATTCAAGCCATTCAATAATTAGAGTATGGAGCAACAATTTCAAAGCCTAACGATTTTTGATTTTCAGGCCAAGTTTCCTGATGATC
>JBFXFM010000021.1:0-66137 GCA_050179035.1 Draconibacterium sp. | reverse complement strand
ACCTGCAATTGTATTTGGATGAGTTTTGCTACAAACTCAATCGCCGATATTTCGGAGAAAAATTATTCGACAGGCTAACTATTGCTGTCGCTGGAAATTACTGGTATAATAACGGATGAGCAATTTTATTAATATCTATTTCTCAGAAAAATATTTCGGACATAATATTTTCGAATCCTATTCCCTTTTTAATCAGTAAATCACGTACTTCCACTACCATCAGGGCTTGTCCGCAAAGGTAATATTTCTCATTGGGCAGGCTTTCCAACTGGTTCAGGTAATCTGTGACCCGTCCCGGATAAACATTACAAGAGGTTTCCGCCGAACAGCATCTGATAAAATTTTCACCCAAAGTTTCTTCAAGTTCGTCTTCAAAATAAAACTGGTTTAAAAACCGCACGCCGTGAATCAGTGTTTTTCCTTTAGCCAGTCCCGACATAATTGTGCTGTAAAATGGTGCAATTCCGGTTCCTGTGGCAATCAGCCAGGCTTTGCCCTTTGTTCCGGTAAAACTTCCGTAAGGCTGCGAAACAAGGATTTTATCACCCGGAATCATCGCTGCCATTTTTGGTGTTAAATAGCCGTCTTCTTTTATATTGAAAAGAACCGAAACTTCATCGCTTTTATTCCCGCTGCAAATGCTGTAGATTCTTGGTGGATGCGTTTTGTCAACTGCAATTTTCACCACCTGCCCCGGAAGAAAATCGAAATCGCGCAGAAATGAAATGAGATGCACTCCCGGTGATATTTCGAGGTTGTTGGAAAGTGTATATTCTTTGAGCTCCGAATTGGCGGGCTGCCGGTCTTTTTTCTGAATCATTTTTGTTTGCTGAAAACGTCACTAAATATCCGTCATTTTTATGAAATTCTGTACATCCATTTGCCCGTTTATTATCATAAATTACTCCAGAAGATTAAAATTTAAAACAGACAATCTATTCTTTTTAATTTTTTTAAAATGATTATTGCATAATCTCAATTTTTTTTCAATCTTCGCTTACAATTTGAAATGGAAAAGCTTTTTACATATTCACGAAACCAAAGTGTTGCGGTAGAATCAAAAAAAACCTGGCACAAAAAACAGGTTATCCGTGCACTATATTTCGGCAGTGCACTTTCCAACGCCGAATTAGCAAAAGTTCTCAGCCTGAGTACCCCAAAAATTAACAGCCTGCTTTTGGAAATGATGGAGGAAGGCCTGGTTGAAGATTTGGGACGGGGCGATTCGAGCGGTGGCAGGCGCCCCAATATGTACGGATTGAAAAGCGATGGTTTTTATGTAGTTGGAATCACCATAAACATCACCCGTACAATAATTTCGGTTTTTAACAGCAAAAACGAAGTGGTGAGCGGGCCACATTTCTTTCCTATCAAAATGCAGCCCGACCTCGGAATTTTTAAACAGGTTAACGAAGCGCTAGAAAAACTGATTGCTGAAAACAGGATTTCAAGAGATAAAATTTTGGTTACAGGCATTGAATTACCCGGATTAATCGACCTGAAAAAAGGAGTGAACCGCACCTATTTCCCTGGGGTTGAAAACCTTTTCGATGAACTCCGTTCAATATTCGGTACACACGTTTTCTTTAACCACGATGCCAAAATCCGCACTTTTGCAGAACAGCATTTCGGGCTGGCCAAAAACCGCAAACATGTTTTGCTTTTGCAGGCCGACTGGGGCTTGGGCCTTGGGATGATTGTGAATGGCAAGCTTTATTCAGGCAAATCAGGGTACTCCGGCGAGTTTGGCCATTTGCCCATTGTTGAAAACGGCGTGTTGTGCAGTTGTGGCAAAAAAGGCTGTCTCGAAACGATGGTTTCAGCTGTGGCCATTGCACGGATGGCGAAAGAAGGAATTGCCAGCGGAAACAGCTCGCTGATTACCGAACTTGTGCAAAACGACCTCGGTAAAATTGATATTTCAACAGTAACCCAGGCAGCCAAACTTGGCGACCAGTTTGCCATTTCGCTGTTTACAAATGCCGGCCACTGGCTGGGCAAAGGAATTGCTTACCTCATCCAGATCTTTAATCCTGAACTGATAATCATTGGAGGTAGCGTTGCCGAAGCCGGGCAGTTTATTATGGCTCCGGTACAACAGGCAATTCACTCGTACAGCAATCACGACATCAGCAGCGACACCGAGATAAAATTCTCAGAACTCGGCACAAAGGCCGGAACCATGGGCATTGCAGCATATGCCCTCGAAAAATTGTCAATGATAAAATAGCAGAATATGGAATCAAAATTCACCAACGTTGAAAAGGCATTTCTTGAAAATGCCAGCATCAAAAAAATTTCAACAAAAACCCCGTTTCTCACAGTGGCCAGTTTTCCGCAGTTAGGCCTTTTGTCGGCGCTCAGCTTTATTGAGTGGGCAGCCGAAAACCCGACAGGCGTGGTTAGTTTGCCAGCCAGTAAAACAGCACAGTATTTTATTCATTACCTGCATTTTATTCTCGATAACTGGACCAACAAACAAGGCAAGGAACTGTTTGAAAAATACAACCTGAAACTGAAGGAAAAACCAAATCTCAGCGAACTTCAGTTTGTACAGATGGGCGATTTTTATCCCATCGCGTCAGAGCAACACAACAGTTTGTACAACTTTGCCAAAGTCAATTATATCGAAGGGTTCGGGTTTAATAAATCAAAATCGCTGCTGATAAAGTCTGAAGATATCGGGCTTACTGATGGAAAACATTTTCCCGAAGTTTTTCCCGATTACAAAATTGATTTAACACTGCGTTTCCGCGAAGCGCACACTGCACTTGAAAAACTACAGCAGGATTCGATTTTTAAAATCGATAACTGGTGTACGCAGTACGAAAACAATATCAGGGAAAAAGGCGGAATCGGGTTTTTCATGAGTGGCATTGGCCCCGACGGACATATTGCCTTTAATACAAAAGGTTCAGGGCATTTTGATTCGACCCGGCTGACTAAAACAAATTTTGAGACCCAGGCAGTTTTGGCCACCGACCTTGGCGGAATTGAGGTTTCGCGCACCCGGCTTGTTATTACCATTGGCCTCGGAACAATTTGTTTTAACCCCAATGCAAAAGCCATTGTGTATGCCGCCGGCGAAGCCATTGCCGATACAATTAAGTTGGCGGTTGAAAGCGTTCCAACTGTTGACGCACCAGCCACTGCGTTACAAAAGTTACCCAACGCCAGGTTTTATTTAACCGATGGCGCTGCTGTGAAACTCGACGACAGTATCGACACATTTTACAAAACCGGCCCGTGGACACACAAGAAAACCGAACGGGCGGTAATCGAACTTTGCAGGAAAATCAACAAATTCGGGCCAAAGCTCGAAGTTGACGACCTGAAAGCCGACAAATATTGCCGCATGATTCCTGATCTGAACGACAACACAGTGCAAACTGTAATCGATTCGATATTAGTGAAACTGAAAAAGGGCATGCAAAAAGAATTAAATCAGGTTTATTACCACACCGGCCCGCACCACGACGATATTATGCTGGGAATTATGCCGGCAACCAACCGCCAAAGCCGCGATGCCAGCAACGAATTGCATTTTTCGGTGCTGACTTCAGGGTTTACAGCTGTAACCAACCGCTTTTTATACGATTTGCTGGTTGATACAAAAGACCTTATTAACCAGGGAAAAATTGAAATGGTAAACTATCCCGACTTTTTTAAAGACGGGTATCAATACAAGTGGGACAAAGATATTTACCATTATCTCGATAATATTGCGGCTCAGAACAATGACGAAAAGCGCCGGGGTGTTTGTCACCGCGCCGTGCGCGCGATGGCTTCCATCTGGAACATCAAATCGAAAGACGAACTCCGCGATGTGATTTACGAAATCCTTTCGTCGCTGAAATCCAGTTACGATGGCGGGAAAAATCCACCCAAAATTCAGAAGCTGAAAGGGATGATTCGCGAGTTTGAGGAAGAACTGGTTTGGGCACACTACGGAATTATGGTAAAAAATGTACACCACCTGCGCCTGAGTTTTTACCAGGGAAGCACTTTTGGAAGTACACCCAATTTTGAAGGCGATGTATTGCCAATTCTCGAAGATTTCAGAAAATACAAACCCACGGTAATCAGCCTGGCAATGGACCCGCAGGGCAGCGGTCCCGACACCCATTACAAGGTTTTGCAGGCAATTGCCCGCGCTGTTGAAGCGTGGAGCAAAGAGGAGGACCTGAGCAAACTTCGAATTATTGGCTACCGGAATGTGTGGTTTAAATACAATCCGTGGGACGTGGAAGTAATTGTTCCTGTGTCGCTGAATGCATTGGCAACGCTCGACAAATCGTTCTCCGAATGTTATGTAACACAGGTAAACGCCTCTTTCCCGAGTTACCAGCTCGACGGAAAATTCAGCGAACTGACGCAACGGGTTTGGTTCGAACAGCACAAACAAATACAATTATTGCTCGGAAAAGATTTCTTTTATCAAAACGAATCGCCATTGCTACGCGCCACTCATGGAATGGTTTATCACCGCGACCTGAGTGTGGAAGAGTTTCTTGAAGAAGCTTTCAAACTTGAGAAATCGGTGGCGGGGAGTTAATTTTGGAATGCATGAATGCGTGAATGCTATAATGCATGAATGAAAGAATAAAAAACAGAAACATAAATTGTGATTGTTTTAATAATTAAAAATAGTAGGAAATGAAACTGATAATTCATAAAACATACGACGAAATCAGCAGTTGGGTGGCTGAATACATTGCACAAAAAATTAACGAATTCAAACCAACGGCTGAAAAACCTTTTGTGCTGGGGTTACCCACGGGTTCGTCGCCAATCGGTACTTACAAAAAACTGATTGAACTGAATCAATCAGGAGTTGTTTCATTTAAAAATGTGGTCACTTTTAACATGGACGAATATGTGGGAATCGATGAAAATCATCCGGAGAGCTACCACAGTTTTATGTTTACCACCTTTTTCAATCATATCGACATCGATAAAAAGAATATTCATATTCTTGATGGAAATGCTGCTGACCCCGAAAAAGAGTGCGAAAATTACGAAGCAAAAATCAAATCGTTTGGCGGAATTCACCTGTTTTTAGGTGGAATGGGTGCCGACGGACACATTGCTTTTAATGTGCCGGGGTCGTCGCTGAGTTCACGTACACGATTGGTAAACCTCAATTACGATACGATTCTGGCCAACTCACGCTTTTTTGATAACGACCTGGCCAAAGTTCCGAAACAGGCGCTTACTGTTGGGGTACAAACAGTACTCGATGCAAAGGAAGTGGTGATTATTGTGAACGGTTATAAAAAAGCCCGGGCGCTTCAAAAAGTTGTAGAAGAAGGCATTAACCACATGTGGACACTTTCTGCTTTGCAAATGCACCCGGCAGGAATCATCGTTTGCGACGAGGAAGCTACCATGGAACTAAAAGTAGGTACAGTAAAATATTTCAGCGAATCGGTGTAAAAAGCCGGAAGTCCGGTGACCGGAGGGTTTCTTCCGACTCCGGTCACCGGACTTCTGACTTCCAACTTTCTCCCCTATTTCGGCACAACCTTCATGCTGAATTTTGCTGCTTTTTCAACCTCTGCTTTGCTAAACGGATCAGCATGATACTGGTTGTTCAGGTACATTTCAGTTTGGTCGAGATAAAACGGGCTGGCCGGAATGCCACTGGTTCCGGTTGGAATCACAGTTTTAGAGTCGTCCCATTTGGCTGTGGTAAAAATATGCCTGTGCGATGCGCCTTTATTCACTTTGTATAAATTGTTATATGAGTACGTGTAAGGCCCAACGGTATGAAAACTTCCCTTTGTTTCGTAGGGACCGCGGTTCAGGTGAAAAGCCTTATCGAGCATTTTTACCACGCCCAGCGGATGACTCATGGTAAAAGTGTGCATTTTTCCCCAGTTCCATTTCTCAGGGTCGCTGCCCAAATCTGTCGTTAACTCTGCAACAGTTTCTTTATACGAACGCACTACAATGTTTTCAATTGTCTCGGTTTCGGTAGTCGATTTGTCATCAATCCATTCCGAAGTTTTGTTGGTAAGAATATACTGCATCAGGCTTTCAAGTAAAATCCGCTGTCCTTTTACCGCAGTAAACAACTCCGGTGTCAGATCGTCTTTGATCAGATTTTCAGCAGTTTTCCGGTAAAGAAATTCAAAAACCGAAGCCGCCTGGCTTTCGCGGGTAAGTTCAAAATTCCAGCTTTCAAGTTTCGATAGAGCGACTTTTTCAGTTTCACTCAGATTTGTATCTGTTTTAATTGCTGCTACAAAAACCGGTGTAAACTTTTCAGCTTTTTTCGATTTTACATCGCCATGAATGGCGGCAAAATCCTCGGTTCCCAGTTGTGGTTTTGCATCGAGCATTTCCCGGATACGGTCGATGCGGTCGGTGGTGGCGAACCAATAACTGATGTAATAGGGATAATCGTCGGGTACAGTTTTGTTGTTTGCCGACGAAACATACCCGCGTGGCGGGTTAAACTCAAACGGCAATTCTTCAAACGGCACCATTCCCTGCCAGTCGTATTTGCTGCTGTCGCCGGGGTAAACCTGAATGCCGTTACCCGCGCGTATCGGTACACCGGCGCTGCATTGCAGCCCGATGTTTCCGGCAACATCGGCATACACAATATTCTGGCTCACGGCTTTAAATGTGGAAACCGCATCCCTGAAATCGCTCCAGTTTTTTGCCCGGTTCAGCAAAAATACCGAGCGGATTTCGTTGCTCATTTCGTTACCCAGCCAGTGGATGGAAACCGGAGTTGCCGCCTCCTTTTTAAAGTCGTTTACGATTGGCCCACGGTGCGTAAACCGGAGCGTTTTTTCAACCTCCTCCCCTTCCTTGGTTTTTATGATTTCTGTTTTCACCAGCAAATCTTTCCATTCGCCATCGAGCAGATATTTTGTTGAATCTTCGTTCAGTTTTTCGGCATAAAAATCGAGGTCGTCAACCATTACATTGGTCATTCCCCAGGCGATGGAATCGTTGTGGCCGGCAATCACAAACGGCTGGCCGGGCAATACAAGTCCGGTTACATTAAGTTTACCGTCAACACGCTGGTGCATTTGGTACCAGATTCCGGGCGCGTTTAAGCCGAGGTGCATGTCGTTGGCCATGATGGGTTTTCCGTTGGTACTTTTGGCTCCCGAAACCGCCCAGTTGTTGCTGCCATAAAAAACCTGTGCACCCAGTGCATCAAGGTTTTCAGACGCTGACAAAAGTGTTTCGCCAACCGGAATTGCAGGTTTGTTAAATTCGGGATAAACAGCAGTTTTTGCATTTGCAAGGTCGGGAATTAGTTCAACAAGTTGTTGTGCTGAAACTTTTGTTTTCAGTTGCTCCAAAAGCAGCTCCATTCCCCAGCCCGATGAAAGGTCCCACGCCATGTAGCCAATCAGGTTTACCGAATGAACAGGTTGCCACGGTTCGGGATGATAACCAAGAATTTTAAACTCGGGCGGCAGCGGATGATAAGCCATATATTGATTTACACCGGCCGAAAAAGCTTCAAGTGCTGCTTTGATTTCGGGTGACAAGTCCACCATAATTTTCTCCGATTTTTCTTCAAACCGTAGCGAACGCAAAAGCAAATCGGTATTTACCTGTTCTTTGCCCAGAATTTCAGAAAGCCGTCCCTGCGTAACCCTCCGCAACAAATCCATTTGCCAGAGCCGGTCTTGCGCCATTGCAAAACCCACCGCGACATACAGGTCGTTTTCGTTTTGCGCTTCGATGTGCGGAATACCAAACGAATCGCGCTTTATGGTTACTTCAGCGGTTAACCCGCCCAGTTTTACATCTTTATTATAATCAGGGATAGCCGATTTTTGAAGGTTTTTCAGAAAAAACAAACCTGCCAGCACAGTTAAAACTATCAATATTGCAAGCCCAATCAGAATGCGTTTTAAAATCTTCATTGTGGTAGTGATTTTTAGTAATTTGAAAAAGAACAGCAAGGTACTGATTCAGGTTTAAAATATTGATATATTTATTCCGCTAAATTTAAAATTGAAATGTATGAAAAAGCTGATTCTCATTTTATTTCTTGGGTTATACACCATGGCAGGCATTGCACAGGAAGCCGATAAAATTGTGGGTATTTGGTGGAACGACGAAAAAACCACAAAAATCAAAGTCGAAAAAGTTAACGGAAAGTACATTGGAACTATCGTGTACATGATTCCTGAAAAATATGTGAATGGCAAGCCACCGGTTGACGACAAAAATCCGGACGCAAAATTACAAACCCGTTCGTTGATTGGGTTGCAGATTTTAAGCGGATTTGTTTACGATGCTGGTGAAAAAGAGTGGAAGGACGGCAAAATTTACGACCCGAAAGGTGGCAAAACCTACGATTGTTATGCGTGGCTTGAAGGCAACGACCTGCTGAAACTGAAAGGTTTTGTGATGGGAATGCGCTGGATGGGCAAAAGCTCGGAGTGGTACCGCACAACTTTGTAAATAATTTTTTAGTTCAAAATATTGACGGGACTTATCGGCTTAAAACCTGGTAAGTCCCGTTTTTTTTCCCTGAAAACAAGCAGTTCTTAAAAATTCCTAAAACATGATAAATAAATCAACCCAATATTGAATTTCGCGTAAACCTTTTCACATGACTTTTGTTCTTAACGGAGAATAATTCTTATTTAAGTATTTTTCAAACAAAATGGACAACGAATTATTAAAACAGAAACTGGCTGAAAAAGGAATGAAAATCACTCCTCAACGAATGGCTATTCTTGAAGCGATTTATGAGTTGAATAATCATCCCACAGCCGATAACATTGTTGAGTTCATCAGAAAAACACATCCGAATATTGCCATCGGCACAGTTTATAAAGTACTTGAAATACTGGTTGAAAACGGACTGATAAAAAAAGTTACCACCGACCGCGATTTTATGCGGTACGATGGAATTCTTGAAAGTCACCATCATTTGTATTGTTCAACCTGCGATTTAATTGAAGATTACCACGATGCGGAACTTGACGATTTACTCAGGAAATATTTCGAAAACAAACATCTGCCTGGTTTTAAACCCGAAGAATTTGTGTTGCAAATAAAAGGGACTTTTAATAAATGCTGAAAATCAATTGAATAAAGTAAAACCATGGCCGCAGAAAGGCCAACAAAATAATTACATTAATATTTAAATTTTATAAAAATGGAAGAAAATCAAGTTTATGCCATGCCACGCATTGGCGACAAAGCGCCTGAATTTAAGGCAGTAACAACACAGGGTGATATAAATTTCCCGGCCGATTACAAAGGTAGCTGGGTAATTCTTTTCAGCCACCCGGCCGACTTTACACCGGTTTGCACCTCGGAGTTTATGACTTTTGCCACGCTCGAAAAACAATTCAACGAAGCCAACTGCAAGCTCGTGGGCCTCTCGGTTGACGGTTTGTACAGCCACATTGCCTGGCTGCGCACCATCAAGGAAAAAATTGAGTACAAAGGCATGAAAGACGTGGAAGTTACTTTCCCGCTCATCGAAGACATTACGATGGAAGTAGCTAAAAAATACGGAATGATGATGCCTGGCGAAAGCAATACAAAAGCTGTTCGCGCTGTATTTGTGATTGACCCGGTTGGCGTTATCCGCACCATTATTTATTATCCGCTCAGCCTTGGCCGTAATTTCGACGAACTGTACCGCGTGATTCTTGCGCTGCAAACTGCCGACGAATTTAAAATTGCAACACCTGCCGACTGGCGTCCGGGTGATGATGTTATTATTTCGCCTGCCGGTTCGTGCGGAACCGCAAAAGACCGCATGGACGGCAAAGAAGAAGGATTGGAATGCAAAGACTGGTTCTTCTGTACCAAAAAGATTTCGAAAGAAACTGTGCTTGACAGAATTCTGAAAAAATAGCAGGTGCTGTAAGAATATCATTTGAACAGCGGGCTGTAAAACAGGTGTTTACAGCCCGTTTTTGTTTTCCTGATGCAGTTTAATCCTATTGGTTTGAAACTGTTTCCTTTATTTGTTTTTCAACGATTTTTAATATCAGAAAATAAACGCCCGGACTGGTTACTGCTGCAACAATTGCCCAAAGAACTATTCCGCCTGCAACACTTTCAAAAAGCGGTTGAAACGCTTCAAGGCTGATTCCATGTTGAAACGAAATTGCGCTGATTACGTGTCCATCGCCAAAAAACAGCCACCGCCCTGCTTTCAGCACAGGAAGAATTACTGCAAGATGCACCGGTGCGAGCAACAGATTTAATCCCTGTACCAAAAAATGATTCAGCCTGAAAACAAATGATACTATCAGGCTTAAAACTGTAGTAGCCCCGATTACAGGAAAAAACCCGAGATAAATACCGGTTGTAATCGAAAGTGCCTTATGCTTCGGATTATCGGGTTGGGCATTTAATAACCTGAATATTCGCGCTTTGCGCCTGTTCAGGATTGTATTTATCGAATCGAATCTGAATGGTCGTATTTTCATCTGTACAAAATATTAAAGTTGCTGATTAGTTGGCGGTTATGCTTCGTCTATTTTATCAATTTTCTCACCCGATGTAACTCATCCCGATAAATCGGGATTCGTTTCATTGCGCCGCAAAACTACAAAACACTACTGTTCAACCGGTTAAAAACCGGTTAAAAATAAAACATGAAACTGTAAAATCTGAATCTTCGCTGCCTTTAACTTTATTTTTATCGTAACTGAACTGTAACTGTAGATTAATAACAATCAGCCTAATTTGCAGCATTATAGTGAATTAACTATGAAGATAAGAGAACCGGAAGTGGCTGTAATATCCGATATTCATCTTGCCACACACGCCTGTCACCCCAAAAAGGTTTTAAAATACCTGAAATCGATACAACCCAAAACCCTTGTCTTAAACGGCGACATCATTGATTCGTGGCGGTTTTCGCGAAATTTTTTCCCCAAAGCCCACCTCAAAGTAATCAGGCAGCTGATTAAAATGATGGAAAGAGGGGTTCAGGTTTATTACATTACAGGTAATCACGATGAATTTTTACGGAAGTTTGAAAAAATTCAGATTGGAAACCTGCGCATTGTAAACCAGTTGGTATTGGACCTTGATGGCCAGAAGACCTGGATTTTTCATGGCGATATTTTCGACCTTGTGATTCACGAAACAAAATGGTTAGCCAAAATCGGGGCGGCTTCGTACGGATTGCTTTCGTGGCTGAACAACGCACTTCAGCCGTTTTTAAGGCTTTTTGGAAAAAACGAAATCATCTTTTACCGGAGTATTAAAAAACGTTGGCTCCGCGAAAAACCCGAACCTTCGGTTTTTGAGAAGAAAATTGGCGAAGTGGCCGAAACGCAGGGCTATCAATCGGTGATTTGCGGGCACACCCACATCCCAAAAGAAAAAGAGCTGATTATAAATGGCAAAACCATTAAATACCTGAATTGCGGCGACTGGGTTGAAAATTTTACCGCAGCCGAATACGATTCAAAAGAATGGAAACTTTTTTACCACACCGAAAACGACGACGAATTTCCCAATGACGAACCTGATATTCCCGAAGGACGACAGTTATACCAATCGTTGATTAAAGAACTTGTTTTTACCAACATATTGTAAAAAATGAAAGTATTGTACGCAATTCAGGGAACCGGCAACGGGCATTTGGCGAGGGCAACCGAAATCGTTCCTGTTCTGCAGAAAATGGCCGAAACTGACGTGCTCGTCAGTGGAATTCAGGGTGATATTCAACTCCCGTTCGAAGTAAAATACAGGTTTTATGGCGTGAGTTTTATTTTTGGTACAACCGGCGGTGTTGATTTAAAAAAAACAATTGCAAAGTCAAGGTTACCCAGGTTTCTTGTTGATTTGATAAAATTGCCAGTACAAAAATACGACCTGGTTATCAGCGATTTTGAACCTGTTTCGGCTTGGGCCTGCAAAATTAAGGGCAAAAAGTGCATCGGGCTTAGTCATCAGAATGCGGTTTTGCACAACGCCACTCCAAAACCTGAAAAACATGATGCACTGGGAAAATTTATTCTCCGAA
This sequence comes from Draconibacterium sp., assembly GCA_050179035.1. Lineage (GTDB taxonomy): Bacteria > Bacteroidota > Bacteroidia > Bacteroidales > Prolixibacteraceae > Draconibacterium. Next base: position 54,151 of record JBFXFM010000021.1, on the reverse strand, counting down.
ATTATGCGCCGGTTTCGCTAAAATATGGGTTTCATTTTAATCAGCTCGACAGCTTCAATTTCAGCCCGGTAATCCGAACTGCAATCCGAAACGCAAATCACTCCACAAACAACCACTACTCGGTTTATTTGCCATCGTACAGTAACGAAGAGATTGAAAGGGTTTTAGGCGCATTTCCACAGGTACAGTGGGAAGTTTTTTCGAAACACAGCCAAAAATCATACAGCAAACAAAATATTCATTTTCAACCCGTTTCAATCGAAAAATTTCACGAGTCGTTTATCAGTTGCAGCGGGATTCTTTGTAATGCCGGTTTTGAAACCCCGGCCGAAGCCCTTCACATGGGGAAAAAACTTTGTGTGATTCCGATGAAAAACCAGTACGAACAACAATGCAATGCAGCTTTCCTGCGCGAAATGGGAGTTCAGGTTTTAAACGACCTCTCTGAAGATGTAGCCAAAATCAGGCTTTGGCTCGAAAACATACAGCCGCTGAAAATTGATTTCCCCGACAGAACCAACGAAATCATCGAAAAAATAATTATGCGTAACACCATTTAACCTTTAATTGAATGAATATGAGCACAAAACCCGTTTTAATTTATAAGTCGAACATGACCTATTTTCATACAGCACTCCCCGTTTATTTTTACGGAATGCCCGATGGAAGTATATCGCTTGTTTATGCCCGTTTTTACGAAATCAACTTTCATAATACAGGGCTTGAATTTGTTTTTGCTGAACTTGAAGATTTTAGCTATGATTTTGAAACCGGCCAGATTTACAGGTACAGCAGTATCGAAATTTGCCTCGACGATTTCAGGGAAATGGTTGACAGGCCCGAAACCCGCATAAAAATTACCAAATCGCTGCGCAATATCGATAGTTATGCTGAAGCGCAGGTACATATTAACCGAATGGCCGGAAGCAGAAAAGAGACAGTATTTGCGTAAACAAATTCAAATCATTGTTTGAGCAAAATCTTTTCACCTGGGTGAAAATCCTGGTGACCGATTTCTTACAAAAAGTTGTAATCAGAAATTATGTTTCTGTAACATTCACTTAATCTGATTGTAACCTGCGTTTAAATGCCACTTGTTAATCTTGCATCAAAATTGCAAAATCAAAAACTATGAAATCAACTCTACTTTATTCCTTATTCCTTTTGTTTTTTACCACTTCAGTTTTTGCGCAAAACAAGAAACTGGAAGTTTACATTCAGAAAACCGACACCATTATGGAAGAAGGTGTGGTAATCAATGTTTCGTCTGACGATGCAGAGCAGGAAAACGATGCAATGGACGACTTGTTTGACGACGACCTCGACATTGGTTATGAATATGTTGATGCAAGCGAAATAAACATTGTAAACCTTGGGATGCGTTTCCTTGGAATTACAATTCCGGCAGGTGCAACAATCGATTCGGCATTTATTGTAATCCACTCTCACGAAGGAAAATCGGCCACCGATGTGGCCAACATCACAATAAAAGGCGAAAAAAATGCCAACCCCGAAACATTTACTATGGAAGCGCTTATTACCGACCGGCCAAAAACTTCAGCCTCGGTACGCTGGGAAATTGCCGAAGAATGGGGACTTTACACAAAACACCGCACACCTGATATCAAATCGGTGGTTCAGGAAATAATTGGTTTGAGCGGATGGAATTCAGGAAATGCCATCTCATTTATTCTTGAAGGCGAAAACCAGGGTGTGAGCGAAGCCGAAAATGCACGCGAACTTGAATCGTTCGAAAATATTGCCGACCCCGAAGATGGAGGCGACGGACAGAACCACCCCGAGCGCGTTCCGCAATTGGTGGTGTATTATTCTGAACCGGCAGGCACAACCGACAACGAAAAACTGGAAGTTTATATTCAGAAAACCGACACCATCATGGAAGAAGGTGTGGTTATCAATGTATCATCAGACGATGCCGAACAGGAGAACGATGAAATGGACGATTTGTATGATGACGACCTTGATATTGGGTATGAATATGTGGATGCCAGTACAATCAACATTGTAAACCTTGGGTTACGTTTCCGCGGAATCACCATTCCTGCTGATGCTACCATCGATTCGGCATATATTGTAATCCACTCGCACGAAGGAAAATCGGCAACTGATGAAGCCAACATCACCATCCGTGGCGAAAAAAATGCTAACCCCGAAACATTTAGCATGGAAGCTTTAATTACCGACAGACCAAAAACTTCAGCCTCGGTACGCTGGGAAGTTGCCGAAGAATGGGGACTTTACACAAAACACCGCACTGCGGATATCAAATCGGTGGTTCAGGAAATCATCGGATTACAGGGCTGGAATTCGGGAAATGCCATAGCTTTTATCATGGAAGGTGAAAACCAGGGCGTGAGCGAAGCTGAAAATGCACGCGAGTTGGAATCGTTCGAAAATATTGCCGACCCGGAAGATGGCGGCGACGGACAGAACCACCCCGAGCGTGTTCCGCAATTAGTGGTTTATTACAAATCGGGCACAAATGCGGTTAAAGAACAAATCGGCGCCGAACCCGTGGTTAACGTTTATCCAAATCCTGTGAACAACGGAAAACTGAATTTTGATTTGTCAGAAAACCGTTTTGAAACATTCAGCATTCACGATATTACAGGCAAAACCGTGCAGCGCGGGTTGGTTGAATCGACAAGGCAAACCATCGATGTAAGTGCAATAAACAAAGGCATTTTCTTTATTCGTTTTACTGGCGAAACCGGTTCAGTAACCCGGAAAATCATTATTAATTAGTAACCTGATTGATTTAATATATCACCCTGAACGGGCTTCCAGCTTTGTTCAGGGTGAATTTTTACGATAAGCAATCGTTCCTGAAAATAAAAAATCAACGATGAAGCCTAAAATCCTTGTCTTCCTTTTCTCATTTATTCTAACCACACAATTAGCTGCCCAGAATTATTCGGTTTCGGGAATTATTACCGATGCCACCACCAACGAAGCCCTGCCCGGTGCAGGGATTGTTGTTGAAAATACAACCCACGGAACCATCACCGACAACAACGGTTTTTTCGAATTAACAGGAATAAAATCCAGACAGGTAACGCTGCTGGTTTCGTTTATGGGTTATCAAACGAAAGTGGTTCCGGTAAGTTTTTCAGAACCTCTGCTTAAAAACCTGAAAATCGCACTCGACCCGTCAACACAGGAAATCGGTCAAATTAATATAACTGCGCTGGCACGCGGTCAGCAAAAAGCCCTGCTCGACCAGAAATTAGCTGAAAACATCAAAAACATAGTTTCTTCTGAACAAATCGAGAAATTCCCTGACATGAATGCGGCTGAAGTTATTCAGCGAATCCCCGGAATTACCTTGCAGCGCGACCAGGGAGAAGGTCGTTTTGTACAACTCCGCGGAACCCCGCCGGAGCTTACCAACTTTAACATCAACGGCGAACAAATTCCTTCGCCCGAAGGCGATGTGCGTTATGTTGGTCTCGATGTAATTTCGGCTGACCAGATTGAATTTGTTGAAATTACCAAAGTGCTAACCCCCGATATGGACGCTGATGGAATTGGCGGAAATGTGAACATTGTTACCAAAAAAGCGCTCGACCAGAAACCAGATATTTCGGCTGCAATTTCAGGGGGGTACAACAACCTGAGACAAACCGAAAACTACCAGGTGCAGTTTTCATACGGCGCACGTTACGGCAAATTCGGATTTTACCTCAACAGCAGTTATTACAAAAACAACCTGGGCTCCGATAACATGGAATTCAATTATATAAAAGGTCCGTTTTGGGGAAGTCAGGGCGACAGCATCGACAATTACAAGGTGCAGTACAAGAAAATGGAACTTCGACATTACGATATTACGCGCACCCGTATTGGCGTGAGCACAACCATGGACTACATCTTTAACGAAGGTTCATCGGTTTACCTTCGCGGAATGTTTAACAGTTTTACCGACCAGGAACTGCGGCGCAGAATAACTTACGAAACCTCCGATGCCATCAGTGAAACACTTTACCGCGACTGCTCGGTGGCGCACGATATTCGCGATACACGGCAGGTTCAGGAGATTTACACCCTGAACCTCGGCGGTATGCACAACCTGGGAAAAACAAAAATCGATTACGAAATTGCTTATGCCTATTCATCGGAAAAAGACCCCACCCGTCTCGAAACCGGGTTCGACAGTCCGGGGCACGGCGTGATGATGAAATTTGATTTAACCGACCCCAACTGGCCCACCATTAGTTACCCTACCGAAGGCGATGAGCAGTTGGTTACTGATTATGCAAAATATGAATTTGACGGACTACAGCTCGAAAACAACATCATCAAAGACATCAATGTAACAGCAAAACTGAATCTTGAAATACCTTACCGCAACGGAAGTTTCAAATTTGGGGGAAAAGTACGGATGAAAGATAAAAGCCGCGACGACAACTCGCAGGTTTACGGTGGATATCCTTATTCAAAATTAGTAAATCCGTACCCCGGCGTGGCTGAACCGCTTACGCTTTACGGTGTGAGTGATGGTTTTACCGACCCCAACCTGCTGAATCATGGTTATGTAATTGAAGCTATGCCTTCGCCCGAAAAAGTGCGCGATTTTTACGAATACAACAGGCACCAGTTTGTGTATGATCCCACCAGAACCCGACAGGAATCTTACGGTGCTGACTATACCGCAAACGAAGATATTTATGCGGCTTACGGAATGATAAAACACAACTTCAACAACCTGATGTTGTTGGGTGGGTTGAGGTTCGAAAAAACCAACATCAACTACACCGGACACAATGTAATTGCCGACGGGAAGAAATTTGTACGGCTCGACACATTGAACGACCAGCGTTCGCACCAGTTTCTGCTACCGCAATTGCAGGTAAGATATAGTTTGAATAAGAATACAAACTTCAGGGCTGCTGTTACACGAACCTACTCGCGCCCCAATTTTAAAGATGTGTTGCCTTACAAGGAAGAGAAAGACAACGACCAATACACCTTTGGAAACCCCGACCTGAAATACCCGACAGCCATCAATTTCGATTTGCTTGGCGAAACCTATTTTGGCGAACAAGGCTTACTTTCAGGGGGCTTTTTCTATAAACAGATTGACGACTTTATCTTTTATTTTAAACGGTTTGCACACCAAAGCGACGCTTCAACCGGAACCTCGCTCGACGAAATTACCATTGCAGCCAACGGACGCGATGCTTTTGTATATGGCGCCGAGTTGCAATACCAGTCGAAACTTTTCTTTTTCGATAACTTTCTGAAAAACTTTGGAATTTATACCAACTATACTTACACATTCTCAGAAGCTTACATCAGCCAGCGCTACCCGGCCAATTACAGCGACGCTGTTGTGATTTTTGGTGAAGATGATTTGAGCGTATTTTTTGACGAAAACGGCGAAAAGGAAAAAATAATGCTTCCGGGGCAGGCAAAACACACAGCCAATCTTGCACTTTTCTACGAAACCAAAAAGTTTTATGCAAAAATTACGGCCAATTATCACGATGCCTTTTTACACGAACTGGGTGCCGACAGCGATTTGGATGAATACTACGATAAAGCCTGGCATTTCGATTTTACAACGAATTATTCAATCACAAAAAATCTGAATGTTTTTGTCGATGTAATAAATCTCACAAACGCCCCGTTAAAATACTACCTGGGTACGCCCGATAAACTTTTGCAACAGGAATATTACTCCTGGTGGGCACGGGTTGGTTTAAAACTCAATTTTTAAAATACTTATGAAAATTGATTCAAAAATACCGATGAAAGAAATGAAAATATTCCCTGGAACAACCAGCCTGTTTATCGGGCTGTTTGTTTTGATAACATTTAATTCGTGTAACCGCCCTGGCGAAGGCTCGCGCAAAGCAGGCGAACACATTAAGAATCTGGTTGCCGCAAGTATTGAAACCGAACCAACACCGCGCGGAAAAAACGACGATTCGGCTGATGACCCGGCAATTTGGATTCATCCTCAAAACCCTGAAAAATCAGTAATTATCGGGACCGATAAAAAAGGCGGACTCGCAACTTACGATTTAACCGGAAAACAACTCAACTATTACGCCACCGGCGATATGAACAATTGCGACCTGCGTTACGGTTTTCCGCTGAATGGCGACACCATCGATATTCTCGCTGCCAGCAACCGTACCATGCAATCGGTTTCACTTTTCAGAATAGTTGAAAATGGTGGGCTCGACTCGGTACACAACCGTATTATCAAATCGGCCATGAGCGACGAAGTGTATGGTTTGTGCATGTACCGAAGTAAAAAAACCGGGCTGTTTTATGTTTTTGTAAACGGCAAATCGGGCGAAGTGGAACAATACGAACTTTTTGCTGCCGAAAATAAAGTTGATGCAAAACTGGTTCGCTCACTGAAAATTGGCACCCAAACCGAAGGAATGGTAGCCGACGACGAAACCGGAATCCTTTACATCGGTGAAGAACAGGCCGGAATTTGGAAATTTGACGCCGAACCCGAGGGTTCAACCGAGGGGAAATTCATACAAAAAAGCTCCGAAGAAAATCTGAATATAAAATACGATATTGAAGGACTGGCGATTTATGCAACCGACAGTCTAAATGGCTACCTGGTAGCCTCATCGCAGGGAAACTTTTCGTACGCAGTTTTCGAACGGCAGGGAGAAAACAAATATCTGGGCAGTTTCAGGATTACTGATGGAGTTGTTGATGGTGTTGAAGAAACCGACGGATTGGATATTACCACGGTTGCTTTGCCCGGATTTCCGCAGGGAATGCTGGTGGTGCAGGATGGTTTTAATTACGACGGAAGGAAAAAGAAAAGCCAGAACTACAAATACATTTCGTGGGCAGAAATTGCAAAAGTGTTGAATCTGGAACAATAAAAATCATTCCCGGTTTTTCCGTTGAATAACCTTCGCTTCCGAAAGAAATGAAACGCCCTGCTGCCCGTACGTGCTAATCATTACCGATTGAATCAGCATCTGGTTGGTGTATTTGGCAGCCGCCCATTCGATGATAAAATTAGCGCCGGCTCCACCTGCTTTTTCACCTTCTTCAACTACCAGTTCAACCGACTCAAGTGGCGACAGCAACAAGGTGGAATCGATATAAACGTGAAGCATTTTACCATACGAGTCGTAATATCGGGCCGAAAGTACATACGCCGAATCGGTAAGCGAAGTGTTGCGCAAACTCACAGTGGCTGTAATCGGGAACCGCTGTGTGCCATTCTCATAATAAATATCGGAGTAAACCGGCAGGTAGTCGGTTTCGAAATAATTCAATGTTGTTGTATCGACAGTTACATAATTGTACCGATGGCTCGGGTGGCTTCGTTTTTGCGAGGGTTCAGCCTTTCTGTTTTCGGTTTGGCAACCGGTGGCCAGAATTATAATGAAAAGCAAGGATAAAAGTCTCATCATTTTTTTTCTTAAAAATACAAAAAACGGTTTACAATCATTCACCTGATTTAGGCTGAAGTTTTGCCTTAGATTTTTGAACATCCTGCCTCAACTTGTAAATCTGAAAAAACCGGTTGTCAGCACCTGTATTTCAAACTACTTTCAGATTATGAGAGGTGCGCCAGATCCCCGGGCTAAAGCACCGGGGCTAATATAAAAAAGCCCCCAAAGAGCTGTGTTCTGAAGAAGGAATGGTAACCCATAGCTCCTGAATTTCAGTAATCCTACAACAACAATGACAACAATTACAACATTCCTTCCCTTTGCTTACGTAACATTTTTTTAACCCATTGTTTACCAAACATTAATCTGATTTTCGCTGCTTTTGAAATCATTCGGTGTAATTTGCTCAAATTAAAAAAAGGAGGCGCCATGTCAACAAAATCACGTTTAATATACAAATCGAATAACACCTGTTTTCAGACGTTTTTGCCTGTAAGTTTTTTCGGAATGCCCGATGGCCGAATGCTTGTTTGTTATACCCAATTCAGAAGTGAAAACGAGGATGATACAACACAGGAATGGGTTCTGGCGTTACATGCCGACTTTACTTACGATTACGAAACCGATGTAATTTATACGCTCGAAACCCAGGAAGTTGGCATTGAAGAGTTTATGGAATTAGCCGATACACTTGAACAGCGCGTAAAACCACTCAGAAAATTTGGCAAATTTTACAACAACACCGAAGCCCAGCAATATTTTAACCTGAATGCCCGGCAGATGTTGGCCAGTGTGCAAAATGTAAAATCAAGAGTGAGCGGGTTTTTTCCGGTGTATTGATTATTCTGCAAGCAAAGTCCAGCCTTCAATCCAATTACTTTCGCCAAACGCGCCCTTAAAATTTACAACCTGAAACCATGAATCGGGGTATTCTGCCATGTTCCCCTGCAATTTCGGATTTGGCAAATAATCACCGTTTTTCCAATCCATGTTCGGATTGGTGAATTCGTTTTTAGAAGTGACAAAACTGTTGGACCATAAAGTTTGCTGGTCGGTCGAATAAAAACCGGTGAGTGAAAAAACTGTTGCCGGTGTTGAAGATGCCACATCGTAAAAAACATTGTTCTTCACCTCAAGTTTCCCTTGCAGCCACTGTGCGTAACTGTCGTGCTGGGCATCGGTAACTTCGAGCAAAATACCGTGATTATTGTTGATAATAACCGAGTTGGCAATATTTCCTCCGGCGTAATTAAAAAATTTCACACATCCGCCATCTCCATTATTTCCGTTGCCAACAAGGGTAACATTGAATATATTGGGAAGTGAATTTGGCGTACCAATTACAGGGTCGGTTCCGCCACCAGCCTCAATAATCTGGTCGCCAAGATTATCATTCTGAACAGCGAGCCAGAACTGCCCTTTTCCATTCCAGCCCAAATCGTAGTCGAAAGCATCGTCGCCACAACCCGAAACCGCCATGTGTTTCAGGTTTACAGTGCCGCCAAAAATTTCAACTCCATCGTCTTCATTCGAAATAATTTCAACATAATCGACGATAGTTTTGCTGCCTACGCCGCCCAGTGTAAGTCCGTTAATTTCGTTGCCATCGCCAATGTTTGTTCCTCCATGGCGAATTGAAACATATTTCAGAACACCCGAATCGTCGTTTTCGTCGGGCCCGCCAAACACACCGCGCGGCTCTGAGAAAGGAATACCTTCGATTGTCGATTCGCCGCCTTTTACGTTAATCGGGGCATTTCCAAGAATCATCAATCCGCCCCATAAACCCCTTTTTTCTTTTTCCACCGAAAGAATCAGGTCGTCTGATTCTGCTGTAAAAATAATGGGTTCATCGGCAGTTCCTTCGGCCATAATTTTACCTCCACGCGAAACAATCAACGCACTGGCATTTTCACCTTCACCGGCTGCAAAGCGCACCACGGTTCCAGGTTCAATGGTAAGTGTTTGCCCGTCGTTTACAAAAACAAAACCTTCAATTACATATTCTTTGTCTTTTGTCCAGGTAACAGTTCCGGTTCCGGCACCATTGTCAACAATATTATTGCCGCTGGTTTCGAGCTCATAATCACTTTTTCGGCAGCTAACTAACATTAAAATAAATGCAGATATCAGAATAAAATTTCTTTTCATGGCTGGCTGTTTACAGTTTTACTTCAACATCGAAATAAATAAAACCACCGCCTTCCATGTTGGCAGCCAGCGGATACCAGTCGTGGTAATTGAGTGCCATTTTAATTTTGCTGATGGGCTGAAACTGGATTCCGGCAACAAGCGCAGTTCCGTCATTCGCCAGATTCCACGGGTTGATTTCGTCTTTAAGAATATTAGATGTTACGCGGTCGTAACGTGCAAAAAGCTGGTATTTTTTTGTAAGGTTGTATTTTGCATATACCGACCAGCCAAAAATATTTTGGTTCTCTTTCCACTTGTCGTTTTGCCTCATCACCGCTTCACCCGCGATATTCCAAATCTTTTTAAAGTCGTACGAAGTAAAAAGAGTTAGCGTGGTTTCGGTGATTTCCTTTTTGGTGAATTCATAAAAGATTCGCGAGGTAAAATCTTCAGGTAATGTAATTGTTGAGCCGATTCCATATTTAAACACATCGTCCATTTGAATGCTGCTGTACCCTTCGCCGTTGGAAACAGAAAAATCGGCATCAATCCAGTTTGTAAATTTGTAGTTTACGTTCATTCCAAGGTCGGCTGACTGCCCAAGCTGGTATTCATCGGCAAGTGATTTCATAAGGTAGCGGCGTTCCCATACTGCTTCCTGCAACTTAAACTGGCGCATATCAATTAACCCGAAATCGATGGTAAGCCCTTTTTTCATGTAGCGCAAATAGGCATTTTTAAAATATGCATAACGACGCGCTTTCGAGTAGGGCGAAAGGTCGTTTGGGCTTCCAACATCCACATTGATTTTTGCGTAAAATTCAGGACTGAAATTGTACTCGTATCCAATGTACCCGCGCACAAGTTCGAAAGCAGCTTCCTCTTTTGCCGAACCTGTAATTCCCTGGTGGAAGTTGGCGAAAATGGTAGCAAATGGTTTGCCGGAAGGAACAAATTCAGCGGGTTGGGAATAAAGAAATGCGGGGAATAAAGTCAATAACAGGAACAGTAGATATCGCTTCATTATTATGTTGTAAAAAATGTCGGCGCAAATATAAATTAATAATATTTAATAATTTAGTGACCGGATTGTAACAACTTTGCTCTACTTATACATTTATGTAATATCTGGCGGGTAAAATGTTTAATAAAACAGGTTTTTTAGGACAGCGAATAAACAACACCAGCCAAATTGCACGAAATGTAAAATTTAGGTTCAATTAAAGTTAAATTTCTGATAAGCCTTTTAAAATGGAATCGAAGAAAAAAATACTGATCGTTGACGACGAAAAAGACCTTTGCGAAATTCTTGAATTTAATCTTGAAAGCGAAGGTTTCGACATTGATATTGCCCACTCTGGCGAAGATGCACTGAAAAAACCACTTGAGGAATTCGACCTCATTCTGCTTGATGTAATGATGGGTGGAATCTCTGGTTTCAAGGTTGCCAATGTGATACGGAAAGAAAAAAAACTTGAAATCCCTATTATTTTTCTTACCGCCAAAACCGAAGAAAACGACATTCTCACCGGTTTTAATGTGGGTGCCGACGATTACATCTCGAAACCCTTTTCAATAAAGGAAATTATTGCCCGAATAAAAGCGATCTTGAAAAGAGGTACCAAACCCGAAAAAGAAAGTAACCAGATGGTTTACCGCGACCTGAAAATCAACCCTGATAAAAAGGAAACACTGATTGAAGGCATACCAGTTAACCTCACCCGCAAAGAGTACGAAATTCTTGTATTGCTTGTAAAAAATATGGGAAAATACATCAGCCGCGAGGAAATTCTGAAAAGCATCTGGAATTACGATGTGATTGTTACCGACCGCAATGTGGATGTGAATATTGCCCGTTTGCGCAGGAAAATAGGCCAGTACAGCGATAATATAAAAGGCAAATCGGGGTACGGCTACAGCTTTGTAAATATTGAATAGTTCAAAAATACAAGTGTGAATTCAAATTCCTTCAGGGGAAAAATTTTTCTCTACTACATTGTGGTTTTCTTTTTGTTTACGGCATCCGTGCTGGCATTTCAGTACGAACGCGAGAAAAAATTCCGCACCCGGCAGTTGGAAAATACGCTCGATAATATTACCGAAATCACCGCTTTATTTATTGAAAAGAACGATTTGGTTAGACAAAACCAAATGAGTCGCATTACGGGATTAAAGGAAATAATTCCGCAGGAACACCTGAGAATTACTGTTATTATGCTGAATGGCGAAGTAATTTTCGACAGTTCGGTTGAGAATTACCGAACCATGGAAAACCACCTCCACCGACCTGAAATTGACAAAGCCTTTAAACACAAATCAGGAGCCAATATCCGCCTCTCGGATACAACAAATGAAGTTTATTACTATTACGCCAAAAAATACAGTCACTTTTTTGTACGTACAGCGGTTGTTTACGACGTTCAGGTCCAGAATTTTCTGAAGACGGAGCGATATTACATCTTTTTTATTGTAGCTGCATTTTCCATTATTGGTATTGTATTGTTTTTCATTACTTCGCGTATGGCCGACGCCATTACAAAGCTCCGCGATTTTGCAGTAAAAGCTGGTAAAAAAGAACAGATTGACACGGTTACCGAATTTCCGGGTAACGAACTGGGAACGATTGGTTCGCAAATTATTGCTATTTATAGTGACCTGAAAAAAACCAAGGACGAGTTGGCCACCGAACGCGAAAAACTGCTAAGCCATCTGAATGCGCTAAACGAAGGCATCGCTTTCTTTTCGCCCGGAAAACAAAAAACACTTTCGAACCGCTATTTTATTCAGTACCTCAATTCGATATCCGACAAAAAAGTTACTGTACCCGAGCACATTTTCAAAATGGAAGAGTTTGCCGAACTAACCCGGTTTGTAGAAAATCCGTCAATTACCAACAGTTCGTCAGAAAATCTGCAACAGTCGGAGTTTACTATTTCAAAAGGCGAAAAATTTCTAAAAGTACAAAGCATCATTTTCCCCGACCTTAGTTTCGAAGTCGTGATTACAGATATCACCCGGCTCGAAAAGCGAAGGCTGATGAAACAGCAACTCACTTCGAACATTGCCCACGAGTTGAAAACTCCGTTGGCGTCAATTAAAGGATATCTTGAGACAATATTGGAAAACAGGCCTGTTTCGGCTGAAAAACAACGCTATTTTCTTGAAAAAGCATACTTGCAGTCGCAGCGCCTCACCCACCTGATAAACGATGTTTCGTTGCTGACAAACATTGAAGACGCGGGAGAACTTTTCAGGTTTAAACTAACTGATTTGAAAACCCTCATCGAAGAAGTTTACCAGAATTTTGCCAACCGGATTGATGAAAAAAACATCAGATTTACAACCGAAATCCCTGAAAATACAATTATAAATGGTAACGAATCGCTGCTTTTCTCGGTTTTCCAAAACCTTGTGGAAAACTCGATCAATTACGGTGGAAAAGGAATTTCTATACAGATAAAAGTTTATCACGAAGACGATAAATACTACTATTTCTCGTATTCCGACACGGGCGCCGGAATTCCGGAAGAACACCTTTCGCGGATTTTTGAAAGGTTTTACCGGGTTGACCATGGCCGCACCCGCGAAGCCGGAGGAACCGGACTGGGGCTGGCTATCGTAAAAAACGCAGTTCAGTTGCACAAAGGCGATATCTCGGTGCGTAACCGCGAAACCGGTGGTGTCGAGTTCCTGTTTACGCTGGCAAAAAGGTAGCTCCAACCTAAATATCGCACTACGGTTTCTTAAGTTAACATTAACACGTCAAATTTAGTTAACACCATTGCTTCTATACTCAAGAGCTGAAAACGCTGTTACTATTACATTTTTATAATTGTTACATTTTTATTAATCTAATGTAACAAGTCCTTAAATTAATATTAACCCCCTTGTAATATTAATACCTTTTTTTCGCCCCCGTTATTTTATTTTAAATCACAGAAAATAAATACATTATGAGAAAATTTACTTTAATGATTTCCTTTCTTATTATGGCTTTTGCAATGAATGCACAAACCATAATAACTGTTACCGATGCCACCTTAACCGGTGATGCACACTGGACAGCAGACAAAACTTACCTGCTCGATGGTTTTGTTTTCCTCGAATCGGGTACTTTAACAATTGATGCCGGAACGGTTATCAAAGCCAAAGCAACACCTACAACCGGTGACAATGCTTCGGCACTGATTATTACACGCGATGCCAAAATTATGGCCGAAGGTACTGCTGAACTCCCGATTATCTTCACTGCCGAAGATGATGATTTAACCGACCCTGCTGATTTAACCCACGAAGACCGAGGTCTTTGGGGTGGTGTTATCCTTCTGGGTAAAGGCGTTATCGGGTTCACCGCTGCCGAATCTGCAATTGAAGGTATCCCTGCTGGTGAAGAACGTGCCAAATTTGGCGGAGACGACGATACTCACAATACAGGAGTTTTCAAATATGTTTCAATACGCCACGGTGGTGCTGAACTCTCGCCAGGTAACGAAATCAACGGTTTGTCGGTTGCCGGTGTTGGCAGCCAGACCGTAATCGAAAACGTGGAAGTGTTTGCCAACTCTGATGATGGTTTCGAATTCTGGGGTGGTACTGTAATGACAAAATACCTCATTGCTGCTTTCTGTGGCGACGATGCTTTTGATTATGACGACGGATGGAGAGGCGGTGGCCAGTTCTGGTTTGCAATTCAGGGTACTGACGATGCAGGCTCAGGTGGCGAACACGATGGCGCTCACCCCGATGATAACCCAAGATTTGCAAAACCTACAATTTTCAATGCTACTTACATTGGCCCGGGAACCGCTTCAAATGTAGGCGACGTGGCTTTAATGTTGCGCGATGGAGCAGGTGGTATGTATGCCAACTCAATTTTTACTGAATTTGCTTTCAGCGCTATTGAAGTGGAAGACCGCGCTGCCGACAAAGGAACCGACTCACGCAAACACATGGAAAACGGCGACCTCGTTTTCAAAAATAACATCTGGTTTGGTTTTGGTGCTGGCGACGAACTTGCTGCCGGTAAAATGATTCAGGTTACAAGCGATGCCGAAGATGTAACAGGCGCTTTTCTTGTTAACCACTTAACTGCTAACGCAAATACCATAGCAAACCCAAAATTCCGCGGAATCAGCCGTGAAGCTAATGGTCAGCTCGACCCAAGACTTGCAGCCGGCAGTCCGGCATGGAGCGGCTCTGCTTCTTCAGACAATGAAAATATAATGAGCACAAGTTACAGGGGAGCCTTTGGCTCAACCAACTGGGCGCTTGGTTGGACAGCACTTGATAAAATGGGTTATTTCGGGGATCTTGATTTCTCTGCCGGCGGAACTGAAGTATTGGTTACCGACGCTACCTTAACCGGTGATGCACACTGGACAGCAGACAAAACTTACCTGCTCGATGGTTTTGTTTTCCTCGAATCGGGTACTTTAACAATTGATGCCGGAACGGTTATCAAAGCCAAAGCAACACCTACAACCGGTGACAATGCTTCGGCACTGATTATTACACGCGATGCCAAAATTATGGCCGAAGGTACTGCTGAACTCCCGATTATCTTCACTGCCGAAGATGATGATTTAACCGACCCTGCTGATTTAACCCACGAAGACCGAGGTCTTTGGGGTGGTGTTATCCTTCTGGGTAAAGGCGTTATCGGGTTCACCGCTGCCGAATCTGCAATTGAAGGTATCCCTGCTGGTGAAGAACGTGCCAAATTTGGCGGAGACGACGATACTCACAATACAGGAGTTTTCAAATATGTTTCAATACGCCACGGTGGTGCTGAACTCTCGCCAGGTAACGAAATCAACGGTTTGTCGGTTGCCGGTGTTGGCAGCCAGACCGTAATCGAAAACGTGGAAGTGTTTGCCAACTCTGATGATGGTTTCGAATTCTGGGGTGGTACTGTAATGACAAAATACCTCATTGCTGCTTTCTGTGGCGACGATGCTTTTGATTATGACGACGGATGGAGAGGCGGTGGCCAGTTCTGGTTTGCAATTCAGGGTACTGACGATGCAGGCTCAGGTGGCGAACACGATGGCGCTCACCCCGATGATAACCCAAGATTTGCAAAACCTACAATTTTCAATGCTACTTACATTGGCCCGGGAACCGCTTCAAATGTAGGCGACGTGGCTTTAATGTTGCGCGATGGAGCAGGTGGTATGTATGCCAACTCAATTTTTACTGAATTTGCTTTCAGCGCTATTGAAGTGGAAGACCGCGCTGCCGACAAAGGAACCGACTCACGCAAACACATGGAAAACGGCGACCTCGTTTTCAAAAATAACATCTGGTTTGGTTTTGGTGCTGGCGACGAACTTGCTGCCGGTAAAATGATTCAGGTTACAAGCGATGCCGAAGATGTAACAGGCGCTTTTCTTGTTAACCACTTAACTGCTAACGCAAATACCATAGCAAACCCAATGATATCGGGAATTTCGCGCGAAGCCGATGGAAAACTCGACCCACGTCCGAATCCGCAAAGTTCAGCCTGGGAAAATGTAGCTCCGATTACCGGTGCTTTTGTAACCACAGGATTAGAGGAAACAGCTTACAAAGGAGCGTTTGGCCATGAAAACTGGGCTAAAATGTGGACTGCTCTGGATAATATGGGCTATTTTGGCGAATTGTACGTTTCGGTTAACGAAATGGGGATTAACAGTTTTGAATTGAAACAAAACTATCCGAATCCTTTTGACGGAACCACAACCATTGAATATACCATTCCTGAAATGGCCAATGTAAGCCTGATGGTTTATGATGTTACAGGTAAAATTGTAAAATCGGTGATAAGCGAAACTCAGCAGAAAGGAACTTACAAGGTTAATGTTTCAGGTTTGCAAAGAGGTATTTATCTCTACCAGCTCAACGCCGGTGAAAATAAAGCAGTAAACAAAATGATTGTGAGATAATTCACACATAAAATAAAAATTTCCCCCGGAGTAAAATACTCCGGGGGTATTTTTTTTAAGTACTAACAAATAATTAATTAATGAAAACACAGTTGGTAAAAATTCTCAGTATCCTTTTCTTCATCTTTCTGTCATCACAAAACATATTTTCGCAAGACAAAGGAACTGTTCGAGGCACCATTACAGATGCAAAATCGGGGGAAACCCTAATTGGTGTAAACATTATTATTGAAGGAACCACAACGGGTACAATTACCGATTTCGATGGTAATTTTACCTTGCCAAACCTGCCCTCAGGAATGGTAACTCTTGTTTTTAGTTACATCTCGTATGCACCACAAACTATTTCAGGGATTGAAGTAAAACCCGGCGATGTAACAGTTATGAATATTCAGTTGGCACCAGCTACTGAAGAAATTGCAGAAGTTACCATTACGGCCAAACAATTAACCAACAGCGAAAATGCCATTTTAAGCATGCAAAAAAAAGCTGAAGGAATACAGGATGGGATTTCTTCGATTGAGATGAAAAGATTCGGAAGCTCGAATGCTGCCGAATCGATGATAAAAGTTACCGGCGTTTCGGTAATGAATGGCAAAGACATATTTGTTCGCGGACTCGGCGACCGTTATTCAAGCGTACAAATGGACGGTCAGCAGTTGCCCGGAACTGATCCGTATAAAAATTCTGCTGACCTCGACCTGATTCCTGCTAACCTGCTCGAAAACATTATCACCTCAAAAACTTTTACTCCCGACTTACCTGGTTCGTTTACCGGCGGAAATGTGAACATCAAAACCAAAGCTTTCCCCGAACAATTCACGCTTAATTTTGAAATCTCCACTGCCTACAACGACCAATCAACTTTTAACAATGACTTTTTAACCTATCAGGGTTCGAATACCGATTGGCTTGGATACGACAAAGGATATCGCAACATTCCGGGTATTTTGGTTGACAGAGGCGGGGAGTTAACAACAAACCTCTACATTAAAGCACGTCAGGGCGATAAATATCCAAATGAAGCAGCATTGCTCCATGATGCAGCCCGTTCGGTAAATTCTCAAATGTCACCCTCCGAAATGACAGCCCCACTCGACCAGAAAGTGGCTTTTTCAATTGGTAACCAATGGCAGGTATTTCGCAACAAACAAATTGGTTTTGTTATGGGTGTAAATTACCGCCGCAATTTTTCGTACTACCGCGATGGCGTTTCGGCCAACTGGGAACTTGTTCAGGCCGGAGCTGAAGCATTGGGCGAAAACTATATACTGAACGACACCAAAGCCACCGAGAATCCGCAAATTACCGGGCTTTCAACATTGGCTTTTAAATACAGCAACAATGGTTCAGTTGAAATCAACTATTCATACAACCACGATGCAGAGAAGTCAGCACGTTTTCAGGATGGGGTTTTCCCCGCTGCACTTTCGGGCGATACCCGCTTCCAAACCCGCTCACTGAGTTTTACCGAACGCGAAATGCAGATGGGCAAAATCAGTGGACACCATAATTTCGTGGGACTGAACAATACCCGCATTGATTACAGTGGGAGTAAAATCGTTTCAAAACAATACGAACCCGATATGCGGCTTTTCGCCAACTCATACCGACTTGATGAAAATAATGACACCACAGGATATTATATGTCGAGGGCTGAATACGATATGCCTTTTCATTTCTGGCGCGAATTAAAAGACGAACAGTTACAGGGAAAAATTGACATCACAATTCCATTTCTTCAATCAAAAAACAGTTCAAACAAAATAAAGCTTGGCGGACTTTATTCAACCAAAGAGCGTAATTTCTTTGAAACCATTTACCAGTACGAACGCGACAAAGGAACTTCTTATGGCGGAAATTCAGATCAATACTTCGGACCTGCAAATACAGGGATAATCGGAGTTGATTCCAGAGACAGAAACATTATTGGCAACTATTTGTACAACCAAACCAAACATCAGAACAATTATCTCGGAACCACCGATATTAATGCCTTGTATGCAATGGTAACCTACAACTTCACTCCAAAATTCAAGGCAATTGTAGGAGCCCGTTACGAAACCACCTACATGTCAGTGAAACTGCAACCCAGAGAAAAAGTAGTGGCGCTCTCATACATTCCGGATGAGAATCTGGCCGACTATGAAGGAGAAATTGATGAAAAAGACCTGCTGCCCTCGGTAAACCTGGTGTTTGCACTATCCGAAACGATGAATGTAAGAGCATCGGCCAGTAAAACCATTGCCCGTCCCAACCTGCGGGAACTTGCGCCTTTTGCTTCGTTCGACTTTATTGGTGGTGTAATTTACAATGGTAACCCAAACCTTAAACGAACCGAAATCAATAATTACGACCTCCGTTGGGAATGGTTTGTAAGGCCTGGCGAGTTGTTTGCGGTTAGCGCATATTACAAACAATTTAGTAACCCCATTGTACTGCAATACCTTATCGAAGTTCCAAATCCTCAAATTCAATATCAGAATTCCGAAACAGGTAAGCTTGCCGGAATTGAATTAGAAGCGCGTAAAAACCTCGATTTTATTGCTGATGGTTTGCGTGATTTTAGTTTTGGTCTCAATTTTTCATTCATCGATTCGAAAGTTGATGTGAACAAATTTGAACAGGAAACTGCTGCCAACAACGGCTGGGAGGTTAAAAAAACCAGACCATTCCCTGGCCAGTCGCCATACCTTGTAAATGTAAATTTAAGCTACTCAAATTCCGAAATAGGGTTAAACTCGACACTCGATTACAACAAATTTGGCGATCGGATGACCGAGACAAATATTGATACACCCGACATTTATGAATCGACCGAAGGAATGATGAATTTTAACATTACAAAAACTGTATTACGCAATTTTACCCTCGGATTTAAAGTAAACAACATCCTCGATTCGGCATTTAAAAAAGCTGTTAAATACAACAACAACGATTATTTATACCAGCAATACGAACTGGGACGTACCTACACCGTCTCATTATCATACAGGATAAATTAAAATTAGTGATGACAGGTTGGTGATTTTTACCAGCTTGAAGGTTCCGGGCAACTTTGCCCGGAGCCTTATTTTAAAACCTTAAATTCAAAAAATACGTTTACTTTGTTATACGAAAAAAATGAAAAAATGAAAAAATTTGTATTCGTAATTGGCCTTATTTTATTAGCGGTTTCGCTGGTCGATGCACAAGATATAAAAGAAACCGACGGATTATTTTACCTCAACAATTCGCTATACACCGGTACCTACAAAACCAGTTACGAAAATGGTCAGGTAAAAATGGAAATGAAAATTACTGAAGGTAAAAAAGAGGGCGTTGTAAAAATCTACTTCGAAAATGGCCAGATAAACGAAATCCGTTCATATAAAAACAACCTGATGGATGGAACCTGGGAAATGTACAACAATAAAAATATTAAAGTTTCTGTTGCAGGGTACAAGGACGGCCAGAAACACGGCCATTGGAAAATCTGGAATGACAGCGGAGTTCTTTTGTATGAGCTTGAATACACTAATGGAGAAAAAAGCGGCACCTGGAAAAAATACGATGACTTGGGAAATCTCATCAGCGAACGAAAATATGTAGAAGAAAAATAATGTAATAAAACTGTAATATTTCTGTAATTCTGGTTTAATAGTGTAGGCATACTTTTACGTTGCATAATGGAAGAAAAATTAAAGCAATGAAAAAGATAATTTTTAGCATGTTGGCACTGGTTCTCACCATCGCAGTTTCTGCCAAAGAAAACGAAACTAAAGCTCCGGCAAGTGTTGATAACGCAGCTACTGTTGTTCTTGCAGGCTCAATTGCCGATGCAATCTCAGGCGAATCACTAGCTGGTGTTGAAGTAAAAATTGAAGGTACCGACCTGAAAACCTACACCGACTTTGATGGAAACTTTGCATTCAATGGGGTGAAGCCAGGCGAGTACAAGGTAGTTACAAGTTACATTTCATATAAACCGGCTACCCAGGTTCTTTCGCTTAATGCAAAAGAAACCGAACTTAAAATTAAAATGGAAAACTCGAAATAAAATAACCAATAATTACGGATTGAAAACACAATAAGCCGCGCAGTAACTGCAGCGGCTGTTTTGTTTTATACCTATTGCATCAAAACACATTAAGCGCTGATTAACAATGCGTAAACTTTGTTAAAAAAATATTTCAACAATCAATTTTATTTGCATTTTTGCGCCGGTAAAAAATAACGCTATCTGCAAATTATAAGCAGGGTTCAGATTTATCGACAAAAACAGACTAAATTAATTGCATATGGATATTTCAGGTTTACTTAAGTATTTTACCCCGAAAGAGAAAAAATTTTATGCCATGTTTAACCAGGCAGCCGAAAACACAATTGAAGCATCGGCCGCACTCGAAAAACTGATTAATGCACCAACACTCGAGGAGCGTTTAACAGTTGGGTTGACAATTAAAGCCATCGAGAAAAAAGGCGATGAGTTTACTAACAAGATATTTGATGAGTTAAATCGTTCATTTATAACCCCTTTCGATAGGGAAGATATTCATGAGTTAACTTCAACCATCGACGATGTGGTTGACCTGATTTATGGAACTTCGGGTAAAATTGAAATTTACCGTTGTAATAACTTCAGCAGCTTTATGAAAGAAATGGCTACACAAATATCTCAGGGCAGCCAATTGATAAAAGTAGCTGTAGGCGGATTGGACGACACAAAAAAGGCTGACAAGGTTTTAAAAACCTGTAAAGAAATTCACAAAATGGAAAGCCGCGTGGATGAACTTTACCACAAAGCTATTTCGGGGCTTTTTGAAAACGAAAAAGACCCGATTGAATTGATAAAGCAAAAGGAAATTCTGCTGAATTTTGAAAAAATTGCCAACAAAATTGAAGACGTTGCCGATGTGGTGAAAACCATTCTGGTTAAATATGCCTGATGTTATTCAGCAAAAAGTTTAGAAATAATAAATTCTGATTATGCTTACATTGCTAATTATCATCATAGTTTTGGCATTTGTGTTCGACCTCATCAATGGTTTTCATGACGCAGCCAACTCAATTGCCACTGTTGTTTCCACCAAAGTTCTGGCTCCCCTGCCCGCCGTGATCTGGGCAGCCTTTTTCAACTTTATGGCCTATTGGATTTTCGACCTGAAAGTGGCAAACACAGTTGCAAAAACTGTTGACGGCGGTGTCATCAACTTACAGGTTATTCTTGCAGGTATTATTGCTGCCATTATCTGGAACCTGCTCACCTGGTATTTTGGAATTCCATCTTCTTCGTCGCATACACTTATAGGCGGTTTTGCCGGTGCAGCAGTTGCACACACCGGAACTTTTACAGTGATTAACCAGGCCGTAATATTTAAAACCATCGGTTTTATTTTTCTGGCACCAATAATTGGTATGATTATCTCGTACCTGTTAACAATTGTTATTTTGTGGGCTTTCAGACGGGCTAACCCGCACCATTCCAATAAATGGTTCAAGCGATTACAGCTTGTATCATCCGGCGCATTCAGTTTAGGGCACGGTGGCAGCGACTCGCAGAAAGTTGTGGGTATCATTAGTGCGGCCATGCTTGTTTATGTAGCCCAATTGAATATCGATGGATTACCAATCCCTGATTGGGCACATGTATCGGAAACCATTGATGCTGCCGGGAAAAAACATTTACATGTACCTGCATGGATTCCTATTTCGTGTTATGCAGCCATTTCGTTGGGAACAATGATGGGAGGCTGGCGTATTGTAAAAACCATGGGCACAAAAATCACAAAAGTGACCCCGGTTGAAGGAGTTGCTGCCGAAACTGCCGGTGCAATCACACTTTTTGGTGTTTCGCAAGGATTAGGAATTCCGGTGAGTACAACGCATACCATTGCCGGTTCAATTATGGGTGTGGGTATGACAAAACGTCTTTCGGCAGTTCGTTGGGGAGTTGCGTCGAACCTGCTGGTAGCCTGGATTCTGACCATCCCAGTGAGTATGCTGATTGCCGGGCTTGTTTATCTGGCACTTCATGCAATGGGAATTTAACTTGTTACCATAATATCAAAAAAACAGCGGAATCAAAAAAGGTTCCGCTGTTTTTTTTGATGTCCATTTCCTTATACATTCAACCGAAATTACTTTACAGAAGTTTGCCTTCAGAAAAAATTAGACTCCGTTGTGTTTAAATAAAAAATTTGTACCTTTAATAGTTTGATTAACAATAGACTAACAAAGCTAATTGTAAATGGAGCCAAATGCCTTGATACAAAAGCTTACCATTTTTGTTGAAGCCAATCTGGCCAACGAGGGTTTTGGTCCGGAAGAACTGGCCAAGGCAGCCGGTATGAGCCACTCGAACCTGAACCGCAAACTAAACACAATAACCAACCAAAATGCCAGCCAGTTTATCCGCGAAATCAGACTTAAAAAAGCCAAAGAGTTATTGCAGAATGAAGAACTGACAGTAGCTGAAATTTCGTACAGAGTTGGCTTTGGAAGTCCCACCTATTTCAATAAATGCTTTCATGAATATTTTGGGGTAGCTCCTGGTGAACTGAGAAATCTGGAACCGGAAGAAAAACCTGCTGAGCAGCTGGTTAAAACAATCCCAAAAAAACAAACCCGTTCAAAGATTTATTTCGGGATTGCGGCTATTCTGGTTATTCTTATTCCATCGACTTTTTTTTTATTAAAAAGCATTATAAAAGATAATATCAAGGACAAATCGATAGCCTTGCTTCCGTTTAAATACCTGAGTAATGATACACTAAATCAATATTTGGCAGATGGAATGATGGATGCCATTCTTCTGAATTTGTCAAAAATCAAAGACCTTCGCGTTATTTCCCGGACATCTGTTGAGCAATACAGGAATAGTGACAAAACTGCCGTTACTATAGGTCGAGAACAGGATGTTGCATATCTTTTAGAAGGTAGCTTTCAGAAAGAAGAGAATCAAATACGATTAATTGTACAGTTGATTCGCACCAAAGATGAAACACATGTTTGGTCGGATAATTACGACAGGAACTGGGAGGATATTTTTTCACTTCAAAGCGATATTGCTGAGACAGTCGCCGATAAGTTACAAGCTGCAATAACACCCGAAGAAATGCAACTCATCCGAAAAGTACCCACAATAAACCTGACAGCTTATGATTATTACCAAAGAGGGAATGATATTCTTGATGATAGCCCAGACTCGCTTTCAATGGAAAAAGCATGGTATCTTTTTCAAAAGGCGATAGAATTGGATTCAACAATTGCTTTAGCTTATATAGGATTGGCAAAAATAAACCTTAATAAAAATTTCTGGAAAACTTACTTTTCTGAAGATTTTATGGATTCTGCGTTAATTCTTGCAAACAAGGCACTAAGTTTTGACGATAAATGCTCAGAAGCATATGTATTAAAAGGGGTTCGATATAATCAATTGGGTAAATACGAGTTAGCCATAAAAGAATTTAATAAAGCGATTAAATACAACCCAAACTACCAATATGCATTTCGTAATCTGGCTTATATACACAGGGAATTACAGGATGATCATGTTGAGGGTCTTTACAATTTGTTTGAATGCGCAAAACGATATCATGGCAAAGATTTTCCTAATTTATTATGGGAAATAGGGTATTCCTTTTGGTTGGTTGGTCACTATGAACAGGCAGAACATTATTTCCAGGAAAAATTAAAACTTGATGGAGATTCTTTATCGTTATTGATTTTTAAGGCATGGATAGCTGAAAATACTGAGATTTGGTATCAGATTAATAAAAGGATTTATGAATCTGGTCAAAAGAGAAATATTAGTGTGGATTTAATTAATTCCTGTATCAATTCACAACGATTCGAGGAAGCATATGATTATGCCATGAAATTTGTTTCGCTTCTGGAAGAAGATAATGAAATTCCTTTTCATAGTGCGCGAATTGTTGGTTATACTTGTTGGAAAGTTGGTAAAATCGAAAAGGCCAATTACTATTTTAATCTTCAAAAAAAAATTAGCCTGGAAAGTATTGAAAAGAGCAGGATAAATGCAGGTCGAATGCTGGATTACTGCGATCTTGCCGCAGTTTATGCCTTTCAAGGTGATAAAGAAAATGCATACAAATATCTTGAGGAATTATATAAAAAGAAAGTATTTGGCAAGTGGTGGACTTATCTCATTAAGGAAGACCCACTTTTTGACAGCATCAGAAATGAACCAAGGTTTCAGGCAATAATAAAGCATATCGAAGCTGGATTTCAGGCCGAACACGACCGGGTTGGAAAATGGCTGGAGGAGCAGGATACGCTTTAATTATTACATAAGAATAACTTTCATCATTCTTAAAAAAACTCCGCTTTGCGCAATAATTTTAATCGCTGCACAAATTTTTCAATCAAATATCAATCCCTGTAATCATCCGGAGAATAGCTTCTATGTAGTGCCTGCCGTTTTGTTGGAAATTTGATTAAAAAACAACAAGGTTCTTTAATTCAAATTATTAACAACAAAAATGATTGCTATGAAAAATCTGATTCCTCTAATTTTTGCCGTTTTATTGGCAGGTGGCTGCTCAATCAATCATAGAATGATCAGTTACAACGATCTGTGTAAAGCCACAGAAGAGTACCCGGAAAGTCATGCTGCAAGGTTTGAAACAATACCCGATACTACAAATCTGCTTGAGTGCGGATTACCTGCATCTGGTACAATTAAAGGGTATTGCAATTTGATGGGAAATATCATTCCTGAAGAAAGCCCGTTTAAAATCTGGCATTGGCAATGGGACCCAAAATCTAATGGCCGGAAAATTTACGAAAGCATTGAAGGAACAATTACCGGTGAAAACGGTGACTGTTATTTTTTTAACGGCATTATTGTATATGATGTCAAAAGAGAATCTTTTTTTGGTGAGATGTATATCAACGGAGGGCTTGGAAAACTTGACGGAATTACAGGCAAATGTTATATGAAAGGCAATATAAAAGACGGAATTTCCATGTGGTCGGCACAGGGAACATTAGCCATGAAAAACAACCGCAACGAATACGAATCCACCAGTTTAGATGATTTAACAAAATAGTTAATTACGGTCAAGAGTTTAACGTTCTTTGGTGCTAAAATTTCATCAGGTCTTAAAATTCCGAATACGATTATTGTTTATGCTGTAATCATTAGCAAACAACCTGGCAAAATATTTACGAAGTACCTTTTACTAATCCAAAATGTAGGTTCCCACTGACCCTTTTTCAAGAGAAGCGGAAAATGTTTTTCCTCCAATTTTCAAATTGAATATTTTCCCTGAATCTGAGTCATTCAGCACAACAATTACAAATGTCCCGTCGGGGGCTTTAAAAGCCACATTTGGCAGCCCCGGCGGGATATTTGTTTCCACCCGCACCGAACCTGGTCGCACAAACTTTGATGCATGAGCTACAATATAATAAGCCGGATTGCGGACAACCAAATCACCATCGATGGTTACTGCACCCAAACATTGTGTACAGCCGCCCGGCGTGTGAGGTTTTTGCTTTGGATCGGCAGCCAGGTTCCATTCGAGCACAGTTTTACACCAGTTACGCGATGCTCCAATAATCAGGTTTTTCACGTGCCACTGTAAATCACCGCCAAAATTGCCGGGAGCCCCAATCCACTGTTCTGTAAAATAGAGGTTTTTATCGGGGTGTGATTCATGCACTTTGCTTACATTTTCAATTACACCGCCGTACAGGTGAAACGCCGATCCATCGATATATTTCTTTGCTTCCGAATCGTTTAAAACCGAAATCGGATATTCGGGTTTGTCGGCATTATGGTCGTAAATAATGATCTTTGTTTTAATTCCTGCCGCCTGAAAAGCTGGTCCCAGACTGCGTTTAATAAAATCGGCCTGTTCGGTTGCGGGCATCAGCAAACTTGGATTGTTTCCCGGGTGCAGCGGTTCGTTTTGTACTGTAATTGCATCAATTTCAATTCCCTCTTTTTGCATCTCCTGAATATATTTCACAAAATACTTTGCGTAGGCATCGTAATATTCAGATTTCAGACTTCCACCTTTCGATGCGTTGTTGGTTTTCATCCATGTTGGCGGCGACCACGGCGAAGCCAGAATTTTTATATCCGGATTGATAGCCAGAATTTCTTTTAAAACAGGTATCAGAAATTTTTTATCGGGTGCAAGCGAGAACCGCTCCATTTTCACGTCTGTTTTACCTGCAGGCAAATCATTGTACGAAAAAACCTCAGCATCCAAATCCGATGCCCCCAAACTGATTCTCAGGTAACTGATACCGATATTTTCTTTATCAAAAGCAAATAGTTCGGTTAAAAGTTCGTGGCGTTTTGTTGCCGACATGTTATTGATATGAAAAGCGCTGCCACCGGTAAGCGTAAAACCAAACCCGTCCATTTCCTGAAAGGTTTTTTCAGTAAGTATTTCAATGGTCGGGTTGTTGTTGTCTGGTGTACTTTGAGCTTTAATTTCCTGTTTGGCAAACAGTAACGATTTATCAGGGGTTGTCTGGTAAAAGAAAATCTTCTCCTTATGTTTTTGATGAGGATTTTTACAACTTGCTTTTTTCTGAAATCCGGCAAACAACAACAAAATCAGCAGGAAATTAATTGTTTGTGTTTTATTCATAATCAAAAGTTTAAACTGGTTTAATCCGGTAACAAATCGGGTAAATGTTGAATGGAAAACCCAATTTAAAAAAATTCAGGCTTATTTTTCAAGCTCCTTCCAAACCATAGCACTTGCTCCTGTAATTGCAGCTTCGCCAGGATTCAGTTTCGAAGGAAGAATTTCAATTTTGTTTTTGTAAATCGAAAGCAGATGTTTTTCCATGCTGGCTTTTGTTGGTTTGAAAAGCAAATCACCCGCAGCAGTTGGCCCACCAAACAGAAAAAATGCCCCGGGGCTCAGGTGATACACCGTGTTGGCTAGTCCCATTCCCAGCCATTCGCCTGTTTTTTCAAAAACTTCGAGTGCAATTTTATCGCCCTTTTCAGCAGCCTCAAAAATCATTTTCGAATCGAGTTCGGCAAATGATTTTTTAGCAAGCAAACTGTGGGTATTATCATCCTGTTTCAAAAGTTCAATGGCGGTATTTTTCATAGCCGGAGCTGAACAGTATGCTTCGAGGTGGCCGTAAAAACCGCAGCTACAAAGTCTTCCACCCGGAATTAAAACCGAATGCCCAATTTCACCAGCCAATCCATCGGCTCCGATAACCAGATTACCGTTGGCAACAATACCACTTCCAACACCAGTTCCGAGGGTAAACATCACAAAATCGCGCATTCCTTTTGCACCACCATACATCATTTCGCCCATGGCTGCAGCATTGGCGTCGTTGGTGAGAACAATAACAGGAATTTCTGCGAAATGGCGACGAACCGAATCAACAACCGGCAATCGTCCTTTAAACGATAAGTTGGTGGCAAAATCGATGGTTCCGGTGTGGTAATTTCCAATGGGAGCTCCAACACCGATTCCCATAACTTTCACATTCTTAACCTGCTTTTCAGCTTCTGAAATCAGCTTTTTAATGGTATCCGAAAGATCTGCAACATATCGTTCAAAATCACAATGAGCAGGTGTCGGAATATTGGTCTTTAATATCACTGTTCCATCCTGGTCAACAATGCCGATAACCGTGTTGGTTCCGCCAATATCGACACCAATTGCCACTATCTTCTCCATTTATTTTTTTGTTTTTGCTGAATGGACGCAAATTTAAAAATATATTGCCATTCAGACTGATTTCAAATCAACAGTTATGAATTGCAGTTATATTTTCTTGAACTCCGGTATAAATTATAAATTTGCAGTTATGCAGCGTATTGTAAAAACCATATACAAATTAATTGGATGGGTGTTGCTGGTGCCGGTTTACATATACAAATATGCCATTTCTCCATTTACACCGGCGTCGTGTCGCCACTACCCCACTTGCTCAGAATATGCTTTGCAGGCGGTTAAAATACACGGGCCGTTTAAAGGATTCTGGCTTGCCACAAAACGGATTTCACGCTGTCATCCATGGGGAACTTCGGGGTACGACCCTGTTCCTCCAAAAGAAGATGCCAACGAACATAAACACGACTGCATACATTAAAAATTAATCTTAAAATCAGTATGAAAAATCTTATCCTGATTCTTTCAATAGCATTGATATTTGCCGGATGCGGGCAAAGAAAAGCTACTGTTGAAAACTCATCAAAAAACATTACTGTAAGTATTCTGCCTCAAAAAACCTTTATTGAAAAGATTGCAGGGAACGATTTTACTGTCAATGTTCTTTTACCACCGGGAACCAGTCCGGCTGCCTACTCGTTATTACCATCGCAAATGGCGGGAATTGCGCAAACCGCAATCTGGTTCAGAATGGGTTATATCGGGTTCGAGCTATCGTGGAAAGACAAAATTATTGCTGCCAACCCAGCCATGAAAGTGGTTGATTTATCGGAGGGGCTCGACCTGATTGCAGCCAATAAATCCACTGAAAACGGGGAAACAATGCTGACAGGTGTTGACCCTCATATTTGGCTTTCGCCCGCGCTGGTAAAGCAAATGGCAGCGAAAATACTGACCGAAATTTCGGCAATTAATCCACCAGAAAAGGAAAAATACGAAACCAACTACAAAACATTTATCGCCGAAATCGATTCAGTTGATGCTGAAATTCGCAGTAAGCTGGCGCCTTTTCCCGGGAAAAAAATTATCACATTTCACCCGAGCCTCTCCTATTTTGCCCGCGATTACGGAATTGAACAGCTTTCACTCGAATCGGGCGGAAAAGAACCAACGCCGCAACGAATGACCGAATTAATTGATTTAGCCAGGCGCGAAAACATTAAAGTGATTTATATTCAGGGCGAACTCGATCGTGAACATGCCCGGGTTTTTGCCGAAGAAACCGGCGGCGAGGTGGTTCAGGTACATCCGCTCAGTCCCGATTGGTCAGGAAACTTACGTGAAATGACACAAACAATTATCAGTAATTTGTAATGGAACCTTTAATTCATATCGAAAACATGACAGTTGGGTATGACCGTAAACCGGTTATTACCAATGTTAATCTTCAGATTTTTGACAACGATTTTATTGGAGTTATCGGGCCAAACGGTGGTGGAAAAACTTCGCTCTTAAAAGCTATTCTCGGGCTGATTCAACCTTTTGAGGGAAAAATAATTTTCAGAAGCGACATAAATCTTCAGAAAAAACCAATTGGTTATCTGCCGCAGGTAAAAAACATCGACCGCCGGTTTCCCATCACAGTTTTCGATGTGGTAAAATCGGGGTTGATAATGAGTTTAACCAAAGAAACTAAAGAGAAAACAAAACAGAGAGTTAACGATTTACTTGCCGAAACCGGGATAATAGAAATCAGCAACAAAGCCATCGGCGAACTTTCGGGTGGACAAATGCAGCGGGTTTTTTTATGCAGGGCCATCATCAGCAACCCAAAAATTCTGATTTTAGATGAACCGGATACTTTTGTAGATAACCGCTTTGAAGGCGAATTGTACGAAAAATTAGGAAAACTAAACGAAAATATGACCATCATCCTGGTTTCGCATGATGTTGGAACCATTGCAGGGTATGTAAAAACCATTGCCTGTGTAAACGGTAGATTGCATTATCATACCGACAATAAAATCACACAGGAGCAGCTTGACGATTATAATTGTCCCATACAACTCATTTCTCACGGTAAAGTGCCCCACCGGGTTTTAAAAAATCACATTTCATGAACTCACCTGTCGAATTACTTCAATATGATTTCTTTGTAAAAGCCTTTTTGTCAGCGGTCTTTGCCAGTATTTCGTGTGGCGTGATTGGTGGTTATGTTGTGGCAAAACGCATTGTATTTATCAGTGGTGGAATAACCCACGCTTCTTTTGGCGGCATCGGTCTTGCCTTTTTCCTTGGATTTAACCCGTTATTAGGGGCAGTACTTTTTGCTATTTTTTCGGCATTGGGCATACAATTTTTTACAAAAGTGGCCGAAATCCGCGAAGATTCGTCGATTGCTATCTGGTGGTCGCTCGGGATGGCGCTCGGAATAATTTTTGTTTTTCTTACACCCGGCTACACCCCAAACCTGATGAGTTACCTTTTTGGAAACATACTCACAGTAACCACCAGCGAACTTTGGTGGATGTTTTTTCTTGTTGCAATAATTCTTGTTGTATTTCTGATATTCTTCAAACCAATATTATACATCGCTTTCGACGAGGAATTTGCCAGAACCGCCGGATTGCCGGTTACGCTTTTTAATTACGTAATCATCACACTCATTGCGCTCACAGTGGTACTCAACATCAGGGTTGTCGGAATTATACTGATACTTTCGCTGCTGACCATTCCGCAGGCTACAGCCAACCTGTTTACCAGCGATTTTAAAAAGCTGCTCCTGCTTTCCACTTTATTCGCATTTGTTGGCTCGGTTTCGGGGTTAATTATTTCGTGGATGCTCGATATTCCTTCGGGTGCGGCAATTATTTTTACCCTGGTTATCGTTTTTGGTGTTTTAAAACTGGTTAAACATTTCGTGAGATGATTACCAAACGTAAAGAGGTTTTCTATACCTGCGAAAAATGTGGATTCAGGTTTTCAAATTTCGATTTGCCCCGAACCTGCAGCAACTGTTTTGCCTGCACCGGATGCGAAATTTATATTTGTCCGCAGTGTGAAACCGAAGTGGTTATAAGACCAATAAAACCTTTGAAGCGAACTGATTCTGTGTAGCTTTAAAACGGCTCCATCAAAGTATTCACAAAGTGAAAAACTAAGTAATAAGATGTATTTATTGCCGTATTTTAATTCACTCACCCCAAGCCACCTCAAGGTGGCTTCGCCCCTCTCTTTATAAAGAGAGGGGCAGAGTTCTCACGATTCACATCGGGTGAACTCGGGGTGAGTGAAGAAATTGAAATATGACATTTTTTTTCTAATTACTTAAATACCCAAAGTTTGCGCACATTCCAAAAGAAAATGTATTTTGGTTCTGTGTTTAAACATAATCAATCCGTTATTATTTTGTTAAAACTGCTCTTCCTGCGGGGAGCGGTTTTTATTTTTCAGGCAAAACAAACTACGGCTGACTATTTTTGTTTTACCAAAAAACAACAGCTATGAATACAATAAGAAAAGATATTCCACCTCCCATTTACGTGGTTTCGGGTGGACGCGGAATGGCCGGCAACAATGTTGTTCAGGCGTTGCTCATTCAGTATCCGAATAATAACATTCCGGTAATTATTGTTCCAAACGTTACAAACGAAGACGAGATTTTTGATGTGGTAACGCGGGCTAAAACTGATGGCGGAATTGTTGTACACACTATGGTGAACACCATTTTAAGAGATAAAATAATTCAATATTGTACCGAGTTTGGCGTGCGCGAGGTTGACCTGTTCGACAAACTTGCAAAATACCTCGACGAGGTTACAGAAACAAAACCGCTGATGTACCCCGGACTTTACCGCGAGTTAAACCACAAATATTTCGACAGGATTGAATCGATTGAATACACGCTCTCACACGACGATGGAATGAGCCCCGAAAGGCTTGAAAGTGCTGAAATAGTTTTAACTGGTGTTTCGCGGGCTGGCAAAACTCCGCTCAGCGTTTACCTTGCCATGTATGGCTGGAAAGTGGCAAATGTTCCGCTGGTAAACGGAATTGCACCGCCCGACGAACTTTTTAAAGTCGATCCTCAACGTGTTTTTGGCCTGCACATTTCGGTTTCGCAACTGATTGCCCATCGCAAAAAACGATTAATGGGCTGGAATAACCACCAGAACGAAACTTACATCGACGAGCGCGCTGTTCGCGAAGAAATAAGAAACTCAATGTTTATTTTTGATAAAGGCGGGTTTACTGTAATAAATGTATCAAACAAGCCCATTGAAAGCACTGCCAACGAAATTTTGAATATCATGTCGCAAAGGTTTCCGTACGGAGGCAGGAAACTTGTTTCGCCATACACTGATGATGAAAAAGCCCCGGTTTAGTTCATTTGACAAATTTCCGGCTAACGCAAATCAAAATATAAAGTATAAAAAAAGCCGCCGGATACCAGCAGCTTTTGTAGCCCCACCGCGACTCGAACGCGAATTTGAAGTTTAGGAAACTTCCGTTCTATCCCTTGAACTATAGGGCCGGTTTTTACGGTTGCAAAAATAGGTAAAAACTTTTGCCGAGCAAACCCCTTGCGAAATAAGTTGCTGTGATGAATAACAGACATCAATTTTTTATACTTTTAAAAGGTTCATTCTTAAAACCAGCACAATGGTAAAAAATACGGGTCTGAAAAATTTAACCGGAATTTGTCTGGCTGCCTTTGCATTTGAATCCATTGGTTTTTGGAGTACTTCAGGAAATTTTATAAACAACATTCCACAAGAAACCCAGAAAAGTATGTTATTCATGTGCCTGATAAACGAATGTGAAATTGCAATAAATCCACCATCCGCAATATGAAAAAAATTACATTACTGCCTTATTTAGTGCTGCTTGCAGGTATTTTACTTACCGAGTTAATAACCATCTCTTCTTTTACCGACTTAAAACTAATTAACCAGCAAGCTTTTGAAAATACCTGCCAGGATTATAAAAACAAAATCTTAAATCAGTTAAATGCTAACGCACAGGTTTTGTACAGCAGTGCAGCGTATATCTCAAGCTCCGACAGTATTACCCGTGATGAATGGAAACTTTTCCAGTTTCAAAACAAATCGGTGAGCGAATTGCCCGGAATTCAGGGAATCGGTTTTGTAAAAAAAATTCAGTCAGAACAACTGGATCAATTTGAAAAACTAATACAAAAAGAAGGTTTTCCTGATTTCAGGGTAAAACCTGAAGGTCCGCGCGAATTTTACACCTCGGTGTTATATATCGAACCATTTTCGGGCAGTAACCTGATAGCTTTTGGATTTGACCCATT
Organism: Draconibacterium sp.; assembly: GCA_050179035.1. GTDB lineage: Bacteria > Bacteroidota > Bacteroidia > Bacteroidales > Prolixibacteraceae > Draconibacterium. The sequence goes on along the minus strand of JBFXFM010000021.1, from coordinate 20,769 downwards.
TACCGAACCCGTGCGGAAAAAAGCAATGGTTTTAGCCGAAAGAAGCAATGCCGTTGTAATTTCCGATAAAGTTTTTCTGTTACAGGATTCCGTCAGCGAAAAATCACCTGGAACGATAATGTTTGTTCCTGTTTTTAAAAATTATTCATCTCCGGCGAATAATAATTCATCTCAATATCTTGCAGGGTGGGTTTTCAGTCCGTTCAGGATGAACGATTTAATTACAGGAATCACCGGTAAATGGAAAAATGAAAACCTGAACCTGACCATTTACGACAATGAAGGGATAAATCCCGGCTCAGTGTTGTTCAGCAGCGATTCGGTTTGCACGACAAATCAAACCAATCATTACTATTCGCTGGAAATGCCTTTGGTTTTTAACGGGAAAACATGGACTTTGCATTTCACAAAATATCAATCAACACCCGATTATTTTTCATTCAGGGTTGTTGCTGTCTTTTCAGCCGGAATTTTTATGAGCTTTTTGTTATTTATACTTGCCATCAACTGGCTGAAAATGAAAACTAAAAGCGATGAGATTTTTATACTGAACCAGGAACTTGAAAAATCTAACCTGAATAAAGACAGGTTTATCTCGGTGATGGCGCATGATTTACGAAGTCCCTTTAATACACTGTTGGGGTTTACCGATTTATTATATGATAAATTTGAACAACTGAATCAGAACGAGCAAAAAACCTACTCAAAATACATACATAATTCCGCGCACAGCATTTTCAGGTTGCTCGACGATTTACTCACCTGGGCACGGCTCGATACCGGCAAATTTCCGTTTCACCCTGTAAAAACCGACATTGGCGCACTTTGCAAAAATATTGTTGCCGATTATGCAATTGTTGCACTGAAAAAGAAAATTCAACTTGAAACTGAAAATGCAGATGATGGTCAATTTATTCATGTCGACAACATGATGCTGAAAACAATCCTCAGAAACCTCGTGGATAATGCAATAAAATTCTCGCCCGAAAACGGAATCGTGAAAATAAAGCTAACCCAGGCCGGGAATAAATTTACCGTTTCGGTGAGCGACAGAGGGATTGGGATGACGGCCGAAGAAAAGGCAAAACTTTTCAATATTTCAACCATCCGCTCAAAAACCGGAACAGCTAATGAAAAAGGAACAGGGATGGGATTAATACTTTGCAGCGACCTGGTAAAAAAACATAACGGTTCCATTTGGGTCGAAAGCACTCAGGGTAGTGGAACCACTGTAAGCTTCAGTTTGCCGGTTGGTTAAATTATCTTCACGTAAATAATTTTGCTGGTTTTCTTTTCAAAGCACACATAAAATTCAAATAAAAAAATTTCGGTTACATTTGCCCATCATAAAAATGCAATGCAGATGTTAGAGAAAATTAAGGCTTTACAGGAAGAAATTGAGAAAGCAGCAGCTTCAACAAAAGAGGAAGTTGAAGAACTCAGGCTAAAATTTATCAGTAAAAAAGGAAGCATCAGCCAATTGTTCGACGATTTTAAAAACGTTTCGCCCGAACAGAAAAAAGAGGTTGGGCAAGCCATTAACACGCTGAAAAATTTTGCTCTTGATAAAATTAACGTACTGAAGGAAGCCTTTGAGAATGCGGGAGGTAACGACCAAAGCATTGATCTCACTATGCCCGGCGAACCCTTAAAACTGGGAACACGCCACCCACTTTCGCTCGTAAAAAACGAAATCATCGGCATTTTTGGCCGACTCGGTTTTACAGTTGCTGAAGGCCCTGAAATTGAAGATGACTGGCATGTTTTTTCGGCGCTGAACTTTCCGCCCGAGCATCCGGCGCGCGATATGCAGGATACTTTTTTTATCGAAAAAAATCCTGATGTATTGTTACGCACACATACTTCAAGCGTTCAGATTCGCGTAATGGAACGCACCCAGCCGCCAATCCGTATGATTTTCCCAGGACGCGTATTTCGCAACGAAGCCATTTCGGCACGCTCGCACTGTATTTTCCACCAGATTGAAGGTTTGTATGTTGACGAAAATGTTTCGTTTGCCGACCTGAAACAAACACTGCTGCAATTTGCCAAAGAGTTGTTTGGCGAAGGAACGCAAATCCGCTTGCGCCCGTCGTACTTCCCGTTTACCGAACCCAGTGCCGAAATGGACGTGAGCTGTTCGATTTGCGGTGGTAAAGGCTGCAATGTTTGCAAATACAGCGGCTGGCTCGAAATTCTGGGTTGCGGAATGGTTGACCCGAATGTGCTTGAAGCCTGCAACATCGACAGTAAAAAATACACAGGTTTTGCCTTTGGAATGGGAATCGAAAGAATTACAATGCTTCGTTATGGAATCAAGGATATTCGTCATTTTTTCGAAAACGATGTCAGGTTTCTGAAACAGTTCGAATCGGCGATGTAATCAGAAAAACTTAATGGTGCTGGAACAACATTTGACTGCACTCAGGGTAACAGTCGTTGGCAGAATTTGAATATTACCTATAAATCTATTAATAACCCTGTTTATTTGATTATTAGCTCACAGTAACTTAGTAGAAGTTTGGTTTAATTTACTCACCAAAATTGATAGACTGTTTTGAATTTGTTTAATTGTTCCCTGCCTGCCGTCAAGCAGGCGTTAGGAACAAAATGCGGGTAGCAATGCAGCAAAATGGTTAATGTATATTTCTACCCATCTGTTTTCCCAACGTGAAATTTTGAAACAGTCTCTTTATATATTTTGAATAACGAAGGAAAACTGGTTAAACAATTTTTGGTTGACCGCTAAACCAACTATTTGATACTTGGTGCAGACCGTTATAGAAGTGGAATTTATCAATATTCGTTGAATTCAGAAACACAAGAACAGAATCGGGAAAGCTGATTGTAAGCAAAAAATCAAAAGCAATAATTACTGTTTTTCACTTTTTCAAAGGCAATCCAATGGGTAAGATATGCTTAATTCGCTTTTGCACAATTCGTTCAGCAAGCCAGGTTATTAAAACTGTTATGCTGAAAATTCCGGCAAACCAGAATGGATAACTTTTAAGTGTTTGTGTTTGGTAAATAGCTGTGGCAATATTCCCGATAATCAGCCATTGAATGATATAAAAAACAGTAATGTTTTTCCCGAGCCACATAATAAATTCACCCAAATGGTTTTTGGGAAATTTATTCATCATAAACTGCCAAAACACCGACCATAAAATAACAACTCCAAAGGCCCATATCGAGAACCAAAACGTGTGATGATAATAAGATGGAAGATTAATTGTTATTGTAAAACCTTGCTTTCCAAAATACAAAACAAATACAAGAATTATGATAAACAGAATACCCGAAATGGTCTTTTGCCTGCTGATAAAAGCCAAAAGTCTCTCTTCGAAATGGAAAAAAGCAAACCCTGCCAGCGGGTAAGCCAACCATGGAAATAACGGAAAATACGACCATGACCATGTTCCGCCAATAAACGGAAAAATGTAATTTCGCTCAGGTACCATCAGCTTTTGATTTACAAATGAAGTTGCACCGGCTACCGCAAAAACCAGTAACAATGCAATCCATTCACGACCGGATTTTAATGTTTTCAGCACCGAAAGGAAAACGATGGACAGACCGGCAAAGTAGAAAATATCGATGCCGAAAATGTACTCCCACGGGTTTAGTTGCCAAGCAGCAAATTGTATCTTCAATAACAAATGAAAGTTCAGCCCAATGTTCAGCAGCAAACCAGCAATAAAAATTTTGATGCCCCTGAAAAAATTAATGGCAAATGGTTTCTGGTTTTTGGCCAGAAAATAGCCCATTATCATCATAAAAACAGGCACTGCAATCGGTCCGCCCAAAAACAGCAAAGTCTTTCCAAATACACTTTCGCGACCCGAAAAGTCGAGAAAGGTTTCGAGAATATGCACCGGTACAATCAGTAAAACTGCAAATCCTTTTAGTAAATCGGGAAGTGGAAAACGTTTCATTTCGATTTCTGGGTTAATGTAAATAATTAAAAAAGTCTGTTTATTAGGTTACTGTGTTTGTAAAAATGAAACCCCGGCAAATGCCGGGGCCATCATCTACTTCTCAAACATCACTAACGCTAATCTGTGAAACACTAATTTCCAATAATTTCGTTATATGCTTCAACCGATAAAACAGTTGGCGTATAAGTTTCGCCTTGAATTTTCAACGCATTTGTAAATGCCTTCAGGTGAAATTTTGAGCCCCTGAGCAGATTTCCATACACTTTGGCAACGGTAGCATTTTCAGTTTCAACAAGATGGCGTTCCAAATCGGCAATATCATATTCTTCGATAAATGCACCCACTTTTAATGCTTCCACCAGGCTGACAGAGCCCTTTTCGGTAAGTTGAGCATACAAATCAGTAAACAATGGGTTGCTGAATTCTGTGGCTCCGGAAGGAGTTGGATCAGTTAATCCAAAACCATTAATGAGATACAAAACCGCACTTGTATGCGCATTCTCGCTCTTCGAAATATTGGCAAACACACGATAATCATATAATGTGTTCATTGCAAGATAAACTTCGCGGGCAAATTTTTCTTCTTCGCGCATTTCCATTAAACTGGTAATTTCGGCTTCGGTTAGTGTACCTGTAAAATCGCAGGTACCACAGAGAGCAGCCACTTCGGCACTTTTTTCATCCACTTCTGCTGCAATAGCTTCGTCTGTTTCTGTACTGTTAATGTCTTCTGAACATGATGCAAATGCAAAGAGAGCAATTGCCAGAACCAAAAATAATTTACTTGTTTTCATGATTTAAAGTTTTAATTGTGAATACGATAGGATTTAAATCCTTAAAATTTAGTTTTATTAATGAATTTAGTTTCTGAAACAATTTTGATTGCGGCGATTACCATAACCTTGACCTCCGCCGTTTCTGTTACCGCGGTTTCTGTAGTCACCTGCAAACTGGCAGTTTCCTTTTCCCTGTCCACGACCTTGAAAATTTGCATTTCCACGGCCCTTTCCATAGTTTCCGCGGGTCTGCAGCAAATCGTACTCTTTTTGTTGTTCGGCGGTGAGCAGCGATTTTACCTCATCGCGGTGTGCTTTTACGATTTTAAGCATCGTCGTGCGAATCTCACTTTTTTCGATGGCATCGGTAGTTGACTGACGTTGTGTGCGGAGTTCGCCCATTTTTGTCTGGTGCATTTCGTTTAACCCGTCGATTTTTGCCTTCTGATCATCATTTAAACCCAAAATCTGGTTTACACAGTAGTTATTTCGGCCATTTCCAGGCTGTTTCCCGTTTCTCCAACCTTGTGCATACAAAGTGGTTGATGTTACCGCCAAGGCAAAAAACACCCAGGCAAGTTTTGTTAACTTACTCGTTTTCATTGTTTTAAAATTTTAAGTGATTATTTATTATTTCTGAATCCTCTTCCGTTTCGTCCGTATCCTCCTGGTAATTTAACATCCTCGTTTTGTTTCAGCATCGACCTGAATATTTCATTCAGCTTCTCTTTCTGTTCTTCATCACAGGCATTTTTCATTCCCATGTAATAATCGATAGTTACATTTTTCAATCGTGTATGAAGTTCTCCGATTTCTTTTGTTATTTCATCTAACCGCTGCCTGTCTGCCACAGGCTTGCCCATTTCCTCAATCATTTGGGCTCTTAAACCTTCAAGTTGGTGGGTAATTTCCCAGGCAGTGCGATTATAACCGCGGTTCAACTCTCTGAACTGGTTAACTTGATCCTGAGTCAGATTTAACTGTTCCCTGAAAAACTTTGTGCGCTGTTCCGTTGGCACCTCTATTGCTGTTTCCTGCGCTTGTTTTGCGGCTTTCAAATCCTGCTGTTTGTGAACCAGGAAGGTGATGCCCATCGACAGGTTGGTTGCCACCAGAATAACGATGACCCAGATAAGCGTTCGATATGTAGTGGTTTTTACCATGATTACTCCATTAAAAAGTTTTCAATTGCTTCGGTTTCCATTTCATTGAAATAGGGAACCACTTCATTTTCGGAAAAAACCGGAACATCGGAATTTATTTTTGCCGGTTGACCGATTTTTATTCCGGAATAAATTCCTGCCAGCAGTAGCAACGAGAATACCGCAGGTTGCAGGATACGCACCAAAACCGGTGTTTGCCTGGCTAAAGCCACATTTTCAGCCTGGTTTTCAAGTTTGGCTTTTACACGGGTGTAAAAATACGGGTTGAGATGCGGCATTTTTTCATTCTCGATAACTGCAAGTGTCTTTTTCATTTCATTGGCAAAGGCGGCACAATCGCTGCAGTTTTCTAAATGAATTTTAATTTCTTCCATCTCACTTGCAGGAAGTTCCCCTTCAAGGAAGAAAATGATTTTCGTATGTAAAGTCTTGCAATTCATTGTTTTATTTTTTTGATATGACACAACATTAATAAATAACTTGCGCTAAAAGCACTTTTTTTTATAACAGGTGTATAATTTTTTCTGAAGTCCTGCTTTGGCCCGATGAATAAGCGACTCAACCGATGCCACCGAAGTATCCATAATTTCAGCAATTTCTTTGTACGAAAGATCTTCGTACTTATTCAGTGTAAAAGCTGTTTTCTGGTTTTCGGGCAGCAACCCGATGGCTTCGTGTAAAATGGTTGCACGTTGCATGTTTTCGAGTTCAGTACCAGGATTTTCGCTTGCATAGTGGTTAATCAGAAGAGTTTTTTCCTTTACCACATCATCAAACGACTGAAACCATTTGCGGCGTTTGTTGTCGCGGATGTGATTGAGCGAACGGTTTACGGCAATGCGGTACAACCAGGTAGAAAGTTTGGCATCGGCCCTGAAATTTTGAATGGAACGAAACACTTCGATAAAAACATCCTGTGCAATATCTTCAGCATCTTCAGTATTATGAACCAACCCGTAACAGGTATTTACCACCAGTTTTTGGTAGTTTTCAATTAATTGTCTGAAGGCTTGTTCGCTGCCCTGCTGAAGTTTTTGTATGATTTCCGTTTCCGTCATTTATTTTTTCAATCCTGTTGAAGTGAAAGTAAGACACCGGTTATTCAAAAAACCTGCATAAACCAGCAATAATTTTAAATTTCTTCTGAAAAGTAAGAAAACGCATCAAACACATCCTTTGTTGTTTGCCTTTTTTGTTACCTGTCCATCCACTGTTTAAATTCAGCCACATTATCACGACTTACAATAATTTCGGTTTTGCCCGATTTGAGTTTTAACCGGCTTGATGAATATGCCACAATTTCGTCGATACAGTTGATGTTTACAAGAAAATTACGGTTTACCCTGAAAAACAACTCAGGATTAATCATCTTCTCAATCTGGTCGAGCGAATAGTCGAGGTCGAAGATTTTCCCTTCGGTTGTTTCCATAAACGAACAGCGTTCTTCAACAAAAAAAATGCAGATTTTTTCGACGGGAACAGAATGAAACCGGAGTCCCGTTTTTACAAAGAACCGGGTTTTGTATTTAGCCGAAAGCTGGTTGAAAGCCTTGAAAATACGGGATTCAACATCACCTGAAAAGTGTTTTCTGTATTTTCCGAGTGCTGCCAAAAGCGCCGATTCATCGATTGGTTTCAATAAGTAATCGACACTGTTTACTTTAAAAGCGCGGATTGCGTATTCGTTGTATGCCGTTGTAAAAATCACAGGCGCTTCCATTTTCACCGCGTCAAAAATCTCAAACGATATTCCGTCATCAAGCTGAATGTCCATAAAAACAAGGTCGGGTGCAGGGTTTTGCTGAAACCAGTTAATGGAATCCTCCACCGATTCGAGGTGCTGTATAACTTCGATTCCGGGGTCAGCTTTTTGCAGCAGGTGCGCCAGTTTTTCGACCGCCAGTGCCTCATCTTCAACAATTACCACTTTCATAAAAACAGATTTTTAGAATTGAGTAATGAGAATCGAGTATCCAAAATCCAGTATCAGTTTTCAAAAATCCAGTATCAAATATCAAGAATCGGTTTTTCATCTTCCAACCAAATTTAAACTGTCAATTTTCTATTACGTCAGTTTTAGAGGGATTTTCACCACAAATTCATCCACTGTTTCCTGAATTTCAATTTCACGGCCAAGTATCAGCCGGCAGCGCTCGTTCAGGTTCTTCAATCCGATTTTTGAAGAAGGTTCAAGCTGGTTCTTTTTCTGAAGGTTGTTTCTGACTGTTATTTTGTCGATTCCCTCCATGTGAATTGTAATTTCGAGTGGTTGTTTTCTTGTCGAGATGTTGTGTTTCAGCGCATTTTCGACCAAAAGCTGAATCGAAACCGGAACAATCTGCACCCCGGAAACATCGCTTGTTTCGTTTTTCAGGATGATTTTGTCGCCATCACGCAGTTGTTGCAGAAAAAAGTAATTGTTTACAAAATCGAGTTCGCCGGAAAGCGGAACCAGTTCTTTTTCGCGGTTATCGAGAATAAAACGGTACACCGAAGAAAGCTTCAAAACAAATAACTCCGATAGGTCAATGTCTTTTCTGATAAGCGAACTCAGCGAGTTGAGGCTGTTAAACAAAAAATGGGGATTTACCTGGCTTTGTAAAGTTTCGTATTGAAAAATAAGTTTTTCCTCGCGGAGTTTCTGTGCCCTTTCAACGGCTTGTGCCCACATGATATAAAAGAAAAAAATGGCGCCAAACCCAAAGCCAGTGAGTGTTGCCATAAAAAAACCTTTCATTTCAAGCTGTAGCAGCGAAGGAATAAACTGGCTGAAATCGTTGTAATAAATAGAATACTGGATGGCATACACAATTATAAAAAGAGCCGAAGCCAGAAGGAGTACAACTGTATAGAATAAAAGGAGCCGGGTTACAATTTGTCTTTTAAAATGAGATGAGTCAACTTTAATAGGACTAAAAAACCGCGTTCCCAACCAGATAAAGATTTCTATTTGTAAAAATGTAAGTGCAAATGGCATAATCATTTGCACGGGCGATGTAATTTGTTGCCCAAGAATAAACATAAAAAGAACAGAGATGAGAATTGATCCTGAGAACAGTTTCAAGTGCCATAAGATTTTTTGTTTCAAGGCTTTTTGGTTAGTAGGATGCAGCATAATGTTTTATATTACGGGTAATAAAAGTATTAATTATTGTGCTTACAGTTGACATTAATAGGAAAAATGAAATGAATGGAGTAGCAGCTTTATAAAATTCAGGGAAGCACTCGCCGAAAACTTTGTTTCCTGACTTCTGATACTTTCGATATTTTGAAAATGCAAGCAAAGCAATCATTGCCAAACAGAAACCCGTCAGAAGTCAAAAAAAAAGGACATCCGTCGGTTGACGAACATCCTTTCCTATAATTTCAGAAATTTTAATTTCTAATTCTTCATTTTTAATTGAATTAAGCCTGTCCTGCAGAACCTAAAACATTAACGTTTTTGTGCATGTACAGCTTTTTCAGCGAGTCGCGGGCCGGACCGAGGTATTTCCGTGGGTCGAATTCGCCCGGGTTTTCTGTTAATACTTTACGGATTGCTGCGGTCATCGCGATACGTCCGTCAGAGTCGATATTGATTTTGCAAACAGCTGATTTTGCAGCCCTGCGCAACCATTCTTCAGGAATACCAACTGTATCTTTCATCTTGCCACCGTATTCATTCACTTCTTTTACCAAATCCTGTGGTACCGAAGAAGAACCATGAAGAACGATTGGGAAACCCGGAATACGTTTTTCAATTTCTTCGAGAATGTCGAAACGGAGCATTGGCGGAATCAAAATACCTTCTTCGTTACGTTTGCACTGCGCAGGTGTAAATTTGTTGGCACCGTGTGATGTTCCGATTGAAATGGCAAGCGAATCAACACCTGTTTTCTTAACGAAATCTTCCACTTCTTCGGGACGGGTATAAGTTGAATGTTCAGCAACCACATCGTCTTCAATACCGGCTAAAACGCCAAGTTCGCCTTCAACAGTAACGCCGTGAGCGTGTGCGTATTCAACCACTTGTTTGGTAAGCTCAATATTTTTTTCGTATGAGTGGTGCGAGCCATCAATCATTACCGATGAAAAACCACTGTCGATACACTCTTTGCAAAGTTCGAAGGTGTCGCCGTGGTCGAGGTGCAGCACAATCGGAATTTCGTAACCGAGTTCTTTTACGTACTCAACAGCGCCTTTGGCCATGTTGCGGAGCAAAGTGGCGTTGGCATATTTACGGGCACCTGATGAAACCTGCAGAATTACCGGTGACTTGGTTTCAACACAAGCCTGAAGAATTGCCTGTAACTGTTCGAGATTATTGAAATTGTACGCCGGAATAGCGTATCCGCCTGCAACAGCTTTTGCAAAAAGCTCTTTGCTGTTTACCAGGCCTAATTCTTTATAACTGACTGCCATCTTATTTAATTTTAATTGGTTAAACAATTTTTTTAGCGGGGTGAATTTACGACAAAATAACTTAACACACAGCACCTTTCCAACGCACGCGCCCAAATTTAACCCAGTAATAACATCTTTTAACGCCTGAGAATCTGGTCCCCGAATCGTGGCTCAGCTAATTAAACTGAACCGGCCATTTCGAAAAAAATGTATTTCTGTAGTATGTATTACAGCATTTGGTTTCGAAAAATCATTTTCTTTGTATCAATCGGGTTAAATCGATTACTTAACCAATACAATTTTCAACACCAGTTAATTATGGATCTTGATCAGATTTTCCAGAAAATAGGTACCACCCAAACGTTAAGCCAGAAGATTGAACGTAATATCGAACGTGCCATCCGTGAGAAAAAACTTCCGATTGGCTCGAAATTACCTTCGGAGCGCGAACTATGCGAAATGTTTGCCGTGAGCCGCACTGCATTGCGAGAAGCGCTCAGGCGGTTAAGTGCACGCGGCCTCATTCAGATTAAAAAAGGTAGCGGAATGGTGGTTACCAACATCGACATCAAAGATGCCATCAGCTCGCTGAATTTGTATTACGACCTCAAGTTTGATGAAAACCTGATTGGACAGATTATAGAACTCAGGCTCGCTTTTGAACCTGAAATTGCCCGAATGGCGGCAATTAACCGTACCGATGAGGATTTAAAAAACATGGAGGCCAACTTAGTTGAGTTTGCCAAATGCAACCCCGATAATACGCAGCTTGAATCGGACATCGACAACCGCTTTCACCTGACCGTAGCCCGCGCCACCGAAAACCCTTTTGTAATTGTTACCATGGAGCCGGTACACAACCTTTTACCGCGAATGCGCAACTTTATTTACGCCAACATTGAGGGTGAAAAGGAAATCACGCTTGGATATCATAAAGAAATTGTAAATGCCATAAGGGAGCGCGATGCCGACCGGGCCTACGAAAAAATGCAGGCGCACATCGATCGCAATATGCAGTTGTACAACAAGTTTTTCAAACAAATAAAATAGTCCCGGTTATAATTCCTGATTATTGGCCTTTTCCAACACTGCATTCACCGACCCGTGCAGAAGCAGTAAACGTTTGGCAGTTTGCTCGTTGTACCCAAGTTCGGCCATTATCATGCGTGTGCCCCGGTGTACAAGTTTCTGATTGGTAAGTTGCATATTTACCATTTTGTTGCCTTTCACCCTGCCCAGTTTTATCATCAGCGAAGTGGTAATCATGTTCAGGATAAGTTTTTGTGATGTACCCGATTTCATGCGGGTGCTACCAGTAACAAACTCAGGCCCCACAACAGCTTCAATAGCTACGTCAGCATTTTGGGCAAGCACACTGTTCGGATTATTCACAATACATCCGGTAAGAATTCCGTTTTCGCGGGCTTTGCGCAGCGCACCAACAACATACGGTGTACGGCCCGAAGCAGCAATGCCAACCACTGTATCCAACGTGTTGATATTAAATTTTTGAAGTTCATTCCAGCCCATTTCTTCGTTGTCTTCGGCAGCCTCAACAGCTTTGCGGATGGCGCGGTCGCCACCGGCAATCAGTCCGATTACAAGGTCGTAACCAACACCATAAGTTGGCGGAATCTCTGAAGCATCCAGAATACCCAGCCGGCCGCTGGTACCAGCGCCTAAATAAAACAAACGACCTCCCTTTTTCATTCGTTGCAGAATTTGTTCCACCAGCATTTCTATTTTCGGAATTGTCGCATTTACCGCTGGCAAAACTTTCTTGTCTTCTTCGTGAATGTTTAGTAAAAGGTCTTTTACCGACATCTTTTCCAAATCGTTGTGTAGTGAATCTTTTTCGGTAATACTTTCCTGGTTCATGGCAGGTTTGATTTAATTTTTTATGTGTTGTATATGGTATTGAACAAGTCCGTCAATCGGGTCTTTGAGGATAACAGGTTTTAAAAAATGGTATTGTGCCAGCACTTTTTTCAGAACCGGGCTGAAATGCCAGGCTACCGAACCGGCAAAACCAATCGTCTTTCCCTGATTCGAAGGGAGCTTCAGCACATTTCGTTCGATAAACGCTTTGAAATTGGTTTCAACAAAAAGCTGGCAATAAGGATGCGCTATATTTTCTGACAAAAAAGGGATAAAAGCTGCCAGAAACTGGTTGGGCCGTACTTCTCGATAAACACGGTTCAGCGCTTCTTCGCGCGTGAGGTTAAACTTTTGCTGAAAGGAAGTCCGTAATTCAGTGGGCATAACCTCCTTAAAATAATCGCCAAGCAGATGTTTTCCCATCACAGCACCGCTGCCCTCGTCGCCCAAAATAAAACCCAGCGGAGACACATGCCCTGCAATAGTACTGCCATCATAATAACAGGCATTCGAACCTGTACCCAAAATACAGGCAATGCCTGCCTGATTTCCCAGCAACGCATGGCAAGCTCCCACCAAATCGCTTTGAGTTTCAATCCTGGCATCAGGATAAAACCGATGCAGTGCCTGTTTAACAATTTCTCCTTTTTCCCCACTCACAACCCCTGCACCATAAAACCAGATTTCTGAAATATCTGCTCCCGTAACCGGTAAAAGTTTTTCCCCGATTTCATGAGCAATATCATCGGTGGTTCTGAAAAACGGGTTCATACCTTGTGTGGTGATTTCGGCCTGCGTACCATTTTGGTTAACCAGTCGCCAGGCTGTTTTTGTCGATCCGCTGTCGGCTATCAGTATCATGAGCGATTTGTCATTTTTATCACGTTAAATAGCGAATTGTTTAAACGAGCAATTCAAGGTGTAAATATAGAAATATTGATTAAACACAAAACAATATGTAACATGTATTACCAAATTTTTTTTAAGGTTGATTTATGAAAGCAAAACAGCTGCTGCCTTTTTTGCTTTATTATAGATTTATCTTGTATTTATTTGATTCCTGTTCTTTAATAAATCAATCTAAGCAATAATTAAATAGCTGAAATATAATTCTATGAGAAGCTTTTCAAGAGAATAAACAAGTAAAAGCAGGAAATATTTCAGCATGAAAAAAAATGGTGTTTTAAGTCAATTCCTGTTTGCCGTGTGTATATTTTGATATATTTGCAATCTGTCATACATCTTACATTTTTAAACTATGCCAAAAACTGAACGCTACCTTGCCCTCGATGTTTTAAGGGGAATTACTGTTGCCATGATGATTCTGGTGAATACACCCGGAAGCTGGTCGCATGTGTATGCACCACTGCTTCATGCAAAATGGCACGGTTGCACACCCACCGACCTTGTTTTTCCTTTCTTTTTATTTGTGGTGGGCGTTTCCATGTTTTTTTCGTTTTCGAAATACGGCAATACATTAAATAAGGAGTCACTTTTAAAGATTGGCAAACGCACATTGCTGATTTTTGCCATTGGCCTGTTTTTGAACTCATTTCCACAATGGGCCACCGATTATTCAAAACTCCGGATTTTGGGCGTTTTGCAGCGAATTGCCATTGCCTACGGCTTGGCCGCGGTGCTGGTGCTTGCGGTAAATCGCAAATATTTGCCGTACCTGGGTGGCGCCATTTTGCTGATGTACTGGGGCTTGCTCTGGTATTTTGGCGGTTCCGACCCATACTCGCTCGAACAAAATGCAACACTGGCTTTCGACCGGGCTGTTTTAGGCGAAAATCATCTTTACAAAGGTTTTGGAATACCGTTCGACCCCGAAGGTTTATTCAGTACAATTCCGGCGGTGGTAACAGTAATTATTGGGTATCTGGCTGGTACCCTCATTCAAACCAGCGAACGGAAATATGTACCCAATAAATTGTTGCTGGCTGGTGTGGCAGGTGTTGCAGCCGGTGCGTTGTGGGGACTTGTTTTTCCACTCAACAAACCACTTTGGACAAGCTCGTATGTTTTGTACACAGCAGGCTGGGCGGCCATGTTACTTGGCGCTTTGGTCTGGGTAATCGATATAAAAGGATTCTCGCGCTGGACTTCGTTTTTTGTGGTTTTTGGCGTAAATCCGCTTTTCATTTTTGCGCTTTCGGGTTTGTGGGCAAAAATTTTAGGTAGGCTAATCAAAATTACGGGTACCGATGGTAATGTGGTAAGCGGTTCGTCGTGGTTGTACAATCACATTTTCGTACCGTTTGCGGGAGACCTGAATGGCTCGCTGTTGTATGCCATCAGCCACGTGCTGGTTTTCTGGGCAATTGGCTATGTTTTGTACCGCCGCAAAATATTTATCAAAGTGTAACTACTGAAACTTTATAATGAATCATTCGGAATCAATATATTGGAATGGGTTTGGCCGCCTGGTGTTTACTTGCCTTGCTGCTTTACTGTTTGTCGGGATACAAATACATCCGGTGAATGGACAGCCCAAAAAACTGTTGAAAAAAGCAGAAGTGGCGGCCGGAAAGTTTTCACAGGAAGCTAAAAAAAGCACTCCATTTTCAACAAAATTTGATACTGTTATAATCGACAACAATCAAAAAACGTTTGTGCTGAAAATGGCTGACGGATTTTCTGATAACCCTTTTCGCGAAGAGAACACAAAAGATTACTATTCATTGTTAAAAGATGTATCGGGCAGAAAATTCAGAAAATACAGTTTCAGCATCGAAACGATGGGGAAGGAAATCAGCGATTTGATACCCAATTATTACCGCACCGAAAATCCGAAAGATGCTGCACGCTTGTCAGTTCAAAAAACTTCCGGCCCTGTTTTGGTTGAGAATATCTCAAAAAATACAAAATTTACAGAAGGATTAAACGGTCGCCACATTGCGCTATGGCACAGCCACGGCTGGTATTACGAAAATACACTTGACCGGTGGGAGTGGCAGCGCGCCCGTGTTTTCCAGACAGTTGAAGATATCTGGACCATGAGTTTTGTTGTTCCGTACATCGCGGTAATGCTTGAAAATGCCGGCGCTAATGTGCTCATTCCGCGAGAACGCGATACGCAGCAGAATGAAATTATTGTCGATGCCGATGGCTCTTCTAAAAATGCGGAATACATAGAATCCGGCAATTGGCAACCCGATAACCGCAAGGGTTTCGGACTGAAAGTTCCCTTTTATTTCGATGGCGAAAACCCATTTGAAATGGGCGAAACCCGAAAGTTAAAAACAGATACCAAAGGTTCTGCATCTGTACAATACCTGCCCGACTTCCCCGAAAGTGGCAGCTATTCAGTTTCGGTTTCGTACGGTCCTGATGCAGCAAATATTACCGGTGCCCGATACACTGTGCACCACGCCGGGGGTAAAACCGAATTCAGCATCAACCAGCAAATGGGCGGTGGAACATGGATTTATCTCGGTACTTTTCAGTTTGAAAAAGGCAAAAATCCCGAAACCGGCAGCGTTGAACTCAGCAACAAGTCCGGTGAACCCGGCGGATTTGTTTCGGCAGATGCGGTAAAATTTGGCGGAGGAACCAGCAACATTGTGCGTGGTAAAACCGAGCAGCTTGAGATGCTGCGCAAAATCCGTGACGAAAAAGGTTTTGAAACCGATTCGTCGTTGTGGTTGCCGTTTGCAAGCCGCCGGCCACGTTACCAGGAAGCCGCGCGCTACTACCTGCAATATGCGGGAATGCCCGACTCGACAGTGTATAGCATCAACCGGCAGAAGGAAGATTACTCACACAGAGGCACCAACGCCGCTTTGTATGCTGCGCGCGAAAGCGGAAAAGAAGATTACAAAGACGATTACATGAGTCGCGGCGAATGGGTGAATTACCTGATGGGAATCAGTACCAAAACCGGCAACCCCGCGCCCGGATTGAATATTCCGGTGGAACTGGCGCTGGCTTTTCATACCGATGCAGGCATTACTCCCGACAGCGCTATTATAGGCACTTTGGGCATTTATAATACAACAGTTGGTGCCGACACCTTTCCAAACGGGCTGTCGAAATGGTCCAGCCGCGATTTGTGTGACATCATCCAAACTCAGGTAACCGACGATTTGCGCCGCTTGTACGAGCCCGAATGGACCCGCCGCGGCATGTGGAACAAACAGTACTCCGAAGCCGTGAAACCAAAAGTGCCCACGATGCTCTCCGAGTTTTTGTCGCACCAGAATTTTGCCGACATGGCGCTGGCCACTGACCCGCGGTTCAAATTCGATGTCAGCCGCTCGTTTTACAAAGGCATACTCAGGTTTTTATCTGCACAAAACGGAACAACTTACACTGTGCAGCCGCTGCCGGTGTCGCATTTTTCCATTCAACCTGAAAATAACAGAATCAGGCTGAGCTGGAAACCGGTGGCCGACCCGCTGGAGCCCATGGCTGTGCCAACTTCGTACCGGATTTATAAACGCCTCGGAAACAATGGATTTGATAATGGAACCGATGTTACTGACACCACTTTTGTTTTCAACGAAATCAAACCTGGAGTGATTTACAGTTTTAAAGTTGCCGCAGTAAACAGCGGTGGCGAAAGCTTCCCTTCCGAAATCCTGGCCTGTAGTTTTAATGGCACCCAAAAACCTGTTTTGGTAGTCAATGCCTTCGACCGTATTTGTGCACCTGCGGTGTTTGATAACGGAAAGGAGGCCGGTTTTAATAATGCCGAAGACGAAGGTGTAGCCTATATAAATGACATCGCCTTTATTGGCGAACAGTACGATTCCGATAGAAAATCGCCGTGGAAGGACGATGATGCTTCGGGATTTGGCTCGTCACATGCCGACCAGGAAGCTTTGGTAAAACCAGGCAATTCATTCGATTATCCACTGGTACACGGCGCTGCAATCGTCAGCAATGGAGGCAGTTTTATTTCGATGAGCGACGAAGCTTTTGAAACCGGCAACTGGGATAAAAACAGTTTTGCGATGCTTGACATTATTTTTGGTGAAGAGAAAACCACGCGGCGGTTGTATGGAACCAACACCCCGGCATTTACGCTGTTTACACCCGCGATGCGCAACGCAATCGAAAAATATGCTTCGGCTGAAAATGCAAAAATCCTTGTTTCGGGTGCATACGTTGGTACCGACCTCGAATTATGTGGTGACACGCTGGCTACAAAATTTGCCGCTTCGGTGCTGCACTACCGGCACATGACAAACCACGCCAGCAAGTCGGGCAAAATTTTCCCTGTCAACAGCATGAAAACTGATTTTCCTTCGGGTTTCCATTTTGTACAGAATTATAATCCTGCCATTTACAAGGTCGAATCGCCTGATGCGATTGAGCCGGTTGGCAACGAAGCCAGCGTTTTATTCCGCTATCAGGGCGATCAGAAAAGCGCTGTAGTGGCTAACAATGGAAAAACCAAAACCATGGTTTTTGGTTTCCCGTTCGAAACCATTACAACCGATACCGAACGGAACGAATTGATGGGGCAGATTTTGAAGTATTTTGGGATAAAATGACATTCGAATTTTTGCTTTGAGTTTAAATTGAAAAGAATAAAAAACATAAAGATTAAACGCTAAAGCCATGTTAATCAAATTATTTAACCCCAGGCTTAAGCCTGGGGCAAAAAGCAAAACACAACGCGGCTTTAGCCTTTAATAAGGATTTTGACTGAAAAATATTTTGGGAAAGGCGCAAAAAATGAATTGTAAAAATTGAAATCAAGAAATATATGAAAAACATAACCTGTTTTCTTCCACTCGGAATACCCGAAGAAACGCTCCAAACCGTTGCCGGACTGCAGAAATCGCAACTGGTTGCAAAAATTATTGTGGTTTGCAAACCCGGTGAGTTGGCTGAAATTGATGGCGTTGACCAGCTCGAAGCCGAATCAATCAGCTCAGGAAAAGCAGTACTGAAAATGGCTGAACTTTCGGGAACGGAATACACAATGATTTACAACCGCACCAGCGCCCTGAAAATGGGACAATTGGCCATGGAAAGATTTTTTCAGGTTGCCAGCGATACGCAAAGCGGGTTGGTCTATTCCAACTACCTCGCGGTAAAAAACGGTAAGGTTGAAAACATGCCTGTCATCGATTACCAGGAAGGCAGTTTGCGCGACGATTTTAATTTTGGTTCGGTGCTGTTTTACAACACCGGAATGCTGAAAAAAGCCGCTGCCGGAATCGACGGATCATACAAATTTGCCGGGTTGTACGCGTTGCGGCTGGGTGTTTCGCTGTTGGGAGGAGTACTTCGCATCCCCGAATTTTTGTACACCGAACAGGAGTCGGATTTGCGCAAATCGGGCGAAAAAATCTTCGACTATGTTGACCCGAAAAACCGCGCCGTTCAAATTGAAATGGAAATTGCGTGCACCCGTCACTTGAAAAAGGCAGGCGCTTTTCTTGAACCTGTTTTCACCCCGGTGAAGTTTGATGAGCAGGAATTTGCCACCGAAGCATCGGTTATCATACCCGTCAAAAACAGGGTGCGCACCATCGAAGATGCCATCAAATCGGTGCTTTCACAAAAAACAACATTCAGTTTTAACCTGATTATTGTTGACAATTACTCCACTGACGGCACCACCGAAATCATTGCAAAATATGCACAGGCTGACAAGCGACTCATTCATGTAATTCCCGAACGGAAAGATTTGGGAATTGGTGGCTGCTGGAACGAAGCAGCAATGAATGCCGCTTGTGGAAAGTTTGCGATTCAGCTCGACAGCGACGATATTTATTTCGATGAAACCACGGTACAACAGGTGGTTGATGCGTTTTATGCGCAAAACTGCGCCATGGTGGTGGGCACTTACCAGATGGTGAACTTTGCGCTCGAAGAAATTCCGCCCGGCATTATCGACCACAAGGAGTGGACCCCCGACAACGGTCGCAACAACGCGTTGCGCATCAACGGACTGGGCGCTCCGCGGGCGTTTTACACGCCGGTTTTGCGCAAGATTCCGGTGCCGAATGTGAATTACGGCGAGGATTACGCGCTCGGGCTGGCCATTTCGCGCCGGTACCAGATTGGCCGAATTTACAACCCGATTTACCTGTGCCGCCGTTGGGACGACAACTCCGACGCCGCGTTGAGCACCGAAGTGATGAACGGCCACAACCTTTACAAAGACCGCATCCGCACCATCGAACTGCTCGCCCGCAAAAACATGAATTTGAAGAAGAATTGAAAGAATTATATGCTCGCAAAGACGCAAAGAATCTTTAAAGAATTTCTTAAAAAAGCGTCTCCGCGTCTCTGCGAGAAAGAGAACTGAATTATGAACGACCTGCAAGATATAATTTCCGAAACCGGGCAAAATGCAGAACAGGTTTTGACCCAATTTGCCGAAGAGCAAAAGCAAGACTGGCCGCTGGCTGCAGCCAATTACGCTGGACTTGCCAGCGTGGAGGAGAAGCAGTTTGATTTCGGAGGATTTGTGGTAAAAGTGCAGTTCAATCCCGAGCGAATCCGGTCGTCGGCTGCGAAAGTCGATACAGCATCGATTGCCGCCCGCAAATGTTTTTTGTGCGACGAAAACCGTCCGGCTGAGCAAAAAGCCATCGGCTGTGGCGACAGGTTTCAGATTCTGGTGAATCCTTTCCCCATTTTTCACCGGCATTTTACGATTTCATCGCTTGCGCACACCGACCAGTTGTTTTTTGAAAACATTGCCGAAATGTTGCAAATCGCTCAAAAAATGGAAGGTTCCACCGTGTTTTATAACGGTCCCGAGTGTGGCGCTTCGGCTCCCGACCACCTTCATTTTCAGGCCGGCGAAAATGGTTTTATGCCCGTTGAGGCCGAATTTGAAATATTAAAAACCGATAAAAACAACCTGCTTTCCGAAACCGGGTTAACAAAAATCTGGGCTTTTGAAAACTACCTGCGCCGCATGATTTCCATCGAAGCCACCGGTTTTGAAGAAGCTGTTCAGGCGATTTCGTTTTTTACGGCAAAGTTTCATGAATTTCAACCCGAAAAAAAGGAACCGATGCTGAATGTGCTCTGTTATTTTTCGGATGCAAAATGGACGGTTCATTTATTTCCAAGGAAATTGCACCGTCCGTCGCAATTTTTTGCTGAAGGTGAAAAACAGATTCTGCTCAGCCCGGCATCCGTCGATTTTGGCGGCGTTTTCATCACGCCCCGGAAAGAGGATTTCGACAAAATAACTGCCGCCGACATCGCCAATATTTTTGAACAGGTTTCAGTTGATGATGCAATGTTCAGAGAATTAAAAAAAGAGATAAAAAACAGGTTACGAATAAATGTTGTTTAGCAAGAAACAAAGGGAATGCACATTTGCAAACGGATTGCTTCGCTGCACTCGCAATGACGGTATCGTATTGGACAATAGGTCAGGTTTTTTGCGGCAAAGCCGCAAAAAACCTGACCACCTCCCTAAAAAAGTATCCGTCATTGCGAAGGAGGAACGACTGAAGCAATCTGCATAGGATAATGAGGTTAATTAATAAATAGAAAATAATAATTAATAAATAAAGAATGAATCAGCCAACCATAAAAGTAGGCATCATGTACGAACCCGAAATAAGGTTTGCGCTAAACGGTTATCACATGTTGCGCGAAACCGGCGAAATCATGAACGGCCCGCAAACTGTGGCATTTTCAGATGGG
>JBFXFM010000020.1:0-68206 GCA_050179035.1 Draconibacterium sp. | reverse complement strand
GAATATTGTTACCGTTTCAACCGAAGCAATATGAAGGATGGCATCTTTGACAACCTTCTACGCAGGATGGTCAAGGCCGATCCGTTACCTTATAAAATTTATTGCTTAAATGCCTAATTCATTAAATTTATAACAATGATAAAAAAATTCAGCTCACTTTTATTTCTGAGTATTTGGGCTTCGGTGTTGGTTTTTGCTGAAACCCATGTAAATGAAAAACAAAAATTCAGCTTTGCTTTTTTTACCGACATTCATCTTAATGCCAGACATTTGAATCTGGAGAATGGTGGTTTTCAAGGAATTGAAAAAGCAATCGGAAACGCAAAATCGCAACAAGTTGATTTTATCCTTACCGGTGGCGACAATGTGGATATTGATGCTTTTAAGATAAAGGATATCGAAACAGCACACGTTTTATACAAAAAATACGCCCGGATTATTAATGAAGCTGGTGTTGAGTTTCGAGCAACAATCGGAAATCACGATAGGTTTTGGGCCTGCGAGAAGGACGATGAATTGTATGAAGACGGGATGTTTGAAAAATATATCAACAAAAGCTACTACTCATTCAATCACAAAGGCTGGCATTTTATCGTACTGAACAGTACCCAGATTTGTAATGGGAAGTACTGTGTGAACGAAGCTCAAAAACAGTGGCTTGCCGAAGATTTGTCAGAAGTTAATCCTGAAACACCGGTTATAGTTTCCACCCACGTTCCGTTTTTATCGGTTTATTATCCTGCTTTAGAAGGGAAATATACGGATACCGATACTTTTTCAAACTTTAAAGAGATTTGGGATATGTTTGAAGGGAAAAACCTGAAACTGGTTTTGCAGGGGCACATGCACCTTTACGAAGAGATTAAAGTAAAAGGGGTACAATTTATAACAGCCGGTGCAGTTTCTGCAAGTTGGTGGGGTGGAGCCTATCATGGAACTGAAGAAGGTTACCTGAAGATCAATATCGATGGAAACGATTTCAGCTGGGAGTATGTTGATTATGGATGGGAAACTAAAAAATAATTAAGGGCTTCAAGTTTAGCCTGGAACATCTGGCATTGTGCAAATAATATCTCCTGTTTTCCGCACTTTCACGGCATACCCTTTTAAGTCATAGTAAATCAAATTACAGTTTATTTTTTGGTGTCCCAACGCTGAAAACAGGAGCTTTCGCTGTTGTAAAACAACGAAGGCTGAAAAACTTATGATTTTTAAAACAAAATTCTTTTACCTGCGTCCCGAGTTCCTGGATGAAGAACTTCCTGAATTGCTGCCTGACCCGGTTGAACGGCTGCTGCCTGAGTTACCAGAACTTACAGACGATCGTGACTGATTGCCTGAACTCCTTGAACTTATGGCTGAACTTGACTTGTTACCCGAACTCCTTGAATTTACAGCCGATTTGGTTTGACTCTGGCCCGAAGAACTTCTCGAACTTACCGATCGCTTAACTTCCTGATTCCCCGAAACATTCCTGCTGGAAACATTCGCTGACGATCTCTGAGTATTGCCACTACTCTGCCTGACCGAAGGATTTTGTACCGCCCTGTTATTTGTAACTTCAGCAGATTTACGCGAGGTATTGGTTTCTCTTATTGCGTTGGAACTTCCGTCAAATCTGGATGAAACGTTGCGTGAAACATCAGTTGCTTTGCCGGCAGAATTGTTTTCGACATTCCTGCTGGGTCTGACTGTTGTTAACTTGCGCGGGTTTTCAGTTCCCTGGTTTACCGAAGAACCTGAAGCTGTTCTTCTTGTAACATTAGTTGCCGAAGATCTTTCCATTCCTGAACGGTTACTTTCTATTGACCTGCTTTGAGCTGCTTTGTAATCGTTTACTCTGCGACCATCAACCGAAGCGTTGTCACGTGTTCTTGCATTGCGTTCTGAATTCGTTTTGGCGTAAAGTGCTTCACCATCTTTTCTAAGGTCGGGGCGTGAGTAAGTTTTATTATAATGTCCTGATTTAATTCTGTAATTTACTCTCGACGAATAAGACCTGATATTGTTGTAGTAAAAGTTGTTGTAATTGTTACAGCGATTATAGTTCCAACTGCGGTAATGCCCGTAATAATGGTTGTGCCAGTTGTAGTGATATCCGTAATAAGTGTGCCAGTAAAACGGACGCCATGGATTCCAGTACGACGGGTAATAACCCCAGTACCACGAAGAATGCCATGAAACATAGGCAGGAAGATAAATGTATCTGACAACCGGCCAGGCAGCAACTTCATACGTTGTAGTTCTCACTACTGCAACATTGCCGTTGTTGCCTGAGTTTCCAATATAGCCCGGATTTGGAGTTTCACCATTTTCAGCATAAATGGGTTCAATAATATAATTTCTTCCGTATAAGGCTTCGTCGCCTACAAGCTGAACCTGAACTGCCCCATCCCTTAAACGCTGAACCGTAAACACGGCCACATCCTGAGTTTCATCTTTGTTCAGTGCTGCACGCAGTACTATGGAGTGAACATCACCATCAACATAGTCAATCACCATGATATAATCAATATAATTGTCCCCGTTCAAATCAAGGTTGTTTATCCTTGAGTTTTCGTCGTTCAGGTTTTTTTCAAAACTTTCAAGGGTTTCTGATTCCTGGAAAAGTTTCATTGTTGCATAAAGATTCAGGTTATCTCCGGGTAAACCTAAATATTCAGCCGGATATTCCTGCGCTCCCACCATGCTCCAGGCTGTTGCCAAAAGCGCGAGGGTCGATGTGATTACTAACTTTTTCATGACTTCAAGTTTTAGAAGAACTGTCTCTTCGCAGTGGTAATTGCAAAACCCGTACCATAAAAATTTGTGTTGCTATCTTTCGTCATATTTCAAAGGTTAACTGCTTATTAAACAGTTTTCAGAGCCGTACGAAATAATGGATACTGGCGGTAAATGTGGTGCTTGTGTGATATCCGTCAATGTCATCGGCACTCAGAAAGCCAATTCCAAGGTCGAAATTCATTCCTGTTTTAGCCGAAAAGTTTACAGTTCTCCCGATTCTCGGATAGGTCATTATTTTCTCAAACGAATCGTATCCCAAAGCGAAAAGTGTGGTGGATAATCCGCCCATTACATAAAAAGTCCGTTGATTGGTATATTTCGATTCGTTACCAAAATGATAATACAATTCGGCGCCGGTAAACCAGAAAGGCGAAACACCGGGTGCAAACCCCTGGCACAAACCAAACTGAAAATCATTGCCAAATTTCAGTTTTGTACTCAGGCCTTCCATAAATCCGGCACCGAAATCTGCTTCAATTTTACTTTGTGAGAATACCGGAGAACTGATAAGCAGTAAAAAGGCAATGATGAAAATGGATTTTCTCATGAGTGTAGTATTGGTTTGTGTATTAATGCTCCATAAAAACAGATTACAGCAAATTAAAAGTACAGCAATGTACTGAAATCGTTGAAAAGAACGCAAGTTTATTGAAGGGTTTGTAACATCAAAGCGGCACAATTCACCTTTTAATCGATAAAATCGGGCATTCCATCTATTTCATTTTAACAGCTGAATTTCAGTGCGTAGTTTTGAATCAAATTAAAAATTACAACAATGAAAACAACAATGAAACAATTAGCAACAGCAACATTTATCGCGCTCATTTTATTGGTCGTAAATGTGAAAGCAGAAGGAACTGAAAATATTGCCTCAAAGAATGAAATCATGGAAACTACTCTTCAACTTGAAAACTGGATGACCGACGAAACAATATGGAATTCAGACTCATTCAGCAACGACGAATTTTACCAGGAAACTGAAACCAGCCTTGAACTGGAAAGCTGGATGACAAACGCAAAAACATGGAATTTTGAATATGATTTTTTACAGGAAACAGAAGCCGGATTAGAACTTGAAAGTTGGATGACAAGCGAGAAAACATGGAACAAAAACGAATGGAACAATGAAACAGCTTTAACGATCGAAAGCTGGATGACAGACAACAGCATTTGGAAATAGTACATACAGATTTAGTTTAGTTAGATTAGTTAGGTGAAGGCTGGAAGCAATTCCGGCCTTTTCTTTTAGCTACCCCGAAGATTTAGCTGCAGATTACTGATGTTTAATGAGATAATTCAACATGTTTTAATACAAAAACCCGAACAGCCAAAGCGGTATTGTTTGTCCAAAACCGGTTTCAATGTTATCCTGCACAACAAAGCTGTCGGGAATATCCTTTATCTGTCGGTTTGTTTTGCCCATTCCTCCAATTTCAAAAGTGAAACGGTTGTTTACCAAAAAATCGCCTGATTTGGGTAACGTAACCAGATGCTGGCAACTCAGCTGGTTCAGAAAAAAAGTTTCGCGCACAGCACCTGTTTCGGGTTCGCGGTTGAATGAAATAGCCCATGCCAAAGCCGGATTGTGCAGGTATAATTTTTCTGGTTTGGTGAGGTAACCCGTTGGTGAGCTGTCCTGCCTCAGCATAATCAGCAAATCGGCCCTGACAAGCAAATCAATCATTTTCAATAAAATGTCTCTGACTACTCCCGATTTTTTGCTGAGTTCTGAGATGTTTGGCTTAAATGGCACACTTTCAGCAATCAGCGCCAATATTTTCTGCATAGCCACAATACTGGAATAGCTAAACGACGAAAGCGCCATCAGGTCGCTTTCGATAATGGTTTTTACAGTAGCCATCAACCTGTCGTGAAAAAGCGCCGGGCTTTCGAAATAGTAGGGATATGCGCCCGATTTCAGGTATTCGGTAAACAACGGCAAAATCTGAATGGTTTGATTAATTCTGACTGCATGAGCAGGGTGGTTTTTCAATATTTCAGGCAGGGTAAGCGGTGGTATTTCATTCCCCGTTTTAAAAAGTACAAACTCACGAAAAGAAAGATTATTCAAATGGTAAATGGAAGCACGCCTGCTTAAATCGGCCCCCGCTTGTTGCAGTAACAATGCCGAAGATCCGGAAAAAACAATTTGCAGGTTGGGATAATCGTCGTAAATGCTTTTAATTTCGATGGCCCAGTTGGGATATTTGTGTACTTCGTCCAGAAACAGGATTTTGCCTCCCATCTTGTAAAATTGGTCGGCCAGTTCGTATAATTGGTAGTTTAATAAAACCAGTCTGTCGAGCGAAAGGTACAAGGCATCGCGACTATCGGCATATTGCATTTTAAGCCGTTGCAGCATAAGCGTGGTTTTTCCGGTGCCTCTGGCTCCCAATATCCCGGTTAACCGTTGATTCCAATCAATACCGTGAAACAAATACCTGACAATCTGCGTTGAAGTAGCCTGGACTAAACGGGCAGATGTTTCAAAATAATTGTTCATTCTGTTGTTTTTTTACAACAATATTACAATTTTTTTGTTGTTTTTTTACAACAGAATATGATTGTCACCAATGATAAACCAATCAGTCAATTCGTCTTTTTTGTATGGAATCCTATTTATCCCTTCTTACTGATTTCAAGCAACTCGTTGTAATTAACCAGCTTAATATTCTTTTCCTGAAGTTCAATCAAACCATCTTTCTCAAAGCTTTTTAGCAGTTTCACTGCACTTTCGGTAGAAATGCCTGCAAAATCGGCAATATCTTTTCTCGAAAGCAACTGAAAAATATCGGGGTATTGAAATTTCAGGCTATCGATATAAAGCAGCGTGTCGGCCATTCTTCCGTTCATTTGTTTGTACAAAACCGTGCGCAGTGTTTCGAAAAGGTTGGCGTTCTGTCCGCAATACCGCTGAATCATGTTAAATCCGAATGGTCCGTTTTGCTGAACAACTGATACAATGACATCTTTCTCGACAAGAAAAACCTGGCAATCGGTAATTGCCACCGACGAATAATTGAATGTGTTTTTGGTAAACACAGCCGAAAGCCCCACAAATTCGCCTGGCTGAATAATTCTCAGGTTGTGGTTTTTGGTGCTGTCGCCCTCAATGTATTGTTTTGCCAGACCTTTTATTACAAACAAGGCATACGACGCAAAAGCCCCCTGTTTGGTAAGATTATCACCTTTGCGAAATAAAACCTGGGTTTTGCTGGCTCTCACCAAATCGGCCTCCTCGGGCGAAAGCATCTGAAAACAGGGCGCTTGAATATCGCAGATAAACTCCTGGTCGGTTTCAAGAATTGGCTTCATAAAATTTCTTTTCCTGAATATGAGTGCAAATTTAGTTTTAAATCAATAAAAAAGTTGTCGCAGTTCAATTCACGTTCCGATGTCGTTCAAGTCTGAAATCTTTATTTCCCGAATCAGGGTCGGTATTTTTGCAACGAGATATTTAAACAGAAAAAATTCATGTTGTACACCAATTTAAAACATATCGAAACTGCTGCCGATTGCGCAAGAATCATCAACGAAAACGAAAATGTGATGATTATTTGCGGGCGTATGGGACAATTCAGTATTCCGGTGTACCGGATTGCCGAAGAACTTGAACCCAAATACAAACAGGTGAAATTCTTTGATATGGAGTTCGACAATCCCGAATCAGAAATCATCAGAAATCTTCCACAGGTACAGGGATTTTCAGGATTTCCGATAACGGTTTATTTTAAACATGGCGAAATGGTGAAAGCAACTGTTGGCACACAAACCAAAGAACAGGTAATTGAAATTCTGGAACACGAATTTGCTGAAACAGTGAATGCATAATATTTAAAACAAAAATCAGAAACAGAAAAATATTAATTATGGAAAAGATTTTAATCATAGGAGGAGTTGCAGCGGGAGCAACAGCGGCAGCCAAAGCGCGCCGTATATCGCCAAACGCGAAAATTACAATGCTCGAAGCCGGGCCCGATATTTCGTTTGCCAACTGCGGTTTACCGTACTACATTGGCGGCGACATTAAAAGCCGTTCGAAGCTGATTTTACAAAGTCCCGAAAGTTTTAACGAACAATACGATGTGGATGTACATACTCACACCGTTGTTTCGGCTATAGACAGAACCGCTCATAAAATAAAGGCTTTAGACACCCGCAGTGGTGAACAAAAAACATTCGAATACACAAAACTAATTCTTGCACAGGGCGGTCGCCCGATTGCCCCTGAATTGCCGGGTGCCGGCCTCGACCATGTGTTCACCTTGTGGACACTGGAAGACATGGATAAAATTTCCGCACACCTCGAAGAAAGAAAACCCAAAAATGCTGTGGTTGTGGGCGGTGGTTTTATCGGCCTCGAAATGGTGGAAGCCCTCGTAAAAAGAGGCTTGAAAGTAAATGTGGTTGAAATGATGCCGCACGTGATGTCGCTCATGGAACCCGAAACAGCCGGTTTTGTTGAAACCGAAATGCTTTCGTATGGCGTTGGAATTCATACAAATGCAGGTGTAACCGAAATTGGTCCGCGTTCGGTGAAACTGAACAACGGAAAAATACTCGATGCCGAAATGGTATTGCTTTCAATCGGGGTTCGCCCGACTTTACAACTGGCAAAAGATGCCGGGCTTGAAATTGGCGAAGCAGGTGGTTTGTTGGTAAACGAATACTTGCAGACATCGGACCCTGATATTTTTGCAGCCGGCGACATGGTTGAAATTGAACACCGCGTGCATAGCAAAAAAGTACGGATTCCATTAGCCGGACCAGCCAACCGCCAGGGACGCATTGCTGCCGAAAATGCTTTGGGCGGAAATCATGCATACAAAGGCGCAATCGGAACTTCGGTGGTGCGCGTTTTCGAAGCTGTGGCCGGAATTACTGGTTTCTCGCTGAAACAGGCACGCGCAGCAGGTTTCGATGCCGATGCTGTTGTTGTTCATAAAGAACACCACACCTCGTATTATCCGGGAGCCGAAACAGTAACTGCCATGCTGGTTTACGACCGCAAAACAGGCGTAATTCTGGGTGGACAGGCTGCAGGCTACAAAGGAGCCGACAAGCGCCTCGATGTAATTGCAACTGCAACTGCTGCAAAACTTACAGTTGCCGATTTGGCCGATATCGATTTTGCCTACTCGCCACCCATCGGCACTGCCAACGACGCTATGAACATGGCTGCTTATGCTGCCGAAAACCGGATTTCGGGTTTCAGCCCATCAGTAACTGCCACCGAACTCGACGCTTTTGTTGAGGGTAAAAACCCTGTTTTTGTTGA
Organism: Draconibacterium sp.; assembly: GCA_050179035.1. Taxonomy (GTDB): domain Bacteria; phylum Bacteroidota; class Bacteroidia; order Bacteroidales; family Prolixibacteraceae; genus Draconibacterium. Next base: position 60,144 of record JBFXFM010000020.1, on the reverse strand, counting down.
TGTGCGCGATGTATTTGCGTTCGAAAAAAGCCATGTAAACAGGGCAATCCATTTACCACTCGAACTTTTAACAGAACATATTAATACCATTCCGGCAAACCGCATGGTAATTGTTTATGACGAAACCGGTAAAAAAGGACATCAGGCATTGCGTACTTTGATTGGCGCCGGATATCAAAATGTGATTAATATTTCGGGTGGACATACATCACTGCAGCGTCACGAAAGAGCTGTTGGTTTTAACAATATTCAAATTGAATTGCTGCCAGTTGAGAAAAAATCGATTGAAGATGAAATCAAAAAGTCGGAAGATAAAACAGTTGAGAAAGCCAAGGATTTCAGTTCGCTGATTGTGGTGGATGTACGTACGGAGGAAGAGTTTGAATATGGTGCTTACCCCGATGCGGTGAATATTCCGCTCGACGAACTGATGCACCGTTACGAAGAACTGGGAAATAACCCGTCGCGCGAAATTGTGGTTTACTGTGCCACAGGTGCCCGCTCAGCGTATGCCCAACAGGTTTTAATGAATCTGGGTTATAAAAATGTAAAAAATGGCGGAGGAATCAATGCCATGATGGCCCGCCGGAATGCTAAACCTGCATCAGCAACACAATCTAACACGCCGCTGGTTGTTGATGTGCGTACCTCAGAAGAGTTTTATGAAGGCGCTTATCCGGGCGCAATTAATATCCCATTGGATGAGTTGCACCTGAGAATTGATGAGCTGGGAAGCAAATCACGTGAAATTACGCTGTACTGCGCGTCGGGTGCACGTTCGGCTTACGCGCAAAGAGGGCTTATGCAAATGGGCTTTACCAACGTAAAAAATGGCGGCGGAATTATGCAAATGATGCGTTACAGATAATTATTGAAATCAACTTTTAAAAATCAAACCTATGCAAAACGTTTTTTCTTTTACCGATTTTCAGCACAAGATGGACGGGCACGACAAAGTTGCACTTTTAATCCATAATCCTGAAAATGAGAATTCAAGATGTGCCTTTCGGAGAATAGCAGAGGCAATGTATCTGAATCAGACCATTGCAGTTTTTATTGCCGATGTAAGTCAGTGTAAGGATGCAAATAAAAACTTCGGGGTAAATACCGAGCCAACTTTACTGCTTTTTGAAAATGGTGAAAGAGTAAATGAATTGCAGGGTTGTCATGAAAGTGAGTTTTTTCAGATGTTTGATAAACAATGATTTAAACTAAATAATGAAGCACGTTTTAATCTTAGGCGGTGGATTTGCAGGTATTCAAACTGCCATTCAGTTACAAAAAAGCGGGAAATTTAAAGTAACACTCATTTCCGATCGCGACTTTTTGTATCTCTACCCGATTTCCATCTGGGTTCCGGTGCATATCAAAGAAATCGACGAGGTAAAAGTACCGCTGAACAGAATTCAGAAAAAATATCCTTTCGAAATCATTATCGATACGGTAAAGGAAATTCATGCTGCTGAAAAACAAGTGGTTTGTGCCAGCCAGATATTGAGTTACGATTACCTTGTGGTAGCTTTTGGCGCCGATAAAATGAAACACAAAGGCTTGGAGAATACACTGTCGATTTGTGGCAAACCTGAAGTTGCTGTTTCAATCAGAGATGGAATCGACAAATTGATTCAGAAAGGCAGTGGAAAAATTGCCATTGGTTTTGGCGGTAACCCAAAAGATAAATCGGCTGTGCGTGGCGGACCTGCTTTTGAGCTCGTTTTCAACATTCACAACCTGCTGAAGAAAAAGAAAATAAGGCAACATTTCGACCTCACCTTTTTTGCACCCATGGAAGAGCCCGGCGCAAAAATGGGAAAAGGTGCGTTACCCATGCTCGATAAAATGTTTGCACAAAACAACATTGCAAAACGCTTTGGCAAAAAAATCACTGAGTTTGAACCAACATCTGTTGTTTTTGAAGATGGCTCGAAACTCGAATCTGACCTTACTTTGTTTATTCCGGCATCGGCAGGCCACCAGGTTTTACAGGCCAGCGACCTGCCTTTAACCGAGGCAGGTTTTGTTAAAATAGATACAAACTGCCAGGTCGATGGCGTTCAGGATGTGTATGCCATTGGCGATATTTCGCACATGGAAGGCCCCGAATGGATTGCCAAACAGGGGCATGTAGCCGAGTTAATGGGCCGGATTGCTGCGCACAACATGCTGGTAACAGAATCAGGAACCGGTACAAAAAAACACTACCACGAATCGCCCCATATTCTTTGTGTGATGGATACCGGAAACGGCGCTGCTTTTGTTTTCAGAAACACAAACAAATCGTTTATTATTCCAATGCCGTTTTTAGGGCACTGGATGAAAAGAGGCTGGGGAACTTATGCTAAAGTAACCAAAGTAGGTATCTGGAGGCATTTCTCTAACTTTATTTTTTCAGAATAGAAAGTGAAGAATTCCATATTAAGCACAAAGAGGCACCCAACCGGATGCCTCTTTTTTGCTGTTTAAGTTTGACTATCTGCTGTGCAGTTAAAATAAAACTGTTATACAAGTCCCTGGGCAATCATGGCATCGGCCACTTTGATAAAACCACCGATGTTGGCACCTTTTACATAGTTGATGTAATCGCCCTGTCTGCCATATTTTACACAGGTGCTGTGTATGTCAATCATAATCTGATGCAACCGTGCATCCACTTCTTCGCGTGACCATGGCAAACGCATGGAATTCTGTGTCATTTCCAAACCCGAAGTGGCCACGCCGCCGGCATTTGATGCTTTTCCGGGGGCGTACATAATTTTAGATTGAAGGAAAACTTCAATGGCTTCGGGTGTCGATGGCATGTTGGCGCCTTCGGCAACCAGAATGCAACCGTTCTGCACCAGCGTTTTTGCTTCCTGTTCGTTCAGTTCGTTTTGGGTGGCGCAAGGCAGGGCAATGTCGCATTTGATGCCCCACGGGCGCTGTCCTTCGTAATATTTTGCATTCGGATATTTGTCGCAGTATTCCTGAATTCTGCCGCGTTTGATGTTTTTCAGTTCAAGCACAAAAGCCAGTTTTTCGTCGTCAATTCCGTCGGCATCATAAATAAAACCATTGGAGTCGGAGAGGGTCACCACTTTGCCACCCAGCATATTTACTTTTTCTACGGCATATTGTGCCACGTTGCCCGAACCTGAAACCGATACAATTTTGCCGTTAAAATCCATGCCGCGCATTTTCAGCATTTCTTCGGCAAAATAAACGGTTCCGTAACCGGTTGCTTCGGGTCTGATCAGGCTGCCGCCCCATTCAATACCTTTCCCGGTGAGTACGCCTGTGAATTCATTGCGCAACCGTTTGTACTGGCCAAACATGTAACCAATTTCGCGGCCACCCACACCAATGTCACCCGCCGGAACATCGGTGTTCGGACCAATGTGACGCTGCAATTCGGTCATAAAACTCTGGCAGAAACGCATTACTTCGTTGTTCGATTTACCTTTCGGGTCGAAATCGGAACCACCTTTTCCGCCGCCCATCGGCAAAGTGGTGAGGCTGTTTTTGAAAACCTGTTCAAACGCAAGAAATTTCAGCACACCCAGGTTCACAGTCGGGTGAAAGCGAAGGCCGCCTTTGTACGGGCCAATGGCACTGCTCATTTCGATGCGGTAACCTTTGTTTACCTGAATTTCGCCCTTGTCGTCCTGCCACGGAACACGGAACATGATAATACGCTCGGGTTCAGAAACACGTTCGAGAATTTTTGCCTGTTTGTACTGCGGATTTTCTTCGATGAAAGGCATCACCGATTCAACCACTTCCTGAACTGCCTGGTGAAACTCGTATTCATGCGGGTTCCGGGCAATCAGTTTTGCCATAAAGTCGTTTACTTTTACTTCGAATGCATTTGCCATAGTTATTCTTTTTTGTTGTTAGTAATTCTGGTTTTTTTTATCAATCGGAATGATAACCGGTTTAAAAATAAGGTTCTGTGTTTGTAGTCTGAAAGAATTGGCCGACGGCTCCCTGTGAATTACGTGTTTTACTGATAAAAAATTCCCCGATGAAACCGGAATGTTAACAGCAGGTTAAAAACAGAATTTTCAACTAATCAGGAAATCTGACACCTCAAAAGTATTAAACGCAGAGGACACAAGGCAGGCGCGAAGAACCGCAGAGGCTTTTTTTGTGATGTCTTTGCGGAACTCTGCGAAAAAACTCTGTGATTCTCTGCGGTAAAATTGAATCACTTCTGTAATCAAAACAATTTCGGAACCCAATGCCTGACTTTAAATCTCAATCAAATTGTTTTTGATGGCGAATTTCAGCAGGTCGATGTTGGTTTTGAAGTTCAGTTTTTGCATGATGTGGTTTTTGTGCGACTCCACCGTCCGCACGCTGATGTTCAGCCTGTCGGCAATTTCGGGATTTGAAAGTCCTTCGCCCCAGAAACGGATGATTTCAATTTCGCGCTTACTTAAATTTCCGGGACCCGATTCGTCAAGTTGCCGGATATAATTGTTCAGCAAAATTTCAGAAATGGGTTTGTTGAAATAATCGTAACCGTTGCGGAGCGAGTAAACCGCCATCACCACTTCTCCGGCCGTGTCGTTTTTGGTGAGCAGCCCTTTTGCCCCGGCGCGGATTGATTCATAAACCGCACGTTCATCGTTTTCCATCGAAATCACCAGCACTTTGATGCGCGACATTTCGGTGCTGATTTTTTTGATGAGGTCGATTTCTTCGGAATGAAATTTATGCAGATGAATAATCAGCACATTTATCGTCACCGTTCGCGAAGCCCTGATAAAATCGCTGACACGGCTGAACTGCCCGGTCACCGAAATATCCTCTTTTGCCGAAAGCAGGGCGGAAAGGCTTTCCAGCAGCAGGGGACTTTGCAAATCGAGCAGGGCAACGGCAATCATTTTTCAGGTGTTTTCGATGATGATTGATTTTCTTTTCCGGCCATCCATCAGCACAGTCAGCGGTTTTTCGAACCGGATGTGTTTGAAAAAACTGGTTCTGTGCACAATCTCGTTTCCTTTTATTTTGTCCCAGCAAATGTAATTCACAGGGTGGCCGTGCTGCACCGAAAAATATCCGATGTTCATGGACGTAACGTTATGGAAAAAGTGCGAACCCAGCGAGGCATCCAGCGGAAAATCGGGCAAACCCAGTTCGATGATGATTTTGGCGTTGCAGATTTGTGGCCACACCACCGGAATGCCCACGGTTTTATCCTGTGTCCCCCAGCGTCCTGGCCCGATGAGGATGTATTGCCGGTTCTGGTTGAGCATGATGCGGTTGAGATAATCAATTTCTTCGGCCATTTCCAGTGTTTTCAGTTTGTTGAAATGGTCAGTGTCCATGTAAATCACATCGGTGAGGTAATCGATTTTTCCGTTGCCCATGCTGGCTTCGCTGTACAAAATCACTTTATCGGCTTCTACGCTTTCAGGGTCGATATCAAAACTAAGCTGATTGCCCACCAGCGGTTTTATCTGCAAAAGATAAAACGAAGCTTTTCCATCGCTGTCGGTATTTAAATCAACGGCAAATTCTATTTCCACCGGTTTTCCGAGTGCTTCCTTTACTGTATTCAGAATCACATCGATGGTACGGCTCAGCGGAATGTATTCGTAATTGAGGATGTTGGCGAAATTCATCACCCGTGGCCCTTTTGCGTTGATTCCGGGCAGAAGACTGTCGTTGTCGCGGTTGTACACCGAAACGCAATGACGGATGGTATCGTGTTTTTCAGCTTCCGAAATATCGAGCGAAACCAGCGCTGCCTTGTCGCCGTGTTTCAGGTAGTCGATGTCGGTGATGCTCATGTCCACGGCAAAAAACTTCACCTGCGTGGTTTTCAAAAGGTCTTTCATCGAAACCACATCGGTTTGCGGGTAGCGCGGCGAAAACCGGAATGCGCGGCCGCCTTCCACCACATAAGTTCCCAAACCGAGGGCAATCACCGCAAAACCATCCTCGGGACTCATGTGCGAAACCGGGTAAAAGTTGTAGCTCTGCGCGGTGCCGCTGATGTGCGGATAATAATAATGGTCGTGAAAATTGCCCACCAGTTCCTGCAAAACAACGGCCATTTTTTCCTCTTCAATCCGGTGGTGCACCGCCCTGAAATAGGTACGCGCCTGCGGTGAAAAAACCGACGCAAAAACCAGTTTGATGGCAGTCACCAGCGATTCAAGCCGTTCTTCATCCGACGACTGGTTATTCGGAATAATGTAAGTATCAAAAATACCGGCAAACGGATGCGAGAGCGAGTCTTCAAAAATGCTCGACGAGCGCACCGCAATGGGTTTTCTGATTTGTTTGATAAACACCTTCAGCCTTTTCTCCAGCTTGTGGCTCAGAGAACCGGCCACAAACATCGCCTTTGTCTTTTCAAAGTTTTTCTCCTTGTAAATCTTGTCGAAAAGCTGGTTGCGCTGCATAAAATGCACAAACTCGTCGGTGCCGATGACAGCCGTGATGGGTGTGCGGATGTTGATATCGGTTGTATATTCCGAAAAATCGAGATTATAAATCAGCGTGTTGATAAAAGCCAGACCACGACCTTTTCCGCCCAGCGAACCGGTTGCCAGCGAAACGATATTTTTCTCGGTAAAGTCAAACGAGTCGTCGAAATTGAGCACCCTGCCGCGTTTTTTATCCTCGCGGGCTTTGTCGATGGTGTGGAGCAAAACACTGCGTACTTTCTCGGGGTCTTCGTTTTCCATGGTGCGGATGGGGTTCAGAATTTTGGCGATGTGAATTTCGCCGCGCGCCATGAGCCAGAATGAAAAATGGTTTTTCCGTCCGTGATAGAGCAGCGATTCCCCGGGAACTGTGAGCAGCAAAGTTTCGAATTCACGCAGGTTGGTGGCTACTGCAATTGCCCGGTTGTTTTCGTCGCGGAACACAAAATCGCCAAAGCCGATATTGTCGATGATAAAATTGGTGAGTTCGCCGGCAAGGTTTTCCGAATTCTTATCTAAAAATCCCACGCCCATATTTTTTGCCTTTGCCAAATTCCGTTTTTCCGACGACTGCAGCAGCACCGGCAAATCGCTGTCCTGCGCCTTTACATAACGGGCAAAATCAAAACCTGCGCTTTTGTTGTTGGTGCCGTTCTTTTCAAATTCCACATCGGCAATTACGCACTGCATAAAATTTCGGTACTTGTTATAAATGAACATGGCCTCTTCGTAGTTGGTGGCCAGCAAAATTTTGGGGCGCGACCGCATTTTCGAAATCTTGTCGAGTTCGTTTTTTTCAGCAGCAATAATTTTCTGAATATGCCCAAAAACGATGGAATACAAAACCGAAAGGTATTTTGAGTAGTACAACGGCGAATCTTCGATGAGCAGAATCACCCGGACAAGACCCACGTTTGTGTCGTTCTCCACATTTACGCGGTCTTCCATAGACTTTACGATGGCAAAGAAAATCTGCGAATCGCCATGCCACATGTACAGTTTGTCGATGTATCGGGTGGTGGCTGCCTGCGATACGAAATTAGTGATGTTGGCCTTTTTATTCAGCAGGAAAAAAACCGGCAAATCGGGGCGGAACAGCCTGATTTGTTTGGCCAGCGCAACCGGCGATTTTTCATCGTCGCCCACCGCAATAATTACAAAATCGAACCGGGCCGACTGTGCCAGCCCGATGGCCTGCTCATCAGCCGAAACAGCCGTGATTCGTGGGAGGGAGAAAAGACTGTACTGGTAAATTTCGCCCATGAAATGTTCAAAAAAGGCATCTTCGTTTTCCAGTACAAAAGCGTCGTAAAAAGTGGCCACAAACAGTATTTCCCTTACCTTGAACTTCATCATGTCAAGGTAAATGTATTTATCCACCGTTTGCTGGTTGAAATATTGTTGCAGCGGTTTGCTGTTTTTAAATATTGAGTCGCGGTCGCCGGTGGTTTTTATCTCCTGAGTGCCTGCTTTCAACTGTTTGCTCAGCATGTCGCGGCCAATAAAATTGTTGATGTACCCGGCAACCAGTTGGGCGATATTTACTATCAGGTTGCGTTCTTCTTTCAGAAACGGGCCTTCGTACAAACGCGGAAATTCGCGCAGGTAAAAGATTTCAATCCACCCTTTTTTGTTGTCGATGGTGACAAAAGCTTCGGCCTGTCGCCATTGCGTTTCTTTAAATGGCTTGCTGACAACAGTAATTTCTTCATAAGAAATGCGTGCCGCCGTATCTTCAGGGTACTGCCATGAATCGGGCAGTATTTCGCAGATTTCCTGCAGGGTTTCCTCCAAGCTTTTTCCTTCCGAAATAATGGCGGTGGTTTTGTTAATGGCGTCAAGTTCTTTCAGGCGTTCGGTGTTATCCACCATCAGCCGGTTGAGCAGTTTTTTGGCGGCCACCCCCGAAATAATATCTGCAAGATGGTTGAGCAAATTGCGTTCTTCTTTTAAAAACGGGCCTTCATCAAGCAGCGGAAAATCCTTGAGGTAATACACTTCGATGGTTCCTTTTTTGCCGGCCTGAGTTTCAAAATCCTGTTTCAGCACCCAGCGGGTTTTGTAAAAGTAATCCGAAGTATAAATTTTGTTATCGTACACAATGCGGGCTGCGGTATATTTGGTGTGTTGCCATGCTTCGGGCAGCGCGTTGCAAATGGCTTTCAGCGCATCTTCAAGGTTGTTTTCCTGTTTCAGAATGCTGGTAATCCGGTTGATGCCCCGCAGTTCTTTCAGTCGTTCGCTGTTTTCGTTAAACAGATTGCGAAGCACCTCTTTGGTGAGTGACCCCGAAATCAGGCTGGCGAAATTGTCAATCAGGTTCCGTTCCTCCTTCATAAACGGGCCTTCGTCGAGGGTAGGGAATTCCTTCAGGTAAAATACTTCGATGGCGCCTTTCTTTCCGCCCGGGACTTCAAAAACCTGGCTTTGCAACCAGGGTGTCTCACTAAAGTTTTTGCTGACAAACGTGTTATCGTCATAAGTAATCCGCACACAGGTAAATTCGGGATATTGGTAAGCCTGCGGAATAAGACTGCAAATTTCCTGGAGCGACTCATCCAATGGCTTGTTCCGGTTCAGAATCTCCACGGTGCGGTTAATACCCTGAAGCTCCTTCACCCTTTCATTCCGCTGAAAAAGGATGGAGTTGAGATCGTCTTTTGCATCGACTGGTAATTTTTGCTGACCGGCCATCGGTTTTATCGTCGTTGATTGTTTTAATGTGAGCAAAGTAAGAAGAAAGCAGGGAAATAGCAAACCACCGGATTTTTGCCTCCCGTCTTCAGACTTCCGTCTCATCGCTCACCTCTTTTTTCTTTTTTTCTCTCCGCGGTTTCATTGGCCGGTGCCCTAAACTACGGAGCAGGGTGGGTTCGTCATTCACGGCTACAAAGAGGCCGGCCCTATGGGCCTTTTTATGGGCCGGGTATTGTCGGGAAAAGACACGAAGATTGGTGGATGGATGCGAGCAAAGACGCAAGAATGGCCGGATGGTTGCAGGTAAATACATGAAGATCGCCGGATGGATGCGAGCAAAGACGCGATATATCGCGTCTCTACAGCCTCTCATCTCTCACCTCTTTCTTCCACTGCCTGCCGCTCAACAACTCACCGCTCATCTCTCACCGCTCATCTCTTTCCTTCTCATTTTGATAATAAATAATCGTTTTGATAGGAACGCGAACAACACAGAAATCCGTAAAATCCTGATTTGTTGTAATCTTTAAAAGTTGGCCACACTTTGCATATAATTTGTCTTCCCGCAGTTGAGAACAAAATATTAATCTTAAACAGAAAGTAGAAATGAAAAGCAAAATTTTGATTGCGATTATTTTTGCGGCAGCCATCGGGTTTACCGCTTGTCAGAAAGACGAACTGGGCGTAAAAGGACCATCGTCGTTGGACGTTAAAATTGAAGCACTGAACAAAAGTTATAAACTGCCAGTTTCCGACGGAACCAAATCGGTAACTGTAACAAACGCGTCAATAACCTGGGATACCGTTCAACTGGTGGTTTCGCAGATTAAGTTTGAAGCTGCTTTGAAAAGCCTTACTACCCACCGCGACTCCATCGAAATTGAATACAAATGGTCGGGGCCAACTTTTGCCAACCTGCTTAACGATAAACTTGTGCTTGGCAACTTTATGCTGCAGCCCGGGTTTTACGACGAAATTGAATTGAAAGTCTATGGAAGTAAGCACGACGCAGGAACAAAACCTGTTTTTTATATGTTCGGCAATTATACAAGTTCACAAAATGCTAAAATTCCGGTGGCGGTCAAGGTTTATAACGATGTTCAGTTTAAAACTGAAAAAGACAGCGTTACGGTTACAGAAGAAAGTGTTGACATCACCAGTTACATTCAGTTGTACCTTGATAAACTAATGGTTGATATCGACCCGGTGATGCTCGACAATGCGAAACTCACCAACGGGGTGATTGTAATTTCAGCTGACAGCAATCGCCAGATTTACTACACCATGGTGTACAATCTTGTGAAAAACCACTACTGCTACTATAAACATAAAAACAAGTGAAAATCGTAAAACTGCGGCGTTTGATCTTTAATTCAACCGCTGAATAACAGAGATGTGCCCGTTGGGTACGTCTTTGTTGTTTCAGGGCGGGGTGGGGTGGGTTTGCCATTCGGGGCTACAAAGAGGCTGGCCCTATGGGCCTTTTTTATGGCCGGATAAATGCGTGCAAAGACGCGGTATATCGCGTCTCTACATCCACTCACAGCTCATCGCTCATCGCACAACAACTCATCGCTCACCTCTCATTTCTTTCTCTTTTCTTCTCATTCCGGTTTTATTGGCTGGTGCCCTGAACTGCGGGGCTGGTTTTGTGGTCGTTCGTTTTCTACCATAATTTTGCCCCTATGGGGCTGGTTTCAGAAGGCCGGACGGTTGCGTGCAAAGACATGAAGAAGGCCGGACGGATGCGAGCAAAGACGCGATATATCGCGTCTCTACGATTTTTCATTTTTCCATTCACAAACCTGCCTGCCGACAGTTAGATTCATGCATTCACGCATTCATGCATTCATGCATTTTTCCCTACGTCCACTCCGGAAACTGTGTTTTATTCAGGTCGAGAATGGCGATGGTTTGCAGGTCCATTTCATCGAGTTCAAAATCAAAGATGTTGAGGTTTTCGATGATGTGTGCCTTGTTTTGCGACCGCGGAATGGCAACGATTCCACGCTGGAAATGCCACCTGAGGCAAACCTGCGCAATGGATTTTTTGTGTTTCTGTGCAATGGCGGCTAGTGTTTCGTTGCTGAAAATGTTGTTACGTCCGGCCGCAAACGGCGACCACGCTTCATGTTGGATGGCCTGTTTTTGCAGCACGTTGTACAGTTCGTTTTCCTGGAAAAAGGCATGGGTTTCTATCTGGTTAATGGCCGGTTTAATGGTTGCCCCGTCAGCCAGGTCGGCAAGTTGCTTTTCGTCGAAATTACTAACCCCGATGGCTTTTATTTTCCCGGTTTTGTGGAGCTCTTCCATGGCTTTCCATGCGCCTTTATAGTCGTCGCGGGGCCGGTGGATGAGGTACAAATCGAGGTAGCTGGTACCCAGTTTATCGATGGTGGTTTGGAAAGCTTTTTTTGTTGGTTCGTAGCCCGCAAAGTCAACCCACAGTTTCGAGGTTACAAACAATTCTTTGCGATCGATGCCGCTTTGTTTGATGCCAGCGCCCACGGCCTCTTCGTTACCATACACATGAGCCGTGTCGATGAGGCGGTAGCCGGCGGCAATGGCGTCGGCCACGCTGCGGATGCACACATCGCCACCCAGCGTGTTGGTGCCAAAACCCAGCATTGGCATTTGCACACCGTTGTTGAGTTTTATGGCGGGTATTACCGGGGTGCTGCCTGTGGTTGCAAAAGCGTTTCTGGTTACCAGTGGCAAAAGCATGGCACCTGCTGCAAATCCGGCGCCTGTGCGTAAAAACGAACGGCGATTGATTGTTTTGTTTTCCATCTGTTTTATCAGTATTAGTTTGTTTTTGAATGTTTCAAAGATAGTTTTTTCCTTCACCTGCTGACTCTAAGTTCAGCTGGTGAATAGAAAAACAGTTGTGGGCTCCTATTGAGCAGGTGGACTTGGAGCCACCAGCTCAACCAAAGGAAGGCCACCAGCTCATCTTCATTGTGAACAAAAATGCCCGTAATTCTTTATAGTGATAAATGCCGCAAGGCAGACAGATAAATGCTTCTGCTGCAGAAAATTTATTCAATAACTAAACTTACCTGCTCTATGAAAAACGTAAATCAATTGAAAAAACAGGCCTCCAACCTTTTGTTTGCAGGTTTTCTGCTTTTCCTGCTGGGTTTAATTACCGGTATAATTGTTCCGGCGTTTGCAAATCCCAGGTTAGGTGTTTCCAGTCATATCGAAGGAGTATTGAACGGAATTTTTCTGATTGTGCTGGGATTGGTATGGCATCAACTGGCGCTTTCGGAGAAAGCTTTAAAAGTTACGTACTGGCTGGCGCTGTACGGCACTTTTGCCAACTGGTTTGGCATATTGTTGGCCGCGGTTTTTAATGCTGGTAAAATGTTGGGCGTAATGGCCGGGGGTACTGAAGGCCACCCTGTTGCCGAGGCGGTGGTTGCCTTTTTCCTTATTACGCTTTCCATAGCCATGGTAATTATTGGTGTGATGGTGCTGGTGGGTCTGAAAAAAGGTTTAACACAGTAGCATCACGACAAAAACACCCAATCGTTTCTCCAAATTATGTACCTGCAGGACCGGGATTTCAGTTTGCGCTTTCATCCCAGCCCATCAATCACCGTGTCGCTCCGAACCAGCGTGAAGAACCTTCCGTTTCTTTTTCCTTCCGGCATCTTCCCATCCGGCATCCTTCTTATCCAGTATCCAGTATCCTTCTCATCCAGCATCTTTTCCATCTCTCCTTCATTTTTAATTTTTAATTTCCCGTTTTTAATTTTCCTATGGATGTTCACAACACAGCAACCCGCTCGTTTAACATGAGCCGCATAAAAGCAAAGGATACAAAGCCTGAATTGCTGGTACGGAGGTTTTTGTTTGCGCAGGGTTTCCGTTACCGGCTGCATGTAAAAACACTCCCCGGAAAACCCGATATCGTTCTCCCGAAATACAAAACAGTGATTTTTATTCATGGCTGTTTTTTTCACGGGCACGAAGGTTGCCGCTACTTTAAAGTACCCGCCACCCGCACCCAATGGTGGCTTGATAAAATTGAAGGAAACAAAAAACGCGACATTGAAACCGTAAAGAAACTTACAGTACTCGGCTGGAAAGTGATTACGATTTGGGAATGTGAATTGAAAAAAGATAAGATGGAAACTGTCTTTGATCTAATAATGAATGAATTAAAACACAATGTATTCAGGTCAAAATTGCCTGCAAATTAGGTATTGTTTTCACCCTTTATTTTTTCTACTTTCGTTAATCTTATTAATCGCTATAAGTTTCCTTAATGAACCTCAGGAATTATCTTGGAATTGATATTTTTTCGGGGGCCGGTGGGCTCAGTCTCGGGGCTATAAATGCCGGGATTAGAATACCTTATGCAATTGAAAATGATTTGGCCTCTGCTAATACATTTAAAAGAAATCATCCGGAAACAGAAGTAATAAATAAAGACATCCGGGAAATTGATCCAACCCAACTGAAACTTAAAAATCTATTTATCGTTTTTGGAGGGCCACCCTGCCAGGGATTTTCCACTTCAAACCGACAAACCAGAAATTTGGATAACAAAAACAATTCATTGTTCGAAGAATTTGTGCGTTTTGTCCGTGAACTTTCTCCTGAATGGTTTTTGTTTGAAAATGTTGAAGGAATTGTAAGTTTTAACAACGGGAAAACTGTAGTTGAAATCAAAAAGTGTTTCGAGGAATTGGGCTATCTTGTAGTAAGCAATGTGTTGACAGCTTCTGATTACGGCGTACCCCAAAACCGTAACCGATTCATTATGGTTGGAAATAAAAAGGGCATTGAATTTCAATTCCCGGAAAAAGTAGAAGAAAAAGTAAGTGTTGCCGAAGCCATCTGTGATTTACCTGATCTGAAAAACGGACAGATGGAAGAAGTTTTACCTTATCGGGGAGAAGCCAGTTCTTATGGAAAAAAACTTCGTAACGGTTCGAAATCAGCTTTACAGAATTTCGTTTCCCGAAATAAAGATTATGTGATTGAACGATACGGATACATTAAACCAGGTCAGAACTGGCAGGCAATACCCCAGCATTTAATGCTGAACTATAAAGACAGGGACAATTGCCATAGTGGAATTTATAAGCGGCTTGATCCGGATAAGCCTTCGGTTGTTATTTCCAATTACAGAAAAAACATGCTGATACACCCTACGCAAGATCGTGGTCTGTCGGTACGCGAAGCTGCCCGCATTCAAAGTTTTCCCGACGATTTTGTTTTTGAGGGAACTTTGATGCACATTCAACAACAAATTGGGAATGCCGTTCCTCCACTCTTGGCTGAAGTGATTTTTAAACAGATAATCGAAATGTCATGCCAGAACAAAAAATAGATACCCTAAAATTTCGATTTGATGTTAGTGCATATCGACTTATTGGTCGCGAACTTATTACTGATAGAATAACTGCTTTATTTGAGTTAGTCAAAAATTGCTACGATGCCAATGCCGAGAATGTTCTAGTCCAGTTTGAAAACGTGAATCCCAAGACAGAAAAGAGCAAGATTATCATTAAAGATGATGGTGTTGGGATGAGTTTTGAAGATTTGCGGGATAAATGGATGGTAATTGGAACCAGCAGTAAACGCAGAAATCTACATTCACCTGAACCTTATAACAGAAAGGTAGTCGGTAAAAAAGGAATTGGACGTTTTGCCGTTGACAAGCTGGGTTCTAAATTAGTTTTGAAAACTAAAAAAAAGGATTCGAATAAAACTTTATGCCTCGAAACCGATTGGTCTTCATACGAGAAATTGGAAGGAAAACAGTTGAAGCTGGACTTTGATGGCAATCAGACATTTTTCACTGATGTTGAGAATAAATATTGGTTTGAGGATACTCCCGATGATTCGCATGGAACATCACTTGAAATCACTATTGTTGGTGATGTATGGACAGAAAAGGACATTATCCGCGCATATAAAGAACTTTCGAAACTAATTTCGCCGGAATTTAAACCCAAATACCCTTTCCGTATTAGATTAAATGCTCCCGAATATAAGGAGTACATTAATAAGACTATCGAAAGTCAGGTTATTGAATTTGCTACCTTGGATTTTGATTTAGGGTTCGATCTCGAAAGCAACACACAAGAAATTCTTAAAGTTGAGAAAGGACAATTGGTTAAAATTTCAGTTCCGAGCAGACCTTGCGGCTTAGTTCGGTTAAAGCTATATTACTATGACCAAAAAGCTAAAAACAAGTTTAGAACAGCTTCCCCTGAAGATCGGATAGATGGTATTAAAGTCTATCGGGACGGATTAATTGCTACACCTTTTGCAGAATATGAAGAAGAAATATCGAAACAAAAAGACTTGTTTGGAATTGACAAAAGAAGATGGTCTGGTTTTTTTGACAAGCTGAGTACCCGAGATTTGTTAGGCTGGGTAGAAATTTCAGAAGAAAGAAACCCTTTAATAATTGATGCCACAAATCGTCAGGATTTCGTTGATAATGAAGCATGGAAAGAATTAAAGGATTTTGTAATTGAGCAAATTTCTAAGATTGAAGATTATCTTAAGGTTAAAAAGAAGGATGAAAACTTAAAGACACAATCAACATTTGCTGAAGCAAAAGATGATTTAAGCCAGATTAGGAAAGAACTTAATAAAGCAATTACCTTTTCTAATCCAGAGGAAGTAAAGGCTACAATTGAAAAGGTCGAAAAACAAATAGCTAAAGCGCAAGCGTCTGTCAACAAAAGTTTTAACGACTACAAAGAACTAGAAAAAGAAAAAAAACAACAGGAGAACTTATTTTTCAGTTTAGTGTCTTTACAGACTTATGCAGGGATGCTTTCGCATATCACACGTACTTCTTTAGGTAGAATAAAGAGAAGGGCTGAATTTATACACAAATGGATACCGGAGCCAAAGTTCAATCAAAATTTCAAAGAGTATGGTGAAGGAATATTTAAAGAGATGAATCAATTGGATAGTGCAATAGATTTTTTACTCAAATATGCTAAGGATGATGAATATTTTGAAGAAATAAATGTAAAAGAAACAATTAGAAGAATTTTTAATGACATTTATGATACTGAGTTTAAAATAAGGGGAGTCAAATCGATAGTTGAGATCAATAAAGAGCTGACTATTACATATAATCCAAAATCATTTGAAGATATTTTTGATAATTTGATTAGTAATTCGTTTAAAGCACTGGCTAATAATGAAGGTGAAAAACTAATAAAATGTAGTGCTATTGTTGAAAAAGACAAGTTTGTAATTTACTTTTCCGACAACGGATATGGCATAAAAGAAAAGGATAAATACAGGATTTTTGATGTATTTTTCACTACTACAGCGGAGCAAGGAGGGGCAGGGTTAGGTCTGTTTATTGTCAAATCAAGAATAGAAGCATTAAAAGGTTCGATTGAGGTAGTCGAAAATGAACTAAAACCAACAGGTGCTACTTTTAAAATTGAATTACCATTCAGGAAATAGTTATGGAAAAATCAAGGACAACAATTGTTATAATTGAGGATAACAATAAGCTTAGAGATGAGCCATTTATTGTAGAAACAGAAATACTTTTTGAAAAAGTACTTTTTTTTGATGATTCTTTAGAAGGGTTAAAATTTATACAAGAGAATATTGAAAAAAGGATTATCATTCTACTTGACCTTTCTTTTCCTCGAAATCTCCCTGATGGACACGAAGTTTTAAAAATTATTAGGGATGACTCATTTTTAATCCCAGTTATTATATGGAGTGGTATAGATGAAGACAAGACATCTTTTTCAGATCTAATAAATAATAAAGCATTTTCATATCTTAAA
Organism: Draconibacterium sp.; assembly: GCA_050179035.1. Taxonomy (GTDB): domain Bacteria; phylum Bacteroidota; class Bacteroidia; order Bacteroidales; family Prolixibacteraceae; genus Draconibacterium. The sequence goes on along the minus strand of JBFXFM010000020.1, from coordinate 43,241 downwards.
AAGGGCGCTTCAAATCAAGAGATAATAGATGAATTTATGAAGGCAGACAATTTCATAAATACAAATATTGATGTTGCGCTGGAAGAATGGATAAATGCACATTCAGAAGAACAGAAGAACCAACCTTATATGGTGACAGTAGAAGGTAACCAACTTACTTTAAACGATCTTCTTGATGAAATTCGTAAACAAACCCCAATTGGAAAACAGTTTTCTAAAAGCCTTTCAAAACTAACGATTGACCTACTTTCCCGCAATAAAGAAAAACTCAATGATTAATACTATCCTAACCTTCGATAATAACGATTTTGATTTAGGTGAGTTCTTCGAGAGATGTGCAACATTAACCAAAGAAAGCGCTGATGCCGATTTCAATATTGTTGAAATTAATAGTCAATCGTTAAATGAATTAAATTTCCAATTAAGGGCTGAATCAGTAAATGGAAATTCATTCCTGTTTATATCCTACACTCATGGTTCTGAATCTGAGCTTTTAAAAAGCGGTATAACTCCATTTATCTCAGAATCTATCAATGTGAGTTGTCTAAAAAACAGTCTTTCCTATTGCTTTGCATGTTATGCAGGAAAAAAACTTGGTCAGTCCTTGATTAACAACGGTGCAATAGCTTTTATCGGATTTACCGATGAGTTAAAAATACAGAGGTATTTTAATGCTTTTGATAATTTTATTGATTGTGCAACTTCAGGAATTTTATTTTTTTTCAGAGGTGATAATTTAGAAAATTCAATCATTAAAATGAAAAATAAGTACACCGATTATATTGACCAGTATTATTTAAAAGATATGCTGATTGCTTCTTGGTTCATGGAGCACAGAGATGCGTTGGTTTTACTTGGCAATTCTGATTTAACAATTGCTGATTTTAATTACAATTAGTAATGGCAGATGTTCCTTGGTCAAATACCGAAGTCCAACTCATCATCGCCGATTATTTCAACATGCTTTCGACGGAGTTAAGAGGTGAGGCATATTCCAAGGCCGAACATCGCAGGGTATTAAATCCACTTTTATCAAATCGCTCCGATAGTTCAATTGAATTTAAACACCAAAATATCAGTGCTGTATTAATTGAGTTAGGACAACCTTACATCAAAGGATATTTGCCGCGGTTTAATTATCAGCAGATTTTAAAAGAGGTGGTTATTGAGTATCTTCATCATAACCGGAAAATTGAGGATCAGTTTCTTTTGTTTTCTGATAAAATCATTATTCCGGTAAAAACAGAATTCAATTTCAGCAAATTTATTGTTGAGCCACCAGTGGTTAATTTTGTTGCAGAGCCAAAAGCAACTTATCACCGCAGTCCCATAAAAACAAATTATCTGGAACGGGAGCAGAAAAACTCCCGTCTCGGTTTTCTGGGAGAAGAGCTTGTTATAGAATTTGAAAAATGGCATCTGATCAGTGCAGGTAAAGAAAAACTGGCTGAACAAATCCGATGGATTTCGAAAGAAGAAGGAGATGGTGCCGGTTTTGATATTCTTTCCAGAAACCTGAACGGAACAGATAAATACATTGAAGTTAAAACCACAAAACTGGGGAAGGAAACCCCGATTTTCTTTAGTAAAAACGAGTTGGATTTTTCGGTTGAAAAATCAAATGATTTTCACCTATACAGATTATTCAATTTTGAGGAACAAGCCAGAATGTTTATTCGTAATGGGGCATTAAATCAGATTTGTAATTCAGTACCGATTTCATTTAAAGGATATTTCTAATGATGCGGGGATATCAAATGTTACTCATAGTCCGTTGACACGCATATCTGTTTTGGCTTATTTCAGTTCTCAAAAAAGATGGCTCAGAATATTAGATTTTACTATCTGTACCGAGATTCAGGCAATTATAAAAAATTCGGGTTCAAAGACTTTTCAAATCCATTCTCACTTTCACTCAATGAAATTGAACAAACAATAAGAGAAAATTTAATCAGCACAGAGTTTTTCTACCCAGAAAAAATTGGGATTCAAAAATTCAAATTTCATCGATACTGCGATGATTTATCATGGTATGAATTTGAGAGGGTTGAATTTGTAGAATCAGGAAAACTTCAGAAATCCATTAATGAGTTTTTACAGATATTAAAAGCAAATAGAATTCAAGTGTAAATCATCTAACCCCTTCTTACATGCCACTTTCAGCGGATTTCTATTGCAACATGTATTCGAAAGGCACTTTTGAAACGGGGTATGTTTTGTGTTTTAAACAAAGCACAGTATTATTTTACCCCTGCAAACGGGTGTTTGTCAGATTCCCAGTATGCGGGCATCGACCCTGAAAGTTGCGTGTATGCCGATGGTGTAATCGGTAAGCAGAATTTTTTTAACGGTGGTGTTTACCCGCAGCGAAATGGAGTCGAGTTTAATGTATTGCTGCAAATCGTCGGTGGTTGTGGTAAGCACGATTGATTTTCCGGAGGTGTCGATGTTGTCGTTCCAGGCTACAAGTTTTTCCTCAAGTCCGGCCCCGTTAATATAAATATTTATGGACTTCAGAAAACTGAGGTCGCCGTTTTCGGGTGCGTCGATGGTAAGGTTAAGCCGCGTAAGTTGTATTTCTTCAATCAGGTCCTTGCGGGTTTCGTTAATGGCAAATTCGGTGTTGGCGTTGGTGGTAATGGCGGGTGTGATAAGGTTAAACGGCAGGTTTACACCCACTACCGACGATACCACCGATTGGGTGTTGTAATCGATATTAAAAACCGTGAGCTTGTCGATTTGCTTACATCCCGAGAGTAAAACAAGCAACGCCAGAACCGCGGGCAGCAGTGTTTTTTTCAATTTCATATGAAATAAAATTTTGCTACAAAAAACAATACAAATAAGCTTTTGTTCAAAAAAATGGAAAGTATAGTTGTGGTTAAAAACAGAATGTGCAGCACCACCTCCCCCTCGCACACTCGGGTACTCCTCCTGCCCCCTTTGTCATCGCCTTCCCACAAATCCTTATCCCGAATAATCGGGACTGACACTTCCCCCTGAAAGGGGAAATTAAAAGGAATATTTTTATTGTTTGAGGAGAATTTTTCGTGCTGGTAGTTTAAATTTTTGCTAAAAAACATGTTTGCAGCACATTCAAAATTTCCCCTCCTGCCTGAGGCACGAAAGATAGGAGGGGTGGCTGAGTTGATGAATTGGTTTGGAATAAAGAATAATAATACTCAGCCGGGGTGGTTGAAAATGATAGTGCAGCACCACCTCTCCACCTGGTGGTATTTTGCTGTCAGTAAATGGCAAAATAGCGGGCAACCTGCATAAATGCCGATGCGAGCAATAACATGGAAAAGAGCAGTTCGCTCCAGAATGTTGAAGATATTGATGAAAAGAGGTTGGCAATTAGAAACGCCAGCGGAATAAACGAAATAATAAGCATTTCCTGCGATGCAGCCGGAACCAGCGCAAAACCAAGCATCGAAAAAACAAAAAGTATAAATAAAACCTGGAAATATTTCCGGGTACTCACCTTGCTTGAGTCGTACAACTGCAACATTTTAAAGCTGCCGATAATGGTAAGAAGTGCGATAACTCCGGCGTAGCCCAGCAGCAGGTAGTTTTTGCTGAAATGATTTACCGGCGTGAGGATGCTGTTGCCAAAAATGGTAATTGCCTCCGGAATACGGTCGGTAAAAAACAGGTAGCTGAAACCAAAAAGCCACGGTACAAGAAACCCGGTGAACAGTGCAAAGTAGTCGCGGAACTGGGGTTCGCGGCGCAATACCGAAACAGTAATAAAAAACGCCGGAAGCAGCGCCACAAGGTTAAAATAAAACAGCGATCCGATACTCAGAAACAACCCGGCATTAAAAAAGTGGGTTACAGGTTCGGGGTTGTTAAAGGCCGAAAAAATGCTGTAAATCGAAAGCATCAGCAGAATAGAGGCAAGATAAACCGGATGCAGTGTGTGCATTGGCGTGAAACCGCCGGTGAGCAGAATAAAAACAAGCGCCGGCAGTTTTGTACGCACTTTAATGAGCGAAAAACTGTTGCTAATTTGCTGAATAAGAAATGCCACAAACAAAACAATGGTCAGCGAAAGCGCCACCTGCAACAACGGGAAACGCAGTGTTACTGCATAAATGGGTGAATAAAGCAAATCTTTATACTCGCCTTCGAAAAATGTATAAGCAAACGGCCTCATAAACGACTGCAGCCAAAGCAAAACAGCGATTACCAGGTAAGCAATATTTACCAGCGGGCCCTGCGACTTTAAAGATTTCAGTATCATGGTTTATAAATCGAATCCGATATCTTTTCTGAAATATTTCTTTTCGAACTGAATTAACCCTGCGTTTTTGTACGATGTGGCCAGCGCTTCGGTGCGTGTTGCGCCGTATGAACTTACCGCAATTACACGGCCGCCGGCAGTAAGCACTTTGCCACCGGCCGGTTTTGTGCCGGCATGAAAAACGATGCTGTCGGATACCAATTCGGTGCCGTTGATTTCCTTGCCATTTTCGTAATTGCCGGGATACCCGCCCGAAACGAGCATCACCGTGGCGGCAGTGCGTGTGTCGGTTTCAATGGTGACCTTGTCGAGCGTACCAGTGGCAGCAGCAATCAGCAGGTCGGCAAAATCAGATTTTATGCGCAGCATCACCACTTCGGTTTCGGGGTCGCCCATCCGCGCATTGTATTCAATTACAAATGGTTCACCTTTCACATTAATCAACCCGAAAAATACAAAACCACAATAGTCAATTCCCTCTTTTTGTAATCCCGAAATGGTGGGCTGAATAATTTGTTTCTCCACCTTTTCCATAAAAATGGCATCGGCAAATGGCACAGGCGAAACAGCGCCCATTCCGCCGGTGTTCAACCCGGTGTCGCCTTCGCCAATGCGTTTGTAATCTTTGGCTTCGGGCAGTATTTTGTAGTTTTTGCCGTCGGTAATTGCAAAAACCGAAACCTCGATTCCGCTTAAAAACTCCTCAATCACCACTTTGCTGCTGGCATCGCCAAATTGTCCGGCCAGCATTTCTGTCAAAGCGTTTTCGGCTTCGGCAATCGAATCGATAATCAGCACGCCTTTCCCGGCAGCCAGTCCATCGGCTTTTAAAACATACGGCGCTTTTAGCGATTTCAGGAAAGCAATTCCGTCGGGTAGATTCTGGTGGGTCACTGTGATAAACCGGGCCGTCGGAATGTGGTTTCTCATCATAAATTCCTTGGCAAAATCTTTACTGCCTTCCAGCTGTGCGCCCCATTTTTTCGGGCCCACCACCATGATGTTTTTTAGTTCGGGGTCGGCGGCAAAAAAATCATGCAGGCCTTCCACCAGCGGCACTTCGGGGCCGACAAGCATCAGGTCGATTTTATTGGCAATGGCAACTTTTTTTAATTGCTGAAAATCGGTTGTACCAGCAGCAAGATTGGTTCCGAGTTGGGCAGTGCCTGCATTTCCGGGAGCAAAAAACAGGTTGGTAACCTTTGGGCTCTGTTTTAATTTCCAGCCAAATGCGTGTTCCCTGCCTCCTGAACCAACAATCAATACATTCATTTTTTTTCGGTTTTGAGCGTGAAGATAGAATTTATTCAACTGCCCGTCAAAAGCAAACTATTAAATATGGATGAAATAACAATTAACCAAGGTTGCTTAAAAAATCAATACAGGATAAAAAAATGTCTCTTTTTTGGTTTGAAAACACGCAACCTTTTGATATTTTTCAACATCATATTAACCAGACAAAAGAAACTAACCATGAAGAAACCACCTTAAACCCATTCAAAACAACTTTTACAACAAGGTTGCAAAACAGCGGCCCCACGCAAATTTGTTACGCCCTTATTTGCTCTCATACCTGGTAACCCCGTTTACCTCGAATACGAATCGTTTTAAAAGCCTTAATATTGGGCTTAAACAGAATTAAAAATCAAAAAATGAAATCAAAAAAAACGAAACTGCTAAAATCCTTCCTGCTACTTCTGCCTTTTTATGTGGTTCTGTTGGGGGCAGGATGCGAGAAAGAAGATTCTATCTCTGTCATTTCTGATGATATAGGTAATCTATTAAGCGTATTTGAACTAAAATATGGTGATTCAAAAGAGATTATCTACAATGGTGAGAAAGTAGAACTTTCTATTAAGAATATTGTAGATAGCGTTACTATTGATTGTTCACTGGCAGATTTTAGTAATAATCAAGATGCTCCATTAACACTTAGAATATATTCCTACCTGCAAATAAATAGCCAGGATAAAATTGTGAGAGTGTCATCAAAACCTTGTGGGGCTTTACTTTATGAAGATAACGGGCATGATGTACAGGATGTAAATGACTTGATTCGAGATTTAGAATCTGCCCCAGCTAATTTAAAAGATAGTTCCTATTTTGCCGATGCATTTATTAATCTTTTTGGTGAAGGGTTATTTATTGAAAATACTTCCTTCAGAATTTTTATAGCAAAAGCCTTTCCAACAAATTTTAGCCACCCCAATGCTGGTATTGAGGATTATCGATTTGTATTTATTGTAACCACTAAAAAATAAAATTTTATGAAAAAGATTATATTTTCCCTTTTATCAATTTTAAATGTAGCAATTATAAGTGCACAAGATCAATGTTTAACCTCAGCACCTGAACCACCTAAATGGATTTTTAATACGCCAACAAGATCATTATTAACTTCTACATCCTACTCAATGAATATTTTTGTTCATATTGTTAGAAGCAGTAATGGGCAAGGATTGGGCACGGGAATTTTATCAACTATTGTAAATTCATTAAATAGTAATTTTCAGGATGCTGATATTCAGTTTTCATTGTTGGGATCAGAGTTTATTGACAATGACTACTATTACGTAAATTTTAGTGGAAAAGAAAATCAGCTTTTTGGGGTTAATTCACATTGTAATGCTATTGACATATATGTTCAGGAGAATCTACGACTTGGAATGGTGCAGGATTGGCTGATGACATTCCGTCGACAGCCCTTATAGTTCATGGGGACTATTATAATACCACAACATTACCTCATGAAATGGGACATTGTTTAGGTCTTTATCATACACATCATGGGACGGTAAATGAAGGTGGTGGTGACATTAATCAATGTCCCGAATTAGTTGACGGAAGTAACTCAATAGTTTGTGGAGATTATGTTCAAGATACTCCAGCTGATCCAAATCAATGGTCAAGTAGCAGTTGTGCTTATACTGGAACTGGAACTGATGCTAATGGAGAACAATACTCGCCTGATGCTTCTAATCTTATGTCATACGCTTATAACCCCTGCCGTAACTTATTCTCTGAATTACAAATAAGTAGATTGAAAGATTTTATAGATAATACAACGATTCTTCAGAATGTATTTCACTCTTACATTTCCAGCCCCTCCATTGTCTGCACAACCGGTGACATATTTAAGGTTAACAACCTTCCGCCTGTAGATTCCATTATCTGGAGTACAGGTCCTGGACTTACTATTTTCTCAGGTCAGAATACTAATTCACCAGTTATAAAAGCTATCGGTAATGGGAGTACTTGGGTCGGTGTTAGGTTGGTTAACGATTGCGGAAACATAACTTTACCACAAAAAACTATTTTTGCGGGTGCGCCTTATACCCCTGTAATTGATGGCAGCAACTATATAACATGCGATAATGAATTATTTACCGAGGGAAATAATAAAACTGTTACCTGGTCGGTTTATGGGCCTATGCAAATTGTAGGGCAAACTTATGGTTACAGGTGTACAATAGAAGGAACCGGTAATGGATATGGCTGGGTTTACGCAACTGCCTCAAGCGAGTGTGATACAACTACCAGTGAATTATTTGTAGAAGTTGATTGCGGCTATTTACTTGTTTTCTCACCTAACCCTGCCAGTGGAGAAACGATTCTGTCCATTGAGTCAACTTCGGAAAAGAAAATTGTAGATGAAACAATTGACTGGGAACTTGAAGTTTATGATAATACCCAGAACCTGAAGCTGAAGAACTCAAAAGTAAAAGGCAAAGAATACAGGTTTAATACATCGGGCTGGAAGGAAGGGATTTATGTAGCCCGTGTAAAATACGATGATAAAATTTTAACCGGCAAATTGGTGGTAAAACGTTAGTTTATATCAGTTGCTTATAATCGGGAAACCAGGCCTTCGCAGCAAAATAACGAAGACCTGGTTTCTTTTTTTTAGTTTACCCCGATTCTTGTTAACCCCGACTGCAACGCCTCGCCGGCTTTTTGCGCCAGTTCGGGCTGGTTGTTTGTCCGAGCCGAGCGTTCAATCAGTTGAATAAAGAAAAGCGTTCGCTGAATTTCCTCGTTGATACTTTTACTCTGGATAAAACGGTTGTCGAGTGAAAAGTAGTAGTTTAAATCATCGTTAAACGAATCCAAAGCTTCGGTGAGTGCTTTTTTTCCTTTTTCAACCGCCCCAGCCCTTAAATAGTTGTTGGCAAGTTCTATGGTGAAATAACCCGGAGGAACAATACGTTGCGGGATCAATTCAAAACAACGGTCGATTACTGTAATGGCAGAATCTTTTTTGCCTTCTTCGATAAGTGTGGATGCGAGACGTTGAAAACTGTTGGAAACATTAGTCATCATCCGCACATTGTTTTCGTCGATATACACATTCGGGTCGTTAATACCGCCCCATTTGAATTTGTTCATCAGGTTGTCGTACATAATATCCGAGGCCACAGTTCCCAACAACAATCTGTCGGGCTGACTTTTGCCTTTAATCGGCACCAGCCTGTAAGCAAATCCTTCCAACTGGAAGTAATCCTCCAGATTCAGGTATTTATCGCTGCCAACAGTCATCGCCCAGTAAATGGGTCGTTCCCAGTTGTTGGTGGCCAGCAGGTCGAGAATAATAAGTTCATCTTTCGAAACATAAGTCCGGTCAGAAAGATCGATGTACATTGTATCCACAATTTTATCGTAATCTTCGGGCCTTACTACTTTGTTTCGTATAACAGCTTCTTTATCAATTTTAAAGCTGAGGATTTTTTTAGGAATGTAAGCAGCATTTTCATATTGCTGCAATTTTGTAGCCGGATTTTCGTCGGCAACAAAATTGATAGCTTCTTTGGCCCCGATGGTAGGTCTGTTCAGTCGTTGGTTATCTAAAAGATAAATAATATCACGGGTTCCCTGCAGGTATTTTTCAGGAGCCATTGAGATTGGCATTGGGGCCGAGTTGTAGGCTTGTCGGCGCATTTGGTTGATGTACCAGTCGGTTTGCAGATAGCTGAGGTTGCAAACACGCACATCGGTGCGCACACCTTCAACTTCCTGGTTGTACCACAACGGGAAGGTGTCGTTGTCGCCATTGGTAAAAATGATACCGTTTGGCGCACAGGTAAGCAGATAATTAGCACCGAAATCGCGGGCAGTGTAACGGCCCGAGCGATCGTGGTCGTCCCAGTTTTCAGCGGCCATAATTCCGGGAACCAAAACGAGCGAAAGTACACCGGCAATTCCGGCAGCCACAGTTTCAGGCATAAATTTTTTCAAACCTTCGGCTAAAGCAAGCACACCTAAACCAATCCAGATGGCAAATGCATAAAACGATGCAGCGTAAGCATAATCGCGCTCACGGGGCTGATGCGGGTACTGGTTCAGGTAAACCACAATGGCCAGACCTGTCATAAAAAACAACAGAAATACCACCCAAACACCCTTTTTCCCCTCGGCCCCTTTGCTGTATTGGTAAAACAAGCCGAGTAAACCAAGCAATAACGGCAGGAAATAATAGGTATTCCGTCCCTTGTTTCCGTCCAGACTTGCTGGCAGGTTTTGCTGATCGCCCAGGCGTGCTTCGTCAATAAAGTTGATGCCGCTGATCCAATTCCCATGAATCACACTTCCATGACTTTGAATATCGTTTTGCCGGCCTACAAAATTCCACATAAAATAACGCCAGTACATGTGGTTTACATGGTAGCGGAAGAAAAACCGCATATTTTCGGTAAAAGTTGGTTTTATAATTACCTCAGTTTCTCCCTGTTCGTTGCGGTGCTGAATACGATTTCCCTTAATTTTTCCCCAGTCTTTGTAATCCTGAGCATGTGAGGCTTCCATGGTACTCCACATTCTTGGGAAAACCATATTAAATTTGTCGTCGTGATTCGGAACCACGCGGCGATAAGTTATTTTGTATTTACCATCGATTTGTGAGTAAACCGGTTTCCCCTCAAGATAACGTTTTTGCGGGTTGAGTGGCGAATCATAAAACTGACCGTACATCAACGGGCGTTCACCGTATTGCTCGCGATTAAGGTAACTTAAAAGCGAAAATGCATTGTTGGGGCTGTTCTGGTCCATGGGCGGCTGGGCCGACGAACGGATAATGATGAGTGCAAACGAAGAATAACCAATCAGAATTACTGCGATTCCGGCCAGAATTGTATTCCACACCACCAGTTGTTTTTTAAGCGTGTACCAGATTCCGTACGAAATGCCGCCAACAATTGCAGCTATGTAAAACAATAAACCAGAGTGAAATGGCAAACCAAAAGTGTTTACAAACAGTAACTCGAACCATGAACCGATGGTTACCACACCCGGAATAATGCCATACATGATGAACCCTAAAACAGCAACTGAAATCCCAAGTGCAATGGCGATACCTTTTCGGGTGACTTCGTATTTCTTAAAATAATACACAAAAACAATGGCCGGAATTGCAAGCAGGTTCAACAGGTGAACGCCAATTGAAAGCCCGATGATGTATGCAATAAAAATAAGCCAGCGGTTGGCCCCCGGCTCATCGGCAACATTTTCCCATTTCAGAATGGCCCAGAAAACCACGGCTGTCATCAGCGATGATGAGGCATAAACTTCGCCTTCAACCGCCGAAAACCAGAACGTATCCGAGAAAGTGTAAGCAAGCGCTCCCACAAAACCACTGGCTAAAATAGCAATGGTTTGGCCCATTGAAAGGTTTTCGGAGTTGCTAACCAGCTTTTTGGCGAGGTGGGTGATAGTCCAGAACAAAAACATAATGGTAAATGCACTGGCCAGCGCCGACATAGCATTTATCAGCATTGCGGCATCGCCTGTGCCGCCAAACAACGTAAAAATTCGCCCGACGATCATAAAAAGTGGCGCTCCCGGAGGATGGCCCACTTCAAATTTGTACGAGGTGGTGATAAACTCGCCGCAGTCCCAGAAACTGACTGTCGGTTCAATGGTCATTAAATAAACAACGGCTGAAATAAGAAAGGCAGCCCAGCCTAAAATGTTGTTGTAAAGTTGGTATTTCTTCATTTGGTATCGATATCAATGATATTCAGTTGCGATTTTTAAAAATAACAGGGGCGAAGATAATGGTTTTGTTACAAACTGATTGACAGCGCGGTTTTTTTAAGAATCTTTAAAAACTGGAAGCAGAAAGGAAAAAATTGAGTGTTTTGTTTTCCAGAGAAGGCCCCTGTTTTTTATTGTAACCTGTAACCCAGAACAATTTCCTGAATATTAAGCCCATCGGTACTGAAAAAATCGCTGAACCCATAACTGAAGCCTATTCTGAATCTGGTTTTCACATCAACTCCTAAATTGATTGAATGAGCGTCTTCAAAGTCTAAGTTCTGATATCCTGCCCAAACAACATTTTTATATTTAAGCTGAAGACCGGAAACCCAAGAAAATTTATTACTTGAATAGTCGGCCATTATATTCGGGGTGATGGTTAAGTAATCGTTGTTAACAACTCTGTAAGCCAGAACGCCTGTCAGAATTGAAGGAAAATTAAAGCCATTACCGGAATTGTCTTTACCGCTAATCTGCTTTTTCATCGTAACACTTAATCCTGTACTCAGTCTTGATGAATGTAGAAACATGCCAAGGTTGCCATTAAGAATGTTGTATTTTATGTCAGCCGGAAGCACATAATTAGGGTCTGCAGATTCATATCTTATATAATCGGATAAATTGTTATTATAAAATGTTGTACCGGCTGAAATACCAAAACTCAGAATTGAAGATTCAAGTACCTGAATATCATAGGCATAGTTGGCCTTTATTAATGTACCTGACTCATAATTATATCTTCCGAAGCTTAAATCAAGCCCGAAGGTTCCGGCTTTTTGCGATATTTTATAGTCGAAAGAACCTACAAAAAGCTCAATGTCTTGTTGTGTTGTTGAGTTGAATGATCTGGAATAATCGACATAAGCCCAGTCTGACGGAGTTGCAATGGCAGCCGGGTTTTTAAACGACAGACCAGTCCAGTAAGTGTCTTCCTGTGCCTTCAGACCGAAACTGATTATTGCAAAAATGATGAATAAAAATGCTGATTTTGCCTGTGTATTAGCTGATTTGTTTTTCATTGCACGTGTGTATTTAACAAACGCTAAAATAGAAAAATTCAGAAAATAAGACGTTGTTACAATAACATAATTCCTGAAACCATTCGTCCGGTTTCAGCTCCTTTTTTACGCGCTGAGAAATATTTGTCATTTTCCGAAAACGAACATTCACCAAGAATTTCAATATTTTCGGTTTGTAACCCGGCATGGAGTAAAACCTGGCGGTTGGCTTCCCACAAATCGATGTGGTTTTTGCCCGAAGAATATAAACGAATCACTTTTTCTGCGTTTGGAATCGAGTTCAGTACCGCTTCGGTAACCTCGCTGCCCACTTCGTAAACCGCCTGACTGATGGATGGCCCGATAGCTGCGAGAATGTTTGCAGGGTTGACGCCAAATTTTACCACCATTTTTTGTACTGCAGCAGCAGAAATCTTTTTTACAGTTCCGCGCCAGCCTGCATGAATAGCAGCAACCACCTGTTTTTCGCTGTCGAACAATAAAATGGGAACACAATCTGCCGTTTGTACACAAATGCAAATGCCTTTTTGGTTGGTTACCAATGCATCGGTTTCGGTGATTTCGCAGTCGGGAATTCCGTCAATTTCTGCCACACAATCGGTGTGGGTTTGCCGCGGAAAAACAAGCTGCTGCACTTCCATGCCCAACTTTTCAGCCAATTGTGTGCGGTTTTCGGTAAAAATTTCGGGTGAGTCGCCGGTAAACCTCGTTTTTTCAGCACGAAACGATTGTTTTGTACTTGTAAAAGCCACAAGGTTTTTATGCGATTCGAAGATTTTATAAGCTATAAAACTGTGTTTTTTATGCATGGTTTATCAATTCGCTGAGTTTTGCTTTATCGGGCAATGTTACAGTTTTTGCCGAAATACTGATAAGCCCTTCTTTTTGCATTTCGCTAAAAACACGCGCCAGCGACGGGCGCGTAACCCCAAACAAATCGGCTAATTGCTGCTGTGTGTTTTTCAGTTCAACCGAATGAAATTTGTCGCCGGCCTGTTGTAACAGAAAATGGGCCACTTTCCCCTTTATCGTTTTAAAACTCAAGAAATGCAGTTTTTGCGACAAAAACTGCGCACGAGACGAAATGCTGTTCAGGTAATTCCGAAGCAAAAAACTATTCAGCTGAAGTAATTTCAGAAACTCAGCCACCGGAATACTTAAAATCTGCGAGTTTTGGTTGGCAGTAACCGTAACCGGAAATTTATTTTCCTGTCCGAACAGAAAAGCTGCTGCCAGCGGTTTTGGCGCTTCAACATCTTCAATCTTTATTGTTTTCCCGGAGTAATCAATCATTTCGCCACGCACACTCCCGGCAATTACAATGTTCAGGCTGGTTACCCTTTCGCCGGCAACCACAACGATCTCATCTTTTGTAAATTTTTTCACCTGAAAATGAATCTGTTTCAGTAAACTTTCGGCTTCGTTTTCCGATATTCCCCTGAAAACAGGACAAAAAGTTAAAAGCTGGTAATCTATCATTTCCTTATTTTGTAACAATTGATACAACCTTGAAAACGTTGTGTCTCTATTTTTGTTTTCAGTTTAAAAAGAAAAAGATGATAAGGGAAATTGTAAAAATAGATGAGGAACTTTGCAATGGTTGTGGCGACTGTGTTCCGAACTGTCACGAAGGTGCGTTGCAGATTATCGATGGAAAAGCGCGGTTAATCAGCGAGCTGATGTGCGACGGGTTGGGCGCTTGTCTTGGTCATTGTCCGCAGGGAGCAATTACAATCGAAAAACGCGAGGCCGAAGAATACGACGAAGAAATTGTGATTGCCCAAATGGTGAAGAGCGGGAAAAATACTGTTTTTGCACACCTGAAACATTTGCAGGAGCACGGCGAAACCGGCTTCCTGAATGTTGCGCTGACTTATATAAAAGCTAACCGCGATTTTATGCCATTTAAAATCAGCGAAGTACACGAACTTTTACATAGCGATAAAAAGGAACAGCATGCACAAGCGCAGCAGGCTCCGGGATGCGGATGTGCAGGCTCGGCTCCGCAGTCGTTTCAGGTAGCCGGGATAAAAATGGCAACAGCCCCGGCTGGCGAAGTTCCTTCTGAACTAACCCAGTGGCCGGTGCAGATGCATCTCATCAACCCGGCTGCATCGTATTTTAACAGCGCCGATTTGTTGGTTGCCGCCGACTGTGCGGCTTTCTCGTATGGCAATTTTCATAACCATTTTATCAAGGGCAAAAAGCTGGTGATTGCCTGCCCGAAACTCGACCAGGGAAAAGATATTTATGTACAGAAACTGGTAAAACTGATTGACGATGCGCGGGTAAACACCATCACCACTGTGATTATGGAAGTGCCTTGCTGCGGAGGTTTGTCGCAAATGATTCAAACAGCCACACAAATGGCTTCACGCCGGGTACCGGTGAAAGAAGTGGTTATTGGTATAAAAGGCGAAGTGCTTTCAGAAGAATGGATTTGATAAGATAATCCAGAGAAAATATTGTTGGTTTTTAAAGTAGTGAATGGCACTTGTCCGGATTGGGCAGTGCCATTTTTGTTCTAAAAAAAGAAGGACAGCCACGGGCCATCCTTCTTGCGGTTAAAGTCTAAATAATTTTTGGTCTATTTTTCGTGATCGTAACCTTTTATTTCACCAGCTGAAAAAACTGACATGCCACCTTTTGCAACCATTTTGTCATAAATCATTCCATTGGTTCCGTAAAGAAGTGATTTGGCATCGTAACCCAGCAAACGTAAATAAGCCGTAAGGAATGCACTGGTCTGACCTGTGTAGCAATAAACAACAACGGGTTTATTGGTTGGCAATGTGGTAAGGTCGGCAGCATATTTCATAGAAACTTTTGGTTCGTATTGCATAGCGCCGGGAATATGACCGAGTGCTGCATCGCTATATTGCGCAGCTGGCCAGTAATTAACAACCTGATAGGTGTTTAAACTTCCAAAAACTGTAGCGTTGGATATTGAAGCCGGAGTAAAACCTTCGGAGAGCAAAGCAGCTACGCGGGCTTCTAAAATTTCTTCGCCTGTGGTTTTGCCGGTCGAAAGTTTTGGTAAATCGCCTTTTGCACTTTTTGCAGTTTCGGTGGCCACAAATTGAGAAGCATAAGCATTTCCGGTGGCCACAGCTGAATTCCATTTTCCGGCAAAATCAGCATGCCAGGAGCACATTCCCCATTTCATTGAGAATACTTTATTATAACCCATTATTCGCAATAACGAAGCTGCATAACCAGCTGTTTGTCCGGTGTAACATACAATGGCCACTTTATCGTAGCTGGCCATGTTAATCGATTTAACATGAGTTAAAATGTCGGCGAATGCCACGTTTTTTGCGTTTTTAATATGACCAAGTGCAAAGTCGGCAGCTGTACGGATGTCCATAATGTAAACTTTTCCGGTTTCGTTTAAGGTTTTAACATCTGTAGCTGTCATAATTGTTGGTAAATCAGATGCAACAAAATCTTTTCCCAGCGGAGAATCAGCACTTTCGAGATACTTTACCAAAACCTCTGCTTCATTAACCTCTTCAACGGGAGGAGTATCATCACCGTTATCGCAGGCAGTTACTGCAAATAACATGAAAAAGAGCGCGTAGAATAAGAATTTAAACTGTTTCATAAAAATTAGCGTTTTTTGTTATTATTGAAATTTATGTTTTAGTTAAACCATTTCGATGGAAGCTTTCCATCAACGGTTATTGGTTTTGTAGCGGTTTTTTCCCATTCAAGCAAGTCGGATTCAAAGAGATACAACTCTTTATTTTTCAATACACCGTTTTCATTTTTAATATGGCAGTTGGAAAAACAGGTTCCATCTTCGGTTTTTGTGCGTGAAGTCCATCGCAGAATGTTATGTGGGGTTGTATAATTATAAGTTGGGAATTTACTGAAGTTGGTATAATCAGGTACTCCATATTCTTTCCAGTTGTCGGGTGCAGCAAGGGTTCTGCGCACCAGCGCCAGCCGATAATCTTTTTTAACGTCGAGAATTGGGTTCATCGCAATTTTGTAACCCATATACGATGGAACTCTTGCCCCTTCACCATGCACGTGGCAACTTCCGCAGTTGTTATAGTTTTGCGAGT
Organism: Draconibacterium sp.; assembly: GCA_050179035.1. Taxonomy (GTDB): domain Bacteria; phylum Bacteroidota; class Bacteroidia; order Bacteroidales; family Prolixibacteraceae; genus Draconibacterium. The sequence continues at coordinate 26,877 of JBFXFM010000020.1, read as the reverse complement.
GGCAAACCTGGCAGTTAAAATCTTCGGAATGAATTAAATGCCATTTGTTTGTTGAAGTATTTAATGAATGGCATTGTGAACATTCGGGTAATTTAGAATAAGCATAACGCTGGTCAACCGGTTTGCTGTCGCCGTGCAATTCAGCACCTGAATGGCAGTCGGTACATTTGTAGCCAGCCGATGTTAAATGTACATCGGGTTGCGTACCCGAAGCCACTCCCAAATACGCATGTCCGCCGCGCGAAACGTGGCACGTAACACAAACATTTATCATATCAGGAGTTTTTGTAAAACTATGGCCGTTGGCCAGCCCTCCGCCGCCTGATAGCGGGCGTACCACGTGGCAGTTTCCGCAGGTACCATGGCAAGTGGCACAGTTTTTTGAATAGCCTTCTTTGTGGCTTGCCGGCAGTTTTCCAAATTCCGATGCTCCCGATAACCCGCTGCGCATGGCCACTTTGCGCATCTGTCCGGTTCCGTTATGAATGCTTGTAACAAAGTTTTTGGTGATTTCGGCATGACAGGTATTGCATTTTGTCTGGTACTCAGCCGACGGATGTTTTAAAAAATCGCCCGAGTGGGCAACCACTTTATCGTCTGTGTTATCGGTTCCGTTGTGGCAACCTGTACACCCAATTTTATAGTGCGAATTCTTTTTAAACTCTTCGTATCCTTCACCACTCATATAAACCCTGTCGAATGGTTCGTAATGCGGTGCTTCTCCGCCACAACCTCCGGCAGGTGCTTCTGTGTCGGGCGAATATACCGCCTGAAGATGAGCATAGTTGATATGACAACCTTCGCACGATGCCACACTCATTTCTTCGGGTTCCTCTTCCTCGTTGTCGCTTTCATCGCACCCAATAATTGAAATGGAAGTTACAAGGCAAAAAACAAATAAAAGGTAAAATGCGGGTAAACTTTTTTGCAGATTTTTTGGTTTCTTGTTCAGAATGCTCATGGTTGGCTATTAATGATTGTTACTTTATTATTCATTGTATCTGATGCTGCAAATATGGAATAATTGAAAAAGTAAAAGGGCTTGAAAAAATTGATGCTAAATGGATTTAACCTGATTTTGGGACATTAACGCAACTGATTCAAATCAGTTATTTACATGATTTTTTAGCTACATTTGTATGTTTTGTAAAAAGTATCAATGGATTCGAATCAAACATATACAAGTTGTTGTATTGGCCAACATAAATGCAATTGTTTTAATGTTCTTTCGCAGGAAGAGCACGACTATCTTTTTTCAAACTCTGTTTTGGTGAAATTTGATAAACAGGAAATCATTTACAAACAGGGTGGGCTTGTTTCAAGTATTCTGATGGTTGAAAGCGGGTTGGTGAAAGTTTATATCGAAAGCGAAAACAACCTGCTGGTACTGAAAATTGTAACAGCCGGAAATCTGCTGGGGCTTACATCATTGTCAGAAAAAAACAATACCTACCATTACAATGCAATGGCTTATGTCGATTCGGTAATCAGGCAAATTGACATCAATGTATTCAGAAAAGTGGTAAAACAGAATCCTATGTTTGCCAAAGAAATGATTGACATGCTGAATTCAAACAGCATTCAAATCAATGGCCGGTTTTTCTGTCTTTCTCACAAACAATCGTTCGGAAGGCTGGCCGATATTCTGCTGTGTTTGAGTGAAAGGGTTTTTAAAGAACAGGAGTTTGAACTTCCGTTATCGCGAAGAGAACTTGCTGAATTAACCGGTCTGCAACCCGAAACCGTAATCAGGTTGTTAAAACAGTTTACAAATGACGGGCTGATAAAAATTGACGGAAAAAGGCTTGCAATTCTTGACTTTCTGTCACTTCACGAAATCAGCGAAAAAGGATAAAAAAAGGACAGCCATTTGGCCATCCCTCCATTTGTTTCTTAATTTTTAATCGCTGGTTTTTCGAAAGTAATTTCCCGTGTTGCATCCATCACTTGTTTGGTGGTTTGCCCCGGCAACTGAATCTCCATCACCACATCTTCAAATAAAATGGCATGTTCAATTTGCTTGTCCTCCACCGATACCCAAATGGTTCCCCAATAGTGACTGCGGCCTTTCATATTCATTCCTTCACCCGCATATTCAAGCGGGTTGTTCATTGTCCTGTATTCAATCACCGCGCAGTATTCGCCATTCCATCCGGTAATTCCTGTCCAGGTGAGAATTACGTCTTTGTTTTCGAAGGAACCCATTCCGGCAAGGTCGATCTTCCCGTTAAACATTCCGGCTTTGTAGGGTTTGTTCAGTTCCAGTTCGTTAAAATATGCCCAGGCAAAACCTTCGATTGCCATCATATCCCAAACAAGGTTTTTGGTGTAAGCGCTGTGTTCGGTAAATGTGCTGAACTTTTCGGGTTTCATCATGTCTTCGGAAACTTTGTAGGTAAAGTTTTCCATGTAATCAACCGGGCTTCCGGTGCCAAATTCGGCATTCCGGGCCATCGACATGGCCACTGTAACATTGTTCCATTTTACCATTTCATCGGGCAAACCACGGGTGTATTCACCTTTAACACGGAATTTGTTAAAGAAATTGCCAAAAATGTCGGTGTTGAAATGGTCGGTGGTTACCACAAATTTTTGCAGGTCGTTTTTCAGTTCAAGGTTTTGAGGCAGTTTCCCCGATTTTAAGATTCCTGTAACATCAGGTTGTTTTTTTGTCTGGCTAAAAGCCACTACGCTGCAAATTACCAGCGCCATCATCAATGTAAATTTTTTTGTTTTCATGATTCTGAATTTTAAATTGTTTTTTGATGATTCAAAATTCAGGTATAAAAATTACAACGTGAAATTTTTGTGTACGAGGGGTTTTATTTGGTGCGCGAATGGGAAGAAAGGGCTACGAACCGTTATTTCCGATTCAGTGTTTTTTATCTGACTTCGATGAATCCTTCATCTCTGTTTCCTTCTCACTTCAATCCTCGCCTGCGACATTCGTTCTTACAGTCCGCCTTCCTGTAAAAATTCCTTTTCCAGTGTTTTTATTTGTTTGGCAAGCAGGTAGGAAGTAATATTTATCAGGCCAATCATAACATTTGCCGAAACCTCAGGGTCAGGACTTTCAATGCCTTTCCGGTATATTTCGTATGTTGCATCTTTAGTGGTCAGTAGTTTCGTAAGCGGAGCGTAATAGCTGTGATTTTTGTCCCAGAGTTTTAAACTTCTGGTTTGCAGAAATAGTGAGTGCCATCGAAAATAATTTCGGCTTTTTGGTAGGTTATCAAACTTTTATAACCCCCGTGTTTGGGTATAAAACCATCAGGGTTATATTGTTTGTCTGTCATTTTTTATTTTTTTATTCGTTGGACAAATTTGACAATCATGACATTTAAGAATGTTCCTATTGTCAAAATTGTCCAACGATTTGTTTTAACTATTCTGGAAAATTTAATTTATCGATTTAAACGGCGAAGCCGGTAATCCTGCTCCGTTAAACAGGTTTGGTTCGCAATCGTCGGCCCAGGCGTAACGTATTTGTTTTGCCTCTTTTACCTTATCAGCAACTGCCACAATTTTATCGTTGGCAACAGTTGCTTTTGCCGGATGAAAAACACCGTCAGCACCGGCAATTTCAAAAAACGACTCATTACCTGCCAGTACTAATCCTGTTGCATAATCAAATTCAACTTCGGCCTGGTTACCATTAAATACAGCATTTTTGAACAGCGGACCAGAGCAAACCACTCCTTCTTTTTTGTAGGTTTTATCGAGCGCCCACAAGGCAAGTCTTTCGCCCACATCTTTTTTGTTCGCCGGGTGAATGTTTACCGGATTGCCAATATCCATGGTAACTGCCATTCCGGTGTTAGCCAGCGAGAGAGTTTTAAACTGGGCATCACGCAGTTCGGCAGTGGTTTCGTTTGCATTGTCGCCGTAATTGTAAGGTGCAATTTGCACATAGTAAAACGGGAAATCACCCTGGTTCCAGGCTTTACGCCAGCTTGTAATCATTGTCGGAAACAGCGATTCGTATTGTTTTCCACGACCCACATTCGATTCGCCCTGATACCAGATTGCGCCCTGCAAAGTGTAGGGAACCAGCGGTGCAATCATTGCATTGTAAAGCATTGTGGGTGTGTATTCGTTCATTACCAGTGTCTTTCCTGTAAATCCGTCGTAACTTTTTTCACCTTCGCCATAAACGTAAACCGTGCCCGATTTAAATGTGGCAGCAGGTTTGTATTTCCAGGCACCGCCAAGGTCGGCCAGTACTTTGTCGCCTTTCACAATTGCAGGATTTTGTTTTCCGTAAACTCCGCCGCCGCCCTGGTTATCGGTAACTTTCACTGCAATGCGGTTGGTTCCTTTTTTCAGCAGATCGGCTGGAACTGCGTAAACTCTTTCGAGGCTCCAGACTCCGCTCATTTCGTTACTACCAATTTTTTGTCCGTTCAGGTAGGTAGCGTCCATATCGTCAACCGGACCGAGGTGCAATTCAATCCCTTCAGGGTAAACAGAGCCATCGTATTCAAAATCGCGGATAAACCAAACCACGCCATCGAACCCGGGCAATCCGGCATTTTCCCATGTTTGAGGTACTGTCATTTCTTTCCAGCCTGAAATATCGGCAACCAGGTACGCTGAATCGTTCAGGTTGAGGTCGGCAAAAGGATTTTCTTTTGGTAATTTTTCGAAAGGGATATTTTCGAGTTTGGCTAAAAAAGCTTCAAATTCTTTCAGATTTTGCTGATTTTCCTGCATTTCGGCAGCAAAGGATTCATAGCCCGGAACAGTCCCGATAAGTTCGCCACTTGTCCACGATTCGGCAGGTGTTCCGCCCCAGCTTGAATGAATCAAACCCACCGGAATGCCAAGTTCTTTGTGAAGTTTCAATCCGAAAAAATAAGCGCTTGCCGAAAAATCGCCGGCTGTGGCAGGTGAACTCACAACCCAGCTGCCCGAACAATTATCCTGGGGTAAACCTGAAGTGCTTTTGGCAACCGTAAACATCCTGATTCCGGGATAATCGGCCGAGGCAATTTCGCTGGCCGAAAAGTTGATGGTATCATTCGGTGGCCAGCCTTTCAATGGCATTTCCATGTTCGACTGTCCCGAGCAAAGCCACACTTCGCCAACCATTACATTGCTAATTATCTTCTCTGTCTCACCGGCTTTAAAAGTTACTGTGTAAGGTCCGCCAAAAGCGGGAGTTTCAAGTGTTGCCAGCCATTTGCCATCGGCACCTGTAACGGCTTCGGCAACTGCTCCCCACGATGTGGTAACTCCGATTTTTGCTTTTGGGTCGCTCCAGCCCCAGAGGTTTACTTTGGCATTTTGCTGTAAAACCATGTGGTCAGCTATCAGCGCCGGGAGTTTGATTTCGTGTTGTTTTGCGGCACAACCGGCCAGCAGAAACAGAATGGTAATAAAGGTCAGGTTTTTCATTCTTTTGTCATTAATTTGTTGATGTTGATGGACAAATTTACCGATATATTTGAATTGCGAATATAAAAGTTGAATTATGGCCTACAACGAATATTTAGCCGACCGTGTTCGTCATTCTTTAAAGGAAAATAAAGCGGCGTTTGAAGAAAAGATAATGTTTGGCGGACTTTGCTGGTTTGTTGACGAAAAATTATGCGTTGGCACATTTAAGGAAGAACTTCTGGTTCGGATTGCACCTGAAAATCAGGAAAACTACCTGGCAACGGAAGACTGTCGTTTAATGGATGCTTCGATGAAAGGTTTTCTGTATGTAAGTGCCGAAGCAATTGACATGGAAGATGACCTTGACAAATGGGTGAAACGGTGTCTGGAATTTAATCCGCGGGCAAAGGCAAGTAAAAAGAAGAAATTGTAGTGTCTTATAAATTTAACGAGCTGGTGACTCAAAGTTACCAGCTCGTTAGATATGATGAAATTACAATATTTTTTGGATGTTATTTCCCTTTTGCAACTTCAATACCCACGCGTTGTCCTTTGTATTTTGCATCCTTAAAGGCTCTTATCACATCGTTTTCGAAACGTTTGTCAACCTCGAAAAACGAGAATCCTTTTAACACTTCAATACTCCCGATTTCCACATTTTTACCCGGCATTTGCTGGTTAATCATATCGATAATGGTGCGTTTGCTGATGCCGTTTTTCTTACCCATGCTAAAGAAGAAACGCGAGAAGTCGAATTTTCCGCCTCTTCCACCACGTTCGTATCTTGAACCCGATTCGTCGCGACGGTCATCACGTTTGTCGCCCCGGTTACGGTCGGTTCTGCGGCCCCGGTCACGACGGTCGCCACGACCACCCTGTTCTGCAAAATCCCTTTCGTTGTGGTGCGACTCGTCAACATTAATATCGGGTGCATTTTCGTAGTAGGTCAGAAACCGGTTAAACTCAACCGAAACAAAATGTTTGATGAGTTCTTCGCGGTCGAGCCAGGCTAATTTTTTGTAAATAACCGGCATAAACTCGCTGATCTGCTCGTTGTTAACCTCTATGTTTTCAACAATATCAATTAAACTGAAAAGCTGTTTTTCGCAAATTTCTTTACCCGACGGAACATCTTTTTTGATAAAAGTTTTGTTCACTGTGCGTTCCACTTCACGCAGTTTTCCCTTTTCACGCAAGTGAATCAGCGTAACCGAAATACCTTTTTTACCGGCACGTCCGGTACGTCCGCTGCGGTGAACATACACTTCGGGGTCATCGGGCAGGTTGTAATTAATCACGTGTGTGAGGTCGTTTACATCAAGCCCGCGTGCAGCAACGTCGGTAGCCACCAGCATTTGCAGGTGTTTTGAGCGGAAACGCGACATCACAAAATCGCGTTGCGACTGCGAAAGGTCGCCATGCAGGGCATCGGCATTGTACCCATCCTGCATCAGTTTGTCGGCAACTTCTTTGGTTTCGGCACGGGTGCGGCAAAAAATAATCCCGTAAATATTCGGGTTGATGTCGGCCACACGTTTCAGCGCAATATAACGGTCTTTGGCATGAACCACGTAGTAATGATGTTCAACATTCTCGGCTCCCGTGTTGCGTTTGCCCACCGAAATTTCCTGAATGTTCTTCATGTATTTTTGTGAAATTGCCACAATTTCCTTTGGCATTGTAGCCGAAAACAGCAATGTCTGTTTTTCTTTTGGCGAGGTTTCGAGAATGGAGTCAAGGTCATCTTTAAAACCCATCGAGAGCATTTCGTCGGCTTCGTCGAGCACTACCCAGCGAATTTCGTTTACTTTCAGTTTCCCGCGTTTGATGAGGTCGAGTGTTCGACCGGGTGTTCCCACCACAATCTGCGCACCGCGTTCAATCTCTCTCATCTGTTTTACTATGTCGGCACCACCGTAAACAACGGCAATATTGATGAACCCGAGGTTCTTTGAGAAGTTCTGCAAATCGCCTGCAATTTGTATGGCCAATTCACGTGTCGGACTTAAAATCAATGCCTGAACCGACTTTTTTTGAGTATCGAGCTGCTGAATGATTGGTAACCCGAATGCGGCAGTTTTGCCGGTTCCGGTTTGTGCCAGTGCCACGAGGTCCTGGCGGCTTTCCATTAAAAAAGGAACTACTTTTTCCTGTACAGGAGTGGGGTACACAAAGCCCATATCGTCAATCGCTGATTGAATTTCGGCGCTCAACCCCATTTCATTAAATAACGTCATTTAAAATTTTCTAAAAATATTGGCCGCAAAGGTATGCTTTTAAAATGAATTTCAGGCATTTATACTTCTTTTGTTCTGTTTGTTAATTTTAAAGAAGTTGTGATGCTTTTAATTTCAAAGCATACTTTTTATGCTGTAAAACACTATTTTAGCTGTTATTCGCTTACATTTGTTTTATGAATAACCTGTTTTATGAATGCTGAAAAAACACCGGATTTAAAAACTGCTGTCGTAACATTTCTTGCATTAACGATTGTTCTTCTGGTTTTTTCGCTGCGGATTTCAGCCCAGGAAACTGAAACAATTATCCCCATTCAAAAGCCCGTTCCGGAGATACTTAAAAATTTAAAAATCAATAATTTTAATGGTGAAGGATTTAACTTTTTTGAAGACAATTTCAGCGGTCATTGGGCAGGCTTTGATTTTGGCTTGAATTCGCTTTTAAATGCCGATTATACAGGTTATGAAACTGAATTTATGGATATCACTGTTTTGCAGTCGTATTCAATTCACCTCAATATTTTTCAGTACAGTTTTGGTTTGCAGCGCAACCGCAACAATCTGGGTTTTGTTATGGGCGTTGGATTTCAGATGCAGGACTACCGGCTGAGTGACAGTATTACGCTGACAAAAAACTCCGGCGGAATTATTCAGCCAAAAGTTTTTCACCTGGGCGACCATCAAAAATCGAAACTCACGGTTTTCTCGGTTTTGGTTCCGGTTTTGGCCGAATATCAGGTTCCCATTAACAATTATAAAAACAGGCTCTATTTTTCAGGCGGGATGTATTTTGGTTACCGCATCGGCAGTTATACCAAAACAAAGTACCGTACCGACCACTCAGAAAAGCTGAAGATAACAGGGAATTATGCACTTAATGATTTCAGATACGGAATTATGACCCGTGCCGGTTATCGCTGGTTAAACGTGTATGCCATGTACGAATTGAGTGGTTTGTACGAAGAAAAACTGGGTCCCGAAATGCACCCGTTTTCCTTTGGCATTACGCTGGTTAGATTCTGAGTTTTTTATACTTTAACCTGAATTTTAAAATATTTGCCAATGAAACTGAATAGAATCAGCCTTTTGATACTTGCTTTTTTCTCGTGCTATTTTCAATTTTACCTGGTAGCTCAGCCGGTAAAACACGATTATGTTTTTAAAAGTGGCGATGACGGATATGCCACTTTCAGAATTCCGGCCATTGTTACAACAACCTCAGGAAAAATTCTGGCTTTTGCCGAAGGCAGGGTAAAAAACAGTTCCGATAACGGGAACATCGATTTTGTAATGAAAAGTTCTGATGACGGAGGAAAAACCTGGAGTAAACTGAAAGTCATCTGGAATGATGGTGAAAATGCATGTCAGAATCCGGCTCCGGTTATCGACAAACAAACCGGCAAAATATTTATGCTGATGACGCGTAAAATGGGAACCGACAAAGAACCTGATATTATTGACCAGAAAAGTACCGAGGCAATCAGGGTTTTTGTGATGCACTCGGTTGATGAAGGAGAAAGCTGGTCGGAACCAGCAGAAATTACCAAATACGTCAATCCCGGCAACTGGACCTGGTATGCAACCGGCCCTTGTCACGGAATTCAGCTTGAAAAAGGAAAATACAAAGGCAGGTTGGTGATTCCATGCGACCACATTGAAGCCGGAACAAAAAAATACTTTTCGCACACTATTTATTCCGACGATAACGGGAAAACCTGGCAGTTGGGCGGAACAACACCACAAGACCAGGTAAACGAATGCACGGTTGCTGAATTGCCTGATGGCAGACTGATATTAAATATGCGCAACTACGACCGCAATCAGAAAACCCGGAAAATAAGTTTCAGTAATGATGGGGGTGAAAGCTGGTCGGATTTGCAATCGGTTGAAACACTGCCTGAACCCATTTGTCAGGCAAGTATTTTGTTTTCGCCAAATAATGAGAAACTCTGTTTTCTAAACCCGGCTGATGAAAATAACCGCGTGAAAATGACGCTGAAATCGAGCAACGATTCAGGTCTTTCGTGGAAAACGGAACAGGTTCTTCACGCTGGTCCGTCGGCTTATTCCGACCTCACTTTGATAAACAAAAACACACTGGGTTGTTTGTTCGAAGCCGGTGAAAAGAGTGCCTACGAAGGAATAGTTTTTACAACTTTTGAAATAGAACATTGAAATATGAAACCATTTATTTTAGAACAAACCAACTGGAAGCAGGTTAAAAATGAAAAATACGAAGTGGCAATTCTTCCGTGGGGTGCAACCGAACCACACAATTATCATCTGCCTTATGGAACCGATGTAATTGAAACAGAAAAAATTGCTGAAGAAGCTGCTGAAAAAGCCTGGAATCGCGGAGCAAAAGTGATGGTGTTGCCAACAATTCCTTTCGGGGTGCAGAATCCCGGACAAACAGACCTGCTGTTTTGCATGCATATCAGGCCATCAACCCAGATCATCATCTTTCGCGATATTGTTGAATCGCTGAACCGGCAGGAAATTAAAAAACTTGTGGTACTGAATGGCCACGGTGGTAACGATTTTAAACCGATGATTCGGGAACTGAAAGCCGAATTTCCGGAAATGCTGATTGCACTTGTTGAATGGTTCAAAATTCTCAATCCGGAAGAATATTTTGAAGAGGGTGGTGACCATGCCGGCGAAATGGAAACAAGCATAATTATGCACTATTTTCCGTATTTGGTGAGGCCACTCAACGAAGCCGGTGAAGGAAATGCAAAATCAGCAAAACTTGATGGATTAAAAAATAAAACCGGCTGGATTCCGCGACAGTGGGACAAAGTATCGGTAGATACAGGAGTTGGCAACCCCAAAAAAGCAACAGCTGAAAAGGGGAAACGCTACCTTGAGGAGACTACCTCCCGGATTGGTGATTTTTTGGTTGAGTTTGCCGGTTGCGATGCGGAAGATTTGTATGAATAATCTTTAAACTGCTTTAAATCATTTTCATTTTTCGCAGGGATTTGTTACTTTAAAGAAAAATCAAATAACCATGAAACTACTACTGATCAGCAATTCGACTATGCCGGGAGAGGCATATCTTGATTATCCGAAACATGAGATTAAAAATTTTTTAGGTGATAAACCGGTTACAGCCCTGTTTATTCCTTATGCGGCAGTAACTTTTTCGTACGATACCTATTGTGAGAAAGTGGAAGAGCGGTTTGCCGAGATTGGCCATCATATTGTTGGTATCCAAACTTTTACCGATCCGGTTAAAGCCATTCACAAGGCTGAAGCTATTGTGGTGGGTGGCGGAAATACATGGCAATTGGTAAGAATGATGCACGAGTTTAAACTGATGAACCCCATCCGAGAAAAAGTTTTTGGCGGAGTGCCTTACATTGGCTGGAGCGCCGGGGCAAATGTGGCCTGCCCGACACTGAGAACAACGAACGACATGCCAATTGTCGATCCGAAAGGATTTGAATGTACTGGTCTTGTGCCATTTCAGATTAACCCGCATTACCTCGATGCCAATCCCGAAGGTCATGGTGGCGAAACCCGCGAACAACGTATCCAGGAATTCATAGAAGTAAATCCCGATGTTTATGTTGCCGGGTTACGCGAAGGAACCATGTTTAAAGTTGAAAACAGTAAACTTACGCTGATTGGCAACCGCACCTGCCGGATTTTCAAAAAAGGGCAGGAACCGTTTGAACTTTCGGCAAATGATGATTTTAATTTTATGTGTTGCGACAAAGTTTTTTAGGTGGATATCACCCCTTTATCCACTCAAGGGGAGAATCGTCATTTACTTGAGTCAAATTAGGTTGGCGACAATTTCCCCCTTGAAGGGGGCAGGGGGTGAGTAAAAACAGCAATAAATTATTTTCAAAACTTGGTTTAAGCACCAATAAAAAAACGGCGGAAACTTTAAGTTTTCCGCCGTTTCTTATTGAGCTTAAACCATTATTGGTTTTTCATTTTTCTGATTTTCCGGTGGTGTTTCCGGCGCGCAATTTTTAATCTCACTGTGTGGTTAAGTTCAATTAATGCCGGAACGAACATTAATGTTAAGAAGGTAGCGAAGCTTAACCCAAAAATAATCGACCACGCCAACGGACCCCAGAAAGCCACATTGTCGCCGCCAAAATAAATGTGAGGATTAAGTTCGGTGAAAATAGTTTCGAAATTGATATTCAATCCAACTGCCAGCGGTACAAGCCCAAGCATGGTTGCCGTTGCAGTAAGAATTACCGGGGTAATACGTGTTTTACCACCTTCGATAATTGCTCGGCGCGTTGGCATCCCCTGTTCTATTTTGGCATCAATAAATTCAACTATCAAAATTCCGTTTCGTACAACAATACCTCCCAAAGCCACAATTCCCAGCCCTGTCATCATAATTACAATGTCCATTTGGAATAACACTACCCCGAGTAAAACACCAATGATGCTGAAGATCACCTCGCTGAGAATAATCAATGATTTAACAACAGACCGGAATTGGGTGATCAGGATAAAGAATATGGCGCCAATGGCGATTACCATTGCTTTTAAAAGGAAAGCAACTGTTTCAGCCTGGTCGTCCTGTTCGCCGGTGAGTTTTATTGTGGTTCCTTCATTTAACGGGAAAGTTTTGGCTTCGCGCTCAATAATTGGAACGATATCGTTAGCTGCATACCCCGAAAGTACGTTTGAATAAACTGTGATTATTCGCTTTTGATCGAGACGTTTAATACCGGCATACGACGAAGTATAATCGATACGTGCAACGGTTGAAAGCGGGATGCTGCGGAGCATTCCGGTATTCATATCGCGATATGTAATCTGCAGATTCACAAGATCGTTAATGTTATCGCGGGTTGATTTATCATACCTGAGCATAATCGGATATTCATCCTCTTCCTGTTTCAGTTTTGAGATTTCTTTACCGTAAAGCGCTGTGCGTACTTCCATCCCAATTTGTGCGGTGGAAACACCAAGCCGGTTTGCCCGATCACGGTCAATTTGAATAATAATTTCAGGAGAATTTGTTTCAAAGTCAACTTTCAATTCTTCAACTCCCGGAATATTCATCGAATCGATAAAATTACGGAATGCATAAGCATCAGTAATCAGCGTTTCAAGATTTTCGTTTGTAATTTCAATATTGATGGGCTTTCCGGTTGGCGGGCCATTTTGTTTCTTATCAACCGTAATTTCGGCACCGGCAATATTTACAATTTCCTTTCTGATCATTTCCATGTACTCGGTGGTGTTGTATTCGGTAGAGCGGAATTTATGCTCAATGAAATTAACCGTTACCTTTCCCCTGTTGAACGGATTTCCTGAAGATACAAATCCTTCTTCTTCGGCACCGATTGTAACATTCGAAATAACCGATTCCACATCAGGATTATTCTGCCCTAATACTTTATAAACACGCGACTCAACAACTTTTGTAACACTGTCGGTTACATTCTGGTGTGTACCACCGGGCATTTTTATGTAAACGAAAACCGAATTTGGATCGCTGTTCGGGAAAAACAGTACTGTAGGTTTTACTGCGCCAGTAATAAACATGGTTACAAAGAAAAGTGCAATCATTCCGACCAATATCCAAATCGGACGGGCACCTTTCAAAACCCATCTTAACTGGCGTTCGTAAATGGCCATTATTGCAGGCCATGTTTTGTTTTGGAAAGTATGAATCAAACTTTTCAGTACAAAATGGAAAAGCAGGATAAGGATAACTGCAAATGTGAGCAAATTGGCAGCGGTAAACGCAGCATGAGATTCTCCGAAAAAATAGCCGGCATAAAAAACTACGGCAAGCGCAGCCATAATTATTGTGGCTAATTTCAGTTTTCTCCATGTAGTTCCTTCCTGGTATTCGGTGTCGTATTCATGTTTCATAAACGAAACGGCGAATACAGGGTTGAAAACATAAGCTACAAACAGCGACGCAAACAGCGTTATTATAAGTGTTACCGGCAGGTAGTGCATAAATTGCCCAACAATTCCGGGCCAGAATGCCAGCGGGAAAAATGGCGCCAAAGTAGTAAGCGTACCCGATAATATGGGTAGAAATACCTCGCCCGCTGCCCCTTTTGCTGCTTTATTGATATCGGGAATAAACCTGTGCAAACGGTGGGTGTTTTCAATAACCACAATGGCATCGTCAACCACAATACCGAGCGCAAAAATAAAAGCGAACATCACAATCATGTTCATGGTAAAACCCAATCCCGGAATTATCATATAAGCCAGGAACATGGAAAGTGGCACTGATAAACCAACAAAAAATGCGTTGGTTAAACCCATAAAGAACATAAGCACAACGGTTACAAGAATAAACCCGATGATGATGGTGTTATTCAATTCTTCGAGTGTGTTGCGTGTAAACCGGCTTTGGTCTCCTGTTATGGTTATTTGAATGTCCTTCGGATATTCGCGGCCTTTCAAATCTTCAATAATGTCTTTAATCTGGTCGGATGCATCGAGCAGGTTGGCTCCGTTCTTTTTGATGATGTTGAGTGTGATTACGTTTTCGCCATTTAAACGTGCAAAACTTTCCTGTTCTTCGAATCCGTCGGTAATCGTGGCAATATCACTGAGTTTTACCAACGCACCGCTCGATGATTGTACAACGATCTCGCGAATTGTATTTACATCGGCAAACTGACCTTTGATACGAACTGTATTTCGGGTTCCGTTGTTGGTAAAGTTACCGCCCGAAATTGTAAGGTTTTCAAGAGAAACTGCTTGCTCAATATTCCCGAAAGTAACTTTGGCAGCCTGCATTTTAAAAATGTCGGCGTCGATCTGTATTTCACGGTCGAGCGCTCCAACAATATCCACCCTGGTAATTTCCTTTAAACCTTCAATACGGTCCTGGGCAGTTTCGGCATACTGCTTCAGCTTAACAAGGTCGTAGTTTCCCGAGATATTGATAAACATCACGGGCATTGCCGAAAGGTCGATGTCGCTGATATCAGGGTCGGCAGGTAAATCGGTGGGCAAATCGGTTTTTGCTTTGTCAACTGCATCGCGCACCCGCTGTTTAGCTGTTTCAATTGAAAGATCAGGATCGAATTCAACAACAATGGCGCTGTAATCGGGAACCGAATTGCTGGTGATGTTTTTTACATCAGAGATTGATTTAAGTTGTTTTTCAATTGGTCGGGTAACCAGGTTTTCCATATCCTCGGGCGATGTTCCCGGGTAGGGAGTAGCAACAACAATGTATGGAATAACAACCTGAGGAAATGTTTCCTTGGGTATTGCATAGTAATTCATCAACCCGAGAACCGAGATAAATATGGCAAGCACATAAATACTTGTCCGGTTATCAATGGCCCAGCTTGTTGCAAAAAATTCTTTTATTTTATTTTGTTTCGACATGATTTGTCAGATTTTGTTGATTAGAACATAATTTTCTGTCCGGCATTCAGTCCTTGAAAACCAGAAACGATAATTTTATCGCCAACATTCAATCCTTCTGTAACTTCCATTATTCCATTGTAATCCATTCCGGTTTTAACTATTCTTCGTTCAGTTTTCCAGTCAGTTCCCGACTGAACGGCAACGAGAAGGAATTTTCCGTCCTGGTTACTTTGAACGAGATTTACCGGCACGCAGAATGCCTTTTCGTTGGTATAATCCTTAATTCTGATGTTGGCCATCATATTAGCCCTTAACTCAACATCCTTCGACGAAATTCTGCATTCGGTTTTAAAAGTGCGGTTTGTAGGGTCGATAAAACGACTGGTAAAGCTGAGTTTTGTTTCAATTTCCTTGCCTATATCAGGGAAACTTACAATTGCCGGATTTCCGTTTTTAATGCGGTTTGCGTAAGTTTCAGAAACATCGGCAGAAATTTTTGCCACGCTCATATTAATCACCCTGATGGTGGAAGTGGGCATACCGGGTGAAGCCATTTGACCTACTCTGAGCGGAACGCTTTCAACAGTACCACTGATTGGCGAAACAACTTTCGAAAGTTTAAGCTGCTCCTCAATTGTTTTTGCACGTTGTTCGAGTGATTCTTTGTTGGTTTTGGCTTGAAGATATTGCACCTCGCTGCCAATGTTTTTTTCCCAAAGTGCGGCCTGCTTCTGATAAATATTGTTTGCAAGTGCAAGTTGTGTATTTACCTCTTCAAGCGACTGACGTGTTAACTTGTCATCGAGTTCGGCCAATACCTGTCCTTTTTTAACTGGTGTTCCTTCTTTTACATAAACAGCAGTTACAATACCGGCCATTTGCGGACTAACAGCAATGTTTTGGTCGCCATCAACAGTGCCCTGCACCTGAATGTAATGATCGAAAATGCATTCAGTTGCATCGGTGGTTTTAACAGCAATTGCTTTTTCTTCAGCTTGTTTTCCTTCTGGGTTAATTTCAACTTCAAGTTGAGCAATTTGCTGGTTAATCTGGTCGCGTTGTGCTTTAAGTTTTTCGAGTTCCGCATTTTTATCGGTTCCCTGGCCACACGAGATTAGAAAAGCAATCACAGCAGCCGAATAGAGTAGTTTTTTCATTGTTATTATTGTTTCTGTTTTAATTTTTGTCTTGTCTGTTAATTTCATTTTATTGCTGTATTTGGTTGATATTAAACAGTTTTTCGAGTTTTGTTTTCGAGCTTTGCAAATCGTAAATACTCTGGTAATAGTTGGTCAGATTGGTTAAATACTGATTTTGGCTATTCATTAAATCGAGGCTTGTGGCAAGTCCTTGTTTATATTTCTCGAGTGTGCGCTGATAAATTTCATCGGCCAGTTGTTTGCTTTTTTGCTGGTTCTTATAGTTTTCAAGTTTTACCTTTAAATCGCTTTGATACTGTGTGGCTTGCATCAGCAAACTTTCCGAAACAAATTTGCGTGTGTTCACGGCTTTTTCAAGGTCCATTTTACGTTGCGAAACAATCGATAAACGTTGCCCACTGCTAAAGATTGGGATATTCAGGCTAACACCGATAATGTCCTTTGGAGCAAAATCAAAAGCAGGTTTGTTGATTTTTTCAGTGTGATTGTAAAATGCAGAAATGGTGGGCAGGAAATTGCTTTTAGCCAGGTTTAATTGCAGTTCTGCCGACTTTTCAGAAACCTGAATCAACTTGTAATCTACATTCTGTTCAAGAACAAAAGGTTGGTTTGCAAGAGCAGCAATTGTAATATTCAGTGAATCGCCCGATTCTAAAGGGTCGGTTACTTTAACTTCGGTTGACTCATCAATCCCCAATTGAATCTTTAACAAACGGTAAGTAATCCCAAGATTACTTTCCACCTGGTTAATGGCATTGCGAACAGTGTTGGCTGATAATTCAAGCTGATCCACATCCGTTTTTTCAACAAATCCCTGTTTGTTCATTTCATTAATTTCATACAGGGTTTTATTGATGTTTTCAAGGTTCTGTTTAAGAATTTTTTCACTCTCTTCGGCCAATTGAATTACATTGTATGTGTTTGCAACCGACTCAATTACATCGAGTTTTGTTTTTTCGGCATTATTTGCTGAAAAGTTGTAATAGACCTTAGAAGCCTGTAACCCTACAATGTATGCGCCGCTGAAAATTAACTGCGAAACGGTAAAATCGAAAGTTGTATAATTTGGTACACCCAGTTCAATTTCGGCTCCGGGTGTTGCATTCAAATAAATACTTTCGCCGTTTTGCAGTGTAACACTGCTTGTGGTTCCGGTCATTGTAGTTGGGTCGAACGGGATGTTTTGGTCCGAAAGTTCCATTCCACCGCCAAAACTAACTGTGGGAACTTTAAAAGTGTGCTGGTAGTTTCCCTTGGCACTAAATTGTGGTAACCCTGACGCTGTGGTTTCCCAAATTTTCTTTTGAGCAATTTGCAGGTCAAGCTCTGAGTTCAAAATCTCGGTATTGAATTGTGTCGCCATTTTCAGGGCATCTTGTTTCGAGAGCCTGAGTGTTTCCTGTGAAAAAACTGTTGACGAAACCGCCAGCAACACAGCGGTCAACAACAGTATTAATTTTTGTTTTCCAAACATTTTGTGATGTATTTTTAGTTTTTATTTAATATCTGAAGTTCCTGTTTTCTTTTTTCAAAATAAGCCAGTCCGGAGGATGTTGAAATAGCTCTGATATGATTCTCGAACATTACTTCGAAAACCTGGTTAAAAGTGATTTCACTTCCAAAACAGTATTCTTTGCTGTGCTGGTCTAAAAGAGTTCGAATATATAATCGGGCAGTAAGTTCAATATCCACATCGTCACGGTATAATCCTTCAGTTTTCCCTTTTTGCATGTTTTTGCTCAATTGGCTGAAAATGTGGTTTTGCTTCTCAATCATATGGCGATTGAATATTGGTTCGTAATACTTTTTCATTTCAAATTTCAGCTTCGGATTCAGCTTGCTTATCTCTTCGTAAATAAAAATGCTTACCTGAATCAGAATATCAATGGCATTTATTTCATTGACTTTTATTTCTGAAATTTTTTTGTTCCACTTAAAAGAGTCGTAGGCAAAAAGATGCTCAATCAAATCTTCTTTGCTTTTAAAGTATTGATAAAGTGTTTTTTTTGAGATTTTCAGGTGGCTGCTGATGTCGTCCATATTCAGATTACGAATGCCATATTCGTAAAACAACTCCACAATCCGGTCAAGAATTGTTGTCAGTTTTGAATCGTTAAATTTTAAATCGAAGTTCATTTTCTGTTTTCAATAAAATCGCTGCAAAACAAAGGAAACATTTTAAACCTAAAACGTTTCCATGAGTAAAATTGTTTATTTATTAACAGTGGGACAAAATTCGGAATTTGCCTTCTGAATGACATAAAAAGTTAGACAATCGCCTAAAAAGCATAGGTAAGCGAATGATTTTTGCAGGTGAACAAAAAAAAGTGCTGTAACGGAGGTGCTGTTTTTCCTTTAATTTTATGAACAGACTGAGCTTGAATACCCTTTTTTCAGACTAATGAATCGCCTTTTCGCATCCTTACATCGGTAACAAAGCGTTTAATCTGCTGTTCGTCTTCTTTGCGGCAAATCATCAGTGTATCGTTCGATTCGGCAATAATGTATCCATCGAGTCCCTGTAAAACGGCCACTTTCTCGTCAGAAATATTCACGATACAGTTTTTTGTGTCGTAAATCAGAATATTATCACCGCTAATTACGTTTCCGTCAAAATCTTTTTCACGGTTTTCATAAAGTGTACTCCAGTTCCCGAGGTCGCTCCAGCCAAAATCGGCGGTAAGCACAAACACATTCTGCGCCTTTTCCATAATTCCGTAATCAACCGAAATACTCTGGCATTCAGAGTAAATTTTATTGATGAAATGAACTTCGTCGGGAGTATTGTAAAGCTTCATTCCACTTTCAAACAGCGACGAAACATTTTGAAGATGTGTGTCGAACGCGTGTGTGATACTTTTCATCGACCAGATGAAAATGCCCGAGTTCCAGAAAAATTCACCACTTTCGATAAAGACCTTTGCCATTTGCAGGTCGGGTTTTTCGGCAAATATTTTTACTTTAAACAGGTTGTCGAGGTTATTAAACACAACGGGTTTGTGTACCTGGATATAACCGTAACCAGTTTCGGGGCGGCTGGGTTTTATTCCAAGGGTAATCAATGCGTCGTTTTCTTTTACAAAACGGAGCCCGTTGTTTATCTGGTGCAAGAATTCTTCCTCTTTCAAGATAACATGGTCCGACGGGGCAACAATAAATGTAGCATCAGGGTGCTTCTGTCTTATTTTATAGGTTGCATAAGCAATACACGGAGCAGTATTGCGACGCAATGGTTCAGCTAAAACCTGGTGCTTTTTCAACATGGGCAGCTGTTCGGCAACTAATGAGGTGTATTTTATATTGGTGACAACCATAAAATTTTCGGTCGGGATAATTTTTGAAAACCTGTCGAAAGTTTGCTGCAAAAAAGTGCGCCCGGTTCCCAGAATATCTAAAAACTGTTTGGGTTTGTTAAGCCGGCTTAGCGGCCAAAAACGGCTGCCAGTGCCACCGGCCATAATTATGCAGAAGGTATTGTTCATACAATTTAAGTTAGTGTATTATTCAAAAATATCAATTTTATACAAACCAACCGGGTTGAAAAGCTTTTTTATCTGAAACTTGATGTTAGCCCGAAAGTGATATTTGCATTCGGTAATTTAAGTTGTAATTTTAGCTTTTCGAAATCAATACAAAAACAACAGTTTAAAACAGGAGCATGGGTTTTTTCTTTCATACCGGACGTTATTTTATAATGTTGAAAAATGTTTTTGCCCGACCCGAAAAGCATCGCATTTATCTGAGGCAACTTTTTTACGAAATCGAAAATCTTGGGGTTAATTCGGTAGGTATTGTGGTTATTATTTCGCTATTCATTGGCGGAATTATGACCATTCAGTTTGCCTATTCATTGGCAAACCCGCTGTATCCGAAGGCACTTGTTGGTTTGGGTACCCGCGACACGTTGCTGCTCGAATTTTCATCGACCATGTTAGCGTTGATTATGGCGGGTAAAATTGGGTCGAATATTACTTCCGAGATTGGAACCATGCGTGTTACCGAACAAATTGATTCGCTCGAAATTATGGGAATCAACTCGGCCAGTTACCTGATTTTACCCAAAATTATTGCAGTGGTTTTTATCTTCCCGTTTCTTTACATACTCAGCGCTTTTTTCGGAATTTTGGGTGGTTTGATTACCGGGCCAGTGGCGGGAGTAATAACAGTTCCGGAATATGTGGAAGGAATTAAATGGCTTTTTGTACCCTATTACATCACTTTTTCAATTATAAAATCGCTTTTTTTTGGATTTCTGGTAGCCACTGTACCTGCTTATTTCGGGTATTATGTGCAGGGCGGTGCACTCGAAGTTGGTAAAGCAAGTACAAAAGCTGTTGTAAACACCAACATTCTTATCCTGTTTTTCGACTTGGTATTAACCCGTTTATTACTGACATGATAGAAGTAAAAAATCTGTATAAATCGTTTGATGGGAAAGATGTGCTGAAAAACATTTCCATCAGGTTCGAAAAAGGGAAAACCAACCTCATTATCGGACGCAGCGGCTCGGGAAAAACTGTTTTGCTGAAATCAATTCTTGGCTTGTTTGATGTTGATAGTGGTGAAATATGGTACGATGACCGTAACTTATTGATGATGGATCAGAAACGACGAAAACAAATGCGACAGGAAATCGGCATGGTTTTTCAGGGAGGCGCACTTTTCGACAGTAGCACGGTGGAGGGGAACATTCGTTTTCCGCTTGATATGTTTACCCGCATGACAGCCAAAGAAAAAGAGAATCGTGTTGCTTTTTGTCTTGACCACGTGAATATTGAGAAACGCGCTTTCAAATTGTACCCGAGTGAAATCAGCGGTGGAATGCAAAAGCGCGTGGCCATTGCAAGAGCCATCGCACTTAATCCGAAATACCTGTTTTGCGACGAGCCCAACTCAGGCCTCGACCCCGAAACTGCCACGGTAATTGATGAGTTGATACAAAATCTTACCCATGAGTTTCAGATGACCACAATCATCAACACCCACGACATGAATTCGGTTATTGAAATTGGTGAACTTGTACTTTTCATTAGTAGGGGAGAAAAAGCCTGGGTGGGTACCAACAAGGAAATTCTGCACAGCAGCAATCAAACGCTCAACGATTTTATTTTTGCCAATAAGCTGTATGCACAGATGCGGCGCGACGTGGAGGAAGGATAACTATTCAGGCTCAGTTTCTAATGTCTATTCTTTATTATTTTAACTCCCTAAACTTTTATAAAATCTTTATCTCAGTTCCAAAATCTTTATGCACTGTTTATAAAATCAAACTGAATTTTGTCGCGTTGTTCGTTAGGCAATTTTTACAATGAAAATTTTGGTAAAGTTTTATTCCTGGTTAGCCAACTCATCCTTCCTGAAATCTGAAACAAGCAAATCGTACCCGTTAAGTGGCGGTGGCATTCCGGTAATCCTTAAACAAGTCGGAAATCTGCTGATATTATTGAGCCTGATTGTTTTTGTGCCGGCTTTAATTTCGGCTCTTTATGCCGAATGGTACTCCTTTGTGGGATTTTTGCTTTCAACAGTAATCATATTGTTCGCAGGATTATTGTTGATATTGATTTTCAGAAATACACCCGAACCCCATTTTAACCATGCATTCCTGGTGGTTGCCTGGGGGTGGCTGGCCCTCACTTTTGCCGGAAGTTTGCCTTTTTATCTCATAGCAGTTATCACACCGGTCAATGCAATGAATGGTTTTATACCTACTGGTGCAAATTACGATGTTTCGAGTTTGCAGGTTTTCAGAAATTACCTGCACAGCTTTTTCGAGAGTATGAGCGCATTTACCACCACGGGTTTAACAATGGTTGTGCATGAACCATCGGTTGGTAAAGGTGTTCTGTTTTACCGCTCGTTTGCACAGTGGGTTGGCGGCGCTGGTTTTATTGTAATGGCGCTGGCCATTTTCAAGTTTAATACAGGTTCGAGTGGACGGTTGCTTTACAGTTCAGAGTCAACCGGCATAAATTTACGGTCGAGGGTAGCCGAAACAGCCAGGGGAATCTGGAAATCGTATTTGATAATTACCGTGCTAACCGTTGTTTATCTTATTGCAGGAACCAAAATCATTTTACCTGAATATGCTTTTGCAGAGAATCTTTTCGATTCGGTAAACCATGCTTTTGCAGGACTCTCATCGGGCGGATTCAGCACGCTTGACGACAGCATAGCTACTTACAACTCGGTGGCAATGGATTATTTGTACCTGTTACCCATGATTCTGGGTTCGTTTTCGCTGCCATTTTATTACCGTATATTCTTCCGCAGAAAATTTAGCGAAGTATGGAATGATGTGCAAACCCGTTCGCTGCTGATTTGTTTTGTGGCCGGAGGTTTAATTCTTTCGGGTTTGCTTTACTACTCACAAGCAGTTAAATCGCCATTTCGCGAAGGTATTTTTCAATACATCAGCGCCATTTCAACCACAGGCTGGCAAACTTCAAACATTCACATCTGGGACGACCGTTCGTTTCTGTTTATCATCTTTTTTGCCATGTTTATAGGTGGGGCGTGGGGCGGAACCGTTGGCGGCATTAAAATTTACAGGGCTGTTTTTGCGTTGAAAGCCATGTCGTGGAATATCAGAAAATCGTTTTACTCACAGAACACCTTCAGAATCATGCGTTTCGACGGAAGAGTATTGATGCCCGAACAAATCAGTTCCGAAATGGCTTCGGTTTCAGTTTTTATTATTGCCTTCTTCATTATTTACCTGGTTTCGACAATGATTACCACTTTTTTTCTGCCAGAAGAATACACTATTATGGATGCTTTTTTCGAATCCATCGCGGCGCAATCAACTGCCGGACTTTCAGTGGGCATCACAAATCCCGAAATGCATCCCGTGGTTGAAATCATTTATATTTTTCAGATGTGGATCGGACGTCTCGAAATATTTCCGGTGCTGGCACTTTTCAGGGCGTTTTTTGCAGGTACAAATCCATACCGAAGTTAAACTTAAGATGAACTTGTTATAGAACATTTGTTTTAAATAATACTACTTTGGAGAAAACTGTATTTTTGAAGAATGAATTATGAATGTTTGATTTGTCAGGTAAATGCGTTAAAGCAACGTCTTGTGAAATACGGAATCCCCGAAGAAAACAGGGGAGATTTGGTAAGCGAAATCCTTGTTGAAATTGCAAATGGCCATCACAAAAACAGTTATTCTCCCGAAGTAACCAGAAATATTATCGATAAACTCATTGCGGCATCGGGTGTTAACGATGTTTACCTCGACGAAAAAAACTTTAGTAACAAACAAATGGCTGCTCGTTATTCCGGGTTCAAAACACAGGTTGAAAATTCGTCAAACCCCTTTAATACTGCGCTTCGGTTAGCCATTGCCGGAAATATAATTGATTATGGCCCCACAAATCATTTCGATGTTGATGCAACCATTGAAAGAGTTTTTCATACCGATTTTGAAATTGACCACAGCCAGTTACTTGAATCAGAAATCAGTAAGGCAAAGTCAATTTTGTACCTGGCCGATAATTGTGGTGAAATCGTTTTAGATAAGCTTTTCCTTGAAACAATCGGTCATCCAAACGTTTTTGTTGCGGTACGAGGCAAACCCGTTTTAAACGATGCTACTGAAAAGGAAGCGTTGGAAGTTGGTATAAACGAGGTGGCCACCATTATCAGCAATGGCGATGACACGCCTTCCACTTTACTTCACCGGGTAAGTAGTGAGTTTATGGAAATCTATCAGTCTGCTGATTTAATTATTTCGAAAGGTATGGGAAATTACGAGGGTTTAATGGATGAAACCGACCCCCGTATTTTTTTCCTTTTAATGGTGAAGTGCCCTGAAATTGGCAGGAAGATTGGCGCTTCCAATGGAAGTTTCATTGTAAAGCACAATTCGTAATTCTATTTTCAATCTTACCTCGGCACCAGCGTAATTAATGGAATAATCATTTCCTCCATCGAAATTCCCCCATGCTGAAACGTGTCTTTGTAATAATTTGCGTAATGATTGTAATTGTTGGGGTAGGCCAGAAAATCGTCGGAATGCGAAAAAATATAGCTCGTACTTACGTTGCGCAGCGGAAGAAAAGCTTTTTTCGGGTCGCGGAGTTCATAAATCTGCTTGCTCTGGTAATTCAGGTTTTTACCCAATTTGTACCGGAGATTTGTGTTGGTTTCGCGGTCGCCAATCACTTTAATGGGGTTGTGTACCCGTATTGAACCGTGGTCGGTTGTTACAACAACGCGGATGTCGTTTTCAGAAAGTCCTTTTAAAAGCGCCAGCAACGATGAGTTGTTAAACCAGCTCAGTGTGAGCGAGCGGTAAGCCTTTTCGTCGGCAGCCAGTTCTTTTATCATGTCCATTTCGGTACGGGCATGCGAAATCATATCCACAAAATTAAAAACCATTACCGAAAGGTCGCTTTCCACAATGCTGTTCAGGCTGTCGGCAATGCGGCGTTCCATGCGTATTCCCGACGATTTGTCGAACCAAAGTTTTTCCTTGCGGCCATATCGGGTCATTTGTTTTCGTAAAAGTTTTTCCTCGAACCGGTTTTTGTGGCCTTCGTTATCGTCGTCGTCCCACAAATCGGGGTACAAACGTGCGATTTCTGAGGGCATCAGTCCGGCAAACATGGCATTGCGGGCGTACATGGTGGCGGTTGGTAAAATACTGTAATACAAATCTTCCGACTCGGTGCGGTAATAATTGTCGAAAACCTTGCTGATGGTACGCCACTGGTCGAAACGCAGGTTGTCGATTACCAGCAGGAACACTTTTTTACCACCGTCGAGCAGCGGGAAAACCTTGTGTTTCATAATATCGGGCGAAAGGAGCGGCCGCTCGCCGATTTCTTGAGTAAACCAATGAATATAGTGGTCTTTGATGTAACGGAAAAAAGCCTTGTTGGCATCGGCTTTCTGCATGGCCAGTATCTCGTCCATGGCCGAATCGTCACTCTGGCTCAGCTCAATTTCCCAATGCACCAGTTTTTTGTAAATGTCAATCCATTCCTGGTGGTTCAGCCTGTCGTTTAGCTGCATTCCAATTTTGCCAAACTGCATTTGGTAAGCCGAGGTGGTTTGTTGTGTTACCAACCGTTGCTGGTCGATGTTCTTTTTTATCGAAAGCAAAATCTGGTTGGGGTTGACTGGTTTTATAAGGTAATCGGCAATTTTCGAACCCACTGCCTCGTCCATAATATTTTCCTCTTCGCTTTTGGTAATCATTACTACTGGAACGTTTGGAACAACAGATTTTATCTGGGTTAGCGTTTCAAGGCCGGTAAGCCCGGGCATATTTTCATCGAGAAAAATAATATCATAATAGTTCTCTTTTACCTTTTCGATGGCGTCGAGGCCGTTGTTGGCGGTTTCCACTTCGTAGCCTTTGCTTTCAAGAAAAATAATATGTGCGCGCAACAGGTCTATTTCGTCGTCGGTCCAGAGAATACGTGGTTTGCTCATTGTTTTCTGCTTTTTTTTGAATGTGTAAAGATAGAAACAAAAAAAGTGTCTTTTAAGTGTGTGTTTAACTTACTTTAACGTCAATGCGTGAATGCATGAATGCTTTAATGCGAGAATGAGGAAGAAGCCGGAAGCACGAACTCCTATGACAGATGCATGTCGGCGGAATGCCCTGAAAGGGCATAATTTGAATAATCCCGGGTGGCAACCCGGGGCTGGAGCACTCCAAAAATCCCGGTCTTTGGTTTGAAAAGCAGAACCCGAAAACGACGATTAACGAATATCGATTAACGCCCCGAAAATTCGGGGTTTGATTGCAGAAGTGAAGAAGAAATCCGGAACCCGTAACCGAAAAGATACTTTCCTGCATATTAAATATCTCATGTCAGAAATTTTTTGTAACCTTTTTGCCGGCAACCGAATCAAAGGTGAAATTTTAAAAAAACAGTTATGAATGCAGCAGTTTTATTTCTATTCTTTGTAGTAACCCTTCTTGTTGTGTCTATCTCGTTAGGGTGGTATTTTTACCTGAAAATCCGCAATAAGGAACGGATGGCTTTGATTGAAAAAGACAAAGATGTTTCGGAAATTTATGCCCGCCCAAAAACCAGTTTTAGTTTTCGCTTTCCCTGGCTGAAGATTGGAATTATTACCACGGGGTTTTCAATAGGGTGGATGACAGCCATTTTAATTCTGGAGTTGGGTATGAGACTGCCTGATGGGAATTACACAATTGGAGCTGAACCATTTATTTTGGGAATACTTTTTCTGAGTACTTCTGTTTCAATCCTGATTGCCTATTTTGCCGACAAGCCCAAAAACGAAGCGTAGTTGATGGACGAACTCTACATCAGAAAGGTGCTCGACGGCCAGACCGAAGAATTCAGGTACTTTATCAAAGAATATAAAGACCTGGCCTTTTCGGTTGCTTTTTCCGTGGTTAAAAATGAGTTTACTGCCGCAGAGGTTGTTCAGGAATCGTTTGTAAAAGCGTATGAAAACCTGAAATCGTTTAAGGGGCAATCGAAATTCAGCACGTGGCTGTGCCGGATTGTGATTAACGAATCGTTTAAAACTGCCCGGAAAGAAAAGAGAACTGTTTCTGAAACCGGTTTTGTTTCGGTAAAAGATTATCAGGAAAATCCAGTGGTTTTTGATGAGCTAAAGGAAACGGAACAAAAATATTACATTAACGAAAATGCTCATCCGTAATAATGCCACAAGATAAATAAAAAGCTATATTGGGGAAAAAAGAATGACATGAATATCGTCAAATTTATAGAGGATTTTCCTGATGAAAATAGCTGTAGAGAGCATTTTCG
>JBFXFM010000019.1:0-68293 GCA_050179035.1 Draconibacterium sp. | reverse complement strand
GGAACTCACTATAAATTGCCCGAAATTCTTTCTCGTTTAGCATGTCGATTGTCTTTAAAATCAAACCAACAAACCTAACGACCAATAAAAAGATTTAAAACACGGGGTTCAGCGAATGCTTACAAAACAATAATGCATTAGATAAATCAATTGTTTTAAAGTCAAATTCAATGTAACGTTTAAATTCTACTTCTTTACATTTCGAATAGAACTCTTTAAATTCATCTAAATAATCTACTTGCTCTACACTTAATTCGTTGAGGAAATTTTCAAATTCATCCCAGTTTTCCCATATTACTTTTACTGTGTTAAGTATTGAGTATAGTTTTAAATCACCACTAAGACCTTTATTTAGTGAGATTATGTTTTTTAGAAAACTATTAGGTAGTTTTTTTGCATGAGATTTAAAAATTTCTTTTGCTTCAAGCGGAAATATTTCGTGACGTTCGTATGAGCTACCTCCAATAGAATTATATTCAGTGTACTTACAATAATGAAACAGATGGAACATTTTAAAATCTGTTTCAGTTGTTTCATCTGCATATTTCTTAAAATATTCAATCTTAAATTGACGGAGTTCTTCTTTCGATAATATGAATTCCCAGTTTAATGCTCCTTGGTCATCACAGATGTAATTGATTAGAGTTGAAATGAACAAATAAGGAGACGCCTGATTTTTAAATGAATTTGTAACAAATTCCTTAAACTCGTCCTGTGTGTAGAATATTTTGACTTTGTTAAATTTTAGTTTTTCGTTTAAATTAGATAAATCAAAATTTAGATATTTGTCATCTTTATCTTTGGCGTATGTTGCATAAAAGAAAATTGATTCAATAATTTTTTCATAATCTTCCTTATTTGCAAAAAAATCAATGTTTTTTAAACGTCGTTCAATTTCATATTCAAATCCTTTTTCAATCCATACTTTAATTTTTGCCTGAAATTCTTCAATCGACGTAATTCTGGCTTTAGAAAATTCAATTTCAGATAAGTTAGAACTCAATAGATTGTAATAGAAATACCTGTCGATGCTAATCGGATTTGCAATTGATAATAATTCGATTTTTGCTGAAGAATAATTATTATATATAGGAAAAATATTTCTAACATACACTAAAACAGTATCTATCTGATTTTTTTGAATCCCAAAATTTTTATAATGAATTTTAAGGTAATCTTCTAAGACTGTTCTCCCAGTGTCTTTGTCATTATCATCTTTTTTGTTTTTTAGTGCTAAATAGAATTGATTCCCAATAGTATGTGATTCAAGAAAATCGGAATACTTACTTACTAATAAATTAAATACTCCAAGAAATTTAACTTTTAAAAGTTCGAGATTGAGCAGGTCAGTGAGTACAATCTCTCCTTTTAATGTGTCATAGGAAATTATAAAAGAATTGACAAATCTGTTTACATCACGGAGATTGCTTAGTAACTCGAAATTAAAATAGTTTCCATGAAACCAACTATCTGGATGGATTGATTTAGCTATTATTTTATCAAATTCAGTTATGTCTTTTTCTCTTAAATGAGGTGTAATCTGTTTTTTTAAATTTTCAATGATGATTTTATTATCGAAAGTCGGCAAAGCAAGTTCAAACTGAAATATTTTTTCTAAATAAAACTCAGGGTGATACTTATTTATTTCCTTTAAAGCTGAAATAAGGAAATTTCTATCAAAAGCAACAATAAAAACAGTGTTCGAAAAACTGGCACTATTTCTTACTAATTTTAGTACCTCTGAGATTTCATTCTCATATAACCTGTCTAGGTCGTCAATAAATATAACTAATTGTAATCCAGATTTTTGTATTGCGTAGTTTATGTCGTCAAATCGTTGACGAAGATTTTTGGGTGTATCAAACTGATTTAGAAAAATGTTAAAAACTTGTGTTCCATCTGAAGTAGAAGCATTTAGCATTTTCCCATATCTTATGAGTTCATCAGATAGTTCTTTATTATATCGTTTGAGTTCAGTACTTAGTTCATCAAAGAAGGAGGAAACAATAGCCTTTTCGTCATTATTGAGCCAAGGGTTGAAGTGTATAATTATTCTATTCGAATCAATAAGTTTCTTTTCTATTAAATTCAAAAATGATGTCTTTCCCCAACCCCATTCTGAATTTATTCCAATTGCAAATGAACTATCAGGGTGTGCTGTGTTTTTTATTTTTTCTGCAATATTTTCTGCAATGGCATTCCTATTTAACGAGTCTTCCTCCGTTCTTTTAATTGGATTGTCAAAGAAAAATCCTTTTTGAGTTTCTACATTATATTTTTTATTCTTTGTAAATAAAACAACAATTAAATCAGTTGATAAATAGAATATTACGGCATCAACATATTTAATAGAATATATAGATTTTAGTGGTATGAAGTACCAAAAAGTTGATGAGAATCTGTAATAGCTTAAAGTTACTAACACAATAAAAGAGAGCATCAAAGTGTAGCTCGATGATTGGTAGTTGAGAGAAATTTTCCTGTAAATTCTGTAGAAAATCAGAATGAAAAGCAATATAAAAATTGCATCATTTATTATAGATGGAATAAGCTTCTCAAAAAAAGGGATAACAAGAAACTTATTTAAAACTTCTTCAAAAAAAGAGTGAAATAGGATGAAAGCAAAGAAGAATATAATCAGATATAAAATCTTATTTGAGCTTTTATTGGTTAGAAAGTTTAAGGTAAAGGTTTTCATTGTGAAAGTTTTAAGGTTTTAGTTTCTTAAAAACAAAAGAAACTAAAAAAAGCTATAATTCCGAATATGATTAAAAATTTCGGAAGTATAGCCTTTCAAGGAAAACCAATAATTAATGATGCGGGAATACCTTATTTGCAGCTAAATAATCGAGTACTCTTTCAATATTCTGGCTGTTTTCTTCGGGTTTGAAAACAAGTTTTGCATTTTCAGGAATTTCATACTCTAAATCAACGCCCGGCAGGTATTTTGTTTTTCCCTGTTCAATCAAATCATACAATTCAGGTTTGTTGTTTTTGCAATAGTCGAGCGTGGCATCCATGTAAAACAGGTGAAAACGGTTGGGGCCGATGATATCTGCAATCTGCCTGCGCAGTGAATCGTTTCGCGAAATAAATGAAGCGATGGCAATAATCCCTTGATCGTTCAATATTTTACAAATGTGAGCCACCCTGCGTTGGTTTTCGTCGCGGTCGGCTGGGGTAAAATCGAGTTCACGGCTTAATCCCGAACGCACTGAGCTGCCATCAATCAGCACGACCACTGCGCCACTATCGAACAGTTTCTTTTCGAGACTGAAAGCCAGTTCATTTTTTCCTGAACCGTGCAATCCTGTAATCCAGATAGTTTCACCTTTCTGGTTGTATTTGTTTTGATATTCATCGGGGTGAATCAGTGATTTTCCGGCTGCAATTTTTTCTTTGTCAACGTCGGTAATTCGCGAAACCAGGTTTTTGCTGTCAAGTTTGTCGATTATCATCCCGACAGCCGATGTATTGTGTGTTATCGGGTCGATGAGGATAAAAGAACCGGTTTGCCTGTTTATTTTGTAAGGGTCGAAAAACAGCGGTTTTGACGTTGTAATCACAACTCTTCCAATTTCGTTGAGTTGCATAAACTCAACCGGCATTTTTTCGAGCGTGTTCACATCGGTTTTGTATTTTACCTGGTCGATTCTAGCTTTGGTAGTGTTGGTTGTATGTTTTATGTAGAACTGAGTGGAAAGATTCATTGGTTTTTCATCCATCCAAACCAACATGGCTTCGAAATGGCGTTCCACCCTCGGCAAATTATCGGGGTGCACCAGCATGTCGCCGCGCGAAATATCGATTTCGTGTTCGAGTGTTACTGTTACCGATTGTGGCGGAAATGCCTGGTCGAGCTCTTTGTCGTAAGTAACAATTGATTTTACGGTTGACTTTTTATAGGATGGAAGCACCATAACTTCGTCGCCTTTTGAGATAATTCCGGAAGCCACGGCTGCCGAAAATCCGCGGAAATCAATGTCGGGGCGCAGCACAAACTGCACCGGGTAGCGCATGTCGGTAAAATTGCGGTCGCTTACAATGCGAATGTTTTCAAGAAAATCGAGCAATGAAGTTCCTTTGTACCACGGCATCCGTTCCGATTTTTCGACCACGTTGTCGCCTTTCAACGCCGACATCGGAATATAAGTGATATCCGGAATATCTAATTGCGCCACAAACGACTCGTAATCTGCTTTTATATTTTCATAAACCTCCTGGCTGAAATCCTTCAAATCCATTTTATTAATGGCCACAACCACGTGTTTTATTCCCAAAAGCGACACGATAAACGTGTGGCGTTTTGTCTGGGTAATTACGCCGTAACGCGCATCAATAAGAATAATGGCGAGGTTGGCGGTTGAAGCGCCGGTAACCATGTTGCGGGTGTACTGTTCGTGGCCGGGTGTGTCGGCAATAATGAATTTGCGTTTCGCGGTTGAAAAATATCGATATGCAACATCGATGGTGATTCCTTGTTCGCGTTCGGCTTTCAACCCGTCGAGCAACAGTGCGTAATCAATATCATCTCCGGCATGACCGATTCGTTTGCTGTCTCTTTCCAATGCCGAAAGCTGGTCTTCGTAAATCATTTTACTGTCGAACATCAGGCGTCCAATCAACGTCGATTTTCCATCGTCAACCGAGCCGGCAGTTAACAAACGCAGCAGGTCTTTTTTCTGGTCCTGATCGAGGAAAGCTTTTATATCGAGAGAGGAGCCCCCTTCATTTCCCCCTAAGGGGGAAGGTTGGGTTACATTAATTTTTTTTTCTGAATTTATATTTTGCTGATTATCCATTGATTCTGACATTTTCGTAATATTTTTACAATTGTACTGGATTCCAATCCTCCCCCTATTGGGGGAGTTAGAGGGGGCTTTCTCCTAAAAATACCCCTCTCTCTTCTTTTGTTCCATGCTGCCTTCCTGGTCGAAATCGATAACGCGGGTGGTTCTTTCCGAAACAGTAACCGTCATCATTTCCTCCACAATTTCTTCAATGGTTTCGGCATTCGATTCAATTGCCCCGGTGAGCGGATAGCAACCCAATGTCCGGAAACGCACTTTTCTCATTTTTGCCTTTGCCGCCATTTCTGCGGGCATGCGGTCGTCGTCAACCATTATCAGGTTGCCATCAACTTCAACCACTGGTCGTTCTTTGGCATAGTAAAGCGGAACAATCGGTATATTTTCAAGTCGGATATATTGCCAAATGTCGAGTTCAGTCCAGTTCGAAATGGGGAAAACCCTTATCGATTCGCCTTTTTGCACACGGGCGTTATAAATATTCCACAATTCGGGCCGCTGGTTTTTGGGGTCCCACTGGTGAAATTTATCGCGGAATGAAAAAATGCGTTCTTTGGCGCGCGATTTTTCCTCGTCGCGACGAGCGCCACCAAAAGCTGCATCGAATTTATATTTATTCAATCCGGCCAGCAAAGCCTGGGTTTTCATTACATCAGTATGAACTTTGCTTCCGTGAGTAAACGGCCCTATTCCGTTTTTATACCCTTCCTCATTGTAATGCACAATCAGGTTCCATCCTTTTTCTTTTGCGTAGTTGTCACGGAATTCCACCATTTCGCGGAATTTCCATTTCGAATCGATGTGCATCAGCGGAAACGGAACTTTGCCGGGGTAAAACGCTTTTTCAGCCAGTCGGACCATCACCGACGAATCTTTACCGATTGAATAAAGCATCACCGGATTTTCGAATTCGGCGGCTACTTCGCGGATGATGTGTATTGCCTCGGCTTCGAGCTCACGAAGATTTGATAAACTGTAGTCCATATTTAATGGTATTTCAAAATATTATTTCCCGTTTTAAAAGCCGGTAAAGATATATTTTTTTATTCAACCCACTTTTTAATGAAAGCGAACCGAAGAAAAGGCAACAAAAAATTCAGCTGAATTAGAAGTGCCAGAAGAACGGAATTAATAGCACAGAAATAATGAGGATGATAATATTTAAGGGTAACCCGATACGTAAATAATCTCTGAAACGGTAATTTCCAATGGATTGAACCAAAAGATTAGTCTGAAAACCTATCGGTGTTGAGAAACTGGCTGAAGCGGCAATTGCGATGGCAACAAAAAATGGCTTGGGGTCAACACCCAACTGGTTAGCGGCTGAAAGCGCTATTGGAAAAACAATAGCTGCAGCGGCATTATTTGTTATGAGTTCGGTAAAAATGTTTGTTACAAGAAAAATTGCAGCTAAAACTCCAACCGGCCCCAGCCCTTTCCCAATGTTTATTGTGGCATGAGCAATAGCATCGGCAGCGCCTGAATTTTGAAGCGCTTTGCTTAGTGCAAACGAAAAAGCGATAGTAATCAGTAAATCCCAGCTAATGGCTTTTGTGTATTTCTGGTGAGGAACAATTTTCATCCAAACCATTAGCACTGCAGCAATTGCTGAGAAATAAAACATGTCAAACGACACTCCTTTTTTTGAATCGAGAAACTGGCCTGCTGTTGCACCTGTAATCATGATTAGCAGAATTATAAATGCAAACCATTTTTTCCAAAAGGTACCAGTAGTTTTATAGTCACGGATGAACGAGGTTAAATAAAAGATTTTAGAGTCGCCCCACGACTGAATAAATTTTTCAGTAGTGAGCAGAATAAGATTGTCACCTTCTTTAAGCTTCAAATGGCCCAAATTGGTGGTTATTCGCTCTCCATTGCGGTGAATTGCCAATACAACAGCCTGATAATGTTCGTAGAAGTTGTATTCTGTAAGAGTTTTTCCAACACCCGGAAACCGCGGGGAAAGTACTGCCTCGTATTGCTTTAATTCGTTTTTTGGCAGATTGTTGATTAAATCAATCCCGTTCAGTTGAATATTTTCATTAGCCAGAATATAGTTTAGCCTGTCCGATTTCCCATCAACATGCAATTTGTCGTTTTCGAACAGGGTGAAGGCTCCCTTTTTTGTTTCAATAATATTTCCGTCCCTGTTAATACTTCGTATAAACAATCCGTTAAGTTCCTTCATTCGTCCGTTTTTTACCTCTAACCCAATCAAATTGCTGAATTCAGGAATAATAATGTCGTAGGAATAGTCTTTGAAATCGGTGCGACATTTGGAATTAAACAATATTTTTTTGCCGGGTAACAACCAGTTTCCAGCCAGAGTGATATAAAGCGTGCCAGCTGCTGTGACAAATAATCCGATTTTCCCGAGTTCGAACATATTAAACCCACGATACCCATTATCAATCATCAGCCCGTGAACCACAAGATTAGTGGAAGTGCCGATTAATGTGCACATGCCCCCCAGAATAGTTGCATACGAAAGTGGAATCAGAAATTTTTGCGATGAAAGGTTGAGTTTTTCAGTCCAGTTTTTAATTATAGGAGCAAAAATTATTACCACTGGCGTATTATTCAGGAATGCAGAAATAAATGAAACCGGAAGCATAATACGCGGCAGCAGAAAAACCATCTTCCCGCGTTTTCGCGGCAGATATGATTGAGCCAGCCGGTTCAGAATACCAGATTGTCGTACGCCTTCGCTCACGATAAACAGGATTCCGATTGTTATCATACCCTCGTTAGCAAAGCCACCTAAAGCATCTTTGTCGCTGATTATTCCAAGTGCCAGAAGAATTGTAGTGGCTGAAAACAGAATCAGGCCCGGGCGCATTATCTCTTTAAAAAGTGCTGCAATCATTAGAAGCAGTACGCCAAGAACTATGTATCCTTCTGTTGTTAACAATTCAGGTTAAGTTTATCAATTGCTTTTTTAGAGAAGTCCAAAACTAAAAAATAAATTTAATTGTTACCCTAAATCTGTATTCCGATAAACGCGCACGAAAGTGATTTACGTAAATTATTATTAGAACCGGTACATTTTTTTTGAAAAAACAAGAATAGGGTTGTTTAGAAAAAAATAATTATTACTTTTGCCCCCGCTTTTGAAAAACAAAAGCACTGAAGGATGACTCAGTAGCTCAGCAGGTAGAGCACATCCCTTTTAAGGATGGGGTCCTGGGTTCGAATCCCAGCTGGGTCACTTTTTTGAAAGACTATTAAAAATGAAAGCACTTAAATTCAATGATTTAAGTGCTTTTTTATTTATTTTAATCCCAAAAAGTATTTTAATCGAGCATGTTTACTGAAAATCATAAATACCGATGAACAAATTATATTTGATCCTGATTGCTACAGGGAACATTGGGTGAGCAAGCAGATAAATAAACTATGCATAACCGCCAACTAATGAGTAACTTAAATAGTTTGTAAAGATGAAACTGCAAAATAGAATTCTCGTAATCCTGGCACTTCTCACAACAATTATATTATTGTTTTTTGCTTCATACCAATTTATAAGATTCAGGGAAAGTAAATTATTGTATAATGAAAGTCTCAAAAGTCAGGATTTAGTTATTGATAAGGTATTGCAAATTAATAGATTAAGGTTTGAGCAGTTGATAAATGATAATTCAGGATGGGACGAAATGGTTAATTTTGTTCATCATCCCGACTCAAGTTGGGCCGATGAAAATGTGGATTTTTTTGTAAATTCTTTCGGACTTTCATTTGTAATGGTATTCAATGCCGAATCAAATCCTGTGTATCAGTTTGGCAACAATGAAATGATGAAAAATGTCGATTTTCTAAAACCGCAATTATTCACTGAACAATTCTTGAATAACCCATTCCCTCACTTTTTTGTTGTTTTGAACAATGAATTGGTTGAATTTTTTGGTGCAACCATTGTACCGGCTGCAGATGCAGATGACAGGAAAACAGTTCCTAATGGTTTTATTTTTATTGCAAAACAGTGGGATAACAAAACACAGGAAGACCTTGAACAGGCGACAAATTTTAATACCGAAATTGTATTCGGAACGTCTGATAAGTTGGCTCAAACTGAATCTGGCTTAATTTCGTTTCACCGCGAATTAGCCGACTATTCATCAAAGGTTGTCGCAGAAATTATATTTAAACGTGTCGATCCGGTGGCAAAAGAAAAAAGTCTTTTGCTGTTGCTTTCTGTTCTGGTTTTGACATTTGCAGTAGTTTCCGTTTTTATTTTAATGTATTACATCAGAAGTACTGTAATTCAGCCATTACGACAAATCAGTGAAACGCTTGGTCATAAAAATCCTAATCTTTTGAATGACGAAACCGACAAGGTTTTTGAGTTCAAACAAATTAAAGAGATGATAACCGGATATTTTCAACAGGAGACTGAATTGAAATCAAGTTATGCTGAATTAAAACAAATTAATGCTGCAAAAAGCAAACTCTTTTCGATAGTTGCAGTTAATCTTAAAAATCCGGTGGAAGGTCTGATAACACTTTCAGAGTTACTTGAAGATAGTTTAAAAAGACAGGATAACGAAACAACAAAGGAGCTCCTTGATATGATTGGTAATCAGGCTAATCAGACGCTTCAATTGCTCGAAACATTATTAAACTGGTCGAAATTACAGGCGGATAACATGATTTTTAATCCCGAAGAAACAAATCTGAAGCTGGTTATTGATCAGGTTTTAAACGATTTAAAACTGTCATCGCAATTAAAAAACATTGGTGTTGAGACTGATATCCCGAAACAGATTATGGTGAATTCGGACTACAAAATGCTAAAAGCAATTTTGAAAAATCTGGTTTCGAATGCTATAAAATTTACTTATTCAGGAGGTTGGGTGAAAATTTCTGCAAAAACCGACGGTAATTTTGCACGTATTGTAGTAAGCGACAACGGTGTGGGAATTAGTCAGGAAAATTTCAGGAAACTTTTCAGTATAGATAACACGCTGCCCGGAATTGGCACCGATAACGAAAGGGGGGCAGGACTTGGACTGATAATCAGTAAAACTTTTGTTGAAAAACACGGCGGAGTAATCAGCGTTGTCAGTGACGAAGGAATAGGATCGGCTTTTTCTTTTACCATTCCGTTAGCGAAAACTGACGAACAGTAGTGAAATTTATTTTCCAGCCTATTGAAATTAAATCACACCGGGCTTTTCTTATATTGATCAGCCAAAAATCAAATGTTTCATTAATTTAAGCCCCCAAAAACCTGATTATGATTTTCAGAATTAAACTTCACTGGCAAATTCTTATTGCCTTGGTTGCTGCCGTTGCTTTCGGATATTTTGCACCCGATTGGATTCCCTATGTTTCATGGATGGGTGTGGTTTTTCTGCGGGCACTCAACATGGTGGTTGTTCCGTTGATTCTGAGCTCAATTATCAGTGGCGTTTCAAGTATTGGAGGTGGATCAAACTTAGGGCGGCTTGGTTTTAAAACTATCACTTTTTATATTGTGACCAGCTTTATTGCAATTCTTACCGGATTATTTTTTGTCAACCTTTTTCAACCCGGAACTGGCGCAAACCTTGGCAATGCAGCCACAGTTACAACGCCCGATGTAAGTAACTCAGCGTCGGATATTCTCATCAGGGTAATTCCCGAAAATGTGATTGACGCAATGGCCAGAGGGCAGATTTTGCCGGTTATCTTTTTTGCCATTCTTTTTGGCTTTTTCATCACACAAATTCAAACTGAAAAACAACAGTTGCTTACCCGGTTTTTTGATGCGTTTTTTGAGGTGATGATGAAAATCACCACATACATTATTCACTTCACTCCATTGGGCGTTTTTGCCATAGTTGCCAAAGAGGTGGCAAAAAATGCGGGTTCGCTTGGAAATATTGCAGGAAGTCTCGGAATTTACATGCTCACGGTTTTAGTTGCCCTCATTTTTCATGGTGGTATTGTTTTGCCATTACTTGTAAAGTTTTTGGGTAAAGCAAATCCGTACAAACATTTCAGAAATATGGCCACACCGTTGCTGACTGCATTTTCAACCTCATCATCAAATGCGGCGCTTCCATTATCGATGGTGGCTGTTGAAGAGAAAGATGGTGTTTCGGGCAAAATTACAAGTTTTACTTTGCCACTCGGCGCTACGATTAATATGAACGGAACTGCTTTGTATGAGTGTGTTGCCGTAATTTTTATCGCTCAGGCGTACGGCATTAACCTTACAATAGGGCAACAGGCAATAATTGTTTTAACTGCGCTTTTGGCAGCCATTGGCTCGGCTGGTATTCCAATGGCAGGGCTTGTAATGATGACCATTGTGTTAACGGCGGTAAATCTCCCGCTCGAAGGGGTTGGTTTAATTCTGGCAGTTGACCGTATTCTCGATATGTCGCGCACCACAGTAAATGTTTGGGGCGATACCTGTGCGGCTGTTATCATTGCCAAATCGGAAGGTGAAACACTGAAGGTCTGAAATCTATAATTATTGCTTTACATTTC
This sequence comes from Draconibacterium sp., assembly GCA_050179035.1. Lineage (GTDB taxonomy): Bacteria > Bacteroidota > Bacteroidia > Bacteroidales > Prolixibacteraceae > Draconibacterium. The sequence continues at coordinate 57,008 of JBFXFM010000019.1, read as the reverse complement.
CCTCACACGCCTCAGAAACAATTTTTTTAAATAGGTGAAGCAAGAATACATTTATGTATTTTCAAAAAAAGTTTAATACCTGTGTAACGAATCACTCCGTTTGCAGGTATTGTTTTCAGAAGTTCATTAAAAAGAGAATCTGACAGGAAAAAAAATGATGAATCACGTGAGCGACGAACAATTGATGGTGCAATTAGCGCGGGGCAGCCGGCAGGCGGCGGCTGTGCTTTACGACAGGTATCATGCAAGAGTTTACGGCTATTTTGTGCGAATGACAAGCGACCGCGAAGCGGCCCGCGACCTCACACAAAACACGTTTCTGCGGGTGATTCGTTATGCCGCCACCTGGAAAGACGACAAAACTTTTGTGTATTGGCTCTTCAGGATTGCACGGAACATTCTGGTGGATTATTACCGGAGCGCCCGTCACTTCAGTGATCTCGACGACCATCCTGAAATTGCTGCCAGAGACAACGAAGCATCGGTACGCGAAAACGAGGTGCGCGAGTCGTACGAGATGCTGCTCGAAGCCATGAACCAGCTTCCGCCCGGGTACCGCGAAATCATCGAACTGAACCGGTTTCAGGGCTTTTCGTACCGCGAAATTGCCGGTGCAACCGATAGCAACGAGAACGCCGTGAAAGTGAAAACTTTCAGGGCAATACAAAAACTGAAAGAGATTTACGAAAAAATAATGGTTGAGTAGCTATGAAATGTGAAGAAATAAAACTGAATCTCCCCGCATACATCGACGGAAAACTGGATAAAAAACTGGCGGCTGAAATCAGCAGCCACCTTGAAAGCTGCGCTGAATGCAGCGAGCTTCACGCAGGTTTTGAGTCGTTTCTGGGTTTTGCAGACGGAATGCCCGCCATTGAACCGCCAACAGGAATGAAAAGCGAGTTTCTGAAAATGCTCGACACCGAAATGCCTGCAAAACAAAAAAGGATTTTGATGCCAGTTTGGTTACAGGTGGCAGCAGTGCTGGCAGTTGCAATCATTACTTATTCCGGTGGTTATTATTTCGGAAAAGAAAAAAGCAGTGGACAGCAACAACTGTTACAGGCCGAACTCAGCCAGACCAAACAACAGGTTTTTCTTGCCGGTCTGCAGGAGATGACGGGCCCGCAGAAAATCGATGCTGTGTACAACATCAGCCAGATGTCGCAAACCGGCGACGAAGTGATTGATGCCCTGGTGAATACCATGAACAGCGATAAAAATGATAACGTTCGTCTCGCCGCAATCAACGCGCTGTCGGGAATGGCAGCCAAAAATCCGCGGGTGAAAACAGAACTCATCCGCTCGCTTTCGGTACAGGATAATTCGCTGTTGCAGATTTCGCTCATACAGGTACTTACCGAAATGGGCGCAAAAGAAGCCCGCCCCGGGATTGAACAGATTATGAACAGCGACAAAGCCGATGAAAATGTAAAGAAATTTGCAAAGGATATGATAAAAGTAATCTGAGTATTTCAGGATTCAGCCGGTGCCGGCCAGGCTGGAAACTGTTACCATAAACAATTAATAATTAGAGAAATGAAAAGTATAACGTTTTTATTAGCAGTGATTTTATTGCCAGCAATCGCTTTGGGACAAATGAAAAAATTCGAGTATTCGCCCAAGGTAAAAGGCAAAATTGAAATCAAAAACCTGTTGGGTGAAATTACCCTTTTTAATTCAGCCGGCAGTTCAGTAATTATCGAATCTGATTTCGAAATGGAAAGACCCGAAAGGGCCGATGGATTGAAACTTTTAGGTGCTGCCGAAGACAATTCAAATCTTGGCGTAAACGTTTCGGAAGAAAATGGTGTGGTGCTGATTTCGGGTGCCGTAAAACAGGTGCGCGACTACAAATACAAAGTTTCGGTTCCTGTTGGTACATCTGTAAATCTCGATTACAATAGTCCGTTTACAGCCGGCGATTTGGTTATCGAATCGTTTAAGGGAAGTCTTGAGACCAAAACACTGAGTGCCAATGTAAAAGTGACCAATACTTCGGGTCCGCTTACTGTGACTACCATCAGTGGCGATGTGGAAGTGGTTTTCAGCAGCATCGACCAGGAAGCGCCCACTTCACTGGTCTCTGTAAGTGGTTTGATTGACGTTTCAGTCCCATCTTCCGAAAAAGTTACCATCAACATCAGCAACATGAACGGGAATGTGTTCAATAACCTCGACCTGAAACCTGTAAAGGAAAGCTCGGCCGATAAAAGAGCTGAAGGAATGTCGCCAATCCGACAGGATATCGGCGATTTTACACTCAATGGCGGGGGTCAGAAACTGTTGCTTAAATCGATTTCAGGCAATATCTACCTGCGTAAAAAGTAAACCCGAAAGCCATGAAGAAACTGATATTATTGCTCATCATTGTGGTGGCACAAACAACCATTGGCCGCTGTGAAAAGGTGATACAGAAAAACGTGGAGGCCAAAGGCAAAACCGTGGAAATGAAATTTGACTTTGCCGACACCATTTTTATTGAAGCATGGAACAAAAATACGCTAGCCCTCGAGGTTTCGGTAAACATCGACGAAAACCAGTTCAACGATGATTATACGCTGAATGTGAATGAAAAAGGCGAAACCGTGAAACTGGAAGAGGTGGTTGATTTTAAGGCAATTCAGAAAAAGAAGGGCAAAAACAACTGTAACATCAACAGTCACATCATTTACACGCTGAAAGTTCCGGTCGATCTGGCTTTTAACCTGAAAACCATCTCGGGACAGGTTGAACTGAAAGGCACAACCGGGCAAGCAGAAGTTAATTCCATCAGCGGGTTTATCGATTACGCGGCGCCGCAGGCTTGCAAGGCAAAAATCAAAATCTCCACCATTACAGGCAATGTATATTCCAACCTGAAATTCGACGAACAAAAGGACAAGGAAATGAAATGGGTAGGCAGCGATTACAGTCTTGTGTTAAATGGCGGCGGCCCCGAAATGACACTGAAAACCATCAGCGGCGATATTTTTCTCAGGAAATAGTACCGTTTAGCCTTGTGTTAAAACAGTCGCTGGCTTTGACTGGCGGCTTTTTTATTCCTACCCATCGTTTGCAACGATGGGTAAGTTGTTTTGAGTTTTTAACTCAAAATTATCGTATCGAATTTATTTACACAGCTCCCGACATTAAATCTCATATTGCAAACGCGTAACAGAAGAGCGGCGGTTCGAAAAAAATCAGGGTTGTTGACGGTTTGCGTCAAACTCCACCATCCATTCTAATCCGAATTTATCTCTGAACATCCCAAAATATGTGCCCCACGGACTGTCGGATATTGGCATTTCCACTTGCCCGCCATCTGAAAGTCCGATAAATATTTTGTCGGCTTCTTCCTTGCTGTCGGTACTGATAAAAATCTTGCTTCGGGTTTCCATTTCGTTATGTTTTCCCATAAATTCAGGGGTGTCGCTTCCCATTAAAACATTGTGTTTGCCTATTGGCAAAGCAATGTGCATAATTTTTTCTGCTTCGTTTTCAAAGTTGGGTGCGCCTTCAAAGTTCATGTCTTTAAACCGTACAACTACAGCAAATTCAGTATTAAAAACCGATTTATAAAAGGTAAATGCTTCCTCGGCATTTCCATTAAAATGGATGTATGGATTGATTTGTGGCATTTTCTGTTTTTTTAAAGTTTATAATTTTTTTCTTTTTTGTTCTGGGTTACTCCGCCGGAAATTTGGTAACATCCATATAAAAAACTTCCCAGGTGTGCCCGTCAAAATCCTCAATCGAGCGCAGTTGCATAAATCCGTAATCCTTGATTTCGTGGGGTTCGGTTCCACCGGCATTCAGCCCGTTTGTAACAATGCTGTTTACTTCGTCAACGTTGTCAACTGAAAGCGAGAAAATTCCTGCCAGTTTAGATTTTGTGTCTGCAATAGGTTTTGTGGCAAAAGTTGAAAATTTTTCGTGTGTCATAATCATCACAAAAATGTTTTCGCTCCAAACCATACACTTTGCAGTATCGTCAGAAAATTGCGGATTGTTTGAAAATCCGAGTGCTGCGTAAAAGTCCATCGATTTTTGCAGGTCTTTAACAGCCAGGTTAATAAAAATCTGTTTTGCCATTGTATAACAAATTAGTAGTCGGTTAAAAAATAAACTCACCAGATTTTAAAATCTGGTTTTCAACCATTATAACATCGGGCAGACTATAAAGTTGACGTGCAGGTATAGGTTTATATCAGCAAAATCAAATGTCCGGTATCGGGTAAAAAAAATCCGGGTAGCCTTGCGACTACCCGGACAGCTGATATATTTCAGTCTCAAAAAAACTACGATTCTTTGTTGAGTAACCCGGCTTTGCCAAATAGCCAGAAAACAAGCGATAGAACCACGCCTACAATAGCTGCCAGCGCCATTCCTTTTAACTGTACGGTTCCGATGCTGATGCTGGCGCCGCTTACGCCGGCAACAAAAGTAACCGCGCCTAAAACCATGTTGCTGTTTTTGCTGAAATCAACTTTCTGCTCAACATACATGCGGAAACCCTGCACCGCGATAACACCATACAACAGCACTGTGATTCCACCCATAACGGCAGTTGGTATTGTTGAAATGGCAGCCGAAACTTTGCCAATAAGCGAGAACGCGATTGCCAGAATTGCCGCTCCACGGATAATCCACACCGAATAAACACGGGTAATTGCCATTACACCAATATTCTCGCCATATGTTGTATTGGGTGGCGAACCTGCAACTCCCGAAAGTACGTTGCTGATACCATCGCCTAATAACGATTTGTGTAAACCTGGTTTTGCCATCAAATCTTCTCCTGTAATTTTACCGGTCACAATCAGGTGACTGATGTGCTCGGCCAAAACCACGATACACGCTGGCGCAATAATCGCAATGGCGTTGGGGTCCCAAACCGGAGCCTGAAAATGCGGAAGTCCGAACCACGGAGCATTTGCAATGGCAGCTGTGTCAACCATTCCCATGGCCAGCGCCAGCAGGTAACCGGCTATTACCGAAATTAAAATCGGTATCACCTGCATAAACCCTTTAAACATTACTGTACCAAAAATTCCGACCAGAAGCGTAAACATAGATACAATCAGCGTGTTGGCCGAAACTTGGAAGGGTGGTACGGTTGAGCCGACATTGGTGGGCCACGGAGCAAGTCCGGCCTGTTGTGCTGCCACCGGAGCAAGTTCGAGCCCGATGATGGCAACCACTGCGCCCATTACAGCAGGGGGCATTACAACATCAATCCATTTTATGCCCCATTGTTTTACCACAAATGAGATTACAATAAAGAATAACCCAAAAAAGATAAACCCAATCTGTGCATGTTGAAATCCTCCGTATGAACTGATAATCAGTAGCGACGGTGCAATAAATGCAAAGCTTGAACCGAGATAGGCCGGAATTCCGCCTTTGGTTACCCAGGTGTAAATTAATGTTCCAATGCCGTTCATAAACAAGGCAATGGCCGGATCGACACCCAATAAAATGGGTACCAGAATAGTAGCGCCAAACATGGCCGTAAGGTGCTGAATACTCAGCGGTAAGCTCTCGAGGATGGGAAGTTTTTCATGAATTCCAATAATTCTTCGTGTCATTTTCTTTAATGATTTTTTTCGTTTTTGACTTAGCAGGAATAGTTTTTATGATTAATACCGTACCAAAATACCTATACTTTTTGTTTGTGCTGAAGTTGGGAGTTGATGAGTTATTAAAAGATACTAACAAACGAAATGAATCTGAATAAGAAATTTATGTGATGAAAAAGTAACTTGCAGTAATTATAACTTATTGATTTTGTATGTTGTTGTGGTTTTTTCGGTAGTAATTAGTTTCAGAAAATAAAATCCGGCTGAAAATTCATTCAGGTTAATCGTAAAGCTGTTTCCAAAGTTACCCGAATCTGAAATAAGTATTCTGCCTCCAAGGTCGGTTACAGAAAAAGCTTCAACAGTTATTGCCGGGCTTTCAATTCTGATTTCGGAGTGGGTTGGGTTTGGGTAAACCAGTATGCTGTTTGCCAGAATTTTCGATGAATTACCTGTCATTATATCAGTTGCGGCAACCCAGTTTTCAGCAAGGGTGTTGTCTGATTTCAAATCAGCCAGCTGCAGAAAAAAACCTGTTCCGTCGGCTTGTTCCGGCCAGGGAATTGTGTCGGAATATCTTACCGAATCAATCACATTCCCAAATGCATCGGCTAATACAATTTTTTCCGATTTGTTGGAAAGTTCACGCGAGTATTCGCCAAACGGAGTAATTCCGTAATATGCCGTGAATTTTGCAGTATTTCCGGCAAGTAGCAGCCGTTTGCCAGCGCCCAATATTGAATTGGCCGGAAACTGATAGCCAATACCAAGTTCACGCATATAAATTCCCGACAGATTTACAGTTTGTGTTCCTGTGTTGGTGATTTCAATAAATTCGTAATCAGAGCTTTCGAGATCTTCCGTAACGCCCGGATGATAATTTATTTTCGAAATCACAAGCGAAGGAAGCGGAGGATTTGCACAGGCCGAATAGCCACCCAACATCGAGTTAAGCCAGTTGATTCGGAGCTGAATCCACGATTTCATATTTTCGATTTCGCGTGCATGGTCGGGAATGGTTCCCCAGCGTGCATTTTCACGCACTTTTGCTTCCGAAATCAGGCTGATAAATTCATCGATATTTTGGGTTATCTCAGTATAATTTAATGGTTCGCCGGTATTATTCAGCTCTTTCCAGCGTTTGGTAAGGTAACACCTGAAAGGTGTGTTGGTATATAAATCTTTCCAGAATCTTGAACCTGAATTGCCAGTGGAAAATTGCCACACATCGGTGTGACTTCTATCGAATCCCCATTGAAACAGGTCGTTTCCGTAGGTGAGATCGTAATCCCAAATCGGACCGGCACGAAGTTTCCCATTCCTGTCTTTATGAAAATAAGTGCTGAATTGGTACGAGTCGGCATTGGAAGTAAGTTCGCTAAGGAGTATAAAATCGATGAACGAGGGAATATCGATAAGAGATGGATACCCGTTGATGAATGAAGTGTTTTGGCCACTTGCTGTTTTTTGCAGGTTATTAAACTGGGATTGAATGTAACTGTTTTGTTGCGATGTAATTTCGCTTTGGTCTGGGTCTTCGTGGATATAATCGGTTGATCCATTGTACGATTGCATGGTCCACGCCACCGGATCGCCACCGGTTGTTTTATCGGCTTTTGTAACATATCCTCCGGTTAACAGCGCCCCCGAATTATCTGTATTTTCAATTTTTACAATATCGATGCGGTTTTTATCAATTTTCAGTTTTTCCATAAAAATGTATAACCCTTTGTAATCACCGTTAATCACCACTTCGCAAAATTGGCCGCGCGCTGCATAATTCCCGATACTGCGCATCAGGTAGTACGACAAATAATTTCTGATAAGCGACGGGTCGTAGGCGATTGAATTTAAAACCCAGTCGTGTTCTTCGGGCATTCCAAGTATCGAAACATTATTCTTTGTGGTTTTATCGTTCATCAGGGTTGTAAGTCCGTATGGTTTTTTGGGCAGTGCTTGTGACGATGAACCTCTGATTTCAATACCAATTCGGCCTGAATAGTTCAAATATGCAGGATTGAATTGGTCTGAAATAAAATTTCTTCCTCCGTCAGGGCGCAAAATTATCTTCATTACAGCGCCAACTTTAGGTTCATCGGGGATATAGCCGGGTTGACCGGTAGCCGGGTTTATATCGGTATTAATTACAACAATTGGCAAATTACTGTCGGTTAGTGTTTGCGCCCTGATAACCAGAGCGACAGAAAGCAGCAAAATCAGAAACAGCAATTTTTTCATTTCTTTTCCTGAATTGTTTCATCTGCTGTTACAACGATGGTTTTTGGTTTTTTCTTTTTAACAGTTTCCTTGCGTGTAATCAGCATTGGTACAGCAACTCCGATTCCCAGTGAAATCAGTATAAAAGTTGCTTTCACGCCAAAATTAACAGTATTAATGAGATTTTCGATATACAATTCGTTGTCTGTAATATTTGAGAGCGACATGATACCAAGCATCATTTTGTAGATAAAAAACCCCGGAACAAGCGGAATTACCGAAGGAATATAAAATACAAGCGGCGGACTGTTTTTGAAGTGCGCCATGCGGATACTTAAAACGCCAATCATTGTGGCTGCCAGAAACGACGCAAAAACAATCCCTGTTCCGAAATACATGGTGCCAAATTTTACCAGGCCACCCACTGCACCCAAAATAACGATGGGTAAAATGGTTCGTTGCGGAACATTGAAAAGGATTCCGAAACCAGCTGCGGCAACGCCAGCGGCAACACTTTTTATGATGATTTCAATGATTTCCATATTCAAAAATTAAAAAGTGCACGCACCGTAAAAACACCCATCGCAATTGCAAAAGCAATAATCATCCCGTTGAATAAACGCACAGTGCCGTTTTGGATGTTTCCGTCCATCATGTCGGTAACCGCGTTTATCATGGGTACTCCGGGTACAAGGAAGAGAACTGAAGTGGAAAAGGCTGCATCGTAATTACTGCCAATGGCAAAAAACTCAGCCGATCCGGCAATTATTGAGGCTGTTAACGAGGCAAAATAAATGCTGATGTATGGGTTGAATTTTTTGTGAACTGCTGTTTGTCTCACAAATAAACCCGTAAAAGTAGCTGCAAAAGCCACAACCATATCTAAAAAACCACCGCCAAAAATGCGGCAGAATGCTGCACCAGCAAGGCCCACCACTGTTAAAACCACCCAGCGCGGGTAGTGTGGCAGTTTTTTTAATCGCCTCAATTCAACTTCAATTTGTTCAACTTTCCAGTTTTCTTCAAGTACACGCCAGCTCATCCGGCTGATTCCGCTCACAATTTTGAAATTCACACCGTGTGGCGATGTCCGTTTCAACCGGCTGAAAAAATGTTCCTGTTTGTCATCAACCACTGTAACCATCAACGCCCGTTGGGTAATCAGCAGTTCTATTTTAAAGCCAAGTCCGTTGGCCAGCCTTTCAAGCGTCAGCCTTGTCCGGTGCGTACTTGCACCGGAACTCATGAGTGCCGCACCCACATCGAGCAGCACATTGCCAACGCGTAGCGCCAAAGTTGTATCAAATTTTGTTTCCAATCTAATTGATTAATGATGCTGCAAAAATAGGTCAATTTATGGTTACAGTAGCCCGACAATAGAATTTCAATATGGTTTTAACCTGAAGTTAATTGTTCAGAAAACCTTGAACGGCAAAACCGGGCACGCTCCTTTTTGGGTGCAAACATAAGCTGCCACGTGGCTGGCCTGCTTGTGTGCTTCTGCAAACGGCACATTCAGCAAAATCCCCGAGGTAAAAACTGCTGTAAACGAATCGCCTGCGCCAACAGTATCGGCTACTTTAATTTCCGGAGCTTCAACTAATGAACTTTTGGTTTCGCTAAAAACAATGCTGCCTTTAGCTCCCATCGTGTAAACAACAAATTTCAGATGATACTGACTCATCAGTTGATTAAGTTGATTTTCAATATCCCCGCTTAATCCGAAAAAACCGGCAAGAACTGGTAATTCTTCATCATTCAGTTTCAATACATCGGCAAATTGAAGTGATATTTCGATGATTGATTTTGAAAAGTAGTGTTGGCGCAGATTGATGTCGAATACTTTCAGGCAATCAGGTTTAACTAAAGCCAGAAGCTGCTGAATTGCTGCTGCCGAAACAGGGTTGCGTTGTGCCAGCGAACCAAAGCAAACTGCGTCAAGTTCATTAATTGCCGCTTTTGTTTGGTCGTTTAAACCGATATAATCCCAGGCAACACCCTCGTGAATGGTGTATTGTGGCTGACCCTGCGGGCTAAGCGAAACAGTTACTGTTCCGGTTGGAAAGCTGTTTTTTTGAATCAAACGGGTTTCTGAGCCTTGGTTTGTAAGTGTTTGAAGCAATTCTTCGCCGTCAGTATCGTTGCCAACCGCGCTGATGATGAGGCTTTCACAGCCAGCCTGTTTTGCATGAAAGGCAAAATTGGCAGGTGCACCACCCATTTGTTTTCCGTCGGGCAGCAAGTCCCAAAGCAACTCGCCGACGCCGGTCACAACAGGTTTTCGTTTCATTTTTTTTTGTTAAAGATGTAAAAAAATATTTTTAAATATTAGAAAACACCTCTGTGGTATTTTACTTCGCGTCACCCAATTGAAGTGATTAAATTCAGAATGGAATAATCAATAATGATTTGACTGAAATTGTGATGTAAAACACTTTTACTCTTTCAGAAAAAAAACAACCGCTGCAATCAATCCGGCAGTTACCACAACCCAACGCAATATTCCGGGTTTTACACGGTTGGCAAGCTTGCCGCCAACCCAGCCGCCCAGCAGCGAACCAAAAATCATGATGGCTGCAATACCCCAATCCACTTTGCCTGAAAAGGCGAAATAAATGGCGGCTGCCAGGTTAATTACAAATCCCAGCGCCTGTTTCAGAAAATTAAGGCGGGTCATATTTTCATCAGTTACAAGACCAAGAACAGCCATCAGAATCACACCTAACCCGGCACCAAAATAGCCACCGTAAATAGCTGCCAAAAAAACTGCGCCCATCATAAAAGCAGGGTTGTGGTGTTCGGTATGTGCATGGCCAATCCGACGTGTTACCCAGTTTTTAACCTGAACCTGGGCTGCAAGCAGCAATGTTGCCATCAGTATGAGCCAGGGAATTATACTCCGAAAAGCATCTTCGCTTGTATTCAAAATGAGCAAGCCCCCGGCAACACCACCAATAATTGCAACAGGAAGTAATTTCATCAACCGGCTGTACTGCGACCTGAAGGAATTTCGCTGCGCCCACATGCCACCTATCGTGCCGGGAACCAGCGCAACTGTGTTGGTAACATTGGCTACCACCGGCGAAACACCAAGTGCCAGCAATACAGGAAAACTTACCAACGTGCCTCCACCGGCCATAGCGTTGATAAATCCTGCGGTTACCGCAGCCAGAAAAATGAGTATTTCGTTGAATAACGACATTCGGATAATTTTGGGTTGTAAAGATGAAGAAAGCAATACAAATTGCCAACTAACAAAAAAGTTGCCGGCAAAAAGTTTTTGCAAACTTCAGAAATAATGTCTGAAAAAACTAAATTTGAAATCTTCTTAACCAGTTAAAAATCAGTTTATGAAACGCATTTTAAGATTTTTGGGAATATTGATTGTTTCGCTTGTGTTGATTTACATACTTGGTCCAAAACCAGCCAGGCCTTTGTTGAGCAACGATTTGCCATCAGTTTCTGCCAACATTGAAATGGCTGAATCTTATGTTTTGAAAAATGATTCAGGCCTGACATTGAAGCCCGATAACCAGTCGCGAATTATTTGGGCAAACGATTCGCTAAAAGAAAAAACACCATATGTTTTGCTTTACCTGCACGGATTTTCGGCTTCGTGGTACGAGGGTTTTCCGGCAAATGTTGAGTTTGCAAAACATTTTGGGATGAACGCTTATTTTCCGCGACTTGCCTCGCACGGAATTGTAACCGACGATGCCCTGATTGATATGACCCCTGACCGGCTTTGGGAATCGGCCAAACAAGCGCTGATGGTTGCCCGGATTTTAGGTGAGAAAGTGATTGTGATGAGCACTTCAACCGGGGGAACACTTGGGCTGAAACTTGCCGCTGAATTCCCGGAACTGATTGAAGGATTGATTCTTTATTCGCCAAACATCAGGATTAATAACGGAGCTGCTTTTATGCTCTCAAAACCCTGGGGGTTGCAAATTGGCCGCAAAGTTACCGGCGGATTGCACAGGGTTACAAACGAAAATTTTGATTCGAAAGATTGCCAGTACTGGAATTGCAAATACCGCATGGAAGCCGTTGTTTATCTGCAACAACTGGTAGAAGCAACTATGAAAAAGGAGACTTATGAGAGAGTAAAAACACCTGTTTTTCTGGCTTACTATTATAAAGACGAAACGCACCAGGACGAAACTGTGCGCGTTAATGCCATGCTCGAAATGTTTGGGCTGTTGGGAACGGCAGAAAATGAACGGGTAAAAATGGCATTTCCCGAAGCGGGTAATCACGTAATCGGGTGCGAACTGACTTCAAAATCGTATAACGAAGTTTTAGCCGAAACCATAAAATTTACCACTGATATTTTAAAACTTGAACCTGTACAGAAGTAGTTTTTAAAGAATTTTTGCAGCGGCAGCTTCATCAATAAACCAAATCAGCTCACCGTTTTTGGGTGAAATATAATAAGCTGGCAGTAATTTGGCAGCTTCATCGTCGTTCATAATTTCGGCAATGCGCTGTGCCTTGCTTTCTCCGGTTACAAGAAAGAAAACGCGGTTTGCATTGTTCAATACTTTTCCGGTGATTGTAATACGAAGCTGGCCCGAAAGCGGGTGGCGGGTTACAGCACAAATGCGTTCATCTTCAAAAAGTTCAAGCTCATCCGGGAAAATCGAGGCAGTATGTCCGTCGTCACCCAAACCCAGAATCACCAAATCGAAAACAGGACTGTCGCCTCTGAAATTCAGGTTGAGTTTTATCTCTTCGGCATACCTGATTGCTTCATCCTCAGTATTATTTTCGCATTGAATTCTATGAATATTTTGCCCCGGAATTGAAATTTGCGATAAAAGCAAATCGTTGGCCGATTTAAAATTGCTTTGGTCATCATCGGGCGAAACACATCTTTCGTCGCCCCACCAGAAATGAATGCGTTCCCACACAATTTCGGCAGCGTATTTCGAACTCAGTTTCTGGAAAAGCAATGCCGGGGTTTTTCCCCCTGAAAGCAAAATATGAATCGATTCCTGAACTGATGATTTTGTCAGCCGGAATATTTCTTTGACCATTGCTTTCACCGTTTTTTTTGGGTTCGAAAAAATCCGTACTTCTGTTGCTTCCGACATAATCTGAATTTTTAAATTTCTGATATCTGCAAATATAACAGGTTAGAGTTCACAATGCAATCCATCGTTGGTCAGGTTTTTACAAGGGTATCTCCAGTTGGCGCCTTTCATTAGTTCGTCGGCATTTTCGGGGCCCCAGGTTCCGGCCGGATAGCCATAAATGGGTATTTCAGGGTTCGTTTCCCATGCATTGATGATGGGCTGAACAAACTCCCAAGCCTGTTCAACAGCATCACCACGGGCGTAAAGAGTGGCGTCGCCCTGCATACAGTCGAGCAATAATCTTTCGTAAGCCGATGGAACACTCACATTGGCCAGGTCGGAATAATGAAAATCCATATTCACCGTCTGAACTTCAAATCCGGCGCCCGGCGTTTTCATCCCGAATTTCAGCAAAATTCCTTCGTCGGGCTGAATGCGGATGATTAACTGGTTGTTTATCGAATTTGATGAATTACCAAATAAATGATGTGGTACGCTTTTAAAATGAATTACCACTTCTGTAACTCTTGTTGGGAGTTTTTTCCCGGTGCGGATATAAAACGGAACGCCCGCCCAACGCCAGTTATCGATATAAAATTTAAGTGCAACAAAAGTTTCGGTTCGCGAAAACGGGTCAACGCCGGGTTCCTCGCGATAGCCAACCACATTTTCGTTTTTAATTACCGATGAGGTGTATTGTCCACGAATCACATTGCGCGAAATCATGTTTTCCCTAAAGGGGCGCAACGATTGAAACACTTTGGTGATTTCGTTGCGGATGGCGTTGGCTTCAATAATTACAGGCGGTTCCATTGCCACAAAACCAACGAGTTGCATCAGGTGGTTCTGTACCATATCGCGCAATGCGCCAGAGTGGTCATAATATCCGCCACGCCCTTCAACGCCAAGGCTTTCCGCTGATGTAATTTCAACTCTTTCGATATAATTATGATTCCAGAGCGGTTCAAAAATCCCATTCGAAAAGCGGGTAACCAGCATATTTTGAACCGTTTCTTTTCCCAGATAATGGTCGATACGATAAATCTGGTCTTCATTAAAGTAGTTCAGCAGCTTCACATTCAACTCTTTCGCCGAGGCGAGATTTGTTCCGAAAGGTTTTTCCACAATCAATCTGCGGAAATATTTCTCTGAACGGCTCAGTCCGTTTTCGTGTAAAAATTCAGGAATTATACTGTAAAGCGATGGGGGAGTGGAAAGGTAGAAAATATAGTTTCCCGGAATTCCGAGTTGCTGTGTCAGCGCTTCAAGGCGCAATTTCAATGGCAGAAAATCTTCGGACTTGTTGTTTGAAACAGGCTGATAAAAAAGCAGTTTTCTGAATTCAGCTGCATCGTTATTCTCAGGCAGAAATTCAACCACACGGTTTCTGAATTCTTCGTCGGTCAAACTGGTTCGCGAAGCTCCCAGAACAGCAAATTTTGCAGGCAATAATTTTTGTTTGAACAAATCGAAAAGTGCCGGAATCAGTTTTCGTTTGGTAAGGTCGCCAGAAGCGCCAAAAATTACAAGGATATGATTTGATGTTGTTCTCATTTTTCAATATTTTCTATTTCAACGCAAAAAACGATGATATTGTTTTTGAACTCCATCCACTGTAAACTAAAGTGCTCGGTTGTGTTTTCTGAAAGCAGAGTTCCGCTGAAAAAAGTCTCAGTCTCAAAATCGAAAGGTTCGATTCTTATCTGTTGGTCGAATTGAATTCCATGTTGGCGACTGCATTTAAAAATGGCCTCTTTTGCGCACCAGTGCAGCATTTGCAAAAACCGGCCGTTGCCCGATGAGTCGATATGACTGATTTCATCGGGGTGAAGAAAACGTTTTGCGACATTTTCGATGTTCCGGGTTTTGAGTTCGGCGTCAACACCACAGGCAGTTTCTGCCAGCAACACCACAACGAGGTTGGCCGAGTGTGAAATGCTGATATTCAGTTTTGATTCCTTCAAAACAGGCCTTCCGTCGGGTTGATAACTGATTCTGGTTTTTTTGCCTGAAAGTTTTTGAAGCAGCAGCCTTGTGGCAAGGTATTCGGTTTGTCGTTTTGGGGCATTTATTTTTTCAAATTCGGTCTTTTCCAGAGGTGTAAACAGAAAATTTTCAGATAATTCTTTTGGCGATTCGGTGAGTTCCCAAATTCCGGCCCTGCCAAACGCGATTTGTATTTCTGTAACAAATGGCATCAGTTCCAGCTGGCTGATTCGATTAACCGGATAACATCGGGCTCAAGAAAATCGATTACCGGTTGCAGCGAATCGATGTTCGGAACATCGCGGATGTAAAGCGCCCCGCGTAAAAAATGATGTGTACTGTCGGTAAGAAAGAATTGCAAAGGCGACGCGGCGTTTCCTTCAATCCGGTAAATAAGGCCAAAAATATGTTTGTCAGGATTCATAAAAACCTGTTCTGTAATGGCATCGGCTTTAATTGAATGTTTGTAAGCCAGTTTTCTCGATTCTTCCATAAACTCGTTTAATTTCAACCGGTTATCAGGTTTTTTGTCGGGTAAAGCATAGTACGACAGGTGTACTTCTGCTTTGTTGGCTGGTATTTCAACATTTATCCAGAAAGGGTTGTGCGGATTATCAGCATCTTGCTCAATGTGCGCATAATCAGGTATTTCGAAGTTGTAGGGGAGAGCACTGTTTATAAAGTGGTAACTTTTTTCGGGGAAATCAATTCTGAAGTATTCCCGGGGTTTAGGCGTATATTTTTCTTTACACCCGGCAAAAAAGATGATTACGGAAAGTATTACAAATATCTTTGGCAAAGCCTTCATTTTTATGGTTTAAACGGTTACTCTCCGGCAAAATTGCCATCAGATTATTCCTTTTCAATTTCAACTTTGATTTTTAAAATGCGACGTTTGTCGGCAGCTTCAATTGTAAACGTAAAATGTTTGTATTGAATTTTGTCGTTCAACTGTGGAATATCTCCTTTAAGTTCGAGAATTAAGCCGGCAAGCGTTTCATATTCACCCCCGATTTCGTCGAAAACAGTATCGTCGCATTTGGTGGTTTTCAAAAAATCGCCAATAAATGTTTTTCCGTCAAACAGGTAAATATTTTCATCTATTTTGGTGAAATAGTGGTCTTCTTCATCAAATTCATCTACAATTTCGCCAACAATTTCTTCAAGAATATCTTCAAGGGTTACGATTCCCGAGGTGCCTCCGTACTCATCAATCACCATAGCGAGGTGCACTTTGTTCTTTTGAAACTCCTGGAGCAATGCATTTATTTTTTTTGTTTCAGGCACGAAAAACGAAGGCCGGATAACTGATTGCCAGTTAAATGAATCGCCTTTGTGGCTGTGAGGCAGAATATCTTTCACATACAAAATTCCCCTGATGTTATCGAAAGAACCCGAAAATACAGGTATTCTCGAAAATCCCGAATCGATAATCACGTTCAGCACCTCTGAAAAACTTGTTTTTATGTCTAATGAAACCACATCGATTCTGGGTTTCATAATATCTGAAACATTTTTGTTGCCGAATTTCACTATTTCTTCCAGAATCTCCTTTTCGTCAGCCGATTCTGTTTCGTTATTCATGTGTAGCACCTGTGTAATTTCTTCAATCGAAATGGGTGTCCGGTTATCGGAGTTTCCTTCGTTTACAAATTTTGTAAACCTCAGAAATAATCGGCTGAATGGACGTAACAGCCATTCAAACCAAAATACAGGATAGGCAGTTAACCGGGTAATGGTTAACGGAACTTTTGCAGCGATGAATTCAGGAATCAACTCTCCTGAAATAAATAGGATTAAAATAATTAATACAATCTGCAAAAAAGCTTTCAGAATAACGAAATGAATCCCTGTGAAAACCAGGTTGGTCAGGCCATCGAGCAGGAAAACCAACACAATATTTGTAATGAAGCTGACGGCAGAAATTGCAGTTTGAAGACTTTCTGCATTCTGTAGATTTTTGAAAACTCTTTCGTTGACAGCGTCTTTATTTTTGTTAGTTAAGTAAGTAGAAATGAAATCAGAAGAATAAGCTTTTCCTGCACTTCTGGTTAGCATCAGAAATACCAATAGCAGTAAAACGATTATCACAAGCGAAACCAAATCGCCGGAATTTTGAAACATGGAAAATTCCCAACCATTGAATGACGAGGATAATCGTATCGAATCTGTTTCCAAAATTTAAAGTTTTAAATTAAAACGGAAGGTCTTCGTCGCCTTCGGGGCCACCCATTTCGGGTTCGTTTACTGTGGCCGCTGGAAATTCGGGTGCTGCACTTTTTGCGCCAGCCTGTGGTTTGGCATCGCCACCTTCGCGGTTGCCCAGCATTTGCATTGTATCGCCGTAAATTTCGGTTATGTACTTTTTTACACCGTTTGGGTCGTCATAACTGCGGGTTCTGATGCGGCCTTCGATGTATAGTTGCTTTCCTTTTGTAACATATTTTTCGGCAACTTCGGCTAAGCCACGCCACAAAACAATATTGTGCCACTCAGTGGTTGTTACTTTTTCACCATTTTTAGCAGTATAGGTTTCGGAGGTTGCCAACGGGAAATTAGCAACAGCCACACCAGCATCAAGATGCCTTACTTCAGGGTCTTTACCTACATTTCCAACCAGGATTACTTTGTTTACTGACATAATTTTTGTATTTAAGTGTTGCCAATATTTTTTATAACCGGTTCAAGCAACCGGGGTACTGCAAATGTAAAAATATCTTTTTTATGTACCTTAAAAAAATCGGGACCTGGTAAAGGCAATTTATTTGCTTCAATAGATATAAACCGGGCAAAAATAGTTTGATGCGTTAACTGGTGTTTTTTTGTAACCGACACGTTTTTAATATTATATGCGCATCCGGCTAACCAGGGTATTTCAATTGCTATTATTTCACTATCAGAAATTTCGTAGTCGGTTTCAATCATTGGAAACTGGTAAAGGTTTTTCCAGATATCTTTTTCAGTTCGTTTTTGTAAAAGAAAGAAATCGCCACACACTATTATATAATAGTAGAAATACCGGGTTACAGTTTTTATTCTTTTTGATTTAACCGGTAAGTTGTTTACCATGTTATTCTTTTTTGCATCGCATGACGGGTTAAGCGGGCAATTACTGCAATCGGGTGACTTCGGAACACATTGCAATGCGCCAAACTCCATCATTGCCTGGTTATGCAAGCCTGAATTATTTTCGGATAAAACAACTGAAGCAAGTTGCTGAAATTCCTTTTTCCCTAATTCTGAATCGATTGGAGTTGAAATGCCGAAATATCGACTGAGTACCCTGTACACATTTCCATCAACCGCTGCATAAGGCTGATTAAAAGCAATGGAGGCAATGGCAGCCGCAGTGTAGTGCCCAATTCCTGGTAGTTTTAGAATTTCATGGTAATTGTCGGGGAAAATTCCATTGTATTTTTCAACAATTAATCTGGCTGCTGCATGTAGGTTACGGGCGCGTGTGTAATAACCCAATCCTTGCCAAAGTTTCAAAACTTTATCTTCATCGGCTTTTGCAAGGGCAAAAACAGTTGGTAAGGCTGCGATAAACCGGTTGAAATATAATTCTGTCTGTGCAACACGCGTTTGTTGAAGCATAATTTCCGAAATCCAAATCTTGTATGCATCATTGGTGTTTCGCCAAGGCAATTCCCTTTTATTACTGTTGTACCAATTGTAAATTGTCTGGTTGAATATGCTCATTTCAGGTAAGTACTTTAAAATCTTTACAAAAACAAAAATAAATTAATTGAAAAGCTTTTGGGTTTTTAAATTATTTTTATTTTTGCACACTCAAAATAATCGTTTAATACATTGAAAATTAAATAATTTAAGAAATGACAAAGGCAGATATTGTAAATGAAGTTGCAAAGAACACCGGTATCGAAAAGGTAACAGTTCAGAAAGCGGTTGAAGCATTCATGGAATCAGTAAAAGATTCTTTAGTAGATGGTAAAAATGTTTACCTGAGAGGATTCGGTAGTTTTGTAGTGAAGAAAAGAGCTGAAAAAACAGCCCGGAATATTTCGAAAAACACAACAATTATTATCCCGTCGCATAACATTCCGTCGTTCAAACCGGCGAAAACTTTTATTTCTGAAGTTAAACATCAAGTAAAATAAAAAGTCATGCCAAGCGGAAAGAAGAGAAAAAGACACAAGATGGCCACCCACAAGCGCAAAAAAAGATTGCGTAAGAACAGGCATAAAAAGAAAAAATAAGGATTTCAGGTAATTCTTATTTGATGTTTTGATTAAACCTAAGGCATTTCCGCCTTAGGTTTAATCTGTTTAATATATTATATTTATCATATTGAAAGTTAAAATAACAGGTTGTGAGTAGCGATTTAATAATTGATGTAGCTCCATCCGAAATTGTTATCGCACTACAAGAAGACAGAAAGCTTGTAGAAATAACCCGTGAACGAAGCGGTGCTAAATTTGCTGTTGGCGATATTTATCTGGGAAAAGTTAAAAAGATAATGCCCAGCTTAAATGCAGCTTTTATAGATGTTGGGTACGAAAAAGACGCTTTTTTACATTACCTTGATTTGGGCCCCCAATTCGCCACACTTAATAAATTCCTTCGCATTGCTTCATCCCGAAAAAATAAATTGTCCTCCATCGGTCGTATTCAATCTGAGCCAGATATTAATAAAGAAGGAAAAATAAACGAGCTGTTAAAAGAAGGGCAGAAAATTCTTGTTCAGGTATCAAAAGAACCAATTTCAACCAAAGGCCCGCGGCTTACCTCCGAGATTTCAATTGCCGGTAGAAACCTTGTGTTGATGCCGTTCAGCGATAAAGTTTCTGTATCGCAGAAAATTAAAACCAACGAAGAAAAAAACAGGCTTAAAAAGCTTGTACAAAGTATAAAACCCCGAAAATTTGGTGTAATTGTGCGCACCGTTGCCGAAGGTAAAATGGTAGCTGAACTTGACCAGGAATTGAACGGACTCGTTGAAAAATGGGAATCGGTTACGAACAAACTGTCCAAAGTAAATGCCCCGTCACTTATAATTGGTGAAATGGACCGAACCACGGCTTTGTTACGCGATATTTATCATTCCGACTTCAACAGTATTATTGTAAACGACCAGCAGGTTTGTAACGAATTAAGCGATTATCTGGGCAGTATTCAGGCCGAAAAACGAAAAATCGTCAAATTCTACAAAGGCAAAGCTCCTATTTTTGAACATTACGGTATTGAGAAGCAAATTAAAGCAGCTTTTGGAAAAACTGTATCGTTCAAAGACGGTGCTTATTTGATTGTTGAACACACCGAAGCTTTTCATGTAATTGATGTAAACAGTGGCAACCGGGTGAAAATGGGAATGGATCAGGAAGCCAATGCCGTTGATGTAAATATGGCTGCCTGCGATGAAATTGCCCGTCAGTTAAGGTTGAGGGATATGGGTGGTATTATCGTTATTGATTTTATCGACATGCACCAGGCCTCCAACCGCCAGAAGGTATATGATCACATGAAGGATGTGATGGCCGCAGACCGTACAAAACATAATATTTTACCGCTCAGTAAATTCTGCCTCATGCAAATTACGAGGCAAAGAGTACGGCCTGAAGAAAGTATTGAAACAGCTGAAAGTTGTCCAACGTGTAATGGCAGTGGTAAAATTACTGCCAGTATTTTGTTTGCTGATGAACTGAGCAACAAGGTGACTTATGCTTTTAAAGATTTGCATAAGAAAAAACTTGTTTTGAGAGTCCATCCGTATGTGGCTGCATATCTGACCAAAGGGTTCAAAAGCATCCGAAATAAATGGTTTATGACTTATTATCGGTGGGTGAAAGTTGAAGAGAACAGCAGTTTTTCATTCCTTGAATACCACTTTTACGACGATAATCAGGAGGAGCTTATTTTGTAAAGCAAAAAAGCCGTTCGCACACCGAGCGGCTTTTTTGTTAATTGTTCAATTAATTTTGTCAGGTATTTCAATACCAAACGTCTGAATATTTGTCACTCTTTTAATGTTGGAGTGATTTTTGAATTTAAATATGTATATTTTTGAATATATAAGTGCAATTGAAAATACATTTAAACAATGAAAAAAGCTACATTTCTTTTTACACTGATTCTTGCAGTGATAACTGCTACAGGTCAAATCGTTAATCCCACAAAGTGGGAATTTAACTCGATGCAAAACGGCAACGAGGTTGATTTGATTTTTAAAGCATCCATTGAAAATGGATGGCATTTGTATGATACTTATCTTCCCGAGGGCGGGCCAATTGCAACTTCATTTGTTTTTGCCGATTCAACTCTTTTTGATTTTGTTGGCGAACTTCAGAAAAATCCACAACCAGAAATTCATTTCGACCCAACCTTTCAAATGAACGTGGGTTATTTCAATACAGAAGCTACTTTAACCCAAAAAATCAGGCTAAAATCATCAGAACAGGTTGAAATTAAGGGATATGTACTTTTTATGAGTTGTAACGACGAAAATTGTACACCACCCGAAGAATCGCCGTTTTCGTTTGTGTTTAATAAAACTAACATCAATGCTGTAGCAGCAGTGGAGACAGTGCAGGAAGAAGCCGGAAATTCGGGTGGTTCTTCATCGGGACAGACCATTTGGATATTTATCCTGATTTCGGCCATTGCTGGCTTTGCAGCAGTTTTAACACCCTGTGTTTTTCCAATGATTCCGATGACAGTTTCTTTTTTTATGCGCGGCAGTGAGAACAGAGGAAAATCAATTCGCACCGGAATTTTTTTCGGACTATCAATAATTTCCATATTCACTTTGCTTGGAGCGTTGTTTTCATTGGACGTTTTCGGACCAAATGTGGGTAATATTTTAAGTACACACTGGATTCCCAACCTGTTGTTTTTTCTGCTGTTTCTTGTTTTTGCCATCTCTTTTTTCGGGGCTTTTGAAATGGTTTTACCGAGTAGCCTTGTAAATAAAACAGATGCAAAAGCTGAAAGCGGAGGTCTGGTTGGAGCCTTTTTTATGGCGCTCACCACAGTAATTGTATCGTTTTCATGCACCGGCCCTTTTATCGGTGCATTGATTATTGAAGCCGTTCAGGGTGGAGGAATGAGACCATTGATTGGTATGTTTTTCTTCGGTTTTGCCTTTGCCGCACCGTTTACGTTATTGGCAATTTTCCCGTCGGCTTTGAATAAATTACCCCGTTCGGGGGCATGGCTCAATTCAATAAAAGTGGTTTTTGCCTTTGTATTATTGGCTTTTGGTTTGAAATTCCTGAGTAATATCGACCAGGTGTATGGTTTTGGATTACTCAGCCGCGAAATTTATCTTTCAATCTGGATTGTGCTTTTCTTTATGTTGGGTCTTTACTTCCTCGGAAAATTGAAGTTTTCGCATGACAGTGATCTTCCGTACATCAGTGTTGGTCGTTTTTTCCTTTCTGCAACCACATTTACGTTTGTGGTGTACCTGTTTACGGGTTTAATGGGAAATCCGCTTGCCGGAATTTCTTCTCTTATTCCTCCGGCCAGTGAGCGTAGTTATTCGGTTCAGGCAAACGGGACGACTGCGATGATAAGTTCTCCTGAACAACTCTGCGGTCCCGCAAAATATGCCGACAAACTTCACTTACCGCACGGCCTGTCGGGATATTTCGATTATGAACAAGGCGTGGCCTGTGCAAAAGAGCAGGGAAAACCTGTGCTTGTTTTATTTAAGGGACATGCATGTGCCAATTGCAAAAAGATGGAAAATACAGTTTGGGATAATCCGGAATTACTCAAAATGATTTCGGAGAAATATGTTGTAACGGGGTTATACACCGACGACAGAGCAACTTTACCCGAACCCGACTGGTTAAAGGCCGCTGATGGCACTGTGCTGAAAACTTTGGGAAAAAAGAATCTTGATATTCAGATTTCAAAATACCAGACCAATAGCATTCCGTTTCATGTAATCATCAAACCTGACGGTACTGAAATCAGGCTTGGGGTTACTTTTGATGACGCTGAATTCAGGGCTTTTATTGAAAAGGGAGTTGAATAATACTAAATCTGATAGAAATATTGGGAAAAATAATACCGATGAAACTCATTTTCTGGAACGTTGATACGCAAATCGATTTTGTTGAACCTTCGGGAAAATTATACGTTGAGAGAGCCGAAACGATAAAACCAACCCTTGATAAATTAACAAAGCTGGCTTACGAAAAATCAATTGTGGTTGTTAACACAGCTGATTTTCATCATAGCTCATCGGCTGAACTCTCAGTAAATCCTGATTTCAAAACCACTTTCCCTCCACATTGTATGGCAGGAACCGAAGGCGCTACCTTTATTTCAGAAACTTTGCCGGTAGCTCCTTTGATTGTTGATTGGGATGAATTTTACGACACAGCATCGCTTGAATTCGGAGTAAAGAGTTCAAGGAATATTGTGATCAGAAAAGATGCATTTGATGTTTTCGTTGGCAATCGTTATACAGAACAGATTCTACAGATAATTGATCCCGAAACTGTGGTTGTTTACGGGGTTACCACCAATGTTTGCGTAAACGATGCGGTTGTTGGTCTTGCAACCAGGGGCAAAAAAGTAATCGTTATTTCCGATGCAATAAAAGAATTGCCAAATCTTCCGTTGCCATTTGAAAACTGGAATCAACTTGGTGTTGAAATGATTACGATTGATGAACTTGAAAAAATATTGAGTCAGATTTGAATATTTAAATCTTCCCAAAATCGTTTTTCGATTGATTTGCTGCTTTTGATTGAATTTCGGAGCCACTGAATTTTTGTCTCAGTTTTTTCTTCCTCAGTAAGTTTCCAGTTTATGTTCTCCGAGTTTCTCAATCTTTCGGTTAACTGGTATAATAAAATAGCAGCTGAAACAGAAATATTATAGCTCTCTGTAAACCCAAACATCGGAATTTTCAGATACTCATCAGCATTATTTAGTACCGTTTCTGTTATTCCCTGTAATTCGGTTCCAAAAACAAGTGCAAATTTGCCTTTCTCCAAATTAAATTCAGGTAATTCAATATCGTTTCTGTGCGGCGTGGTTGCAACAATCCGGTAACCCTGCTTTTTCAGGCTATTTAATGCAGCTAAACTATTGTTTTCTGCTTTATTATGAGTGTGCAACGAAAGCCATTTCGACGAACCCATCGCAACTTCTGTATCGACCTGAAACTTATTCCGGTTTTCAATTATATGAATATGTTGGATCCCTGTGCAATCGCACGATCGCAAAACAGCACTGGCATTTTGTGGCTGAAAAATATCTTCGAGAACCACAGTAATATAATTGGTCCGGTTTTCCACAATCCGGTTAAACAAAGCAAGCCTGTCGTCAGTAACTGCTGACGACAGGCACGAATAAAGTTTATTTTGTAAATCAATGTTCATTCTGGTTGTTTTACGATATAAAAAAAGGGAAACTGTAGTCTCCCTTTTTCATTAATTTCTTTAAATGTTTACTAAACGGCGTCGGCCAATTCAGCACCAGCTTTAAATTTTACAACTTTTTTGGCTGGAATTGTAATTTCTTTACCGGTTTGTGGATTTCTACCAGTTCTTTTACCACGTTCAGAAACTGAAAAAGAACCAAAACCAATGAGAGCAACGCGATCGCCAGCTTTTAAAGCATCGGTTGTTGCAGCGATAAAAGCATCGAGTGCTTTTTTTGCATCTACTTTAGTCAGGCCAGCTCCAGCGGCCATCGCATCAATGAGTTGTGCTTTGTTCATACGGCAAAAATTTAATTAAATGTTTAAAATGTTGATAGATAAATGTTTAAAATAAACTTTTAAGTTTTTATAGTGTTAAGTTTTATTTCTCATAACGGATGAAACATTCTAAAGTGCCAGTAAAATCAGCTGTTTTAGAGAACTTTCATACGTTGTGACTAAATTCTGAAATAAGTTTTAAATAAACAATCTTTCTCCATGTTTTTTTTACCCGATTATCAACTTTTTCGCATAAATAATATTTGCCAATTCAAAATTTGTTCTACTTTTGTCGCGCTCGGAGAGATGGCAGAGTGGTCGATCGCGGCGGTCTTGAAAACCGTTGAACTGAGAGGTTCCGGGGGTTCGAATCCCTCTCTCTCCGCACCTAATCCATAAGAAATTTCTTATGGATTTTTTAATGAAAACTGTTGTTGATAACTTTCTAACAGGAACATTTTTGAAATAGAATTTAATGGTTGCTAATCGTATTTCAGGTAGGTTTTTTCGAATGAATTATTATATTTGCAGCCGCTAAAAGAAACACGGGTGTAGCTCAGTCGGTAGAGCACTGGTCTCCAAAACCAGGTGTCGGGAGTTCGAGTCTCTCCTCCCGTGCAACAAGCTGCAGAAATGCAGCTTTTTCTTTTTAAAGCCTGCTCGTTTTTATATTTTCGGTTCAAATTTTAACTGATGAATGTAGTTGCTTTTATTCCCTGTTTTATCGACCAGTTTTATCCGGATACAGCTTCGAACTTTATAAAAGTGTTACAAAAGGCGGGTTGTACTGTTAATTATAATCCAGAACAAACCTGTTGCGGACAGCCAGCTTTTAACAGCGGTTATTGGAAACAAGCCAAATCACTGGCGGTAAAATGGCTTGATGATTTCTCCAACGCTGAACTGATTGTTTCACCCTCGGCATCGTGTACAGGTTTTATAAAAAACAACTATAGCAAGCTTTTCAACAATGAACAACCAACCTTGGAACAACTCAAGGAAATGACCCCACGAATATTCGAACTTTCCGATTTTTTAGTGAACTGTTTACATAAAAGCGATTTTGGTGCGGTATTTAATCACAGGGTTACTTTTCATGATTCGTGTAGCGGATTGCGGGAATATGGCATTAAAAACGAACCCAGAATATTGCTTCAGCACGTTTCCGGGCTTGAATTGGTCGAAATGGAAAACACAACCACCTGTTGCGGTTTTGGCGGTACTTTTGCTGCTAAATTTCACCACATTTCAACGGCAATGACCGAACAGAAAGTGGAGAATGCTTTAAAAACCGGCGCTGAGTATATCGTTTCAACCGAAGCTTCCTGTTTAATGAATTTGGAAGCGTACATCAGAAAACAAAAACTGCCCATAAAAACAATTCATCTGGCTGATTTACTGGCAACCGGACTGAAGGAATAAATGCAAAAATGAGGGATTTGGAGATTGATGGAGATTAATAGAGATTTGAAGAACCTGAAAGACCAGAATTGTTAAATATCTAGCATCCAACATCCAGTATCAAGAATCCAGTATCAAGAATCCAGTATCGAGAATCCAATATCCAGAATCCAGTATCCCACAAATAGCAGCACCAACTTTGAACTAAAACATCTGCATACTGTGGAGACGTTTGTAGCGGCCATCAAGCGCGATCAGTTCTTCGTGGGTTCCACGCTCCACAATTTCGCCTTCGTGAAAAACGCAAATCAAATCGGCATTACGAACCGTTGATAACCGGTGTGCAATCACAAGCGATGTACGGTTCTTCATCAGTTTTTCAAGTGCATCCTGAACCAGCCGTTCCGATTCGGTATCAAGTGCTGAGGTTGCTTCGTCGAGAATAAGAATTGGCGGGTTTTTCAGAATGGCGCGTGCAATGCTGAGCCGCTGGCGCTGGCCTCCCGAAAGCTTACTGCCACGATCGCCAATCACTGTTTCGTACCCATTTTCGGTTTCCTGAATAAAATCGTGGGCGTTGGCTACTTTCGCTGCCGCAATTACGGCTTCCATGGTTGTGTTTTCAACCCCAAAAGAGATATTATTATAAATAGTATCGTTAAACAGAATGGCTTCCTGGTTTACATTTCCCATCAAATCGCGCAGGTCGTGCAGCTTCAGTTCACGCAGGTCAATGCCATCGATAAAAATTCCGCCACCTTTAACATCGTAAAAACGGGGTAGTAAATCAACAAAAGTGGTTTTTCCGCTGCCCGATTGCCCAACAAGCGCAATGGTTTTTCCCTTTTCAATTTTAAGCGAAACATTGTTTAACACAATTTTCTCATCGTAAGCGAAGGTTATGTTGCGGTATTCAATCGATTCTTTTAATGTTGAAACACCTTTTGCATTTGGTGCTTCAGGAATTGTAACATCGGCTAACAGAATTTTATCAATCCTGTCCATTGAAGCCAACCCCTTTTGAATGCTGTACAACGCTGTTGTAAAAGCCTTTGCCGGGTTGATAATCTGGTAAAAAATACCCAGATAAATTATGAATTCGGGTCCCGAAAGTTCACTGTTCTTATCGAGAATGAGTGACCCTCCATACCAAACCACAATTATAATTACGATAGTTCCCAGCAGTTCGCTCAATGGGTGGGCAAGTTCGCGGCGGCGCATCAGCCGGTTCATAATACTCCTGTAATCGCGAAGTTCGGAATTGAAACGCGCATCCATCTTTTTCTCGGCGTTGAATGCTTTGATGATTCTTAAACCGCCTAAAGTTTCTTCCACCACCGTTAATATCACACCCATTTTGTCCTGTCCTTCGCGCGATACTTTTTTCAAAGATTTGCCCACGCGGCCAATTATAAAGCCTGCAACAGGCAGCACAAGGAAAATAAATAGAGTGAGGCTTGGACTCATTACAAGCATTGAAATAAGCAAAACAATAATAATTACAGGGTTTTTCAGGAACATGTCGAGCGATGACATAATTGAATTTTCAACCTCAGCAACATCGCCGGTAATGCGCGCCATAATATCGCCCTTGCGCTCTTCCGAAAAAAACGGCAATGCAAGTTTCAGCATTTTTGCAAAAATCTGCTGGCGCATGTCTTTTACAACTCCATTACGGATATAAACTGCCTCGAAAGCCGCTAAATAGGCAAAACCCACTTTCAGAATTGTAGCAACTATTACAAAAATGCCAACAAAAAGCAACGTCATTCCGGCGCCGTTGGCTGCTTTAAAAATGGTAACGTAATAGTACAGGTTGTTTTTTATCGCATCCAGGTTGGCAGCCCACGGTACCAATTCGCTTACATCTTCCGAAACGTTAAACAGGATTTCAAGAATCGGACTCATCATTGCCATCGAAAACACAGTAAACAGTGCCGAAAGCAGGTTAAACAGAAAATTCAGGATTAACTGTTTTTTGTATGGGGGAATAAACCGCCGTAAAATTTTAAAGAAATCCTTCATTTGTTTGTTTCCGAAATTACTTGAAAATCCTGAAAATCAATTTAAAAAATGCCGGTGTAGTTTTGTGGTGTAATCTTTTTCAGTTCTGTTTTTACTTCTGCTGAAACGTTGAGTGTATCGATAAAATTGTGAATTGAATTTTGGTCGGTAACCTCGTTTTTGCGGGTAAGGTCTTTCAATGCTTCATAGGGATTGGGGAAAAATTCGCGCCGTAAAATGGTTTGAATGCCCTCTGCCACCACGGCCCAGTTGTCTTTCAAATCTTTTTGAATGGCTGCCTCGTTCAGTAAAAGTTTGTTCAGGCCTTTTAATGTCGATTTCAGCGCAATGATTGTATGACCAAACGGAACGCCGATAAAACGGGTCACTGTGGAGTCGGTGAGGTCGCGCTGTAACCGCGAAACCGGCAGTTTATCCGACAACTGAACAAAACCGGCATTGGCGATTCCGATATTTCCTTCCGAATTTTCAAAATCGATGGGATTCACCTTGTGCGGCATGGTTGACGAACCCACTTCGCCTTTTTTGATTTTCTGTTTAAAATAACCCATCGAAATGTACATCCAAACATCGCGGTCGAGGTCGAGAATAATGTTATTGATACGCCGCATGGCATCGAAAACAGCGCTGTAACTGTCGTAGTGCGCGATTTGTGTGGTGTATTGCGAACGTTCGATTCCCAGTGATTTCTGACAAAAACTGTTGGCAAACTGTTCCCAGTTAATTTGCGGGTAAGCCACAAAATGAGCGTTAAAATTACCGGTTGCGCCGCCAAATTTGGCATAACATTTCAGTTCGCGAAGCTGGGCAATCTGAATTTTCAACCGTTCAACAAAAACCATAATCTCTTTTCCGAGTTTGGTTGGCGAGGCAGGCTGACCGTGGGTTTTAGCCAGCATCGGAATGTTTTTCCATTCGGCTGCCAATTCTTCCAGTTTATGCAGAACTTCTTCGAGGATTGGAAAATATTCATCGTTCAGTGCATCGCGCACCGACATGGGCAACGCGGTGTTGTTGGCATCCTGCGAGGTAAGTGCAAAATGGATAAACTCTTTGTATTTGCCGAGTTCAAGTTTGTCGAATTCTTCTTTGATAAAATATTCAACAGCTTTCACATCGTGGTTGGTAATGCTTTCAATTTCCTTGATTCGGGCAGCATCTTCCACCGAAAAATCCTGATGAATTTTCCGCAGCAAGGCGAGTTTTTCAGTTTGAATCCCGGCCAATTGAGGCAGCGGAATCTTGCAAAGCGCAATAAAATATTCAACCTCAACAAAAACCCTGTATTTTATGAGCGCAAACTCGCTGAAGTATTTCCAAAGATTTTCCACTTTGTTGCTGTACCTGCCGTCAACCGGCGAAACAGCCAAAAGAGAAGCATTTTCCATTGTTGTAATTTATTCCAATTAATTCGATTTACTTTTTCAATTCATTCAGTTTGAATAAAAGAAACGCGAATTTAGCAAAATCGGGGGAAAGCATGATGAAGGTTTTGGGAAACATGTCTGGTTTAAAGTAAATGGCAGGAAATTTAATTTACCAGTGTATTTCTAAAATGTTTATCCGAAGTATTTCTTACTGATAAAAGCCGGATTGGCACGATTTCTAATGATTGTTTTTATCTCAGAACTTACCCGTTGGTCGCCTGAAATATACCACAGCAGGATATGAGAATCAATTAAGTACTTCATTTTTCAGACTTTAAATGAAACAGCAAATTTCATAAGTAACAGAAAATAATCAATTAAAACATTGCCCAAACAGAACAGGCCAATTATCCGGGGGTTGACATAGCCGGTTATTTCGACCAAAATATTAGTTTTGAACTCAATCAGCAGAAGCGGGCCGGAATGAACAAATTTTTGAAGCTGGCCCGGAAACTTGAACCTGCTGTTTCGGGAAAATGAAGACAATAAAATTGACCTGGTTACTGGTTTTACTTGTGATTTCGGTTGCCGCTCAGGCACAGGAAAAGAAAATAGTTTATAAACTCAACATCAAACAGGAAATAACCCGTGCAACCTGGCGGCAGGTGCAGCAGGCTTTTGACGCAGCCGACTCGCTGAACGCCGATGTTTTCCTGATTCACATGAATACTTATGGCGGAACTGTGCTCGACGCCGATTCAATCCGCACAAAGATTCTGCAAAGTCCGATTCCGGTTTATGTATTTATCGATAACAACGCGGCATCAGCAGGGGCGCTGATTTCGGTAGCCTGCGACAGCATTTACATGCGGCCCGGCGGAAGTATCGGGGCGGCAACTGTTGTAAATCAAACCGGCCAGGCCATGCCCGACAAATATCAGAGTTACATGCGTTCAACCATGCGGGCAACTGCCGAGGCACACGGAAAGGACACCATTTTTGCCGGAAATGATACAGTCGTGAAATGGCGGCGTGACCCGCAAATTGCTGAAGCAATGGTTGACCCCGCGGTTTTTATCCCGGGAATTATCGATTCGGGGAAAGTGCTCACTTTTACGCCCACCGAAGCCATTGAAAATGGTTTTTGTGAGGGAATTGCTGAAAATATTCCCGAAGTTTTGCAAAAAGTCGGCATTGAAAACTACTCCATTGAAGAATATGAACCCTCCTGGATTGAGCGAATTATCGGGTTTTTGGTGCATCCCATGGTTTCGGGATTGCTGATAATGGCCATTATCGGTGGTATTTATTTCGAAATGCAGTCGCCGGGAATTGGTTTTGCGCTGGGTGTGGCAGTGGTTGCGGCCATTTTGTATTTCGCCCCGCTGTACCTCGAAGGGTTGGCTGCCCATTGGGAAATTCTTGTTTTTGTTGTTGGAATTATCCTGGTGATTGTCGAAATATTTGTCATTCCGGGGTTTGGCGTGGCCGGAATTTCAGGAATTGTACTGATTTTTGGCGGCCTTGTTTTAAGTCTCATTAACAATGTGGATTTCGATTTTAAAGGCGTTGAAATGTCGGCAGTTGCAGTGGCAGTTACAACAGTTGTGTTGGGTGTTTTTGGTGGTTTTGTTGGATCGTTGCTGCTGGGCAAGCGGCTTTTTACTGCCAAAACCGGCGCTTTTGCTAATCTTTCGCTGCAAACCATTCAGGATGTAAAAGATGGGTTTGTTTGCATCGAAAACGGAATGCTTGAACTGAAGGGAGCCACCGGGATTGCGCAAACAGTACTTCGTCCTGCCGGAAAAGTAAAAATCGGCGATGAAATTTTTGATGCTGTCGCGCTTACCGGGTACATCGAAAAAGGAGAAGAGATTTTGGTTACCAAGGTTGAAGCCACTCAGTTATATGTGGAGAAACGGTAAATTCTGAATGCCATCTCAACAACAGACATTTTGGTTTGCTTTTATTTTAAAATTGATTCATCATGGAAAAATATATAGCTGAGTATTTCTCAGAACTCTGGTTTTTACTGCTCGAAATGGCACCCTGGCTTTTATTAGGGTTGATTTTTGCCGGATTACTTAAAGTTTATTTTCCGCAAAAACACATCGACAAGTATTTGGGGAAATCCAATTTTAAATCGTCGATGAATGCGGCGTTGTTGGGTGTTCCAATGCCACTTTGTTCGTGCGGTGTAATACCGACAGGAATTTCGTTTTACAAAAACGGCGCTTCAAAAGGGGCCACCAATTCGTTTCTGATTTCGACACCTCAAACCGGTATCGATTCCATTTTTGCCACTTACTCCATGTTAGGCTGGCCTTTTGCCGTGCTTCGTCCGCTGGTGGCTTTTGTAACAGGCGTGTTCGGTGGTGTGCTCACCAATGTTTTAATAAAGGAAAAACCTGTAAAAAAAGCATCTGCTTTTGCAGGCTTTAAAATTGATGCAACTGCTTTTGGCCAGGCAGAAAAAACGTGCAGCGACGACAGTTGCGGTTGTCACGATACCGAAGAACCCGACAACCGGCATTCGCTGGTGCGGGCTGCCGATTATGCTTTTATTGAGTTATTACAGGATATTGCCAAATGGCTGATTATCGGATTTCTTGTGGCAGCCCTGATTTCGGTTGTGTTGCCCGACGATTTTTTCAGTTCATTTAAAGGGCTGGGTTTACTCGAAATTCTGGTTGTTTTTGCAGCTTCGGTACCTGTTTATATTTGTGCAACAGGATCAATTCCAATCGCTGCGGTTTTATTGATGAAGGGCGTTTCGCCCGGTGCTGCACTGGTTTTTATGATGGCAGGACCAGCGACAAACGTTGCAACAATTACTGTTTTGGCTAAAACCATGGGAAAAAAATCGCTGCTGATTTATTTGTCGGCGATTACAGGCGGCGCTATCATATTCGGAATGCTGCTGAACTGGTTTGTGCCCGCAGATTTTATTTTGAGCAAAATGCCTCATTTTCATGGGCAGGGCCACGAACACGAAATGTTGCCACATTGGTTTCAGCTTATATCGGCTCTGTTGCTGATTGTGTCGATGGTGTTTGGCTATTTTTACATCAAACTGAAAAAGAAAAATAAAATGCAAACAATTGAAGGAATCACTGTTACAGTAACCGGAATGACTTGCACGCATTGCGAAGCCAACGTAAAACGGAACCTTGAGGCATTGAATGGAATAACAAACGTGGTGGCCGATAACAAATCGGACACAGTCAAAATTTCGGGCACCAACATCGACCTGCAAAAGGTAAAAACCACGGTGAACGGGCTTGGCTATCAGTTTGTTGAGTAAAATATGGAAGCCCCCCTGTCCCCCGCTGGGGGTTCTTAAATACTCATAGTATATTTTGTCGGATAAGAGATTCTTTCAGGTGAAATTTTTTGTGATTTTGGGTGTAGCGGGATTCGAAATCCAAACAAAATCAGTTACTTTTCCGTAGTTTTATCGTCAAATTAAAAATTATGAAATTGAACAAAAGTCAATATTTAATTGGTCTGACTCTTCTTGCTATGGTACTTGTGTTTGTAAACTGTTTGGGCAACAAAAATAAGCAGGAAACAAAAACCAATTTAGTTTCTCCTGAATTGGAAGTAACAGATAAAAACTCTCTGTTTGATGGCAAAACGCTTGATGGCTGGGCCATTACCGAATACGGAACGCAAGGTCCAGTAACTGTTTCGGATGGAAAAATTGTTTTGAATTATGGCGACGGTTGTACGGGTGTCAACTGGCTGGGCGATTTCCCCAAAGTAAATTACGAAATTACGCTTGAAGCGCGCAGGACTGCTGGCAACGACTTTTTTTGCGGCATTACATTCCCGGTTAACGACGAGTTTTGCAGCCTGATTATTGGCGGCTGGGGTGGCCCGGTGGTTGGCCTGAGCAGCATCGATGGCGAAGATGCAGCGCACAACGAAACCAAAATCCTGAAAAAATTTGAAAAGGAAGTTTGGTATAAAGTGCGGCTGAAAGTGAACAGTGAGCGCATCTCTACGTGGATTGACGATGAAAAAATGGTGGATTTTGCATACTCCGGTCACAAGCTTTCGCTGCGTGCCGAAGTGGGTTTATCAAAACCTTTCGGTCTGTTTACCTGGGAAACCACGGGGGAAATCAGGAATATGAGGTTGGAGATTAACGAATGATGATTAACGATTTATGATTTGAGAAATAAAACAAAAACTATTCATGTTTAGTTATTCTGATTCAATCACTTTTTCTTCTTCTTTGTTTTGGCCAGGTACTCAGCCGTTTCTTTTTCGTGTTCTTTGATGAGTTTTTTCCAGTTGTAATCGGTGTCGCGAGTAAAATCAATAATATTCCTGTAATCGTTTTTGCCAAGCTCCATCACAGTAATTTTCTGGTCGAGAAAAGTTTCAATTTCTTCTAACAAGTCCTTTTCTTCGGCGCTGCAAAACGAAATGGCAAGTCCTTTTTTATCACCACGACCGGTGCGTCCCACGCGGTGTACATAGTTTTCGGCTACTTCGGGGAGGTCGTAATTCACCACAATATCCACATCCGGAATATCGATTCCCCGGGCGCTGATGTCGGTGGCAATCAAAAGTTTCAAAGCCCCCGAACGAAAATCGTCCATGGTTTTTGCACGCTCGGGCTGTAGTTTGTCGCTGTGTATTGTTGCCGCGTTAATCTGTACGCGTTCCATGGCGAGTTTCACCCGTTCGGCCCGCACTTTTGTGCGCACAAAAACAAGCACTTTGCTTGTGTTGTTTTCGTCAATCAGCCGTTCAAGAAAAGCCCTTTTGTCGTCCATTTCAATAAAAGCCACGGCGTGTTCAATGTTTTTTGCCACCGGGTTTTTGGGCGAAATCTGGATGCGGATGGGTTTGCTCACCAGCGAGTAGGCTAATTTTTTGATGGCCGGATTGATGGTGGCTGAGAAAAAAAGTGTTTGTCGTTTGGCGGGTAAAAAACGCATCATATCGCGGATATCCTTGATGAATCCAAGGTCTAACATGTGGTCGGCTTCATCGAGAATTAGAATTTTCAGTTCGTCTAAATATAAATGCCCCTGGTTTACAAGGTCGAACATGCGGCCGGGCGTTGCCACCAAAACATCGATTCCGTTTTGCAGCGCCTCAATTTGCGGTGCCTGATCAACGCCACCAATCAGTGCCAGAATTCTGGTGCCTGTATTTTCCGATAAGGATGTAAACACTTTTGCAATTTGCTGGGCAAGTTCGTGGGTGGGCACCATCACAAGACACTTGATTTTGTTGCTGCCCCCGAATTTTTGCTGCTGTATGATTTTATGGATCACCGGAATGGCAAAAGCTGCTGTTTTCCCAGTTCCGGTTTGGGCAATGGCAAGTACATCCTCGCCTTTTAAAATGGGTGGTATTGCTTTAAACTGAATATCAGTTGGGCGACGAAAACCTGATTTTTCAAGATTGTTTTTGATTTCAGCAGAAATATGATAATCGGTAAACTTCATTTGTTCTGTAATTTATCGGGCAAAGATAGCTGAAAGAATGTCGATTAACGAATGATGATTAACGAATGATGATTAACGAATATCGATTTCTGATTTAACTGCAACAGTGGGTACGAAACCTGATTCTTGTGTGCAAATAACCAATTTATCAGCTTAGCATGATACTTTGCAGTAATGTGTCTCTCGTTTTTTATCGGGTATCATATCTGGCGCAAACGTCAGAAACCGCTTCGCGACAAAGCGATGTGCTTTCCTTTACTTATTTCCGTTGTAGTTTTCCATTTTCAGTTCTTGAAAATTCATCCAGAAACCTGATTTCACGGGGACGTTCATATTTTGTCAACTGCCTTTCAATTGTTTCGGAGGCAGTTTGTTTCAGCAGTTCGCTTTCTTTGGCTTCGAGGAAAAGAATCATTTTTTGCCCCAGCTTTTCATCAGTAACGCCGGAAATCATAAACGGAACCGGAATATATGGTTGCAGCCGCTCCTCCAACTGCTCAGGATAAAACTTAAGCCCGCCCGAAATAATTACAAAATCGGCCCGTCCCAGCACCCTGAAACTTTCAGGAGAAACAAATTCGACAATGTCATTGGTTACCAACGCTTCTCCTTCGCCGCCATCGGGGTAAATAACCAGGCACCCGCGATCGTCTTTTTCAACCCGGATACCAGGCAGCAAATGATAAACATCGGATGCCTGATTGCCCGACAAGGTGCGGATGGCGATGTGCGATGCAGTTTCTGTCATTCCATAAGTGGAAACAACATTGTTCCGCAACTGATGAATTTGTTGCTCCAGCGGGTAAGACACTGACGAGCCTCCCACCAGCAGATGCCTGATATTTTCCGCATTTTGCCTGCCATCGGGTTGGGCCAGCAGGTTGCTCAACTGTAGCGGGACCATCGCTCCCAACTGAAATGTTTTATCTTTCAGAAATGAAAAATCGGTTGACGGATCAACAATTTCCAGCTTCATCTGGCCGGTTAAAGCACGCACAACCATCATCTTTCCGGCAATGTAGCGGCACGAAAGGCTGAGCAACAACGAATCATTACGGTTCAGCGGGAAATACTGAATCGTTCGCAGGGCGCTTTTTTTCATCATTTCTTTTGAAAGATGAATGACTTTGGGTTCGCCGGTGCTGCCTGAAGTCTGCACTTTCACATAATCTTCGGCACTGAACCATTCGTGGATAAATTGGAAAAATGCCTGTTCCCAGTCGGCTAAATGCCTGTTGTTCCGGCTTTCTGCCGACTGGCTCAGAATTTCACCGTAGGAAAAACTTTCGGTGCCAATAAAAAACTGTTTTTCAGACAGGTACATGTGGCAGATTTTTGAGGTTCCAGGGATTCTCTGCACGATACCACAAATGCCCGCCTTCCACCGCCAACGGCGATTCGAGGTTATTGACAAACAACTGACCGGTGCCAAGTCCCTGTTCTGTTTTCAACGGTTTAACGGCGGCCCACTGTGCTATGGCATTCAGCCCGATATTTGACTCAAGGTAAGAAGTAATCCACCAACCTGTATGATTTTGTTCTGCCAGTTTTATCCATTCATCGCAACCGCTAATTCCGCCGTGCAGACTGGGTTTCAGTACTACAAAAGCAGGATTTATCTGCTGAAGAAGTTTCATTTTCATCTCTGGCGATGTAATGCCAATTAACTCTTCGTCTAAAGCGACTGGCAGTGGCGAAGTTGCACACAGTTCAGCCATTTCCGCCCATCTTCCGGCAGCCACAGGTTGTTCTATTGAATGCAAATCAAGGTCGGCTAAACGTTTCAGTTTTTCGGGCGCATCATTCATTGTAAATGCACCATTGGCATCAACCCGCAAAGTGATTTCAGCGGCTGAAAAGCTTTTCCTGATTGATTGTAAAATCTCAAGTTCGGTTTGAAAATCGATTGCGCCAATTTTCAGCTTAATACAGCGAAACCCGGCATCCAGTTTTTCCCTGATTTGCTGTTTCATGTATTCAGGCGCACCCATCCAGATAAGCCCGTTAATCGGAATACCCGTTTTCCCGTGTGTAAAATCCGACTCAAAAAGCATTCTCCGTCCGCCATTTCCGAGGTCCGGCAATGCAGTTTCCAATGCAAAAAGTATCGACGGCCATTGGCTTAATAACCCAGGTTGCCCGATAAAACCGGCGGGAGCCTGGCAAACTTTTGTTAATTGATTTTCAATCTGATCGGGCGGTTCAATACTTAATCCCGGCAGCGGGGCACACTCGCCGATGCCGGTTATTCCGTTATCTTCAAGAAAAAGAAACCACGAGTCGCGGGTTTTATACACACCGCGCGAAGTTCCGGCGGGCTGTTTAAACTGAAGCGTATATTTCTTAAATGAAGCCTTCATTTTTTTACGAAAGAATTAATCCGGCACAGAAAAGCAGGGTAAACAACAACGTTGACAATGATAATCTTTTCAGAAAAGGATCGAGTTGCCGGGCCTCGCGAATACGGGCGATCTTCACCAA
Organism: Draconibacterium sp.; assembly: GCA_050179035.1. Taxonomy (GTDB): domain Bacteria; phylum Bacteroidota; class Bacteroidia; order Bacteroidales; family Prolixibacteraceae; genus Draconibacterium. The sequence continues at coordinate 19,745 of JBFXFM010000019.1, read as the reverse complement.
ATCGCGGATAAACAAAGGCAGGGAGACCACGAAAAGCCATTGCCACAAGCTGCGTTGTTCAATCGTAGTAAAAATAATAACTGCCCCCCAGCCAAAAATTATCAGCCCCGCATGATACAACCGGCTGAGATTTTCACCCATCCGCGATGCCATTGTGATTTTTCCTGATCGGCGATCATTTTCAATGTCACGCATATTATTCAGGTTGAGTACTCCCGCACCGAAAAAACCGAGGCTCAATGCCGGTAAAATACTCAGTGTTTCCAGCCTGGCAGCGTTCAGATAAAAGGCCCCCAGCACAGGGAGCAATCCAAAAAACAGGAAAACAGATAAATCGCCCAGCCCGATATATCCGTATGATTTTTTCCCGGCGGTATAAAAATAGGCTGCCAGCAGCGATAAAATTCCGAATCCGATAAATGCGGCAAACGCCATTTTCGACTGGTTCCAGGTTCCTTCATAAACCAGCCAGACACCAAATACAAGGCTTAGCAGCCCGACTGTGAACATCCCCCGTTTCATTTCGGTTTTGTTTATTTCACCACCCTGCATGGTTCGAACGGGACCAACCCTGTGCCGGTTATCGGTTCCTTTCTGAAAATCGCCATAATCGTTGGCAAAGTTCGAAAATACCTGGAGCAGGATTGCTGTCACTATTGCGAGAGCAGAAACAAGACCGCTGAATGCACCATAAAACCAGGCCAATCCGCTTCCTGCCAATATACCTGACAAAGCCAGGGGCAGAGTTCTCAGGCGCGCCGCTTTTATCCAACTTTTTGTGGTTGCCATGGTTTGTTTAATTCGGGCATATCAAGCCATTATCAGTAAAACAATTTTGCAGGTAATATTTAAATATAAATATGACATCGAATATTAAGGGAATTTCGGGAATTTTTTAAAGTCGGGTTTGCGTTTTTCGAGGAAAGCGTGTTTGCCTTCCTGCGCTTCTTCCGTCAGGTAATACAGGAGTGTGGCGTTTCCGGCAAATTCCTGTATTCCAATCTGCCCGTCGAGTTCGGCATTCAACCCGAGTTTTAACATACGCAGGGCCAGCGGACTGTGTTCCTGCATTTTTTGCGCCCAGGCAACCACCTCGTCTTCTAACTGAGCAAACGGAACCACTTTGTTTACCAATCCCATTTCCAGAGCTTCCTGCGCCGAATACTGGCGACACATAAACCATATTTCGCGGGCTTTCTTTTGTCCCACAATACTTGCCAGGTAAGAAGAACCCAAACCTGCATCAAAACTTCCCACCTTTGGGCCGGTCTGTCCAAAAATTGCGTTTTCAGAAGCAATACTGATGTCGCATACCACGTGTAACACATGACCACCACCGATGGCATAACCGTTCACCATGGCGATAACAGGTTTGGGCATTGAGCGGATTTGCTTCTGAACTTCGAGGATATTCAGGCGCGGAATACCATTTTTGTCGATGTAACCTCCAACTCCTTTTACAGTCTGGTCGCCACCGGAACAAAAGGCCTTGTCGCCTGCACCCGTCAGCACAATCACATTGATACGCTGGTCTTCGCGGCAAATACGCAACGCTTCGCTTATTTCATTCACGGTTGTTGGTCTGAAAGCATTGCGATAGCGCTCACGGTTGATGGTGATTTTTCCGATTCCATCGAAATATTCAAAAAAAATGTCTTCGTATTCTTTAATGGTTTCCCAATTGCGTTTTGTAGTCATATTCTGTATTTTACTTTTTTACATATTGAAATAATTCACGGAATACCCGCGTATTTTCTTCAGCCCGGGTGAAAACCTCAAGCAAAGCAGGTTGCTGTAGTCCGGGAGAATACAACTCCGCCAGCGTTTCTTCCAATTGCACCTCATTTTCAGCTTTAAAATATTGCAGGCCGAAAGCTTTTGCCAGTCCTTCTGCTTTGTACTCGTTTTCAGTAAAAAAATGTTCAGCAAAAGCCGGAGACTCAGCCGGACCTTTAATCAGGCTGAAAATATTTCCGCCGCCGTTATGGATGACAATGATACGCAGGTTTGGCCCAATATACTTGTTCCACAAGGCATTTGAGTCGTAAAAGAACGACAGGTCGCCCAGGATGATGGTATTTAGTTTTTGCGATTCGCTGGCAAAACCTGCAGCGGTTGACAAACAGCCGTCAATACCGGCTGTCCCCCTGTTGGAGAAATAAAAAGCATCTTCAACCCGCCGGTGAATTAAAGCATAACGCACAGGGGAACTGTTGCCCAGGTGAATCACCGAGTTGGAAGGAATCCGGGCGGTAACCTGTTCAAAGACTTTCAAATCGCAAAATGTCGTTTGCTTGACAAATTCATCCCGGAGTTGATTTACGCGGGCTTCCTTCTCTTTCCATCGCTGTTGCCATGTTTTATCCAAAACATTTACCTTTTCGGAAAGCGTATCCAGAAAATCAGTTGCATCAATCTGAATTACACATGTCAGCGACTGGTAAGTGTCGAAATGTTCAGCGTCAGCGCTTACATGCCAGTGAGCAGCCGGTTTATGCTTTCTCAAAAATTGTTTCAGCGATTTTGACACAAACTGACCGCCAAAAGTAATCAGCAGACCGGGCTGGAATTCCTCCGTTTTATCCTGCAGTATTGCAGACATCAAAGCGTCGATACTTCCGCAGAATATTTCATCCGAAAGGTTGGATAAATGTTCGTGAAGCACGACAGCTCCCGATTTTCCGACAAATGCAGCAAGCGCATTTTCCAATCCGGGATTCGGATTTTGCTGCCCGGCCAGAATCAATATCTTCGGCGAAGAGTTCAGTATTTCTGCCAGTTTTTCGGTTTCATCTTCTGCCAGGGAATAATGTGTTTCCGCCCAAACAATTTCTTTTGTGTCGGGCAATGGTTCATCAGCCAGTTCGTGAAGTGGTTCTTCCAGCGGAATGTTGATGTGCACCGGGCCTTTTGCCCCGGACGCAGCCATATTCAGGCATTCATTAATCTGACGTGCTGCAAACCAAAGCTCCTTCTCCGATTCACCCAATGGAAGACTGATTTCTTTCCTGATAAAATTCCTGTAAATTCCTTCCTGCCTGATACACTGGCTTTCTGCCTGATCAATCCAATAACCAGGCCGGTCGGCGGTTAGTACAATCAGCGGGATATGCTGGTAAAATGCTTCTGCAACAGCCGGGGCATAATTCAGCGCAGCAGTGCCCGAGCTGCACACCAGCACAACCGGATTTTGTTTTGCCAGTGCCAGACCTAACGCAAAATACCCGGCGCTTCGCTCATCAACCACGCTGCGACAGTAAAACCCGGTACACCCGGTAAAAGTATTAATCAGGGGTGCGTTGCGGCTTCCCGGCGAAATTACAACATCCGTAATCCCTTTTTTCAGGAGCAATGCAGCCAACTGCTGTATATGTTTTTTTGTTGAAATCATTCCTGATCAGGATTAATAACTGACAATAAAGTTTTTGCTTTCTGGATGGTCTCTTCCCATTCGCGTTCAGCAACCGATTGGGATGTGATTCCTCCTCCGGCATACAATATAAACTGACCGGAAGTAACTTCCATGCAGCGTAAATTTACAAAAAGACAAACTTCACCATTTAATCTCCAGGGACCAAGAAACCCTGTATAATATTTCCGGTGATACAGTTCTTTTTGCCTGATAAATTCATCAGCCTCATCTTTTGGTAATCCGCATACAGCGGGTGTTGGATGAAGTTCGGCAACAAAATCGCCCAGGCAGGCATCAACTTTTTCTTTCGGAAAGAAAAATGAAGTTTTTAAGTGCGCCACTTTTCCGCTTTCCAACGTTTCGGGCCCCAGGGTCTTGTATTGATGAATATTGTATTTAAAAAATACTTCGAGCAGGTAACGCGATACAAAAGCCTGTTCTTCAATATCTTTTGTCCTCCACCAGTAATCCGAGTCGGTACGCCGTGTCTGGGTCCCGGCCAGCGAAACTGTTTCAAAATCCGATTTTTCTGATCTCAGAAACACTTCCGGCGTGGCTCCCATCCAGGTTCCGGCATAAGGCAGATTAACCAGGTAGGTAAACGCATTTGGCGTCTGGGCATTTAACCGTACAAAAATGTCGCCCAACGAATTTTCGGTTCTTGTGACAGGAATTTGCCGCGAGATAATCACTTTTGCCAAAACACCTTGTTGAATTTCGGCAATGGTTTCATTCACAGTTTGCAGATAATCAGTTTTCGACTGAAATGAATATTCCTCAGAAAACTGTTCATTTGAAGCAATTGGTTCAAACTGACTTGTATCAATTTCGCTTATTTTTTGCGGGTCAGAAGAATAAAACCCGGGTTTTAACAATAAGAGCGGACTGTTGGCGGTAACCCTGAAAGGGGCAAATACAAATCCTTCGTCGCCGTTCAACGAATCGAACTGGTTTAAAACTGCAACTTCCGAAGCGTTTCCGACCATTAATGATACCTGCTTATTGCGTGGATAAAACCAGCAGGAAAAAGCAATTTGCTTTTCAAGTAAAATATCGAGTATTTCTGCCAGGTAATTATTTTCTGTCATTCCGTTCTACAATCAAATTGGTCACTCTTTGTGTTGAAATAAGCCGGCCCGATTCTGATTCAATGCTAACATCCCAAACGTGTGTTTGGTTGCCTTTATGGATAAGTTTTGCAGTCGCAAGTACCTGCCCTCCCGAAATGCTCCCGGTATGATTGGCGCTCACCTGGATTCCTTTCACATCCATAACCTGGATATCCACCATCAGCATACTACCAAGCCCGGCCAAGGTTTCTGCCAAAGCCAGACTTGCACCGCCATGCAGAATTCCTCCTGGTCGGTGTGTCCGGTGATCGACAGGCATGGTTGCTTTAACCATACCTTCCGCAATTGCTGTAAATTCTATTCCAAGTGCTTCAACCAAAGTGTTTTTTGCAAATTGGTTTATCTGTTCAATCGGGGTATTTACATCTATTTTCTGAAATATCATTATCCCACTTTTTTGAAAGGGTGAATTTATTAAAAATGGCCGAACACAATAAAAAAAGCCCGCTTTTTGAAAAGATGGTTTTCAAACCGGAGTTTTCTGAAAATTCAGGTTAAGGTCAGAATAGTTTATGGAGTTATTTTACAGCGCTGCCCAGATTCTTGCCAGCGAGTAGCCGGGAGCTTTTATTTCGAGGTCGAGAAAATAGCCAAACGGTGTTTGCGCAGTGGTAAAACCTGCATTTTGTAAGCGCTTTTCGGCGAGGTTAAAAACTTCGCGTGTAAATTCAACCGTGGCTTTTGATTCTGAAAGGTGGGCAAACGAGTGGAGGATGATACTGTTGCAGTTGTTTTTGCGGGCTGTCCATTTCAGGTGGTTTACCAATTTTTTTTCGCGGCTTGCAGCATCATTTTGTTCATCGGCTTCTTCAACCTGGATAAATGCCAGAATGCTGTTGCTGAAAGCAGCTCCTTCTGTTACATCCTCTGCCGTTTCAAGTGTTTTAACAGTAGGTTGGTACGTAAATTTATCGACATACATTACCAACACTTTCATTCTTCTGTAGCTTTTAAAAGTTCTTCGCTTTTTTTATCAATCCAGGCCAGCAGGCTTTTCTTTTGTTCTTCGCTCAATTTTGCTTCGGGATGCATCATCACATACGATTTCAGTGGCATTTTTGCCTGTTCAACTTCCTGTCTGATGTCTTCGAGTGTCCCGATTTTATCGTAATCATCAAAAGTTCCCCATTCCGAAAAATTAAGTTCTTTTTTACCTTCAGCCACATGATTGCTTATTAACCACGAAACCGGTGAAATTCTATCGTACCAAACACTTTTTGTGTTGTTCGAATGGCAGTCGAGACAGGCATTGGTAATAATTGCCTCTACATCAGCAGGTATTTGTTCATGGTTGAAAATGAGGTTGGCAGTATCGGTGCTGCTGTTTTTTTCAGGCTGAAAAAATTGCAGAACAACAAATGCAATTGCAGCAATAACCAGCAGAATAATAAGAAAGCGGCGCATATTGTAGATTTTAGATTTGAATAAGTCCTGAAATTAAAAAATCCTCCCGAAGGAGGATTCTTTTTAGTTGATTTTATTATTTCATCAGTGATTTTGCTTCGCTGCTTGCCCAATCGAGCAGAATTTTCTTTTCTGCGTCAGTCAGTTTTTTGTCCGGGAATTTTTCAAGGAATTTTGCCGGCGGCATTTCATTTTCTTCCAGGGTTTCTCCGATTTCCTTCAGCGCATGAATCATCTTTGGCTTCGATAACGATTCCATCGTTTTCATATCAAGTGCTTCCTTGGCTTTATCGTTTTTCGAATTGGTATTATGGCAGCCGATACACGATTTTTCGATGATTGCTTTCACATTGTCGGGCATTGCCGGGGCCTTTGAACCCGCCTGTGTTAAAGTTGCATTCACCGAATAGGCGGTGAAAAGAAAAAGAACTGCAATCATAAAAACACTTTTTTTACTCATGGCATAAATTTTTATTGGTTAATGAATTAAACTATTTTCCACAATATAACATTATTCCCGATAGTTTTGTTTCAGTTGATTTTACAGATATTTTCAACCGGTTGTACATCACATTATAAAATTTACTTTTGCAAAACAAACTGAAATATACCAATCATGATTCGGCTGATTTTAGGGTTATTTATCCTGTTTTTTTTCGCTTTTGGGGGAGTTGTTCATGCCCAGATTTCGGAAGGTGGTACGCCAATGAAGCCCCGTGAACTGAAAAGTTCGGCCGGGTACAGGGTCGAAATGCCTTCGTATCTCCGGTTTTTTAAAAACAGCGGGGAAGAGATTTCTGGTGCAAACAAGTTAAAATCACTTCACTTTGCATACCCGTACGAGGTAAATTTAACCCCAACCAATTCGGGCGAATGGTTTTCGGGTGATAACGAACACGCCATCTGGAAACTTACAATCAGCTCGGAAGATGCATATTCCATTTACTTAATTTTTGATGAGTTTGAATTGCCTGCGCATTCAAGGTTGTTTATTTACAGCGAAACAGAAGATCAGATTCTGGGTGCATTCACTGATAAAAATAATTCGCCGTCGCGTAAATTTGCTGTCGCTCCGGTTGCTGGCGACGAGATTACTGTGCAACTTGAAGTGCCGGAATCGTTACAAAAAACTAATCCATTCAGAATTGTTAAAGTAATGCACGATTATGTGGGTATTTTGAAATCCGACGATCGTCGTCCCTTGGGTTTATCGGGATCGTGCAATATTAATGTCAATTGTGAGAGCTGGGAAGAATGGGGAGATAACAAGAATTCGGTTGTAAGAATTATTACAGAAAGCGGAGAGGTTTGTTCGGGTGTTCTGGTGAATAATACAGCCGAAAATCAAAAACCGTATATTTTATCGGCTTCGCATTGTTACGACCGGTGGAATTATCCTGAAACAACAGTGTATGTATTTAATTACGAAAGCCCTTTTTGTAAATCTCTTGACGGTGATCCTGTCAATTCGCTTTCAGGTGCGGTTATGAAAGCGCAATATGATAGTCTTGATTTTGCACTTGCCCAATTAAACACTGTTCCGCCGCCTGCATACCAACCGTATTATGCCGGATGGAACCGTTCAACAACTTTACCGCAATCGATGGTAACGATTCATCATCCGCAGGGTGACATAAAAAAAATTGCAAGTGACAATGGCCCGATAACAGTTGCCAGTTTTGCCAATGGTTATGTAAAAAATGCATTTCTGAAAGTGGCACGCTGGGATGCAGGTGTTACAGAAGCTGGTTCGTCGGGCGGGCCGTTTTTCGACCAGAATAAACTGCTGGTTGGAACACTAACCGGCGGAGAGGCTGTTTGTGGTAACCCTATAAACGATTATTGCAACCGTTTTTCTATGTCATGGGATTTTAAAAGTGATACTACAAAACAGTTGAAATACTGGCTCGATCCGATAAAATCAGGCGTTGAAACAATTAACGGAAAACAGTTTAATTCAGGCGAGAACTTGTGTGGCACAATTAGTAATCTTACTGATAACGACTCGTACAGCCTGATTCCTGCACTCAACGGTACCGTGTTTGCCGGGTATTGGGGAGGTTCTAACAGTTTGGGTATTACCGAAGTAATTGAAAAATTCACTACAGAAGCTTACCTCCATATTCACGGAGTGTCGCTGGGAGTGGCTAAGTTCAAAAGCAAAATAACGAATGCAAACAGCACAATTACAGTTAAAGTTTACACAGGTGTTTCTCAGCCCGATGAACTTATTTATTCACAATCGGTTAACACATCGCCACTGGCAGCCGATGCCTTGAACTACATTAAATTTTCAGAACCTGTTGTAGCAGGAAGAAACTTTTTTGTTGGCTTTGAACTCACCAATATTCAGCCGCTCGACTCTTTTGCAGTGTATCAATCGCTCAGAGCTTCGACTCTTCCCAACCAGTTGTACCTGAAAATAAACAACCAGTGGAGTAGTTTTACTGATAATAACGATGCAAAAAAATCGATGGTCAGCATTATTGAACTTGTTGCCTGTAATATCGATGATTTTAGCACCGACACGCCACTTGTGGAAAATCCGGCTGACATTCTTGTTTTCCCAAACCCGGTTTCCATGCGTTTTACAGTTGAAGCCGGTCAGGATATTCCTGATGAAGGCCGTATTTCGGTGCTGAATTTATTGGGGCAGGAGTGTGTAACGGCTAAAAAAAGGTTGAGCGAACGAAAAGTGGAAATCAACATGGGCGGGAATGTTCCGGGGATTTACTTTGTGCGGTTTAATACAGGCACGAAATATATTACCAGAAAAATCTCATATGTTCCCTGGTGAACAAAATCTTTCAGTTTTTATTTTATCAGGCTCAGTAATCCATTAATTATTGTCAGCGGGTGGGGCGGATTGCCCGGAATGTAAAGGTCAATTTTTACGTCTTTCAGCATACTGCGATTGATGGCGGCGCTGTCGGCAAAAATACCGCCGCTGATGGCATCAACTCCGCACAAAATAAAAAGTTTAGGCGATGGAATGGCTTCCCATGTAACGTTTAAAGCTTCGGCCATGTTTTCTGAAATGGGGCCGGTAACAACAATCCCGTCGGCGTGGCGTGGCGAGGCAACAAATTCAATCCCGTAACGGCCCATATCGAAATTGGCATTTCCACTGGCATTCAACTCAAACTCGCAGGAATTGTCTCCGCCAGCCGAAACCTGTCGCAGTTTCAGCGACTTACCAAATGTGGTTTTGATTTTTGGGTCGATACTATTTTGGTCAAGCTCGATTTTCTTTTTCTCTCCTTCTGAAATAATCAGGTTTTCCAGCTTGTTTGTACTGATTTTATGGTCGTTTGTGAATTTTATTTTTTCAGGAAATTGAAATGCACATTCGCCACAGAAATTGCATTTTGCCAGATTAATAGCAATTGGATTTGATGAAATTGCATTCATCGGGCAGCAATTTACAAGCGCATTTTCATCCATTTTTTCGAGACTGATTTCAGGTCGCCCGCGAAAAGGGACGGGTACTTCGGCCGAAGTTGGGTTGGGGATGAATTGTTTGCCGTTGTGGTATATGATTTTTATTTCCTGTAACATCTTTCAAACATTTAAAGGTCGAACCCGCAGTAACTTAAATTGTAACTTTTGTTGTTGATGGGGAAGTCTGAAATTTCGAGGTTTCGGAGCGAAAGTTCCAGCGCTTTCCAATTGTGCATCGACGGGTCTTTAATTTTGTAATTTTCAAGCTTACCGTCATTTCCGGTTATTGCCACATGACAGATTTCTCCGCGCCATCCTTCAATCAGCGAAATTGCCAGACTGTTTGGTTTCAGTATTATTTCTGATAACGGAGATTGAGATGGAACCTGAAAATCTTCATTATTCAATACTTCACGAATCCAGGCGATGGATTGTTTTATCTCTTTACGGCGTAGCAAAAAGCGGGAGAAAACATCACCTTTTGGCAGAACTACAGGATTGTACGGGTATTTTTTGTACGCTTCCGAAGGATGAGAAGCCCTGATATCGCGAGGAATATTTACCATTCGTGCAACTATCCCGACCGCTCCGATTTTCAGCATTTGCTCCTCAGTTACTGCCCCAACTTCGTCGAAACGGTTTTCCACACTCGGCAACCGGTAGGTGAGATGTGCCAGTTCAACAAATTGTTTTTCGAATTTAGCCAGGGTTTCTAATATCTGGTCTTTGATTTCACTGGTAAGCGGATAATGTGTGCCGCCAACCCGAATCATTCCTTTTCCAAGCCGGTTACCGCACCACGACTGAGTTTGATTAATAATTGCTGTACGCAGAATTCCGAAAATATTGGCGCCCAGGCTGTAAGCCACATCGGTACAAAGCGCCGAAATATCGGCCGTGTGAATAGCAATTCGCTCCAGTTCAAGTGCGATGGCGCGTTCAATATCAAGTCGGGCGCTGGTTTTAATTCCGGCAAGCGATTCCATAAGTTTGGCAAAAGCCAGGCTGTGCCCAACGGTTGTGTCACCCGCGACCGATTCAGCTACAATGTTTCGTTGCAGCAAAGTTTGTTTACCAAGCATGGTTTCTTCCACTCCGCGATGCTGCCAGCCTAATTGAATTTCGAGATGAAGCACCTGTTCTCCGTTACAAATAAACCTGAAATGTCCGGGCTCAATAATTCCGGCGTGAACCGGTCCAACACCCACTTCGTGCAACTCTTCGCTTTCAATTTTATAAAAAGGGTAATCATTAACATTCAAGTTTTTGTTGGCACGGTTGTGTGCAAACCGAACAGGTTTTAACCAAGGATGTCCGGGAAAATCAATGCCGAAATTTTCATGAATTTCGCGTTCGAAAATATGAAGCGCGTTTAATTGCCGTGTTAACGAACCTAATTCTTGTTTGGCAGTTTTCGTTAAAAAATGGGATAAAACAAAAATCCGGTGGGTTGAATCGTTGGCAATTGCGGCAAAAAATTTCAGCCCATTGGGTTGAGGAAAAGCAAAATATGAAACACAGTGATTTTCATTTTGCTGTAAAAGTTCAACTATTTCTGAACTGAATTCTGCATAAGTAAGAACCGGAACCGATTCAATTTCAATTGATTCGTTATTTTGAATGATGCAATATTTTTTGTTTTCAGCAACCATGTCGCGTTAATTTAAAAGTTGAATGGTTTGGTTAATCAATTCGGTTAAAATTGGAGGCGGATTAAATCCCATGTAAATAACCACGAAAAACAAAATGAACTGCGAAACAGGTTCAAAACGGTTTGCAAAAACTGCTTCGTGCTTGAAATTCCCGGGGAGTTCGGCAAAAAGCAGGTGCATTGTTTTCGAAATAATGATGTAAAGAATAATGGTCAGCATGATTAAAACAGCGATGGCTGTAAACGTATAACCGCTTGAAAAAAGCGCCTTAAAAATCAGAAATTCGGTGATAAACAGGCCCGACGGAGGAATAGCTGTAATAGAAATAATTCCGAGTAGAAATGCCAGTGCACCGGTTCCGTTCAATTTAAAATAAGCGCCTGTGTCTTTTATCCATCCGCTGTGGTAAAATGCCCTGACCTGCCCAAACTGGAAAAACAATCCGCCTTTAATTAAAGTATGAAAAATGAGGTGAAGCAGTGCGGCGTAATACCCAACTTTGCCCACCGAAAGGGCGATGAGGATGAGCGCAACATGTTCCATGCTCGAAAAGGCGAACATCCGTTTGTATCGTTTTATCCTGAATAACTGAATGGTTGCCAGCGAAATGCTGATTAAACCGGTGACGAGAAAAACGTTTTGCGCCCACGAATTCAGCGACGTTTGATTAATAATGGAATACATTCTGAAGATGGCCACAAAACCAGCATTTAACATGGCTGTTGAAAAAATGGCATTCACGGGTGACGGTGCAACTGTTTTGGCGTCGATGGTTCCGGCATAAAACGGAAAAACATTCAGTTTGGCGCTGTATCCGGTGAGTATCAGCACAAATGCTGTTTTTAGAAAAAACGGGTCCATTTTCGGGGCTACCGATGCGAGATACGAAACCGAAAGGTTGGCGCCTTCGGGCGAAGTTGCCTGTGTTGCAAGAATCAAAATTCCGATAAAAGCAATGGCAATGCCAACTGACGAAAGAAACAAGTATTTCCAGGCGGCTTCGAGCGGTGTTTCGTAACGGTTGTGGAAAATCAGAAATGTGACACAAAGTGTTGTCGCTTCGATGCTAACCCACATTACCACAATATTTTCGGCAAAATAAACCGATGAAATTGCAGTGGCAAGAATTATCATGGTTGCCGCAAAACGTGATTCGTTTTTTACATCGTTTACATGTCGTTTAAAATAAAGGTTGGAGTGGAAAACGGTCGGAATCAGCAAAATGCTCAGTAACGCATTCAATAAAACAGACAGACTGTCGAATTGAAAATAGGCGGTATCAAACGAACCGAGGTTTTGGTAGGCATAAACGGTTAACAAACAATGAAGCAGCACAAACAATACGCTTCCGGCTGCCATGATAATTCTGTTTGGAAACAGAAAAATCAACAGGCTCAGCAAAAGCGATATTCCGAAAAATGGTAAAATCATAGTCTAATTTATCCAAAGCGTTTTATGGTATTCATCACCCCCTGCCCCCTCAAGGGGGTAATTGTTACAATTTTGAGTTCTGTTCCTGCTAAAAGCTATTCTCCCCTTGAGGGGATTAAGGGGTGAAAAATGCAGATTCATTATTATTTTCTTCATTTCACTTAATCTTTTAGCTGGCTTAGTTTACTTGCCGAAATTGTGTCGAAAGTATCTTTCACTTTGTTCATAAAAACACCGATAACCAAAACTGCAATCAGCACGTCAAGCAACACCGCCAGACTTACCAGGAAAGGCATATCTCCACCCACGGCAAGCGACAGCAAAAATGCACCGTTTTCAATAATCAGAAAACCAACAAGGTGACTGAAAATATTTTTATGGATGATGATAAAATACATTCCGCCAATCACAGTTGCCAGCGCCACGGTAAAAAAACGCAGTTGAATAACTTCGTTATCAATGGTGTAACTCATGAGAAAACAACCAATCAAAACTGCCGAAATGATAATGAGTGAATAAAATACCGGAACCTTGCTTTCGTGAACCCTTTTTAACTGGTTTTTGTGGCGCAACCGGTTTAAAAACCAGGGAATTACAATTGCTTTTACAATCAGCGTTTCGAGTAAAATTACAATCATTCCCAAAGTTTGAATGTGGATAAGATTATTAAAAGCAATGCCAAACAATAGCGCTCCCTGGACCGAAAGCAGCCAGATAAAATTGGCTACTCTCTCTGAAAGGAAGAAGTAAACCAGGGTTGCGGCGAACAAAACAATTAAAACGATAACCATATCAATTCATTAAAATTATTTTACCGGTAATAATCAACACCGACAGAAATCCTAAAATAGCAAGTGCTGTGAGCGAAATTATCCACTGTGCGTTTTTGGCCATTTTGTTCCGGGCCCTGAACGATTCGAGTGCGCCGACCGAAATGGCAAAAATGAATTCAACAACAAAAAAGATGACCAGTTGTGCGGCAAAATAATCCTGCATGGGCAGCACAAAATTGAAAATCAGCGCGCCGTAAATGGCAAATTTCAATCCGTTGGCCAATTGAATCAGCGCAAGGTCGAATCCGCTGAAATCCAGCACCATCACTTCATGCACCATTGTAAGTTCGAGGTGGGTTTTTGGGTCGTCAACCGGTAACCGGCTGTTTTCGACCATGGCAATCCACAAAAAAATGTACACCGCAAGAATGGCGATTAAGTAAGATAGTTGTGATTCGATATGCAGGTTGTTAAACAAATCGTAAAACGAAGTATGGTTGGTGAGCAGCGCCATTGAAGCAACGACGATAAAAAATGCAGGCTCGACTAATAACGAGTAAAAAGCTTCGCGATTGGCGCCCATTCCTTCAAAACCGCTGCCGGTGTCCATGGCCGCAACAATCATCATAAATTTTCCGAAGGCCAGCAAATAAGCAAACAAAACAAAATCGCCTTCAAACGAAAAAATGGCAGGCTGTTTTCCGAGAGGGATAAAAAGCAAAGCCATAAATATTGTTGAAAAATAGATGACCGGGGCCACCTGAAAAATCCAGCTTGTGGTTGTACTGAAAACGTTTCCTTTGCGAAACAACCGGATATTATCGGAAAAAGGTTGTAACACAGAAGCTCCTTTCCGTCCGGCTATTCTTGCTTTTGTGAGTGCAATTACACCCGGAAAAACAAGACTTACCAATATGATTACCAGCGGATTTAATATCATGTTACAGCAAATTTAAAATCGTTAATAACAGGATTAGCGCCATAAAAATGATGGCGTACAGCAAATAATGCTGAAGATTTCCGGTTTGAAAAACAGCAATTTTTTCAAGGAATTGCAGCAGTTTCCCTGTTGGTTTCGTTACCAGGTAGTCTTCAAAAATATCGGTGGCATGCGATTCGAAAGTGCGTGGTTCGGGAAACATTTCATCTTTTTCGATGCGTTTATAATGTTTCCGGTTGCCGGTAATATATTTGGCCAGATTTGTGATATAATCGGCATACGAAGTTGATGTGTACTGGTGAACTGCCGGTTTTGCCCCGGTGTAAGCGCATCCCCAGGTGGGGCCGGTTTCAACAGTTTTGTTTCTGGTTGCCAGTTTTCTGATAAACCACAATCCTGCAATCAAAAGAATAAAAACCCCGAGCGAAACCGAAATTCCCTGAATTGAAGGGGCTATATCTGTAAGCGCTGAAACATCGGGAGTAAAAACTGAAACAACACCTGCCAGCGGTTTCAATACAAAAACGGGTAAAACGCCAATAAATACGATGAAAAAGCCGATGATGAATTTCGGGAAAAGCATACTTCCTTCCACTTCTTTGGCATGTTCAGTTTTATTGCTTCGCGAATTTCCAAGAAAAATAATGCTGAAAACCTTGGTGAAACAATACAAAGCAAGTCCGCCAATAAGCACAAGTCCCACAATTCCGCCAAGCAAAACCAGACTCAGCGATAAATCGCCGGTGTGCAGTTCTTTAAACATGCCAACATAAATCAGAAATTCAGAAATAAAACCGTTAAACGGCGGCAACCCGGAAATTGCAACCGAACCCAATAAAAAGAAAAATGCGGTTTGCGGCATTTTTTTTATTAATCCACCGAGTTGCTCAATATTACGTGTGTGTGTTTGGCTGTAAATATTTCCGGCAGTAAAAAACAAAAGTGACTTGAACAGCGCGTGGTTGAGAATATGCAGAAATCCGCCGGCAAAACCCAAAACCGCGAGTGTTGGATTTTCAAGAGCCAGACCAATCACACCAACACCAATTCCCATCCCGATAATTCCGATATTTTCGATGCTGTGGTAAGCGAGCAGTTTTTTAAAATCGTGCTGAACAATGGCCAGTGTTACGCCCAGCGCACCCGAAATAAAAGAGATAATCAGCAGAAAAAGCCCGATGCTGTACAAATCGGTATGAATAAAAGTCAGTACCCGAACGATTCCATAAATCCCCATTTTGATGATTACGCCACTCATAATTCCTGAAATGTGCGACGGAGCGGCGGGGTGGGCATGTGGCAGCCATGTATGCAGCGGAATAAACCCGGCTTTAATTCCGAATCCGGCAAAAAACAACAGAAACAGCGGTAAAACAGGCTGTGTTCTGAAGTAATTTTCAAGACTCTCAAAACCAATTGGTTCGCCGGTGGTTATCGAAGCAATCAGAAAAGCGACAATGATAAATACAAACGCAATGTGCATTTGTATGATAAACTGTATTCCTGCTTTTATTGTGCTTTGAATTTCAGATTCGAAAATAACAAGAAAGAATGCGGCAACCGACATCACTTCCCAGGCAATCAGAAAACTGACCCCTTCACGAAGTGTCAACACAAAAAGCATTGACAAGTGCAGCAAAATGAAACTAAAATGATGAAGCCCAAATTCGGTTTTTGATTTTTTGTTTTGATAAGGGCGTAAATATCCTTTTGAGTAAATCAGCCCCATGAAAACAATGAGGTTCACCACAACAATGAAGAAGGAAGAGATTTTATCGATTACAAGATAAACTTCGGCGCCGTTAAAATCTGAAAGAAAAAGTCTGACAGTTTCCTGGGTTGAATATGCTTTGTAAACAAGCATGCCCGAAAAAAACATGATGGCAATTTCTGTTAACAATGTCAACCAAAACTGATATTTAGCTGGCGTTAAAAAAATAATGAACCCAATTAAAACAAGTGAAAACAAAAGAAATAACATGATTCAGATTCTTAACGTGCGTAAAATTATAATAATCTGTTTTAACAAACGCTAAACCGGTTTTTAATATCGATATAAACTGAGTATAAAAGGAGAATATTGAGCAAATGTTGCCTGTTTACTTTTGCATAACATTGGAAACTAAGGGAGTTTTCAGTACCCGATTTCATTTTTAAAACCTTTACCTTTGCACATCTTTAAAAATTTCATACATGAATTCAATTTTCAAACCCAAATTTTTCACGGTTTTAAAAGAAGGGTACACGAGGAAAAAATTTACTTCCGACCTGATGGCCGGTATTGTTGTTGGCATTGTGGCATTACCACTTGCCATCGCTTTTGCTGTTGCCTCTGGCGTATCGCCCGACAAAGGGTTGATCACTGCTGTGGTTGCAGGCTTTCTTGTTTCTGTTCTGGGTGGAAGCCGCGTTCAGATAGCAGGGCCAACCGGTGCTTTTATTGTAATTGTGTATGGAATTGTTGAGAAATATGGTATCGATGGATTGATTATTTCGACTGTGTTAGCAGGGTTTCTGTTAATTATTTTTGGGATTCTCCGGCTGGGAACTTTGCTTAAATATTTTCCACATCCTTTGGTGGTAGGGTTTACAAGCGGTATTGCCGTCGTCATATTTTCAACCCAGGTAAAAGATGCGCTTGGCTTGCAAATAACCGGGGTTCCCTCGGAGTTTATTGCCAAATGGGGAACATATTTCAATAACCTTTCATCGTTTAATATCTACGCTGTTGCCATTACTGTCATTACTATCCTGCTGATAGTTTTTACAAAGCATATCACAACAAAAGTTCCCGGTTCAATCATTGCCATACTTTTAGGAACAGCTGCTGTTCAGGTGTTTAGCCTGCCGGTAAGTACAATTGAATCTTTCTTTGGCGAAATTCCCAATACATTTCATCTTGAATTTCCCAAAATCAATTTTGAGCAGTTAGGATATTATTTTCAGCCCGCTTTGACCATTGCTTTGCTTGGGGCCATTGAATCGCTGCTTTCAGCAGTTGTTGCCGATGGTATGATTGGTGGAAACCACCGCTCGAACACTGAATTGATCGGTCAGGGAATTGCCAACATTATCACCCCGTTTTTTGGCGGAATTCCTGCTACCGGTGCTATTGCACGCACTGCTACCAACGTTAAAAATGGTGGTCGTACTCCCGTTGCGGGTATTATTCATGCGGTTACGCTACTTTTAATTATGTTGTTTTTTGGCCGCTGGGTAAAACTGATTCCGATGTCGGTGCTGGCAGGTATCTTAATTGTAGTGGCATACAACATGAGCGAGTGGCGTACTTTCCGTTCAATTTTGAAAGGCTCGGTTTTCGATATTCTTGTGTTGCTCACAACTTTTTTCCTCACCGTTCTGGTTGACCTTACTGTTGCCATTGAAGTAGGAGTGGTGTTGTCGGCTATTTTGTTTATGAAACGCATGGCCGATATGGGCAAGGTAATTCCTGAAAGAATTGATTCTGATGTAATTGATGATTATTCAAAAGTGCCCAGGGGAATTGGAATATACGAAATCAGCGGTCCCTTATTTTTTGCATCGGCAAAAGAATATTGCGAAGTTCTGAAATCAATGGGAACGGTAAGCAAGGTAATGATAATAAGAATGCGACATGTACCGTTTGTTGATGCCACGGGTGTGCACAATTTTAAAGAAGCTTTGAAGATTCTGAAAACTTCGGGTACAAAAGTGGTGCTTTCGGGCGTGAACGATGCGGTTTGTGCCGATTTGGAAAAGGCAGGAATTGACAAGTTGATAGGCAGGGAAAATATTTACCCGCTTTTCGATCTGGCTTTGGAAGGCGCTAAAAAGCTGAATGAAGAAATCTCAAAAAAGCGAAAATCAGCGTAGTTCGAAATCAATTAATCCGGCCAATTGTTCAACCGACATTCCTTTGGCGATTATTTTTTTGTTTTTGTCTAAAACGTAAACACCCGGTGTTTTTCGTGCGTCGTACAAAACTTTAAACTGCGAAATGTGCCGCTCGTCCCACACATTTATCCAATCGAAAAGGTTGTGTTTTTGCAGAAATTCTTCCCATTCAGGTTTTTTGTCCATCGTATAAATTGCAAAAACCTGCAACCCTTTGTTTTTGAATTTTGCATAAACTTCGTCGTGAAATTTTGGGACAAACTCTTTGCAATGCGAGCAACCGGGCTCGTAAATCAAAATCACAGTAACTTTAGCGTCTATTTTATGCAGGTTAACAAATTCGCCGTCGAAAGTTTCGAGCGTGAGGTCGGGTGCTTTCAACCCAATCAGGTTGTGTTCGGCAAACATCACATTTTCCCTTATCTTTTTCATCGACTCCTCGGTTGTCCAGAAAGCCTGCCCTGAGAGATAATACCTGCGCGCAATATCGACAAAAAGCGCGTCCATCCCCATGATGTTGCTGTTGATGGCTGCATTCAGAAACCATGATGCAGCGAACTGAAAAATTCGTTTTTGAGGTTTTACATTATCAATAAAAGTTATCACTTCAGTTTTAACAGAATCATAATTAGGGTAAAGCACTTTATTAAACCATGTTTCGAGTTTGGGTTTGTAAAGCGGTGTATATAAAAGCCTTTCATCGGTGTAGTCGAAATAGTCCCAGAAATGCGCTTTCTGAAAATTAAATTTTTCAATCAATAGCAACGAATCATTTTTTTGCACTTCGGCCGGAAGTGTTGTTACATCAAGTACCGGAACATAATTGGCCAACAAAAATGCCGATAAAAATGTATTCGGATAATCTTTTTTTACCGAAAACCAATAATTGTGTAATTCGGCGGTGAGACTGCTGATTTCGTTTCTGAGAGCTGTTTTTTCTTCGGCTGTTGCAGTACTCATTTTTTTGTTTAAAGTTGCCCCTTTCGTTTGCAACTCTTTCAGAAACACAGTGTACTCCTGAAATTTTTCAGTTTCTGTGGCTCCCACAATCGTGATTTCCGATGCGGAAAATGAAGGTTTTGCCATCGAAAATTGCTGGTCGGTGCCCAACAGAAAATCGAAATGGTTTTTATCGTCGAGATAGATTTTGTACAAACCGTGCGGCAACAACGAGTCGCCGCTGAAAGTGGCATTGCCCGCGCCATCAAAAACAGTGGAGTCTTTCACGTAAATATTACCCAGGTAATAATTTGCCAGCTTGATTTTCTGGTTCGGGGTCGAATTAATGGTGAGTTTTATTTTATAGCCTTCAGCTCCGGCCCAGCCCGAAACCAGCATTAACAAGAGTAGGATGAAATTCTTCATTTGTTTTCCGATTCTTTTCAGGCCAAAAATAAAATAATTTGAAAACATCACGGTTTAATTTATGACGGGTTGAATTTTAAGTTTTGGAATAATTTATTGCCGTATTTGCTCACCCCCTGCCCCCTCAAGGGGGTAATAGTTGCTTACATAGAAAGGCTTATGTTAGAGGTAATTCTCCCCTTGAGGGCCCCGATGCTTCCATTAGACTTGCAGATATTAACAGAAATAATTAAAAGAGACAAATGATGTTGTATATGATTGATTTTCTTTCTTTTTGCTTCTTTTTCTTTCTTTTGTTAATTGTTGATAACTGTGAAAGAG